>CAJUAF010000042.1 GCA_910584365.1 uncultured Muribaculaceae bacterium | reverse complement strand
TTTTCGCCTCCGCCGAGAATCCAGCGGTAGAGGGTAAGCATCTTCGCGGCAATAATCGGGGCGGCGTAGTGGCGGCGAACCATCTCGGCACCCCGACGGCCCATCCCGCGGAGTTCCCCGGGAGTGGCGGCCAGGATTTCCCGGAGTACTCCGGCAATGGATTCCGCGGAGGCCGACCGCCACCAGCCGCATCGTTCCGTATCGAGGGATGTCCACATCGTTCCGGTGGAGGCCATAACGGGGGTGTTGACCAGCAGGGCTTCGGGGACAATCATGCCGAAGTTCTCCATCTCCGACGGAACCATCAGCGCGGAGAGGCGACTGAGTTCCTCGAACTTACGTCGCCCGCTGACGAAGCCCTTGAATTCCACCTGGCCGGTAAGTCCGAGCCGGTGGGTCTGCTCGACCAGATACCGTTCGTAGGCTTCGTCCCCGCTTCCCATGACGGCAAACCGAAGCCGGCGACGGGAGTCAGGGGGAAGCAGTGCCATCCCCTGGAGGATACGTTCCACCTGTTTGATGGGATGGAGTCGTCCAAGGAATCCGACGGTGCGCGTTTCCGTATCATCCGGTGCAGGCGAGGAGACAATATCCCCGATGCAGGAGGGAATCATGACGGGATTGCCGATAACGGCTACCGGACCGCGGTAACCATAGCGGCGGACGTGGTCCATCTCTTTGTCACAGGTTACATGGATACAGTCTGCGTTCAGTATCTCTTTCCGGAACCAGAGCAATTCCAGCGGCAGTTTTTTCCAGCGCGAGCGGTGCATCGCCTCCGGATACAGCATCCCGTGAGGAGTTATGACATAGGGGCGTTTCCGGCGCCGGGCCTCGCTGCAGGTGATATGGTTTACGTCCATCCACAGTCCGTTGGTATGGAACAGCTCCGCATCGGACTGTCCGATTTCGCGCCTGAAATTGCGGGACAGGCAGAAGGGGGTACGGTAGTCGTTGGGAACACTCATGAGCCAGACGCTCCCGGCTCCGAGCATTTCTTCCGTGGGACTGGTGGGCGCGACCGTCAGCAACCGCACCTGCGGGTCAAACTCCGCCATCGCTTCAAAAAGCTGTGCGGTGCAGCTTGACGTTCCCCCTCCGGAGGCTGCCATCCCCCCGATGGTCTGCAGTATTCTCATATAGTAGTTTTTAACCAGGGTGCCACCGGCCTATTTCCCGAACCGGTAAAACATGACGCGAAATAATCCGCCGCCACTTCTCCGGATATATGCGAGTGAGCCCATTCAGCGATTTCGCGCCTCTGGGGGATATTCAGCGGTTCCCGCTGTAATTCCTCTGTGATGGCCTGTTCCATCTTGTCAAGCGGAAACACTCTTCCGCGCACGCCGGCGTCATCAATCAGTACTGCGGCGCCGCAGCGGTCGGAACAGAGTACCCTCGTGCCGGCCGTAAGTGCTTCATTGACAACCGCACCCCAGCCGTCATAATGGCTCGGCAAGATGAGAAAATCGTGGGTGGCTATCATCCGGCGAACCTCGTCGTTGGGTCTGGTTCCCTCGAAAGATATCGCAGGGACAGATTCTGTCTGCCGTCGGATAAGGCTCTCCAAAGGCCCACGGCCGATAATCGTAAATCGTTCGAAGCTATTCCGGTGGCGAAGCATACAGTCGAGGAGGCGCAGGATATTTTTATTTTCATCAAGGCTTCCGACAAAAATGGCTGACGGACGGACATTGGGAGTCTGATTGTCGGGAATCGGGCCACCGTCGGCTGTGAAATATCCCCACTGATATATCCTGTCTGCCGGAAAACCGCTCCGGCGATAACAGCGCTCGCCGTTTCTGCCGGTGGTGAATAGCCTGGAAATGGCTTTTCCATATCGGAGATGCAGCAGGAAATATTTGCATCGCCTCAGCACCCCCTTAATGTCGTTCCAGACGTAGGGTTCAAGGAATACCGATATGGACGACCTGGAATCGACCGCACACCGGAATGCCCGGTACACTCCGGGAAACGCGTCGATTCCTGAAAATATATGGTGTATCTCCTTATCGGCGAAAGCCGTGGTCAGTTCTTTACCGGATGGAATTCCGGAGATGGAAACTCCGAAGATTTCCGGGACATTCCATCCTTCTTTGGCCCGACTTTCAATCAGCTGCTCTTCAACCCTCAGAACAACTTCATGTTTCTTTGCCAGCGCTTCGAGAAACGGTGCCTGATG
>CAJUAF010000041.1 GCA_910584365.1 uncultured Muribaculaceae bacterium | reverse complement strand
CATAAACGCTCACAGAAATCCCGTTATTCCAGGATGCCGCTGTTCGTGCGCTCCTTCGGTTATTTCCTTTACCGCTATATTTTCAAGCTTGGCTTCCTTGACGGCAAGGAAGGTTTCCTCTGGGACTTCCTCCAGGGATGGTGGTACCGCACCCTGGTCGATGCCAAGATCCTGGAAATAAAGCGGAAGAGCAAGGGAGATCCCCAAGCGATAAAACGGATTTTGAAGGAGCAATACAATATAGCGCTCTGAAAGAGAGCCCTCCGTGAACACCGATGAGATAACTGAACGGATAGTTGCTCTCCCCCGGGTTATGTAAAAGAAAACAGGTCGGGTAAGATGAAATGAAATTTCCCGATCCGAAAGGAGCAACAATATTATAGGACGGCGTTGCCGTATGAGGCACGTGCTGGGTTTGAAGCAATGGAAGTGGCAGCGGATTGGGGCCCTGGCGGCTGCAGTCTGCGGTGTGGGTGTGGGGCTGCTCAAGGGTCTGCAGCCTGTCGCATGGCTGGGTATCGGCTCTGCGCTGATATTGACTTGCAGCGTGCTGACCCTGTATTTCGTCATGCTCGCCTGTCCGAAGATAAGGAACGGACGATTGCTGCTCTCCTTTGTGATGGTGGCGTTCCTGTCGCTGGTGCTGAATCCTCCCGAAGCCGGCTTCCGGGCGTGGGAACGCCTTGGATTCTTCCTGCTGATGCTCGGACTGCTGTCTCCGCTGGTGGATAACTCCCTTCTGCGGCGCCTGCGGCCGATGATGTGGCGGGGGATGATGTGGGGATTCCGCGTGGTGGTGTTCCTGTCGTTTATCGGATTTCTGTGCTTGTGTGCGGGAGTGAAATTCCTCAACAACGGCTACTGGATGTCGTTCAGCGGCGTCACCGCCGGGGGAATGCTCCTGGCCCCGGTAACGGCTGTGGTACTGATAGACCTCCTTTGGAGGATGCTCGGACAGTCCGTGCGCCGCTGGACTTTCTGGGGAATGCTGACGGCCTCTGTCGCCGCGGGAGCCATGATGCTCCAGGCCGGTTCCAGAATAGCCACCCTGGGTGTACTGGGCGCCGTCGTTGTCATGTTATGGTTCAGACGCCGCAGAATCCGGAATCTGCGGCGGCATCCCGTGGCGGCGGCGCTGCTTGTTATTATAGCCCTGGGTACGGCGGTCCTGATAGTGCCGCGCGTCTCCGATACCATCGCCCATAAGTTCAGAATCGGCAGCAACCACTCCTCACTGACCTATTCCAGGGACATCAAATGGGAGGGACGCCTCGAAGAATTCCGTTCAGCTCCGGTATTCGGCATAGGCTTCGCCACCCAGCGGGTCTTCAGCCGGCAGTTCGACAACGAGACGCGCTCGCGCTCCACCGGCGTCGTCGAGCCCGGTTCCTCATGGCTGTCCGTGCTTGCCCAGACCGGTATAGCGGGATTCCTTCTGCTGTCTGTCTTCAATCTCAAACTGATAATAACCCTGCTACGCCGCCAGCGTCCCGAAGACGGCTCCGGTTTCTACCTGGCGATGCTCGCTTTCCTGCTGATTAACGGTATCGCGGAAGGATGGATACTGTATGCCGGGAGCGCCATGTTTTTCCCCTATTGGGCCCTTTCCGGACTTATCGCCCAGAATAGCAGCCCCAAAACAATAAATCATTGATTAGCGCCAATGAACGTAAATAAGCCTGATGACAACGGAATCAAGGTCTCTGTCGCCCTGTCCGAGGTGCCTGTCAGAAATGCTGTCGTCACACTTATGGGTGGCACACAATCCCTGACCTACGGAATTTCGGCCACATCATTGTCAGACCGCGGATGGCAACTGCTGTTCCTTCATGGATTTCCGGACATCAATCAACCCGACGGCGCCAAACCCCGGACTGTCTTCATGTCCGAACCCCATGAAGTCCGGGAGTTCCGTGACCGTGTGGCAACGATAATCGTAACCCTGACGGCCACTCTCACTCAATTGAAGGCCAACAGCGATTTTACGGGAAACGATGTCACCTTTCTGGAATTTGCCGCCCGACAGGTCGAAGAGGAACAGAAACTGGGTAATGAATCCCGTGCCGAGAAATACCGCTCCGCCACGGCCCGTTTCAAACGTTTCCTGAAACGTCATTCCCGCCTCGACCTGCTGGTCAGGAATCTGAACGCCGCCACTGTCGACGCCTTTAATTCCGAACTCTCCCTCCAGGGACTCAAACCCTCGACCATCGCTTTCTATAACCGCATACTCAACGCACTCTATAACAAAGCGGTCCGACTTTCACTGACCCCTGACAACGCCCCCT
>CAJUAF010000040.1 GCA_910584365.1 uncultured Muribaculaceae bacterium | reverse complement strand
AAGAAGAAATTTTTGCCAAAGAGCCACATATAATCAGCTCCGACACTTATTCCGCCGCCAGGCTTGAACATCTTGAATGAGCCGTTTGCGAGTTTCCATTTTCCCGGAATGGAGGCATCATAAGCTATGGTTACAGTCCAGTGGTCGCGGTCGGAGGGCAGAACATCTTCGTCAATGTCCTGTGCATTGGCGGCGAGAACTGAAAGTGCGGTTATCGCGGAAAGAAGGATATGTTTCATCGTTTACTTTACAATGATTTTCTTGCCACACTGTATGTGGATTGTTCCCGGTTGTGGATTGCTGACTATGCGGCCTGACAGGTCGTAAAATGTTTCAGCACTGTTGTCGCTATCGGTCACGATGTTCTCTATACCTGAATTATTGTCAGGATTGTATGTAAACACTCCTTCCTGCATATAGAGGTATATCTTGCCGTTGAAAAGCACCGATTCATAAGGCCAGTATTCGTGGTTATCGAATAAATTACTCCGTGCGATACGTGCCCATGTTTTACCTTTGTCAGAAGATTTGAAGATATGAATATCCTGATGGATAGAACAAGCCCCCACACAATATACAATATTGGTGTTTTCAGGGTCGAACATCACGTTATAGGCATAACCTATTTCGGTTTCGTCATTAAGGCTTTCCTGACGATAAACGCACTGCCATGTCTTACCGCAGTCATTCGATTCAAAAATGCATCCCTCTCCCGAATATAAGATATGGTCGTCATTGTCAGGGTCAAATGCAAGATTATGGCACGAGTTGTCGCCGTTTGGGTCAGGATTGATTATACCCCAGTCGTTGCCTCCGTTTTCGCTACGCAAAATCTGCGCTGCTAATGCATCGCTTTCAGACGTATATAACAGTACATTGTCCTTGGTCGGATGCCAGCCTAAGAACTGGTGCTCGTTATAGCCGTAAAGCAAATCGAATTTGAAATTCCAAGTTGAGCCGAAGTCTTCGGAAATCCAGATGCCCGGGTATGCGGCAACCATCAACGTTTCAGGCTTCGACGGATGTTGCGCGAGACGCATTACGTAAGTAAGAAATTGGTCGGAAGAGTAATATCCCATATCTGCATACATTATATCCTCCCATTCTGAAAGATTACGGTTGAACCGTATAAGTCTCGCCAACTCAACGGCTCGAAATCCTTTTTGGTCTTGGGGAACTATTATTGCAACCACGTCATCGCCGTTGACCTTGAAGTCCATGACATTGACATCCTCCAAAGCCCACAGGCTCCAGGAATTTGAAGATTCCGAATATATGTATATGCCTTTTTCGGTAGCTACATATAGTTCGCCGTTGATTACCTCCATACGGTGCACTCCGTCGCGTTCACCTGAAATACCGGCTGGGAAATTGGTGTCTTCGAAAATGCCGAGAACGGAAGCGTCTGCCATAGAACAACAGCAGACAAGCAAAAATGCAAGGAGCAGATTTTTCATAACACAATTACATTGGATGTTTCATCTCGTTTTTCGATTACGATTCCTGATTTTGGCCTCGAATTGAGCCGTACGCCATTCAAGTTGAAATAAATGGGCGATTGCGAATTTTCGATGATGGAATCATCAATACCGGAACTGCCGCTGATATTCCAGTAAACAATATCCTTATAATCGTAAATCCAAATCTTGCCGTCAAAGAGAGCCGCATCGTAATAGAAATTCATGTCGTTTTCGAAATCATATGTCATACATTGTTGCCAAGTCTTTCCATTGTCAACCGACCTAACAATATTTCTTGGAGGCCAGCCATTGGCATGACCGACAGCGTATATTGTAGAGTGATTTTGATCGGTCGGGTCATACATGATGTTATAAGAATACCCGAGAATCGATTTGTCTCCCTTGTTCAATTCATCTAATATGATATCCCATGTCTCACCGCAGTCAAAAGATTCATAAATTTTATATTCTCCACTGATGAGAAGATGGTCTGCATTATCAGGGTCAAAGGCTATGCAATGGCAGCTACTTTCACTGTTTGGATCCGGAGTAAATATATCCCATGTTGCACCTCCGTCTATACTTCTGCACACCATGCCGACATAAATGAATGATTCCGAAGTAAGAAACAGTATATCGGGGTTTTGTGGATGCCAACCCAGGAAAGAGTGTGGATTATATAAAGCTCCGTAATGTGACAGTTTTTCCCACGTTTTACCAAAATCTTTTGATTTCATGATGCCTGCGTGTCCCATAATCATCACACAGTTTTTATCTGTAGGATGCTGTGCCATAGCAGACAATGAAGTCAAGGTATTTCCACTATAACTATACTCCATTTCCTGCGGGGTGATGTCGCTAAAATCAACTCCTGATACAGAACCTTTTACCAGTCGGGTTACCGTGCGTAAATCCATATCGATTATCTGAGAATATTCCTCAGGAACTATAAAAGCAATAATTTCATCACCGGAAATACGGAAATCTATGACGTTTATGCCCTGCATAGCGAAAGGTTCCCATTTCGCATTCTCACCTTTGGCCCGACGCATTATGCCGTTAGGGCCGGGAGCATACAGCATATCCCCGATGACTTGAAGCCTCGGGCACCCTGTCGAAAGATTCTCTCCGAAATCGGAAGAAATGACTTGATTTGAGCCGGTGGATTGTGCATACAAATCAAAACCGCAGAGAAATATTCCAGCAAGTAATGACAGGAGAACGGAATTAAATTTGCATGTCATTTTATTGCCACTTTTTGAGTTTTTGATGATGCGCCGTCCGTTACCGTAACGAGATAGATGCCGTTTGACAGAGAGGGTAACGGACAGATGCCGTTATCGACAGTTGCCGAGATTATGATTCTCCCCGAAAGGTCAAACAATTCAAGCGTACATTTATTGTCGGTTCCGCTGACTATGATATTTCCATTTTGGAATGATATGGTGATGCTATTCTTGTCATAGACAAGGGGATTTACCCCCGACTCTTTAGGATTGACTACCGCACGGATGTTTGAGCCGTATGCCTTATTACAAGTTGCCCCTGTAAGGCCGGCATCGCGCTCAACTATAAATCCCTTAGCTCTATTACTCGGTTCGATAGGCCTACCATTATAACCGCATTCAGGATCTTCAACACCCGTCAAATACGCTGCGCTTGTATTATGGAAAGGGTCAAGATCGCCATACCATAGGCCATACCCGCATATGGGCAAAAATATGCTGTGTTCATTGGGGCCGTACAACCTAACGCCTCGAACTCCGTTTTCTACAGATGATCCATTTGTCCAGCATAACATTAGTAATTCATAGCGTTCCTGTTCATTTGGAAGCCTCCAGCCGTTACCCCATTGGTATCGGGCTGCATCATATCCAGTTCCGCTGATGTCCGTGCCGATATTTTCAAGGACAGCCCATTCGCCATTGTTGGGATCGACTTCATACCCTTCAAAGAACCTGTAGCTTTCCCAGGAGAAGTCTTCGCGAGGCTCTGTTTCTCCCCATGCAAAGTACTGTCCCTTTTCATAGGGGGAGGATGCTCCTACATTATATGTAGCCCATAAAGTGCCGCTTGG
>CAJUAF010000039.1 GCA_910584365.1 uncultured Muribaculaceae bacterium | reverse complement strand
TTATTGCCGCGAAGATGCTTACCCTCTACCGCTGGATTCTCGGCGGAGGCGAAAAGCCGGAATTCGTATATACCCTTTAAAATGCATTCGAAAAATATAAAAATTTCGGTCGTCACTATTGTGTTCAACGATGCGGATCATATTCTTGCGACAGTCGGAAGTGTCGGTTCGCAGACTGCCCGGGCTAACATCGAGTACATCGTTGTAGACGGAGCTTCGACAGACGGGACATCGGAACTACTTGAACGCCAGTCATCCGATATTGACATTTATATCCGCGAGAAAGATTCGGGCATTTATAACGCGATGAACAAAGGTCTGCGGGCGGCTACGGGAGATTACATCATCTTCATGAACTCAGGCGACAGATTTTCAGACCATGATGTCGTCCGAAAGGTGGTGGAATCCATTGTGGGAAAAGAGCAGTTGCCGGCAATGGTCTACGGACATTACCGCGAGTGCCTGGGCGAAACCAGGACATTCGGCGTCAAGCCTTCTCGCCAGCCTGACAAAATCTGGTATGGGCCGGTTGCTTCCCATCAGTCAACGTTCTATAACCTCGCTTTCCTGAAGAAGAACAATCTGGTTTATGACGAGTCCTTCCGCATCGCCGCCGATTACCGTCTGACTCTCGAGACCCTTGTCAGGAGCCGGTACGACGCCCTGCGACTCGATCTGTGCATCTCTGATTTCGATATCAGCGGTGTATCCAACACCAACCAGGACCAGGGACTCCGGGAAGCCAACCGCGTGAGGCGGGAAGTCCTCGCCTGGGGACCGCTCCGCACCGGTCTGCTGACCGGCCTCCTGCTGGGAGCGCGCTACACGAAACGTTATCTCAATCCCCTCTATACATTTCTGCGCAACCGATGAACCTTTCGGACTATACAGAACCTAAACCCCACCGGGCCAGGCGGATCATCTGGGCGCTTGTCAACGCCTCCCTTTTCCGCCTCTTTCCCGGGTCAATGTGCCGCGGCTGGCGCCACGGGCTGCTGCGGCTTTTCGGCGCCAGAATCGGGAAAGATGCCCTGGTCTATTCCTCCTGTAAAATCTACGCTCCCTGGAATCTCAGCGTCGGACGGGCTTGCATCGGTCCGCATACAGAACTCTACAACAAGGCCCCGATTACCGTCGGCGACGATTCCGTAATATCCCAGGGTAGCTTCCTCTGCACCGCATCCCACGATATATCCTCCCCGATGCTCCCCCTCGTCAGCCGACCGATTACCGTCGGCGACAAAGTCTGGATCGCCGCCGACTGCTTCGTCGGTCCGGGAGTCGCCGTCGCCGACGGCTGCGTGCTTGGAGCCCGATGCTGTCTTTTCCGGTCCACCACTCCCTATACGGTTCTCGGGGGGAATCCGGCTCAAGTCATCAAAAAACGAATCATCAAATAAATATGCAACTTTCTGTTATTATTCCGGTATACAATGCCGGAGAGGCTCTAAGAAAATGTCTGGATTCCATCCTTTCACAAAAAGGAGAATTCGAGATAATACTTATAAATGATGGCTCTAAGGATAATTCTGCCCACATATGCCAGTCTTACGCATATAAATACCCGCAAATCCGGTTCATTGATAAAAAGAACGAAGGAGTCTCCCCTACTCGCAATCTCGGAATATCGTTGGCGGCCGGAGAATATATCACATTTTCCGACCAAGATGACTGGATGGAGCCGGGAGCTTTCGAATACATCTTCAAAGATTTTGACGAACAACAGTCTCCCGATATAATTGTCACTCCATATATCAGACATTCCCGAGGCAGTAAGACCAATAAAATGGACTATGGCCCAACAATGACACTGAAATACAAAACCGAGTCCCACGTGGAGTTTCTTCGCAAATACGGAAACGATGTGTTAGGTCCTGTATGGAGCAAATTCTATAAAACCTCGTTCATTAGAGACAATGGGTACGGTTTCAATCCTCAATATCTGCTTAACGAAGATTTTAATTTTAATTTCAACTGTTTCGGCAAAGCACGTACCATAAGGATTGTCGATTATCATTTCTATAATTATAATCTCGGATTCGGTAACACTTCGGCTAAATTTCTCGGTGAAGAGTATCTCAAGGCCATGCGTTATTCCTTTTCGCTCCAGGAACAGTTCTGGAAAGAACTTACCGAAGGTGAAATAGAGGATCATGTTCGCATCGGGCAGACTTTCAGTATTCTTTTTGCCATTTACACCATATATCGCTCTTCAAGAAAACTTTCCAGTAAACAGCGTATCGAGTGGCTTCGGAAATACCATCTTTTTGCAGAAGATTGGATCAAAAATCCCACCGATTATTACAACCTCCCCTGGCATAAACTATTAGGGTACTTCCTGCGCAAGCACCAATGGAGAATGGCCGATCTTCTTCTAAGATCGGTATTCTCTACAGAACGGGTAGTCAGGACAATGCAGGCCCCAAATAATATCTAAAAGCAATAATTACCATTATTAAACTTCATCAATTCATGAAAAAAGTATTAGTGACCGGCGCAGCCGGCTTTATCGGAGCAAATCTTGTAAAAAGACTCTTTCAGACAATCCCTACAATCTCTATTGTCGGAATAGACAACCTTAATGACTACTATGATCCCGCCATTAAACTTGAACGCCTTGGCGAGATTGAAAATCTTACGAGAAAATTACCCGATTCAAACTGGGAATTCATCAAAGGCAATATTGCAGACAAGCAGGCGATATTGGACATTTTTTCCCGTTTCAAACCTGAAATTGTCGTCAATCTCGCAGCGCAAGCCGGTGTGAGATATTCTATAATTAATCCCGACGCATATATAGAGAGTAACATTACAGGCTTTTTCAATATATTGGAAGGCTGTCGTAAATTAGTCTCTGATCCTGACAGCGGATTCACCCATTTGGTCTATGCGTCAAGCAGTTCTGTATACGGGTCCAACAGCAAAGTTCCATACAGCACAGACGACAAAGTTGACAATCCCGTCTCTCTGTATGCCGCCACTAAAAAAAGCAATGAGCTTATGGCTCATGCATACAGTAAACTTTATAATATTCCATCCACAGGTCTTCGGTTTTTCACTGTCTACGGGCCGGCCGGACGGCCTGATATGGCTTATTTCGGTTTCACTGAAAAATTCCTAAAAGGAGAAACTGTACGCATCTTCAATTACGGAAACTGTAAACGCGATTTCACTTACATTGATGACATCGTGGAAGGTGTTATCCGTGTCATGCAGAAAGCTCCTAACAAACGCAACGGTGAAGATGGGCTTCCCATCCCTCCATATAAACTTTACAATATAGGAAACAATAATCCGGAAAATCTTCTGGATTTCGTCAATATTCTTCAGGAAGAACTCGTAGCTGCCGGAGTCCTGCCGGAAAATTTCAATTTCGAAGCACATAAGGAACTGGTTGCGATGCAACCTGGAGATGTGCCAATCACCTATGCGGACGTCACTCCCTTACAGGAAGATTTCGACTTTAAACCGTCAATAAGTCTTCGGGATGGTCTTCGTAACTTCGCACGGTGGTATCGAACATATATGATTAAAGATACACTGATGTAAACAACTTATAAATCAACTACTATGACAGCTAAAAATATGTTTAGGATTTTACGACGGATTCTCTCAAAAAATGCATGGAGAATTATCTACTATCTGCCAGACACAATAGTAGTCAAAAGGTTATTCAAACGATTTCATGGCTACAATTTAAATCTTGACAATCCTTCCACTTTTTGTGAAAAATTACAATGGCTTAAACTGAATAATCGTCAACCGGAATATACCATTATGGTTGATAAATATGCAGCTAAAAATTATGTATCTTCTGTCATTGGAGAATCATATATTATTCCGACGCTTGGAGTATGGAATAAACCTGAAGACATAACCTGGGAAAAACTGCCTGCCCGATTTGTACTGAAGACAACCCACATAGTGGTGGAGTTAAGATAATCAATGATAATTTAAATATTGCAGATACTTTATTATTTCTGGATAAGGAATTAAAATATGATGTGTATAAAACTCTTCGCGAGTGGCCGTATAAACACGTTCCTCCACGCATTATAGCAGAAGAATATAAAGAAGATGCTCTGGGAGGTGAATTAAACGATTACAAATTTTTCTGTTTTAATGGCAAAGTAAAATTCTTCAAGGTAGATTATGATAGGTCTTCTTCACACGGGGCCACGTATTTCTGGCCTGACGCAACAATCGCTCCATTTAGAGAGGTATTACTTCCTTCACGGCCAGAACGTGTAAAATTGCCTCCTAAAACAGTCTTAAACGAAATGATCTCTTGCGCCGAATTACTTTCAGCAAATATCCCCTTTGTACGCATTGATTTTTATTATTGCAAAGATCATATATTTTTTGGTGAAATAACCTTTTTCCCGGGCTCTGGACATAGACCTTTTATTCCAGCAGAATGGGAAAAGCATATCGGCCAATGGATTAAATTACCATTAACCTAATGAAACATAAAGTAATATACACCTGCCTTACAGGCGGCTACGATGAATTAAGACAACCGATTGCGGTACATCCAGACTGGGATTACATATGTTTCTCAGACTGTTTGCCCCTTGGACAGAATGGCGTCTGGAATGTTCTTCCTATTCCATACTCAGGGAATAATCCGATCTTCAAATCCCGCTATCCTAAGATTCTCCCTAACGAATGTCTGTCGGAATATGAATACAGCCTGTATATTGACGCTAATCTACAAATCAATAATGCAAAGTTTTATAACCGTCTTGAGTCATTGATTCAGCACGATGTACTTATTGCAAATGTAAACCATCCCATACGGGATTGCATCTACAAAGAAATTTTGGAATGTTGTGACAAAGGTTTGGAATCTATTTTTGTATTATCCCGACAATGGAAACAACTGAAATCAAGGAAATATCCCACACATTGGGGGCTATATGAAAATAACGTGATTTTTCGTAAGCATAATCACCCTGCCGTTATACGGGCCATGGAAAGCTGGTGGAAACAATTTCATAATATCTGTCATCGGGACCAACTGTCACTCTGTTTTGTCTATTGGCAACAGTCAATACATCCCGAACTGATTTTTCCGTCAGATATTTGTGCCCGGAATACTTCTGAACTGAACTGCTTCTGGCATCCTAAGAGACTCTCATTCGGAAAGAGATGTATAAAGAAACTCAAACGAATCAGAAATCAGCTATTGATGCGTCTAATGTCTGGCCGATATTTCCCCGACAATGTCCGTACCTAATCATAAATCCGCCTAATTTTAAGTTAAAACCTCTTTTCCTTATGTTGTCCACCATAAGACGAATATACCACAAACTCCTGATAATATGCAAGTTAAATTGCAATGGGGGGGGTAAATATATCGATCATATTAATAAAGGTCATAATTGCCGCCTGATAGATTGTACATGTTCATCAGAACCATATCTTGTCACAATCGGGAATCATGTCTCAGCTACACGTACTCATTTTGAGACACATGACGGAGCCGTATGGATTTTCAGAGATTCACATCCGGAATGGGACATTATAAAGCCAATCAACATCGGTAATAATGTCTATATAGGGACAAATTGTATTATTCTTCCAGGAGTGACGATTGGCAATAATGTGATCATAGGCGCAGGTTCCATTGTATCAAAAGATATCCCATCCGACTCTGTATATGCAGGTGTACCTGCAAGATTCATAAAAACTACCGATGATTACTTAGCAAAAATCAAAAATTCGGTACACAACACAAAATTGATGAGTTGGCAAGATAAAAAAGCGTTTTATACCAACTTATTTAAAGCTTAATTCCCAATTAGACATCTTTGTTTTGTTTGATATTACTGTCATAATTCTGACAAAGGATGAGGAGCTGCATATCAGCAGATGCCTGGAGCGGTTGCGGCCGCTGGAGGCGGAGAGAGTAGTCATCGTTGACAGCGAGTCGACGGACGGCACCTGCCGGATTGCACGGGAGATGGGAGCCGAGGTGGTGGTGCATCCGTGGCCCGGGAATCAGGCGGCGCAGTTCAACTGGGCCCTTGATAACCTTGATATACAGACCCGGTGGGTGCTTCGCCTCGATGCCGACGAATACCTGTCCGCGGAACTGATTGAGGAGATAAAGAGGGAGTGTCCCGCGTTGCCCGAGGATGTAAGTGCTGTTGTCCTTCCGCTTGGCCGCGTGTTCCTCAATCGGGAACTGAAACACGGGATTGTCAACGGAGTGTCGATGATCCGGCTGTTCCGGACCGGGAAATGCCGTTACGAACAACGCCTGATGGACGAGCATCTGACCGTATTGTCCGGCTCGACCGTCACATTCCGGAACAAGTTTTATGACGCCAGTCTTCTGCCTGTCTCGGATTTCATTGCCAAGCACAACAGCTATTCGAACCGTCAGGCAGCCGTAGAGCTTATCGAGACCTATCATTTGCAGGACAACGACAGCAGCACCTTCGGGGACAGCAATAGCGACACACCTGCACTCGCCTCGACCGTGGCACATAAACGCTCACAGAAATCCCGTTATTCCAGGATGCCGCTGTTCGTGCGCTCCT
>CAJUAF010000038.1 GCA_910584365.1 uncultured Muribaculaceae bacterium | reverse complement strand
CGTCCGACTTATACCCCAAAATTCGATGTTTTCAAATTTTTGTCATGTACTTAATGATATCCGTTAAAACGTTGAGGCGCACTGGCCTGGGGGGAGACGTAAGTGGTTCTCCCCTGCAAAGTTAACAATTTTCCGCGGAAAAAGATGAAATTTTTAGGCTGATTGAGGGCCAAAGGGTTGAAATGGTCAGAAATTTTTCGTAAATTTGCGCTTTCTAATGCAGATATGGTTGCACTATCCTGTATAGTTGCGAAAGACTGAATTATATTGAATCTATGGAGAAGAAATACAAACGAACTCTTGTGACGACCGCGCTTCCCTACGCCAACGGTCCGGTGCATATAGGCCATCTCGCAGGCGTCTACGTCCCTGCCGACATCTATACCCGCTTCCTGCGCCTCCGGGGCGAGGACGTAGTGATGATCGGTGGGAGCGATGAGCATGGAGTGCCTATCACTATCCGCGCCCGAAAAGAAGGGGTTACCCCTCAGGACGTCGTGGATCGTTACCACAATCTTATCAAGGACTCTTTCGAGGAACTGGGTATTTCGTTTGATATTTATTCCCGCACCACTTCCGATATCCATTCCGAGACGGCGTCGGAGTTCTTCCGTCATATATATGAGAAGAACGGCTTCGTGGAAAAGCCTTCGATGCAGCTTTACGATCCCGAGGCGGAACGCTTCGTGGCCGACCGCTATGTGGTAGGGGAGTGCCCCGTATGCCACGCCCAGGGCGCCTACGGCGACCAGTGCGAGAAATGCGGTTCCTCGCTGAACGCCACCGAGCTTATCAATCCCCGGTGCGCTGAAACCGGAGCCACTCCCGTGCTTAAGGAGACGCGCCACTGGTATCTCCCCCTGGAAAACTACCAGGAGGCTCTCGAGAAATGGATTCTCGAGGGGCATAAGGAGTGGAAGACCAATGTCTACGGCCAGTGCAAGTCATGGCTTGACCTGGGACTGCAGCCCCGCGCCGTAACCCGCGACCTGGACTGGGGTATTCCCGTGCCCGTCGAAGGAGCCGAGGGAAAAGTCCTCTACGTATGGTTCGACGCCCCTATCGGCTATATCTCCAACACGAAGGAATTGCTGCCCGACACCTGGGAAAAATACTGGAAGGACCCCGAAAGCCGAATAATCAACTTTATAGGCAAGGACAACATCGTCTTCCACTGCATCATCTTCCCGGCGATGCTGATGGCCTACGGCGACGGTTTCCAGCTCCCCGACAATGTCCCCTCCAATGAGTTCCTGAACCTCGAGGGGGACAAGATTTCCACCTCGCGCAACTGGGCCGTATGGCTCCACGAGTATCTTCGCGATTTCCCCGGGAAGCAGGACGTGCTGCGCTACGTGCTGACGGCCAACGCTCCCGAGACGAAAGACAATGATTTCACCTGGCGCGATTTCCAGACCCGCAACAATTCCGAACTGGTAGCTATCCTGGGTAATTTCGTGAACCGCGCCGTTGTGCTTACCCATAAATATTTCCAGGGTGTCGTTCCCCCCGCCGGAGACTTCCAGCCGGTCGACACTCAGGCGTTCGACGACATCCGCGCCGCCGAAAAATCGCTCACCGAATCGCTGGAGACGTTCCATTTCCGCGAGGCCCTGCGTCAGGCGATGGAAATCGCCCGTATCGGTAACCGTTATCTCCAGGAAACCGAGCCGTGGAAGGTAATCAAGACCGACTCTGAAAGGGCCGGGGCGATACTGAACGTGGCCCTGCAGATCTGCGGAAACCTCGCGGTGGCTTTCGAGCCGTTCCTGCCGTTCATGGCCGCGAAACTGCGCACGATGCTGTCGCTGGGCGAGCTTAGCTGGCAGTCGCTCGGAAGCACCGGCCTCGTTCCCGCCGGAACGCAGCTGGGCGAGCCTGTCCTTCTGTTCGAGAAAATCGAGGATGACGCCATCCAGGGGCAGCTCGATCGCCTGGAGGCGACGAAGAAGCAGAACCTTGTGGACTCCTGGAAACCGGAACCCCAGCAGCCCGATGTGCCTTTCGAGGACTTCATGAAGATGGATATCCGCGTGGGCACGGTGCTGGAGTGTGAGCGCGTTCCCAAAGCCGACAAGCTGCTTAAGTTCCTGATTGACGACGGGATGGAGAAGCGCACCATCGTCAGCGGCATCGCCAAGTATTATCAGCCGGAAGACCTTGTCGGCAAGCAGGTATGCTTCGTGGCCAATTTCGCGCCCAGGAAGCTCAAAGGGGTGCTGTCGCAGGGGATGATTCTCTCGGCTATGAATCCCGACGGCTCGCTGGTTGTCATCTCCCCGTCGGCGGAGGTGAAGCCCGGCGCGCAGGTCAAGTAACACTGCCTGCCATGGAACAGCCGCGGAAACCCAAGCTTATGATTATCTATACCGGTGGCACCATCGGTATGATAGAGGACCCCGGAACGAAGACGCTCCGTCCGTTCGACTTCAACCATCTGATTGACAATGTGCCGAAAATAAAGATGCTCGATTACGACATCCGGCATATCCAGTTCAATCCTCCGATTGACTCGTCCGACATGAATCCTGCCCACTGGCAGCAGATTGCCGAAGCTATCGGCAAGAACTACGATGCTGTGGACGGATTCGTGGTACTCCACGGCACCGATACGATGTCCTACACCGCGTCGGCTCTGTCGTTCATGCTTGAGAATCTTCGTAAGCCGGTGATTATCACCGGCTCACAGCTTCCTATCGGTGAAGTGCGCACCGACGGGGAGGAAAACCTTATCACAGCCCTCCAGATCGCGGCCGCCACTGATCCGGTCAATGGCGAGCCGATGGTCCAGGAGGTAGCCATCCTTTTTGAAAATTATCTATGGCGCGGGAACCGCTCCACCAAGATGAGCGCCGACAACTTCAATGCTTTCAAAAGCAACAATTATCCCTCGCTTGCTAAAATCGGCCTTTCCATCCAGTTCAACCCGGATGCCCTGTGGCGCGTGCATGACCGTCTGCCGCTGCGCGTGCATACGGGGCTGAACACGGATGTGATTATCATCTACGTCAGTCCCTGCATGACCCGCACGGCTCTTATGGCTCAGATCAATACACCCGGAATAAAGGGGATTGTGCTGAAAACCTACGGGGCCGGGAATGCCCCCTCCGCGGCGTGGTTCAATGATGCCATACGTGATGCCATCGGGCGCGGAATTGTAATCATCAATGTGACGCAGTGTGTCAACGGCGGTGTGCGTCAGAAACGTTATTACACCGGCGACCACCTTGCGCGTGTCGGCGTTATCTCGGGTCATGACATCACAACCGAGGCTGCGCTGACCAAGATGATGTTCCTCTTCGGCTCCGGGCTGACTACCGCCCAGGTTGTCCGCCGGCTGCAGCATCCGGTCTGCGGCGAAATGTCCCTCTGATTCTGCTTTTTCGTCTGCGTTTTTTCGTTCTTGTTCGTCACTTTTCCGCAGTGCGGACCTGAATCTGGATTCATTCGAATGTTTGCTTTATTACACTAATAATCAACCTGTTACTTTTACCTTTTATTAAGTTATCATGAAGAGACTACTGACCCTATGGGTAGGCTGTATGCTGACTTTACTGATGGCATCGGCGCAGGAAGCAAGGTTGCATATCAACCGTAAAAGCTTGCCTGCCGGCAATGTATCCTTTGTCAAAGGGATGTCGCCGGCCATGACCAGAACCGGCCGGCCGGTTATAGACCTGGTTAAAATCAATGGAGTGGCCGGCGACAATGGTGTCGGCTACTATGACCGGCAGGGAAAGACGCGCCGCCCCGCCGTTCCCGCGCGCCGCGCTTCGGGACGCGTCGGTTCTACCGGCTCGACCATCTACGGCTGGCTCACCAGCTATACCGATCCTGAGGGAGAATATCCCAACGTGGGACTGAATGAAATCGACCTCAATGGTTCCTATCACAATCTTTTCCAGCGCAACGACGCTATTGCCGGAGGCGGTTATATCCGCAACGGCAACGTCTGCCTTTACAGTCTGGAGGCCTGGTACGGCAACATAATGGGCGCCTGGTACCGGGAATTCGATATCCAGACCGGCGAGAAGGTTGTCGAGATTGAGATTCCGATTTATGACGAAAACTGGGACACGGATATGAGCAATATCTTCGTGGCGTTTGCTTATAATCCCGCCGAAGATATGGTGTACGGCTATTCGTTCAACAATGACGGAAGCGGGTATCTCTACTCGAAAGCTTCGGGCGCCGATCCCACTAATCTTGCCGAAATCAAGTCCCTGGACGAGTCTTACGGCGAGGCCTGCCGGTCAATGGCGTTCAACGCCGCCACGGGGCAGCTTGTCGGCATCAATATCGACAAGAAGTTCGTGGAAATCAATATGGCTACCGGCGCTCAGACCGAGATGATGTCTCTTGCGGCGCTTGGTACGCTCGGAGAGGCTTCCGGCCTGGTTTACAGTCCGGTCGACCGCGCTTATATCTGGAATACCCGCGACCTTAACCAGGAGGGGTATCTGATCAGGATTAATCCCGACACAAAGACTTATTCGGAACTGGTGCATTATCCGGCCAATGAACTGTTTGCGTTTTTCGTTTGTCCCGACAAGGCTGTCGACCCGATGGCTCCGAAAGAACCTGAGATCGTAAGAAATACTTTCGCAGGTACTCCCTCTCTTACGGGAAGCGTTACTCTCCGGATTCCTGCTGTCCGTGAGGATGACTCGGCGCTCCCCGCTTCCCTGTCCCTGATAACGAATCTCGACGGCAGCGAATACGCCACTCAGACCGTTGCCCCGGGACAGGAGGCTGTCGTGGAGTTCAGAGATCTCGAGGAAGGGAAACATTCGTTTATGTTCTCCGTTTCCGACGGCACCTATACAGGGACGACCGCACGTCTGTCGCTCTTCCTGGGCAATGATGACCCGAAGGCTCCCGCCGAACTCTGGATCGATGAAACGGGGCTTCACTGGACTCCGGTGACCGAAGGCGAGAACGGCGGTTACCTCGATCTGTCCCAGATGAAGTATGACCTGGCTCTCGACGAGGAGATGCTGGCCACGGATGTCACGGGTAATTTTTATTCCTATGTATTCCCCTCTGTGGTGAAAGCTCATGTGGCTCAGATTCAGGCCGTCTGCAACGGCAAGCGGAGCTACGTGACAACTTCCCCGACTTATATCTCGGGAGATGCGATGCCGCTTCCGGTCTATTTCAAGCCCACCGAGGACGACGCCGCCATCATGACGCTGGTCGATGCCAACGGTGACGGAAATACATGGAACTATCTGGGTGATAACTACGGCAATACGTACTTTGCTTACCGTTACAGTTATACTGAACCGGGCGATGACTGGATTATTTTCCCGGCTATCGAGTTCCCGGATGCCGGCAGTCTATATACGATGAGTCTCGATACCTGGTCCGATGACTGGTATATGGAGCGGTTCGAGGTGAAAATCGGCACTAAACCTACGGTTTCGGCAATGACTTCCTCGGTTTTCGAACCGACTGAAGTGCAGTGGGCTGATCCCAGGACAATGGAGCGCACTTTCGAAGTGCCGGCGCCCGGAAAGTATTATATCGCTCTCCATGCGATTTCCGATGATAATGCCAATGAGCTGCGTATCAATAATATCAATATTATTCAAAGCACGGCTTCCAGGAATGGTCCGGAGGCGGTGACGGATATTTCCGCTGTCGAGACCGCTCCGGGTGAGCTTTCCGCGAAGGTTACGTTCACAATGCCTGTCAGGCTGATTTCCGGCGCTCCAATCGATGAGGCGGTCACGCTGACTGCCACGGTGACTTCCGGTGCAGGGACTGCCAGTGTATCGGGCAAGCCGGGTCAGGAGGTTTCGGTGGATGTGGTTACCGGGCAGGGCGACAATAAGCTGTCGGTCCAGGCCGCTGTCGGCGAGGATAAGGGTCTGCTGGCCTATGTCCAGGTTTATACCGGCGTGGATGTGCCGGGTCGCGTAGAGAATCTCAAAGCTTCGGTTTCGGAGGACAATATGACGGTTCATCTGACCTGGGAGCCTCCTACGTCGGGTGAGAACGGAGGATATGTCGCTCCGACCGGTAATACCTATATGCTTATGGGTATGGTTCCTTCGGATTACGGTATGCGCTGGGGCGTTATTGCTGAGATAGGTCTGGATGTCCTTGAGTATGACTACACTCTCGAGCCTGGAACCGTGCAGGGTGAGCTGGAACTCGGTGTCAATGTGATGAACGCGGCCGATATCGCATCCCGTTTCTCGCGTATCAAGGTCGGCGCAGGCACTCCGTTTGAACTTCCGATGGCTGACAATTTCATCGACGGCCGCAGCAAGTTTAACCCGATGATGCATCTTGTTCCCTCTGAGATCTATGATGATACAAACTGGGCTGTCGGAAGTCCGATGATGTTCGACGCTTCGTATGACACGGAAAGTGGTTTCGCCCTGCTGGGTGTATCCTATTCTTCGTCGGATGATGCCCGTAGCCGCCTGGCAATGCCCTGTTTCTCCACTATGGGCTGCACTAACGTTGTCGTTACCCTGGAATATGGCGGTGATGTTGCCGATGTGGAAGTCTATGGCAATGCTGTCGGGCTTGAGCAGCCCGTTCTGCTCGGGAAGCTGGCTGAGATGGAGCATGATCCCGCTTCGGTATATAATAAGTATCAGCTTACTCTTCCCGCTGAACTGAACGGACGCAAGGCTGTCTCGATTCTTCTGGACGCTGTGTTTACTTCCCGTGACCAGCACGCGGTGGTGGCCTCCTATGATATCCGCAATTATGTGGCCCGCGACTTCGGCCTGTCGGGTATGTCGGTGCCTGTCTCTGCCGAAATCGGTACCGAGACCATTTTTAAGGCCGTGGTTACCAATTATGGTTATGAAGCCCAGCCGCTGTGTGGATTCAAGTGGCAGGTGACCGACGGAGAGAAAGTCCTCTTCGAGAAGGTTGTTCCGGCCGATGCTTCGGTCGTGCTGGAGCCCGGGGCCACTACGGAAATATCGACTGCTTTCACGGCCGACGCCGATATGATTGGTGATGTTGCGGTGGTTGTGACCGTGGATGAGGCTGACGCCAATGCCGCCAATAACGCTGTTTCCGGCAATATGCGTATCGGCCGTGGCCAGCAGGCTGTAGTGACTGACCTCAAGGGTACGGTCGACGGAGGAAAAGTGACCCTGACCTGGTCGCTTCCCGGCGCGGAATTTACTGCCGCAAGTTTCGAGGACGAGGAAGCCTTTGTGCCGAACCCCGATCCGATTCAGGGCTTTACCAATATCGATGCCGACGGCTACGATGTCAATGGTTTCAATGAATGGGATTGTCCCAATGAGTTTGACCCGGCGGCGTTTACCGTCTGGAGTGCATCGGAAATCAATAAGATTATCGGTACGGATGGGGTTTACTCCGCTTCCGACGGCGACAAATTCCTGATTGCCTTCTGTCCGGGAATCAATGCTTCCGTGCAGCCTGATGCCGATGACTGGCTGATTTCTCCCGAAGTATTGGGCGGAACCGAAGTGATGGTCGATATGCGTCCGATATTATATATGTATGGCGCCGAATCCATCGAGTTCATGGTCTCCTCGACCGATGACGAGATGGACTCCTTCTCGGTTCTGGAAAGAGTTGACATCTCCGGACCCGACGATGCCGAGACTACATGGAATACCTATCGCTTCACACTTCCGGCCGATGCCCGTTATTTTGCCCTGCATTATGTTTCCAACGACAAGTTTGGAATCCAGATTGACAATATTCGTTATGTCGCCGCCGGGGCTGCCGGTGCGATAACCAGCTTCGATATTTATCGCAACGATGTACTGATTGAAGAAAACCTGGAAGCCCACGGGACTTATGTCGACGCCGCCGCTCCCTCTGTCGGCATACATACATATCATGTAGTTCCGGTGAAAGATAATGTCCGCGGATTCAAATCCAACACCGCCCATGTCGATATGGCCTCGGATGCACTTGAAGACACCCTTTCCGGCAACACCCCGCTGAGTATCCGCGGTATCGAAGGAGCCATTGAAATCCGCGGAGATGAAATCTCCGGTTCCGAAGGACTCCCCGTGCGCATCTATGCCCCCTCCGGAATCTGCCTATTCTCAGGAGCCATCCATGCCGACCGCGCCGTCATCGCGATGCCCCGCGGTATCTACGTGGTCCGCGTCTCCTCATCCGTAGCCAAGGTTACCGTTCGCTGATAACGAACCTCTGATATCAGAACCGGCGCCCCCTCTCACTTCGGGGCGCCGGTTTTCATCCCCCAAATGTAATCCCCGAAAATGCAAAATCGGCAAATGCAAAATCGGGAAAATGTAAAACCGGCAGTAATTGATTTGTCCTGGCTT
>CAJUAF010000037.1 GCA_910584365.1 uncultured Muribaculaceae bacterium | reverse complement strand
AAAATTGCCCTCAACATCTATTAACAACTGAAATGTACTAATTGTGTACTAAATGGGAAAAACAGTCGAAAACACGGCAAATCAATCAAACGACACAATTCGCTAAATCATTGATATTCTTCATATTTAGCCATATCCAATTATATCGGTTTTCTATGCGTTGAGTTATCATGCTGTTTCGGGAAACGACGGCTGACGATGAATATAGAGAGTTTCAGGGAATATTGCCTTTCGCTTGAGGGAGTTACGGAGAAGACTCCTTTCGGGAAGTTTGCCCGGCGGTTTGAATCCATACTGGTATTCTACGTCGCCGGACATATGTTCTGTCTGACCGATATGGATAATTTTACATACGTGGATGTAAGGTCTACTCCCGATGAGGCCGAAGAGATAAAAATGAGATATTCCGCGGTGGGAGATCCGGTGAACCGGACCATGAAGCACTGGATTCAGCTGGACCTGGACGGCGACATCCCCGAAGGAGAGATACTCCGGCTTGTCAGCCGCGCCCACGAGATTATAAAAAACAGATATACAAAGAAATCATGTGACAGATGAGAACTGCCGCGGGCCGGGCGCTTTTGACGGCGACAAGTCCCTCGGTATGTCCCGGAATGGACGGTATCGGGAGGGATTGGGCGAATAAATTTTAGATACATATTTTTGGATTTGTAAATAATTTCTTAACTTTGCGGCCGGAAAAATCTTTCTTAACTGGTAATTTATTGATTATTAACGTGGTAAATTCTATTTTCGGGATAACAGAGTATCCGGGATTATCATAAGTATCAATATATTTTAAGTAAATCAACAGCGAAAATTAACACAAGAATTATGTTAATTAATTTCACTAAAAAGCTGATTTTCCCTCTGCTTGCGTGTGCGGCCACGGTGGCCAATGCCGAAGTGGTGTCGGTTGACAACGCCAAGCAACTGGCTGCAGATTTCTTCAGCGCAAGCAATCTGGACAGATTGGCTTCGACTGATGCCCTCGACCTCGCCTATATCTGCGGGACGGCATCGCATCCCCTCTATTATGTCTTCAACGCTCATGAGGGGCTGGGTTACATCATCATCTCGGCGGATGACTGCGCCACTCCGGTGCTGGGTTATTCTCTTGAAGGCCGTTACAACGCGACCACTATGCCGCCGGCAATGAGCTGGATGATGCATGGACTCGAAAGCGAAATCAAGGCAGCTCCTTCACTTCAGAAGCCTGTCCCCCTGGCCGAGCGTCGCCTGATGGTGCGCAGCGCAGCGCGGAGCAACGGGCAAATCCTGCTGGCAACTCCCCAGTGGCGCCAGGAAGCTCCCTTCAACAGGCATATCCCGGGCAACGCGCTCACCGGTTGTGTCGGAACCGCCATGGCCATGATCATGAAATACCATAAGTTTCCCGAACATGGCACGGGAAGCTACAACGGCGTCAGCTTCGACGTGGCCTACGACTGGGACAACATGAGAATGGACAACTACCGCTCGGGCTACTCCGACGCGGAGGCCGAAGCCGTCTCGACGCTTATCTACCATACGGCCGCAAGTATCGGCACTCAGTTCGGCTATTCCGGCTCGAGCGCATACGAGGTGAAAGTGCCCGCTGCTCTCATCAATTACTTCGGCTATGACCCGGGCGTTTCCTACAAGAAGCGTTCGGAGACTCCGACCCAGGCCGAGTTCGACCTGCTGGTGGAGAATGAAATCCGCGGAGGACGCCCCGTGCTGTACTGCGGCCAGGATGTCACCGCCGGCCATGCCTTCGTCGTGGACGGTTATGATCCCCTCACAAGGATGATACACGTGAACTGGGGCTGGGGCGGAGCTGACGGCAACAATAACGGAGGCTGGTATGCCAGCACGGCCCTCAATCCTACGGTCAGCCAGTCACACAGCTTCAACAACCTTACCACCATCATCTATAACATCAAGCCCGGCGACGGCTCCAACTCCGCCTGGTCGCCGCTTCATATCACCGCCGACGGACGGCAGCCCGGCATGAGTTCCGACCTTTCCGGGGACCTCGCGGCCGGGAAGGATTTCACGGTGCGCGTGGGTAACATCAAGAACCTCAGCTACGACAAGTTCTCCGGCAAAATCGCCGTTGCTCTTTTCGACGGTGCCGGAGTTTTCAAGTGTGTCCTGAGCAAGATTAACGGAATGACTCTCGCCGGTATGGCGATTTATCCCTCCGCCACGGTGGCATACACCTGCCGTCTTCCCGAGGGAACGGCTGTGGCCGAAGGGGATATGATCCGTATGGCCACCAGCTCGGACAACGGGCAGACCTGGCTTCCGATGGCCGGCGAGCTGATCACCGTCAACGAGATTCCCGCCAGTGGTGCCGTGCCGCAGTACTTTACCGTCACCGCTCCCGCGTCAGTTCAGGGTGCTACGTTCACCGGTGCTGACAAGGTAATCAAGGGATGGAACTATACTTTCCGCGTCGTTCCCTCCAATCCCGAGAGCGATGTCGTGACCGTAAAGGGTAACGGCTATCTGATTACTCCCGGGGCCGATTATACCTACACCATCGGCAACGTGCTGGAAGACATGGAGATATCCGTGTATGTTCAGCCTGCATCCGAGGTCAGGGAAAAGCGCAGCCTCTGGGTGGGCCAGCCCGGAACGCTCGAGACTCTGATACAGGGCGCCGACGCGGGTACGATCAAGGACCTCACCCTTTTCGGAACGATTGACGCCCGCGACTTCGCGTTCATGAAGAGCAGCATGAGGCTCACCCGCCTCGACCTCTCGGGAGCGACGATCGCCGCCAACGGGACGAATCAGGCTAACGCCGTTCCCCGCGAGGCTTTCCGTAATCTCTGGAGCCTCAAGGAGGTGATTCTCCCCTCCAGCGTCAATCGTCTCAACAACGGCTGTTTCCGCTCCTGCGGCATTACGAGCATCGTAATCCCCGCCGCTGTAAGCACCTACGAATACAATGTGTTCAACGGAGCTTCCTATCTCAAGGATGTCTGGGTACTGAATCCCACCCCGGCGTTTGTAAACTGGTGTGTGTTCCGCGGTACACCCTCGAACCGAACCGTCCACTGTGTGAACATGGGCGCAGCCGGCACTTACCAGAAGAACCAGTATTGGAACCAGCCGGATGTAGACGCCAACGTTACGTTCACCTGTCCCTGGCAGGACGGACAGCAGTTCCCCACTGCCACGGACTGCGCTTTCGCCGTAATGGAGAACAAGGATGTCAAATTTACCTGTGATACCGAACCGGGCCGTTACGCTCCCGGAACCAAAGTTGTTTTCAAGGCCGAGCATATCGCCGATGATGACAACCGCATGGATGTATATGCCAATGCCACCCTGCTCAAACCCGACGCCGAAGGGAATTACACCGCGACGATTGCAGCCAACACCATCATCCATTTCGACCTTGTGGAACCGATGGCTGTCAGCCCGCTGGAATCTCCCTGGGTGCTGACGGACGCCACCGGCAGCGTAGGTCTGCTGACGGATGTTGTGAACGTGATGCCCGGAGTGCCATTCACAATCCGTGTGAATGCGTTTGACGCGCCTTCGAAAGCGTTCTGGGCAGCTGTGCTTACCACCGCCGACGGCCGTATCAAGGAATTCATCTCTCCGATCAGCAACTGGTCGGCCGAACCCGGCACAGGTTTCAGGATGAATATTTCCTGCTGCGTGAAGGAGGCTACCGTCCGCGAAGGTAACCTTATCCGGCTTGTTACTTCGATTGACAAAAAGACCTGGAAACTGGTTTACGGAAGCAACGACAACGTAGTGGCCGCCCTTCCGGCTCTCAACAACGCCACCCCCGTCTATAACTTCACTTTCCCCGAGGGAATAGAGGAACAGGCCAACCTGTCCGGCGTGGTAGCCAGCGCAGTGCGCGGCCGCGACCTTACTTTCAAGATCACTCCCAAATCGGCCGGCAACGTGATTACGATGCTTGTCAACGGTGTCCCCTACGCCAAAGAGGTGAAATCCATCAATTACTCCTTTGTGGCCAAGGAAGACCTGAATTTCGATATCAGGGTGATTTCTCCCGACCAGATGGAGGCCGCCGTCTTTAATCTCCAGCCCGGTGAACGTCTGTGGGATCCCAATAACAAGACACTCCAGGACGAGCGCATCGCCGCACTCCGACAGAAGGTAGTGGTGACGGGTAATATCGACTATACAGACTTCAATCTGTTCCGTACTTCCCAGGCATGGAATACCGTCGTCTCCCTCGACCTGTCAGGGGCCAATATCGTAGCCGACCGGTCGAATCCGAGCGGATATCCCGCGAATGAATTCCCGGCAAACTCTTTCTGCTCTGACAAATACGTCGGGACGCCTTCCATCAAACTGAAAGATTTGAAATTCCCCGCTTCGGTCAGAAGAATCGGTGCCAGTGCTTTAAAGGGGTGTGATAAAATCAAAGAACTGGAACTCCCCATGAACCTTGATAATTTTGTGGGTAGCGGTTTTTGGGATTACGCAGGAGGTCTCAAGAAAGATTGTTTCATAGGTTGTACGTCGCTTACTACTCTGTATGTTCCCTGTGTGCCTAAATCTGGCAGTATTGTACATCATATAAACACGTCTCATGTAGGCAATCAGAATCCTGATTGCAATACTCTCGGTCTTAACGATTGCAAGAAAGTTACGGTCGTAGTAAATCCTGATTATCTTTCGGCTTATAAAACCCGTCATGATGGCCCTGTTGGGAATGGGGATGACTGGCGCAACCTTTGGGTGTATAACGGCTTCAATATCGTCGGAGAATATCCCGTTTATGGTGTCAACTATCCGGTCAACCGCTGCTTTGTGTCCGATAAGTCGGTGAATATAAATCAGGTGGTTTCTTTCCTTGGTGACAATATCTCACTTGAGTCAGCTGATTTTGCCGGCAAGATATATGTCGCCGCCAAGAGCGCGGTTACGACTAATCGCCCGGCAGATGCAGATGTGTTCGATGCTTCCCGTCAGGTAAAGATATATGATAACGGTAAGCTGCTCAGCGATGATAAAATCGCATCAGACGGTTCTCTGACTCTGACGTATTACAATCCCAACCAGCACGCCGACAAGAGCGGAAACCATAATATCGAGGTGGTTTATCTCTATGACGTGACCTTCCGCTGCGCATCGGAGAATATCAAGATTGCTCCGGAAATTCTCAATAATGAGAGTCTCGGAGATGCCGCAACCGAGTTTGAGGATTTGAATTATTATGATCCTGTTGCTCCCGTACTGACCGGTGTGAGAGAAGAATCCTCCGCCCGTTTCAAAGTGGAAATCAATAAGGCCGACGCTGCTCAGGTAAGACCGATGGTCAAAGTCGGCGAAAGCGTTGTTGAGGCTGACGACGAGGGTTATTATACTGTCGGTGTGACCGACAGCGACGTAATTGTCGATGTCTTTACTGTACCTGTTGACGGGGCCACGCTGTCACCTGATGAAGTGGCCGTCATCGACCCGGAAGAAGCCGTAGATGTAACCAGCATAACTCTTACCGGAGAGATTTCCCCTGAAGCTGTCAAGGAACTGATCGCAAAGCTCCCGGCTCTTGAGGAACTTGACCTGTCGGCTCTGAAGGAACCACTTCCCGAAGGCGCCATGGCCGGCAAGGAGACGCTGGTAACCGTGATTCTTCCGGAGGCTTCCGCTATCGAGGCCAATACGTTCGAGGGGTGTGTGAACCTCACTAATGTGGTTGTTCCCGAGTGTGTCAATATTATCGGCGCCAACGCTTTCCAGGGTTGCTCCTCGCTCAGAAACCTGAGCTTCTCGGGAATCACCGGAGTAGGCGCTAACGCCTTCAATGGTTGTGAGGGGATGACCAGCATCATCTTCACGGCCGCCCGCCCGGGTACCCCGGCGGCAAGTGTGCGCCGCGCTCCCCGCGCCGCACGAGTTGAAGGCTATGACTCCCAGGCTTTCGCCGGCCTCAATCCCAACTGCGTGGTATATCTCGACGAGGGTGTCACTACCCCCGGAATTGCCGGTGTGAATTACGTGAAGGTGCGCCAGGATGCCTCTTCCGAGTCCGGCCGCGTCTATGAGGCGCTGGGCAATATCGTCATCGATCCCCGGAAGAATTTCCAGGCCGTCAACTCGTTCAATATCACCGAAGGAAACACCATCGCGATGGAGATGGAGCTTGGTTCGTCCAAGACCGGCGACGGAGGCTGGAAGGCCCTGGTTCTTCCCTTCACCCCCTCGAAGGTGACCGATGCCGCCGGAAATGAGCTGACCCAGTATGTGCGCAATTCCGTAAGCAATCAGTATGGTCTCTACATGACCGCCTCCCTGGCTGCGGACGGTGCGCTGAAACTCAACAAGGGTATCGAGGCCAACACACCTTACCTGGCCAGTCTCTATCAGGAGGAGGGGACAGCACGTGTTCGTTTCGTGGCCGGAAAATGTGAGGTTCCCCAGACACCGGAGGAAATCCGCGTGGAGGGAGAGGATTATGCCCTGATGGCGACCTTCGCTGAACGTGACCTTACCGCCGCCGGCACCTACCTGCTCCGCGAGGACGGAAGCGCATTTGCCGCCGCCGGCTCTTCGGTTTCGTCCCGTGTGGAAAGCGATACCGAGGAGGAGGTTGTCAGCAACGTGACCCTGAAACCTTTCACCGTCTATGCCGTTTCCGATACGGAGATTTCGAATTTCCCCATCGATGTCGACGTCACCAATATGACACCTACCGGTATCGAGACTGCCGAAGAAACCCCGTCATTCATGACTTCCCGCGAAGGGGATGCCCTGGTAATCTATTCCGACCGCGAGATGACGATTGATCTGTTCGGCATCGCCGGCCAGCTGGTGAAGACCATTGAGCTTTCCAGAGGCCGCAACGTAATCGAGGACCTCGCTCCGGGCGTCTATATCCTCCGTGGCCAGAAAGTAGTACTGTGATGCAATATTCTCCGGAGTGAGGCATACGGCCTCCTCCGCCCCGTATAGCAAGCGGAGTGTCAGCTTCCTAAAGTCTGACACTCCGCTTTGTTGTAAGTGGACGTTCCGGCCGGGGCTGTATCAGTACATATCGCAGTAACAGTCCCGGTTACACTGCTTCTTGAACAGAAGCAGCCACAGGAGAGGACGCAGGAGAGTGGTAGTGGTGATTATTTACTGTGACCGGATGTTCAAGAAGGATGGATGGATTGATAGGGAGGCGCTCTACCGGAGGGATTTTAGAATCAGACTGTTGGCCCGGTCAACGACGGAGGTGTCGAGGCTGGCGAGATAGATTTGAGTGGTCGCTTCGCTGTCATGGCCCATCCCTTCGGATATTACCGAGACTGGTATTCCCTTGGTTTTGGCGGCGGAGGCCCAGCTGTGACGGGCGACATCAAGATGCATACGCTTTCACTACCGTCCATTTTAGTGGACAGTAGTGTCTGGATGCAGAATATGTGTCGCCCTCTTTCTTGACTTTTGCCCGTGAGCGGGCGCAGATGATATATGACAATGGCGGCTGGCGAAACTGGCGTAAGTATTGTGGCCTTATCAACAAACTTGACGCGTTCCGCAAGAAACGCCGTATGGCAGATATAACCATTGATGACCTGACTGTAGATTTGCTGACCCGCTTTGACAATTTCCTTCATAAATGGGAGAACGAGCGCGAGCCAGGAAAACTGTTGCATCCAAATACAATCGAAGTGCAGTTCAACATTCTGCGCACTCTTGTGCATCGCGCAATCGAGGTCGGCATTATGGAGGCTTCGAAGGATCCGTTCCTTGTGTTCAAATACAAAGGCGTAAAGACACCTAAGGAAAAACTGAGCGACACCGAAATGGAGCGCATCATTGCGCTTGAACTGGAGGAGGGCTCGTTGATATGGCACTGCAAGAATTATTTCCTGTTCAGCTACTATTGTGCCGGAATCCGCGCAGCCGACTTGATTCAACTCCGTTGGCGTAATATTACCGAGAATGGGCGTCTTCATTATCAGATGGGCAAGAACCACAAAGACCGAGACCTTGTCCTCGTTGAACAGGCCATTGAAATCCTCGGCCATTATCATAACGAGGATGTCACCCCGGATGATTATATATTCCCATTGCTTGATAATGGCGCTGAGTATGCGAAATTTATTACTCAAGCAGATAAGGATAGGATGAAGCCGGAACTGCGCCATCAGCTATATCAGCAGATTTCATCCAAGAACGCCCTGATCAATAAATATATGAAAAAGATTGCGGAAAAAGCTGAAATCACAACGAATCTTACAATGCATATCAGTTGTCATGCTTTCGCTCATATTGCACAAGAAGCTGGTGCAGAAAGTTCAGCTATAAAAAACATCCTCGGTCATAGCAATCTCGCCACGACCGAGCGTTCTATGGGTAGCTTTGACACTACGAAGACTGACAACACACTCCGCTCTCTATTCAAAAAGAAGAAGGTCAGTACTGATGGCCTGACAGATGAAGAACGAGTTCAACAGGCAGTCGAGTTACTGAAAGGTATGCCTCCGGAACAAATCATGGCTGTAATTTCCGCAATCAACAAATAATGTATTTATAGCCCTCTGACTAATAGCTTAAAAAGATTGTTTTAATGAATTGGTGGCAGTTCTAGCCTGCCGATTTCGCCCTTTGAGAAATTTCGATTATATTTGCAAAAAAATATCGACATGACAGAGATATCTCAGCTTGCAGTTCTTAGAGAACGCGAAGACCATATAGAATTCAAA
>CAJUAF010000036.1 GCA_910584365.1 uncultured Muribaculaceae bacterium | reverse complement strand
AACGCACTCTATAACAAAGCGGTCCGACTTTCACTGACCCCTGACAACGCCCCCTGCGCCGCCATCCAGGCCGATCCAGAGTGCAAAGAGAAACAATAAAGACCACACCATAAAAATGCGGAGTCCCAGACGTCATAATGATGTCTGGGACTCCGCATTTTTATTTGACAGCTTCCGAAACATATTAGCCTGCATTATAAATATTCCCGTACTGATCATGAATCCCCCAAAACCGACGTTTATATTTTTTAACTATTGATTTTCGTCGATTCCGGCGTGATTCCGTCTTATATTGTAGAAGCATCATCAACAACCGGCTATGTTTAACAAATTAAGACGCAGAAACATAAACAGGATAATCGAGGATAATCTCGACTATCTCGTGCGCTTCGCGTATTATCGGCTAAGTAATCGCGTTGAGGCTGAAGATGTTGTTTATGAAGCAGTTCTGAAGATTCTCGAGAGGGAAGCGGCGGACATCCAGCCCGGAAGTGTCAGGATGTATCTGTTCCGGACGGTGCATAATCTTTGTCTCGACAGGAGCCGGGAGAAAGGGAGAGAACCTGTTTCTCTTGAATCAATCGACATCGAGGACACTACCGATAGCGTCCTTGACCTGGAAGAGGCCGACCGCATCAATGCCTGTCTTGAAAGGTTGCCGTCCCGGGAAGCCGATGTAATCCGCATGAACGTGATTGACGGGCTTTCATTTGTGGAAATAAGCGCTATCCTTTCTATACCGCAGTCTACGGCCAAATCGCGGTATAAATCTGGCATGGAGAAACTGAGAAAACAATTCATTGAATAAATAACCGAAAGTATGGAAGACTATAAGGATATAAGAGAATCGCTCATGCCCCGCCGCGATATCAAGGCCTCCGATGAGCTGCGCCATCGGGTGCGGCTGGCACTCGACAGAGATCGCGCGAAGCATATCCGGCGCACCTGGATGTGGGGCAGTTTCAGCCTGGGAGCCGTGGCCGCCATGCTGATCTTTATCCTGCTCCCTTCCGGTCTGTCGGCCCGGGACATCCTTGCCGAGGCAATCGAAGCACTGCGGAATGCCGGCAACATCGAAATGGTTGTGGATATCAGAACACGCCCTGTCGAAAACTTTCGTTATATCGACATACATGAGGATTTCGTAAGCCATCGCATAGAAGCCGCCGGCGCCGATTCCACCCTCCGGTGGAGAATCGATAAAGGAGGGCGAATTGCCGTTGGAAACCGCGAGGACATATACCTCTGGATGCCGTCACTGAATTTAGGTATGCATCTCAGACACACCGACAAAGAGGATGTCATCGGCTATCTGGCAAATCTGTTGACCCCATACAGGATACTGGAAACCGAACTGGCCGGATGCACGAAAGACAACGGCACCGAATATAAGGTTACGAAGCTGGGTAATGACATCCACCTGACGGTCCACGCCACCCCGCAGGGAAATTTCGAAAATACATATCTGCTAAACACTTCTATTGCCGAATCGGAGAATATCCGCCGGTATGTCATCGATGCCGAAACAAAAAGACTGAAACGCGCCACTGTCAGCGTTCTCGCCGGAAACCGGGAGACAGTCGTGCTGAAAATTTCCGCTTTAAGCTATAACCAACCCCAGGAAGATATCTGCCGCCTCCCTGATGATATACATTTTATCGAGACCGAAAATCTGCCGACCGGTATCAGGGGATTGAGTGCGGAAGAAACGGCCGCCGTAGTTCTGAACGCTTTTTCGAATTGGGACCGCTCTGTGCTTGACATGGTGCTGCGCCCGGAGATTTCAGATATCTACCGCAACCGATTCCACGGAGCGAAACTTGTCTCTGTCGGCAGTTCTTTTACCTCCGGCTCGGAAAACTCTACTTTTGTCCCGTACACTCTGCGTCTGAGGGACGGTTCAATCCAACGCCACAATATCGCCCTGCAAAAAACGGATTCCGCGGCCTGGATTGTCGCCGGAGGATTATAGACCACTGACAATCATTTAATTCCATCCCATCATGTCATTAAAGAAATTAATGACAGGGCTACTGCTCTGCCTTACTGCCAACACCCTCTACGCCGATATCCGGCGCTACGGGGGGATCATCACCGACGATGCCGGCCAACCATTGGAATTCGCGACGGTCAGTCTGCTTGCGCCCGGAGATTCCACTCTTATTGACGGCACGGTTACCGACGTTACCGGAAAATTCGCCGTTTCGGGTCCGGACACTCTTCTGATACTGAGGATATCGGCATTGGGCTTCGAAGAAAAGACTATCTCCACAGACGGCTCCGCAGTCGGAGAGATCCGGATGACGCCCGCATCATATTCGCTCGGAGAGGTGACCGTAAAGGGGTCGCGCCCGGTAGCCAAGCTGAAAGGGGACGGCATCCAGGTTGACGTGACCGGGACCGGTCTTGCAGTCGCCGGGACCGCCCTGGACGTACTCGGGAAATTGCCGTTTGTCTCAAGAAGCGGTTATGACATCGAAGTCCTCGGGAGAGGTGAACCTCTCATATACATCAACGGACGCCAGGTACGCGACCCCTCGGAACTCGACCAACTGGCATCTGCCAGAATCAAGAGCGTGGATGTGGTGACAGCTCCGGGTGCAAGATACGCCTCGACGGTCAATGCCGTAATCAGGATTAAGACAATAACACCTGTCGGTGAGGGTTTCTCGCTGAACGACCGTACCACCCTCGGGTACAAACATTACGCCTACCTTTTCCAACAGACAAATCTCAATTACCGGAAAAACGGATTCGACATTTTCGGTCTTCTGAACTATGAAAATTACCGCGAACGTCCCCGTTTCTCCAATTCCACCACCCAATATTTCAGATCCGGGACTATCATCAAAAACAGTTCGGGAGATGACTTTGCCGTATATCCCGTATATCAGGGAAAAATCGGACTGAACTACAATTCCGGCACCCATGACACGGGCCTCTATTATGACTTCTCCTTCAAACCATCCACCTCTAAAGGGTCTTCGCTGACCGACCGGTTCATTGACAACTGTTTTTCAGAGAACCTAAACGAACAGTCGGCGGGAAAACGTCATAACCGACAGCATCTTCTGAACTTCTACTATTCCGGCGATATCGGCCAATGGAATCTGTCGGCCAATTTCGACGCATTATGGCAGATTAACGACCGCCGCAATGACGAGACAGAATTCTCCTCGGCCAACCCAATGCGTAATTTCATCACCAGCAACGATGTCATCAACCGTCTGCTTGCCGGGAATATCATTGCAAGTCTCCCTGTCTGGAAAGGGAGCTTCCGGTTCGGAACGGAGGTCAGCGATATTTTCAGGACAGACCGGTATACAGGCAATGCCGACTACATATCGGACAATGACGTCAAAATCACCGAGATTACCTCGGCCCTATTCGCAGAGACAGAACAGTCTTTCGGCCCGGTGTCGGCGAGCGTAGGCCTGAGATGGGAGTACACCGATTCAAAATACAGGGAGTTCGGCCGCATCAAGGATGACAGCAGCCGGAAATATCACAACCTTGCACCCTCGGCCTCCATCTCCTTCCCTGTCGGAAATGTCAGAGCCCGGGTATCTTATACGCGCAAGACATCCCGTCCGGCTTTCGAACAGCTCAGTTCCGCAGTAAAGTATATCGACAGATATCTCTACGAATCCGGGAATCCGAATCTCAGGCCGGTTTACCGCGACTATACGTCGGCCGCCGCACAGTGGAAAAATTTTGTCCTGGAACTGGAATATTCCTCAACCGACAACTATTTTATGTGGCAAACCATGCAATATCCCGGCGACGACGATGTGTCGTTGCTGACGATGGTGAATATGCCGAGGTTCAGTGCCTGGGGTGCTTATGCCAGCTATTCCCCGACATTTTTTAATTGCTGGCATCCGTCGTTTATGGCGGGATTGCAGGTGCAGGACTTCCGGCTTACACACAGGGATGAAATCCTGAAACTCGACAAACCGATGGGCGTATTCCGGTTCAACAATTCCCTGCACCTGCCGGGAGACATCTGGTTCAACGTGGATTTTTCCGCCAGGACCTCCGGGAATTCGGAAAACCTGTATGTCAGTTCAACCTGGCAATGCAACATGGCCCTTTATAAATCGTTTGCCGGCGACAGCTGGAATCTGAAATTACAGTTGGACGATGTTTTCGATACCAGCCGCCAGGAATTCACATCATATGATGCCCTGAGCTGCGTGTCAGTAAGAAAATTCTACGACACCCGCGACCTGTCCCTGACTCTGAGATATAATTTCAACTCCGCCAGGTCGCGATACCGGGGCCGTGGAGCCGCCAACGAAGAAAAGCACCGCTTCTGACCCATGTCCTTCAACTCCGCGTAATCCCCGCACTGCTGCGCGAGGAGCGCACATTGTCATATATCCAAAATGAAAGGTGATGTGTCAAAATTCAAAATTCTGGCACATCACCTTATTTTTCGCCCGGATGAGGAAGATGCTGTCAGACAACATCCTCCTTATTCAACGGGAAGTCCGATCAACACTCGCCCGTTACTCGGCAGTGTAAACTATCTTCTCGACCTTAGCGCCGGTTACCTTTACACAGACAGTACCGGGTTCAGGATTCTTAATTTCTATTCCCTGAAGGTTGAAATAGCGAACGTCGAGGTTATCATCGGAAGTCACAGAGCCGATACCGGCCTCTTTGCTGACAGTCAATTTGAACGAGGTCTTGACAAGATTCATGTAAACCGTCACCTCGGCCTCACCTTCGGCAAGAGTGTTGACAATCAGCGCAGTCTTTCCGTCAGCATCTTTGCCGGCTGAGTAAGAAGCCACGGAGGGATTGTCCGTCTTGATTACAAAGTTCAGTATGGTGGCATTATCCGGTGTGGTGGCGGGAGTCAGAGTGACGCTGCTTTCCGGCAGATATTCATGTGTGCCGGGGAATTCCACTGCGGTTGGAGCCACGTCATAATCATGCCAGTAGGCGAAGGAGCGGAAGTTCTTCCATCCTACGGTCTCCTTGTAATTGGCATACATACTTGCAGGAACCACAAGCATACAGTCGGGCCAGATTTCGGGAGAGAACGCGTTGCCGTAATCGCTTTCTTCCGTCGCTGTGAAAGAAGGAGGAACGAGGCTGTTGTCTTTTCCGAAGTTATACGAACGTATGAAACGGATATTCGTCGAACCGTAGAATGCTTTCACGCCTATGGTCTCGAGATGGTCGGGCAAGCCTACGCTTATCAGGCTCGGGCAATTGGCAGCCATCTCATCAGGAATCGCTTTCAGGTTGGCGGGCAGACGCAGGATGTCGATGGAGGTTCCGGCAAATGCGCCCTTCTGTATCTCGGTGACATTGTAGACCTTACTGCTGAAAGTGACGGATTCGGGTACTGTAATCTCGCCGGTGTAGTCGGCGGAGGGAAGCACCGTAGCGGTTCCGTAGAAATCATAGAGAGCATAAAGGATGCCGTCGATATTGGCTTCCGTATATTCATCTCCGCCGATAGCCCGGATATTCTTGAATTTCTTCCAGACTGAGGCGTCACGGTATGCGGCGTAACTACCGGCCGGAACATAGAGCTTACAGGTTTCGTATGTTGAGGCGGAGAAAGGTTCCTGCTCTTCGGCCCCTGTGTATCCGGGGAAAGTCGGAGGAGTCATTGCGTTGACGGTAACAGTGTGGAGAGCCGTGCAGCCACGGAACGATGCCGCGCCCAGCGTAGTAGTCCCCGCAGGGAGGGAGACAGAGGTCACTCCGGTACAATTCTCGAAGGCACCGTCGCTGACACCGCGCACGTTGAACGTAATCATATTCAGCACCTGAGCCGGCAGATTTATATCACCGGTGTATGTGCCGGAAGCGGGGTTGATAACGTATGCGTCAGCGATTCTATCTTTTTCAACATATTCGAACCTGTAATTGATGCCGTCCACAACGGCCTCTTTCGCCATACATATCCATGTCGCGATCATGCTTATGGCACGGTTACCGTTACAGATAACCTCGATCTGCGCGTTGCCGGGAGCAAGCGCGGTTACCAGACCGGTCTCATCCACCTGGGCAACCTCAGGATTCAGGGATTTCCACTCCACACTCTTGTCGGAAGTATCCACAGGAAGAATAACTGCCTGAAGCTGCACATTATCCCCTACCAGCATGGCCTCGGGTTTACCTGCTATGCTTACGGATGCGGGAAGGACGGGGCTGTCGGGATCTTCTTCTATGTTCAGGAAATCTTTCCATCCGTCAGCGGCTTTATAAGTGTTAACCATACCGTGGGGGACATAAAGCGTACAGGTGGAGGTGATTGTAGTGAACGCACCTGACCCTACGACCGCAGGTGTCAGCCCCTGGGCTATCATTGTCTTAAGTGAGGAGCAGCGACGGAATGCGTTGTTATCTATACGGTTCAGTATAGCGGGCAGCGTCACCGTGGTGATTCCGGATTCCTGGAACGCCTGCATACAGATCACCTTGACAGTGGCGGGAATCTTTACCTCCGTCACTTCGCTCTGCATATAGAAGGACTGGTTTTTAATCTGCGTAACCACATATTTCCGGGTATTATAGGTAATGGTCTCGGGAATGGTGATTACTCCGTTGTATTCATCGCCGGCAGGCAAGCCTGATCTTACGGGCGATTCCACGTAGCACTGCAGCACCTCCTCTTCCTCGCCATCATACGGCTTATCTGTCAGTTCATAATAAATGCCATCCACAACAACGTGCGTCGGGTCAGGTTCTACACCGTACTCTCTGTATTCCTGGAAACCGCTCCAGTCCTGGGTTGCCTTGTAGGCCGCCACTTTTCCGGCGGGAACCGTCAGGGTTACATTGGCTTTGTTGAAGTTGGCATTGAAGATGCTGCCCGAGCGGCCGGCCTCCAGCGTGGGGGGCACTTCAGCCAGGACAACCAATTCGGTCATACCGGGACAGTAGTAGAACGTATTGTCGCCGATTGTCTTTATACCTGTTCCGAAGGTGACTTTCGAGAGGGATGTGCAGGCATAGAAATTGTTGTAAGAGAGATTCTCCAGAGTGTTGGGGAAGATGACTTCGCTGACTTTTGTACCGTAGAATGTCTCGAACTCTATGTTTTTGAGCCCTTCGTTGAACTTGACGGATGTTACGTTGGGAGTATCGTAGAATACACCGGCCTGGAGATTGGTGACCGTGTATTCGGTTCCGTCGACGGTTATTGCGCCGGGAACTTCCACTGTCGGACCAATCTGAGTGGGTTTGCCGTTACCCGGGATCTCGTAGGGAGCAAGCACCATAGCGGTTTTGGCACCCGGATAGTATTCATAATAAAGGTCTCCGATCTGTTCCTGATTTGTTACAAGAATAGCCTTGACTGATTTCCAGAAGCTGTCGGCGGTATATGACGCTTTGAGAGCGTCAGGGACATGGACATTGAGATTTTCCTTTAAAGAGGAAGCAAGACTGGCGCCCACGGTGCCTACCACTCCGCCGGCATAGCCCAGATACAGATCCACAAGTGCCGGACAGGAGGTGATGGTATTACCCGGCAGGTCGCTGACACCTCCCAGATTGAGTTTGACCAGTGAAGCCATATTGTCGAAAGCATATCGGCCTAAAGTGGTGCAGGTGGAAGGAAGGACAACTTCCGTACAGGTAGCATACTGGAAAGCCGTCATTGCGACGCTCGTCACCGTATAATCATTGCCGTTTACGCTGATTGTCGAAGGGATGGTGATGACACCGGAATATGGAACTTCTGTGATACCAGCCTTGTAACCGCTGGTCACGGCTGCAGTGGCCGTCTCAGGATTCAGTTCGTAATAGATTCCGTCGACCGCTACGTATTTATCTACCGGTTGGGTACCTCCGGCCTCTTTATACTCCTTGAAACCGCTCCAGTTTGGAGAAGCCTTGTAGGCATCGATCTTTCCGGCGGGGACTGTCAGAGTGACATTGGCTTTGTTGAAGGTGGCACTGAACATATTGCCCGTGCGTCCGGCTTCCAGTGTGGGAGGCTCCTGGGCAAGAACAACCAGTTCGGTCATTTTCGGACAGTTGTAGAACGTGTTGTCGCCGATTGTCCTGATACCTGTGCCGAAAGTCACTTTCGAGAGCGACGCGCAGGCATAGAAATTGTTGTATGAGAGATTCTCCAGGGTGTTGGGGAAAGTGACTTCGCTGACTTTTGTGCCGTAGAATGTCTCGAACTCTATGTTTTTGAGCCCTTCGTTGAACTTGACGGAAGTAACGTTGGGAGTATCGTAGAATACACCGGCCTGGAGATTGGTAACCGTGTATTCGGTCCCGTCAATGGTTATTGCGCCGGGAACTTCTACCGCAGGACCAATCTGAGTGGGTTTGCCGTTGCCCGGAATCTCGTAAGGAGCAAGCACCATCGCGGTCTTGGCCTCCGGATTATACTCATAGTAAAGCTCTCCGGCCTGTACCTGATTGGGAGTGAGAATAGCTTTGACCACGTTCCAGAAGGATGAACTTTTGTAAGAATTCAGCAGCGCCGCAGGAACATGGATGTTCATGTTGTCTCTTATAGCCGAGGTGATGCTCGCGCCTACCGTACTGACTACTCCGCCGGTATAGCCCAGATAAAGGTCATTCAGCACGGGACACCCAGTGATTGAATTGCCGAGAAGATTGTTTATGCCTCCAAGGTCAAGTTTCACCAGCGAGGACATACTGTCGAAAGTATACCTCCCGGATGTCGTGCAGGAAGCCGGAAGGGTAACCTCCGTACAGGTGGCATACTGAAAGGCCCTGTCGGCAACGCTCGTCACAGTGTAGGTCGTGCCGTCATAAACAAACGTGGACGGCACTGTGATTACACCGTCGTAAGGAACTTCGGTGATTCCGGCCTGATAACCGCTGATAACCGAAGCTGTCGAGGCCGAGGCATTCAATTCGTAAAAAATGCCGTTAACCTCCGTTTTGGTCTGCCCTCGCAGTCCAAAACCGACAGCCGTCATCATGAGCATAAGAAACACTTTTCTCATAATCTGAATATTTAATTGGTATTATAGGTTAGAACTTCATCTGAATCTTACAGTCCCTTAGCTTTCAGGAATCTTCCCGCAGGGTTTTCACAAATCGTCGGGAATAATCTGTCGGATGCACTGTCTGTTTTACCGGATATCATCTTAGCCTGGATATCCTATCAGCCGGACACACCATGATTACATGGGTTGCTCATATTACAACGCCCGGCTATGGCATTAAGCCTCCTGCAGTAAGCATAAAGGGAAAACACTGTGGAAAAAACACCATATCCCGTCCCGGGGATACGACGTATCAGCCATCCGGTCCTCTGAAAGACCGAACGTCACCAAATCATCTCAATCCGGCAGCAAGCATCAGATTCCATATCTGCGGAACCTGTATACGAAGATAGCGCAGATAATCGAAGCGCCATGAATATAATTTTGAACAGAACTGATGACAGGTGTTTGTTATGCCGGATATATTTTCAGCCATTAAAGAGCCATCCTCCGGTGTTACCGAAGAAACAAGGTGTCGTTTTTTATTTATGCTCTTAACAAACACTTAATATTCGTAATTAAAACCAGACCTTTCTACAATCTGAGAACTGTTGTCCACAAAGTTAATCAAAATAATTTATATTCCAAGTCATGAGCCGAATTTTCTACAAAAAAATATTGATCCTGATGTCAGGATCTGATTTCAAGCACTGATTTCGGATTCCGATTCCATATCTGAATTTCATATCCGAATTTCCGATCAGATTTACTTAGAGTCCTCACCGGCCTTTTAGCCCCCTAATCAACGATTCTCTATTCCCACCCTCTTCTTGGTCTCCCTTCCCCTCCATCCCACCCATCCAATACCCCTGATTATAACCACCATATTATTACGTATTGCCTTATCACCTCATTTCTAAGATTGCCTATTATCATTAATATTATATTACCCTTCACTGTCTCTCCCTGTGTCTTTCCGCTTCCTACCTTCCTATTAAAGTAGGTATAGAGGAGAAAGGCCGTTGCACTTCTTATTGGAATCTTTGTGGAATCTTTGGAATCTTTGGCGATAATAATTTATATTACAATGAACAAAAAATTTGCATACCTCAAAATAAATGTTTACCTTTGTACCCGCAAAAGGCACCTTTTTAACATAAGGTTCCGGGTCCTATAGCTCAGTTGGTTAGAGCACCTGACTCATAATCAGGGAGTCCTTGGTTCAAGCCCAAGTGGGACCACGATGGTAAAATACCAAATTAAGAAAATCGCTGAAATTCAGATATTTCAGCGATTTTTATTTTGTCCGTTTCCATCAAAAAATGGCAAAATAAAGCAATCTCAGGTGTAGAATGGAAAACCCAGGCGCGGATGACCCCTGGGGCCAAAGTTGATCTGACCCCCGAAAACAATTTGTTTCTGACCCCTGAAGAGTTTGGCCGAC
>CAJUAF010000035.1 GCA_910584365.1 uncultured Muribaculaceae bacterium | reverse complement strand
TTGGGCTGTTCCCTCTGGCAAATCTGTTCCGAAGCAGATCATTATCCATGAAGGCTATAATAAGATAGGCGGTGGTGACTTGAATTATGTTGACAAAGTCACCTACCATCAGGACGGCTCATACACCAGCAATGGTGACGATCCCAACCCTGTCCCATCCCTGGTACAGTAAAGGTCCACTATAAGGGCTCATGGAATCCGGTCAATGTATATATCAAAAAAACTGGGGCAGGTGCCGAGGGCACTGAAAAAGTAACCACTTTTTAGTCCTCTATTCCCCGAGGCTAAAAATCAAGAACTCGCCAAGTCCATATCCGAGGATTTGGCGAGTTTTCATTTTGGCCAGTCAAGAGCTTTCAAAAAGCTTCATTCTGAGCATATATAAAAATGACGCTTATTTTCCGAGTTTCGTCCGAACTGTGTCTTTGTAATTTGCTGATTACTATATGTTTGGAACGCTATTTGGCACTATTTTGGCACTAAAACCTATCGGAAAATTCTTAGTGCCATTTTAGTGCCAAAACTATGTCCGGAGAGGTCTTTTCTTGGTCTGATTTCAGTCCTGAGTTGAAAGGGATAGACACGAAAAAACCGCAGAACTATTTGATAGTCTGCGGTTTGTCGCTTAAAGGCTGATTTTTGTCGCCTTAGGTTGCGGAAAGACAGGGATTCGAACCCTGGGTACCCGTAAGGGTACAACGGTTTTCGAGACCGTCCCGATCGACCACTCCGGCATCTTTCCATAGTGGGTAGGGCGCTTCAGGTGCCCCGGACAAAGGTCGGGTGCCGTATACAAGGGGCACCCGCGCAGGGGATGGTGGAGTGCAGGGATGGGGCAATGCCCCTCAATGCGGGAGCAAAGTTACGAAGTTTTTCCGGAATTGAAAACTTTTTGGAGGCTTTTTTCGGGATTTTTGCTAATTTTGCGGTAAACTTGTCAATCTACAATATAATAATATGTTTTCCGGAATTGTTGAAGAGGCCGCTACGGTTGCGGCCGTGGTCAGGGAGGGAGGCAACCTCCACCTGACTTTGCGTTGCTCTTTTACCGATGAACTGAAAATCGACCAGTCTGTGGCGCATAACGGTGTGTGCCTGACTGTGGTGGCGATAAACGGCGACGGCACCTACACGGTTACCGCCATCGAGGAAACTCTCCGCCGGTCGAATCTCGGAGACCTCAGGACAGGAGATCTGGTTAACGTGGAGCGCTGTATGGTGATGAACGGGCGCCTGGACGGTCATATCGTACAGGGTCATGTCGACTGTACGGCAGTATGCACCTATGTAGAGCAGCTCGACGGATCCAGCTATTTCCGTTTTGAATATGAAGTCTCTCCGGAAATGGCCCGGCAGGGATATGTCACCGTCGAGAAGGGTTCGGTAACCGTCAACGGCGTGTCACTGACCGTCTGCGACTCGGCTCCCTCATCTTTCCGCGTGGCCATCATCCCCTACACGATGGAGCATACCAACTTCTGCCGCATCGCCAAGGGCACCCGGGTGAATCTCGAATTCGACATCATAGGAAAGTATATCGCCCGCATCTCCTCTCTCTGAAGCTTCTCATGACAGATTATAAACTTACTCACATTCAACCATGAAAATAACCCGCACAGTCTTCTGCATCGCACTGGCGGCCGGAACCGCGGCCTATGCCGCGCCGTTTCCCGGTCCCGACCAGCGCCCTCCTCTTCCCCCGAATGTCCTCCAGGCCGACAGCATCGGCGCTGAAAACCGCACGGTGGTAGTGACCGCGCTGACCGACAACATCTTCCGCGTGGATAACTACACTCCGGCGACGGCTCCCCGCAAATCAGCCACCACAGTTATCCGCGAGGGGGGATATACAGGTTCGCTGACCGATACTCCGGCTTCGGCGACCCTTGTCTCCCCGGCCGGAACCGTAGCCACCCTCGACAAGAAGACCGGAGCGGTCACCTTCTCTTCCGGACGCGGCAAAGGGCTCTATGACAGCGGACAACGGACAACCGACGAACGCGGACGACGGACTTTCACCCTGCAGCCCATCGGCAGCGGCGACAATTTCTACGGCGCCGGAGAGCGCGGATTCCGTCTCAATCTGGCCGGCGACACCCTGGTGATGTACAACCGCCAGAACTACGGCTACACGGGCAATGATCCCCGCATACGCCAGATGAACATCACAATGCCCCTGCTGATCGCTCCCGAGGGTTACGGAGTACTTCTGGACGACTTCGCAGCCGCCGAACTTGTCACCGGCAAGCCGCTCGAATACGCCACCGAATCCCCCCGCGACGTCTCCTATTACTATTTCGCCTCTGACGAAGGACTTCCCGGCATCGCCGGCGAACTGACCGCCATCACCGGCCGCCAGCCTCTTCCTCCCTTCTGGTCGCTGGGATATATCTCTTCGAAATACGGATACCGCACCCAGAAGGAGACCCTCGGAGTGGCCGATACCCTGCGCCGCCAGGGCTACCCCCTCGACGGGATGGTGCTGGACCTCTACTGGTACGGCAAAGAGCAGGACATGGGACGCCTGGCCTGGGATCCGCAGCAATGGCCCGACCACCGCAAGATGCTCGCCGACCTGAAAGCCCGGGGCATAAACATGGTGACAATCTCCCAGCCCTATGTCCTTAAGAACGGACGCGCCATAGACAACTATAACTACCTGGCTCCGCGCGGGATGTTCGGCAAGGACTCCGTAGGGAACGTCAAGGAAGTCAAGATATGGGTAGGCGAGGGAGGAATGCTGGACGTCTCCAACCCCGAGACGCGCCAGTGGCTCCGCGAACGATACAAAGATCTCACCGACCAGGGGGTTACCGGATGGTGGGGAGACCTGGGCGAACCCGAAGTACATCCCGAGGGGATGTACCACAACAACGGACTGACAACCCGACAGTACCACAACCTCTACGGCAACGACTGGAGCCAGATAATCTATGACCTCTTCCGCGAGAAATATCCCGAGACGCGCCTCATGACCCTCATGCGCGGGGGAACCGCCGGCCTGCAGCGTTTCTCCGTTTTCCCCTGGTCCACCGACGTAAGCCGCTCCTGGGGAGGCCTGGAACCGCAGATCCGCATCATGCTCAACTCCGGACTGAGCGGACTGGGCTACATGAGCCATGACGTGGGCGGTTTCGCCGTCGACCCGGCCAACGCGATGCAACCCGAACTCTACGTGCGCTGGCTCCAGCTGGGACTCTTCTCTCCCGTCCTGCGCACCCATGCCCAGCAGTACGCCGAACCTTACAATTATCCCGACCTGCAGCATATCCTCCTCCCGGTAATCAGAGAACGCTATCGCTGGCTCCCCTACAACTATACCCTCGCCGCCGAGAACGCCCTTCAGGGTCTTCCGCTGGTACGCCCCCTGGGCTACTACGACGGGAATCCGGCTCTCCTGGACTCCATCAGCGACCAGTACCTCTGGGGACGCGACGTGATGGTGGCGCCGGTTCTGACTCCCTCCACGACTTCCCGCAGCGTTGTCTTCCCCGCCGGCGAGTGGGTTGACATCAACGATCCCTCGAAAGTATATGCCGGAGGCACCGAAGCCATAGTCGACGCTCCCCTGGAGCGCCTCCCCCTCTTCGCCCGCGCCGGCGCCCTGCTCCCCAAAGCCAATTACAGGATGCGCAACACCGGCGACTACGATCCTTCGCGCTATACCATCGACTATTACCCGACATCCGGCTCCGGCAAAACCTCTTATAACCTCTTCGAGGATGACCGCTCGTCAGCACTTTCCCTCTCCTCTGGAGAATTCGGATGGCTCAACCTTACCGCCGGCAACACCCCCGCCTCCATCACCCTCGATGCGACGCAGAGCGGTTCCCTGTATCCCGGCCTCCCCGCAAAGCGGACCCTTACATTCGTTATCCACAACGTAGACAAACCCGCGGCGGTCACCTCCCCCTCCCGCGTCAAACACTCCTACGACAGCAAGACGCGCACCCTGACCGTCACCGCATCCTCCGCTACCCTCCCCCTCTCCATCGTCATCCGCAAATAAGGCCCCCTTATTTCCAATAATCCCACTCTGTTCCCAGACCAGCCCCGCGTCCTCCCCCGGCCGCGGGGCTGCCTGCCGTGTGGTCCGCCCATAGGCGGACTGCCCCTCCTCCCCACTTGTCAGGCCATGCGGCGCCGGTAAAAATAGTAGCCGGCGATGCAAAGGGATGTCAACAGCTCCGAAGCGAAAAGGGCAAGCCAGATGCCGGTCCCCCCCTAAAGCCAGCTGAACGCCCCGACTCCGTCGTTCCCCATATATCGCATGAACATAAGGTTCCCCATCAGCATCAGAAGTCCCATCGTGGCCTCGCCGAGAAGCGCAGACACTCCGATTTTACACTGATAGCCGATGTTGCGCATGGTCAGTCTGAAACTTTTCCAGCTGAGTTTCACCCGTATAATACGCAGCGTCGTGGCGAAGCGCCCCAGGTAGGCCATAACCATAAGGCCTCCTGTCAGACAGCTGACACACGTGGCTATGGCCGCCCCCCGGATTCCCATGTCCAGCGGGAAAATAAAGATATAGTCGAGCAGGGCGTTGAGCAGTCCCGGGATTATGTTGCACCACATCGCATAGCCCGGAGAGCCGTCGAGGCGCACCACGAACAGACCGATTCCGCACCATGCCTGGAACATACACGCCGCGAAAATCCAGGGCATATACTCAACAACCAGCGGCATCAGCGATTCGGAACTCCCGAGCAACCGCCCCGTTGTGGCGGGAGAAGCAAGGGTTACTATCAGGAACAGCGTCACCACGGCGGTGGCTGCCAGCAACGCCTGGGTTATGTTCAGCCTCGCGGCCTTGACATTGCGGTTGGCCAGATGGATTGACGACACCACCGAAGCCCCGACCCCAAGCATCAGGCTTATACCCACCATCACCATGGTCGGGGAAATACAGATATTCACCGCGGCCAGGGCGTCGCTCCCAACACCGCGTCCCACGAATATACCGTCCGTGGCCGTCACCGCACACAACGATAGCATCCCCAGCACTGTCGGCACGAAATACATCCGGAACAGGCGGGGAATTCCGGTCTTCCCCAGGTCAATTGCATCTCTTTTCATAATCTTGTCGGCAATAAAGGTCAGACATAATAATAGCCGAATAAGAATCAAGGTTTTACCCGGTCATCTTATCCGGCAATATAGCTTGCCCTCCGATGAGGATTACAAAACACTGCTTATAATCGGCGCCGCAAAAATACGACGCCGCAAAGTTACGAAATTTTCCCGTCTTGGCCAAAATCCCCCGCTGATTGACGCCCCGGGCCGGAGGGACACCAACTTTTTTGAGCGGAATCCGCGAATTTGTTTGCTTAAACCAACGATTCTTCGTATATTTGCAAGCTGAAAATTAGGCGTTTATGTCCCCCGGGGCATCCACGCCTGTTTCTACGTTAACTCAACCAGTTAACAACCAATCATTTAGACGAAAATTAATAATAACTTCATAACAATTTTTATCTAACACATGCAAAGCAAAGGAACCCTCGGAAGCATCATTGCCGGTGTTATCGCGATTTTCTTGGTGCTGGTGTGCCTGTTCTACCTCTCTTTCTCCCTTGTAAGCAACAAGCAGGAAGCCAAAGCCGAACAGTACGCTCTGGCCCAGGCAGGTCAGCAAGGCAAGAATTCCGAGCAGTACAGCAAGGCTTACAAGGCCTACATCGACTCAATCAGCAAGACCCCCGTCTGGTTGGGCTACAACTACAACGAAGTGCAGAAGTGGGGCGTAGGCCTCGGTCTTGACCTTAAGGGAGGTATGAACGTTATCCTCCAGGTTTCCATGCCCGATATGCTTCGTTCCATGAAGAACTCCGACGCCGACGCCTCTTTCGAAAGCGCCCTGGCCGCCACCGACTCGATCATCAAGGGGAACCACGCCTCGGATTACGTCGGGACTTTCGTGCAGCAGTACCGCAAGCTCAATCCCGGCGCGCAGTTCGACGTCGTCTTCAATTCCATCATCAAACCCAACCAGAGCGACAACGCCGTAGCCCAGACCCTCAAGGCTGAGGTCAAGGACCGCGTCAACAACTCCGCCACCAACGTGCTTCGCAACCGTATCGACGCCTACGGAGTTGTATCCCCCAATATCCAGGTTCTCCAGGACAACGACGGCCAGATTCTTCTGGAACTCCCCGGCGTGAAGGAACACCAGCGTGTACGCGAGCTGCTCCAGCGCTCGGCCAACCTCGAATTCTACGAGTGCTACGGCGCAGGTCAGCTGCTAGGAGCCGTGGCTCAGCTTGACAACAGCCTCCAGGCCCAGGGCAAAGCCACTCTCCGTCAGAACTTCCTCCAGGCCGGCAGCGGCGAATCCCCCGTGCTGGCTATCGTGTCCGCAAAGCAGAAGGACGCCGTGGATTCCATCCTCGCCTCCCCCGCCGCAAAGCAGTATCTCCCCTCCAACCTGAAGCTCCGCTGGAGCGTCAAGCCCACCCCCGTAACCTACCAGGACACCGTCACCGGCAAGGAACGCCAGCTTGACACCTACCAGCTCATCGCCCTGAAGACCAACAACGGCAAAGCTGCCCTCGACGGCTCCTGCGTGACAAACGCCTCCAGCGACTACGACCAGCTGCAGGGCAACGTTGTCTCCATGACCATGAACTCCGAAGGAGCCCGCGAATGGGGCCGTCTGACTCAGGCCAACATCGGCCACCCCATCGCCATCGTTCTTGACGAACAGGTTTACTCCTACCCCAATATCCGCACCGCAATCGAAGGCGGACGCTCACAGATTACCGGCGACTTCACCGTAGAGGAAGCCCAGGACCTTGCAAACGTCCTCAAATCCGGTAAGATGACCGCCAAAGTGGACATCATCTCCGACATGGTCATCGGTCCGTCGCTCGGCCAGCAGGCCATCGAGAGCGGTCTGTGGTCGTTCGTGCTGGCCATCGTGCTGCTGATGATCTTCATGTGCGTTGTCTACGGAGTCATCCCGGGCCTTATCGCCAACCTCGGTCTTGTACTCAACCTCTTCTTCACTTTCGGTATCCTGGCCTCCTTCCAGGCAGTGCTGACCCTCTCGGGTATCGCCGGTATCGTGCTTGCCCTCGGTATGGCCGTTGACGCCAACGTGCTTATCTTCGAGCGCGCCAAAGAAGAACTCCGCAACGGCAAGTCCGTGCGCACCGCTATCGCCGACGGTTACTCCAACGCCTTCTCGGCAATCTTCGACTCCAACCTCACCTCTATTATTACCGGTGTAATCCTCCTCTTCTTCGGTACAGGTCCCATCAAGGGCTTCGCCACCACCCTTATCATCGGTATCATCTGCTCGTTCTTCACCGCCGTTTACCTGACCCGTATTATCTTCATCCTCGGCGCCAAGAAGAAAGCGTTCAGCACCCTTACCTTCGACACCGCAATCTCCCGCAACCTCTTCCGCAACACCAACTACAACTTCCTGGGCGCCCGCAAGGTTGCCTTCATGGTAATCGGAATCTTTGTTGCCGTGGTTGTCATCTCCCTCTTCACCAAGGGTCTTAACCAGGGTATCGACTTCTCCGGAGGCCGCAACTATGTTGTCAAGTTCGAGAAGCCCGTCCAGACCGACAAGCTCCAGCAGACCCTGATGCCCGTCTTCAACGCCAACGGCGAGACCGCGGCTGTCTCGGTAATCACCATCGAGAACTCCAACCAGGTTCGCGTCTCCACCAACTACAAGATCAAGTCCGACGAAGACGCTTCCGCCATTGAAGAGGAAATCACCAAGAAACTCTACGATACCTTCAAGGCTGAAGGCCTCCTGCCCGACGGCATGACGCTGGAAGATTTCTCCACCACCGACGAAACCCAGGGTATCCTCTCCTCGCAGACCGTAGGCCCGACCGTGGCTAACGATATGCGCAACAAGGCTTATGTGGCCGTGGTTCTCTCGCTTATCGCGATGTTCCTCTACATCCTTCTGCGTTTCCGCAACGTGGCCTTCTCGCTGGGCGCCCTCGCTGCCGTAGCCTTCACCGCGTTCTCCATCATCGGATTCTACTCCATCTTCTGGGGTATCTTCCCGTTCGCTATGGAAATCGACCAGAGCTTCATCGCCGCTATCCTGACAATGATCGGTTATCAGATTAACGATACCGTGGTTGTATTCGACCGTATGCGCGAGAATATCGGCCTCTATCCCAAGCAGGATTTCGCCACTCTGATCAACAAGTCGCTCAACTCCACTCTGGGACGTACCATCATGACGTCGTTCTCCACCTTCCTGGTGCTGCTCTGCATCTTCATCCTGGGTGGCGACTCGATCCGCTCCTTCATCTTCGCAATGCTCTTCGGAGTTGTTGTAGGTACCCTGGCAACCATCTTTATTGCCACTCCGGTCGCCTACCTGACCAACTCCCGCCGCGCCGCCAAGTGATGAGCCTGGCGCTCCCAATGCAATTCCAACCCCGTTAACATACGATTAAGGACATTTCGCGGTTCTTTCGCGGAATGTCCTTAATCTATTATAGGCTCCCTATATCCGGTTTCAGCCCTTTCGTGGCACCCTCATTGACCGGGATGGATTGCGGAGCATATGGCATAGCTACGAAGCAATAACACGCAATATACCGCTCCCCTCCGAGGCAGCACAGTAAACATAATGGCGATGCGCCTGAATCCAATGATTTGACGCATCGCCATTATGTTTACTGTATATCTGTATATAGGGTGAAAGGGATTGACCGAGAGTATTCCCTGATTGATCGTCATTCCCTTTCATTTCTGCGGCGGGAGACCGAAAAGACCTCCTCACATATCCTCTTCGAGAGAGAAGTCCTCGTTGAAATCGTCGTCGATATCGACATCATCGAGTTCTTCGGAATCATCAGCGTAGCGGGCTTCTTCCTCCTCGCGGGATTGAGAGCTTTCCTCCTTGACCGCTTTAGGTTTCACCTTGCTCTTCTTGCCGGCGCCATCCGAGTTATTCTGGAGAGCCTCCATTATCTTGGCCTCAAGCTCGGAAGCCAGTTCGGGATTATCGTCGATAATGGCCTTGGCTGCATCGCGTCCCTGGGCGATTTTGGAGCCGTTATAGCTGAACCAGGAACCGCTCTTGACAATTATACCCAGCTCTACTCCGAGGTCGATTATTTCGCTCGCCTTCGAGATGCCCTCGCCGAACATGATGTCGAACTCGCAGCGCTTGAAGGGGGGAGCGACCTTGTTCTTCACAATTTTCACCTTGGCGTGTTTTCCCAGGACATTGTCCCCGTCCTTCAGGGAAGTGCCGGGACGGATATCCACGCGCACGGAAGCATAGAATTTCAGCGCGTTTCCGCCGGTAGTGGTTTCCGACGGGCCGAACATCTGGCCGATCTTCTCGCGGAGCTGATTTATGAAGATGCAGACAGTGTTGGTACGGGCGATAGTCCCCGTCAACTTACGCATTGCCTGCGACATAAGACGCGCCTGCAGACCGACGTTGCGGTCCCCCATATCCCCCTCTATTTCGCTCTTAGGAGTAAGGGCGGCCACGGAGTCAACGACAAGGATGTCTATCGCCGCCGAACGGATCAGCTGCTCTGCAATCTCCAGCGCCTGCTCTCCGTTGTCAGGCTGCGAGATAAGAAGATTGGTGACATCGACTCCGAGCTTCTCGGCATAGAAACGGTCAAAGGCGTGTTCGGCATCAATCATTGCAGCGATTCCTCCGGCCTTCTGAGCCTCCGCAATGGCGTGGAGTGCAAGAGTAGTCTTACCTGAGGATTCCGGGCCGTAGATCTCAATTATACGCCCTTTGGGATAGCCTCCCACACCCAGTGCGAAGTTCAGTCCGATGGAACCAGACGGAATTACATCCACTTTCTCCACAACTTCATCGCCGAGCTTCATAACCGCGCCCCGGCCATAGTCCTTTTCGATATTGTTCAGCGCCTGGGTAAGGGCATTGAGCTTGGCCTCCTTCGGATCAAGAGCCTTTTCCCCTTTCTTAGCGGCTGTCTTTTTAGTTTTAGACGGTTTTTCCATATATGTATCTTTTTATTTGTTGCAAAGTTAATCAATCGTTGGGCAAAAACCATGCCCGGTGTAGTTAATAAATGTAACAGGCGCCAATACGCCGCCTCATCATACAAAATTAACGAAAACTCCCCGTAAAAACAACTGAAACTTCCCCGAAAAAATAATTTTTCAAAAAACAGAAAAAATCAGGAAAAAAATTACCTCTCCATGAACCATTCTTCCCCACCCGTGTTTTAATAGTACATAGCAAAATTACTTTTTCCATTGCAAGAAATGTGATAATGATTGGTTTATTATTTAACGAGGAGTTGCCGTGATGGCAAGCCTCGTTTTTTTATGCCCGTTTTCCACCCCTCTCTCCCTCTCTCCCCTATCCTTACTGGAAACCAAAACTCCTTCGGAGCTGCCTGTCGTGTGGTCCGCCCATAGGCGGACTTCCTGTCTTCCGCCCAAGCCTCCCAGCGCCCCTCAATCCTCCGGGAGGAGCGCCCA
>CAJUAF010000034.1 GCA_910584365.1 uncultured Muribaculaceae bacterium | reverse complement strand
CGCGACCCTCAGCTTGGAAGGCTGATGCTCTATCAACTGAGCTACTTCCGCATTTGAAAACTTATCAGCCGTTGACGACCGGCGTCACAGCAGGAAAAGTATTGTGGGCGCGGATGGATTCGAACCACCGAAGGCAAAGCCAGCAGATTTACAGTCTGCCCCATTTGGCCACTCTGGAACACGCCCTTATAGCGAAATTACATTTTCCAAATGCTATAAACAACTGAGCCTCTTGTCGGATTCGAACCAACGACCCCGAGATTACAAATCACGTGCTCTGGCCAACTGAGCTAAAGAGGCAATTTTCAAAGTTCTCAATCGAGACCGTGCTGACTCTTTCAAAACAAATCCTCGGAAAAGCAAACATTTCTTAAACCGAAGGCGTTTATTCTTTAAGATTTCAGCGGGGTTACCGTCTCATTTGCGGTTGCAAAGTTACGCACTCTTTTTGAATTGACCAAATATTTCAGCAAAAAAATTCAAGTTTTTTTTCAAATAAATTTTGCACTCGCCCGCTCCGCCATCTCCCTCATACGCGATAGCTTCCTAATAATCAGCCCCTTTCATCGACGGTTACCCTACCCCGCTTCCTGAGCCGGAATCAATTAAATTTTTCCGCCCGATACAACGGACCGAAAAAAACACTATATTTGCAATATGAATCTCCCTCCGGCGACATTTCACACCCGCAGACAACAAACCACCATAATATAATGAAAGAAACAATCATCGAAAGATTGAACGCCTATCGCGCGGAAATGAAAAAATCCGGTATCGCGGCAGCAATCATCCCCCAGACCGACGCCCACCTAGGAGAATATATCGCCGACTACTGGCAGGTACGCCGCTGGCTCAGCGGATTCACCGGTTCGGCAGGAACCCTGGTGATAACGCTCAAGGAAGCTCTCCTGTGGACCGACTCCCGCTACTTCCTCCAGGCAGCCCAGCAACTGGAGGGCACAACCATAACCCTGATGAAAGACGGGCTGCCAGATACTCCCTCGATTCCCCGCTACCTGGCCTCCCACCTTGTCAAAGGGGAAACCGTCGGACTTGACGGACTCCTTTTCTCCTCCGGCGAAATCGCCTCCCTGCGCTCTTCCCTGGAGAAAAACGGACTGAAGCTCGACACCAATTTCTCTCCTGTCGACGCCATCTGGACCGACCGGCCTTCTCTCCCCTCCGACAAAGTCTTCCTCCATGAAGAAAAATATGCCGGAAAAAGCGCCGCTGACAAAATCCGCGACATCCTCCTGGCCGTCAAAGAGCAGGGAGCGGAATCAATCCTGATTTCCGACCTGGCCGAGCTGGCCTGGATTCTCAATATACGGTGCAGCGACGTAGCCTGCAATCCCGTCGCCACCGGATTCCTCTTCCTCTCCCCCGCCGGGTCCACACTCTTTATAAAGGAAGAGAAAATCGACGCCCCGGTGAAGGCATATCTTGAGGCGGCATCAGTGACTACCGCCCCCTACGACTCCGTCCTCACTTTCCTCAGCGCCCTCCCCGCCTCTGCCACGGTCCTCGTGGACGCCACCCAGACAACATACCGCCTGATCGACACGCTCGGCAGCCGCGCCATCCCCGGCGCATCGCCTGTCCCACTGATGAAAGCTGTCAAGAACCAGGTCCAGCTCGCCGGAATCCGCAACGCCATGGAGAAAGACGGTGTGGCCCTCGTAGGCGCTTTCATGGAAATCGAAGCACGTCTGCACGACGGCATCGAGCTGACCGAACTTGACGTGGCCGACATCCTGACCCGCTATCGTTCCCGGCAGGACCTCTATATCGGCGAATCCTTCGAGACAATCGCCGGCTACGGTCCCCACGGAGCCATCGTCCATTACTCCGCCACCCCGGAAAGCTCCTCCACAGTCAGACCCGAAGGTCTGCTGCTCATCGACAGTGGCGCCCAGTATCTCGACGGCACGACCGACATCACCCGCACCATCGCCGTCGGCAACCCCACCGAGGCCGAACGCCACGACTTCACCCTTGTGATGAAAGGGCATATCGCCCTGGCCACCGCCATTTATCCCGAAGGAACCCGCGGCGACCAGCTCGACGCCCTCGCCCGTCAGTTCCTCTGGAAAGAGGGGCTGAGCTACCTCCACGGCACCGGCCACGGCGTGGGCCACTTCCTCAACGTCCACGAAGGCCCCCAGAGCATCCGCCTCAACCATGTCCCCGTAGCGCTGCGCCCCGGGATGCTGACCTCCAACGAACCAGGCCTCTACCGCGCCGACATCCACGGCATCCGCTGCGAGAACCTCGTGCTGACAGTCGACGCCTTTACCACCGAGTTCGGCCGCTTCTACCGCTTCGAGCCGATGACGCTCTTCCCCTGGGATCTCAGCCTCTTCGACACCGCCATCATGACCGCCGAAGAAATCAACTGGGTAAACGGCTACCACCAGGAAGTCTACCGGCGCCTGTCCCCGCGCCTGAACGACGCCCAGAAAACATGGCTGGCCGACAAGACCCGTGAACTCAAAAAATAACCCGAGCGTATGGCACTGATACTTCCCCTGCGCGGGTTCACTCCCCGCATCGGCCGCGACTGCTTCCTGGCCGAAAACGCCACAGTCGTGGGTGACGTCGTAATGGGCGACGAATGTTCCGTATGGTTCAACACCGTCCTGCGCGGCGATGTCAACTCCATCCGCATCGGCGACCGCGTCAACATCCAGGACGGGTCGGTACTCCACACCCTCTACCAGAAATCCACCATCGAAATCGGCAACGACGTCTCCATCGGCCATAACGTCACCCTCCACGGCTGCCATATCCGCGAGTTCGCCCTTATCGGAATGGGCGCCGTCGTCATGGATGACGTGGAAGTCGGAGAAGGCGCCCTGGTGGCAGCCGGCGCCGTGGTCCTCTCCAAGACCAAAATCGGCCCCCACGAAATGTGGGCCGGCGCTCCCGCCAAGTTCGTCAAGATGATGGAACCTGAGAAAGCCCGCGAACTCAACGAGCGCATCGCCCGCAACTACCTCTTCTACTCCAAGTGGTACACCGACCCCGACAACGCCCCAATCCCCTGAACTCCCCCTGATCCGCGTTACAGGATATCCCGAGGGTGTGCCTGCGGCCATTACGGTCCGCTGCGCACACCCTCGGCGCTATATGCCGGCGGCAAAACAAATCATGCGGCGGCAGTGTTCTCTTTTCAACACATCAATGAAAATCGACACCCCTATGAGACAGTTCAGAAGACCGGAATTCATGGAGTCATGGATAGGGAAAGGATTCCTGGCAACAGTAATCGCCGGAGCCGCCATCGGCATAATGCTGCCGCTTCCTCTCCGGGATGCGCTGACTTACTGGACCGTATTCGGGATTATAGCGGGAATCATTCTGCTGGGAATCATTGTCGGAAGCCTGCTACAGAAATGCTGGGGATACGCCGGGACGCTCGCCGCGGCCCTGGCTATCATCCAGATGGTATTCTTCCGGGTAATCCTGCCTAATCTCGGATAGTTGCCGCAGGGGCGCCGGAGCGAAAGAGTACGGACAATCAACCGGGGAGGAAGTCCATCAGAGAGGGATCGAAGGAAACGCGGCGCCCGCGGAAGAGGGATGCAAGGGCGCCGTCGGCGATAAGGGAGGCGGGAGTCCCGTCAACGATAACACGCTTTCCGGCGTCATCATCCTCGATCAGCCACAGGCGCTGACAAAGCCGGAGGGCCGAGGCGACATCGTGGGTGGAAAGGATTACGGCTTTCTCTTCGGTCCGCGCCAGGGAACCGAGTAGCTGCATGGTCTCAAGGCGGGAAGCCACATCCAGAAAGGCCGTCGGTTCGTCCAGAACCATGACGGGTGTTTCCTGGGCCAACGCACGGGCAATCATGGTTTTCTGCCGCTCACCGTCGGAAAGCGAAGCCACCTGCCTCCCGGCCAGCGCCGACATCCCGACCTCCTCCATCGAGCGGTCAATGACCTCGCGGTCATGATGCGACAGCAATCCGAGAAATCCGGTGTGGGGCTGGCGCCCCAGCCCTACAAGCTCACGGACGGTCAGCGCCCCGGCCATCGTCATCCCCGTATTCACCAGGCTTACAAGACGGGCAAGTTCCCTGCGCGGGATCCCCTCAAGAGGTCGTCCGGCAATCTCAACGGTACCGTCAAGGGGGGCCAGTGTGCCGGTGACACAGCGGAGCAACGTAGACTTTCCGGCTCCGTTGGCCCCCAGGAGGGCTACCATCTCCCCGCGTCCGACCCGGAGGTTGACATCCCGGTAAAGCACCTTACCGTCATATCCCAGGGCGACATTCTTTAGTTCAAGCAACGGCGTATTCATCGGAAGTAACTGAGTTTATGACGGTTGACAATAACGTATATTATGATGGGAACCGACAGCAGCGGAGTGATGGCATTGACGGGCAGAATCCCTCCGTTGCCGGCGAAAACGCTTATGGCGCAACAGAGAAGTCCCGCAAAGGCTCCCCACATTACTGTGGCCGGCAGGAGCCGCAGATGGTTGGAGGTATTGAGCGTCAGCCGGGCCACATGAGGAATCACCAGTCCCAGGAAACCGATGGGACCGCAGAAAGCGGTTACAACCGCCGTCAGCACTCCGGCAAGAGTCATCAGCCAGTTGCGCACCGCCCGGAGATTCACCCCCATAGAAGCCGCGTAGTCTGGTCCCAGCAGCAGAGCGTTGAGCGGCTTTACCATCAGCATCGACAGGGCCACGCACCCCAGGATGACCGGACCGAAAAACGTCAGCTCCCCTTTGGTTATCCCCGAAAAACTTCCGAGACCCCAGATCACAAATGAATGTACCCCTTCTTCGGTAGCGTAGAAATTCAGAATCGAAATCGCCGCTGAAGCAAGATAGCCCAGCAGAATACCGACGATCAGCAACATCGCCGTGCCGCGGACAAACCGGGAAAAGGCCAGCAGCGCCAGCAGAATCACAGCCGACCCGGCCAACGCTCCGGCCAGCGCTCCGGCATAGCGCCCTATGCCTACGGCGGCTCCTCCCCCCAGGGTCAGCAGCATCACCGCCACGCCGAGGGACGCCCCGGTGGAGACGCCGAGTATCGAAGGCCCCGCCAGGGGGTTGTTGAACGTTGTCTGCAACAGCAGGCCGGCCACAGCCAGGGCCATACCCGACAGCATCGCCGCACACGCCATCGGCAGACGCAGGTCCACGACAATCAAGCGGGTTATCTCATCGCCATCCCCCGTAAGCACCCGCCACACATCCGCGGGCGCCACATCGGAGGTACCGAAAAAGAGGAGCGAGGCGAACAGCGCCGCCGAAGCGAGGCCGACAGCAATCATCACCCCCCTGAAATATCCTGATTCTTTCATCCTGCAATCATCATTATTGTATCATTTCCCGCCGTAATCATTGCGCCATACGTTCATCTGACCGACAGGCAGATATTTGAAAGCTCCGTGTCGGCGTTGACCGAAGGAAGCCCCTGCTGTCTTACATTAATTATATGTCTCCCTTTCCCGACAGCATCCGGAAGTAGCACTGTCCGGCTCAAAAGATGCTGTTGCGGCGCCGGAGACAGTTTCCAGTAATTTTCCTTTCCGAAACGGTTATAACTCCGCAGCACAATCCGGTTTCTCCCCTGCTTCAGCGGGAGTGCTACCATCTCGTCGCGCCGGGAAGTCCCGTAAGGATTAAGATGCTTCATTATTCTGTGTCCGTTAAGAAAGAGATCCACGCCGGTGCTACCTCCGATTTCCATCAGAATCTCCCGGTCATCGGGCGATACCACATCCTGCATCACATAGACCGCATCCATCATCACCGAGGGTACCACGCCTTCGGAAGCATCCACCGGTGTCCAGTTCTGACGTCTGTGGGGTTTGAGGCTGTCTGTCTCCATTACCGCCGGAGTGTCGAACCATTCTCCCGATTTACAGAGGAATCTCCCTCCCCACGCAAGTCCGTCAATACCTTTAAGGGGAATTTTCTTCCCGTCAGAAAGCTGAACCTCATAATCCGTGCCGTCTATCTGCGCCAGAATACTCTTCCCCTCTTCCTGAGGGGTATAAAGAAATTCCATAGTGCGGAAAGCACGGTTGAAATGCCAGTCATAGCTGACGATGCTCTGATAGTTCGTAGCGAAATCAAAACAGGAATAGCTGAACCGGGGAACAACGCTCCCTTCCTTCACCGGCATATCCGCTACCGGTCGGTCAAATCTGACCCGGATAACGGCAACATCACCATTATTACAGGAGCTGTCGGGGAGGGCGAAAAGAATTTCTCCCTTACGGTTCTCGAAAGGCACCGACGCCGAGACAATTCTTCCTTCCGGACGCGGCAGACGTATCTTCCCGTCCCCGGGACGTTCTCCGGTAAGAATCAGGTAAAGATTCTCCCCTCGGCGGGTCACCATCCCCCAGGGAAAATCCTCCCGGAAGGGGGTGGCCTCGGTATCATATATGGCGTCGCCGTTGCGGTCGAGCCACTCCCCTATCCGCTCCAGCACCTGGGCCTCGAAAGGAACTACCTCGCCCGTCCCCGTCGGACCGATATTCAGCAGGAAATTACCCCCGTGGGATACAACGCTGACCAGGTTACGCAGTTTCTCGGCAACTTTGTCGCCGACAGCGCCCCGCTCCTGCCAGGAACGGTACCCCCATGTCTCGTTGAACATTGACGCGGCCGACTGCCAGGGGGTGTCCAGGGTGCCGTCGGGATAGGCATTGTCGGCCATCACACAGAAATCATAGCAATCGTTCCCCAGGCGTCCGCTGACCATACAGTCGGGCTGGAGTTCCCGGACCAGGTCATAAAGCTCCCGGCTCTGGGAGGGAGTGTTGCATCCCATATCAAACCAGAACTCAGATATCGGCCCGTAATTAGTCAGCAGTTCCCTTACCTGGGCTTTGGAGAATTCATGATGCTGGGGAGTGATGAAATCGCAGTTATGGCTCGATATGGGATAGGCATGGGGGAAATGCCAGTCGATCAGCGAGAAATAGATCCCGAATTTCAGTCCTGCGCGGCTGCACGCTTCGGCCATTTCCCGGACAAAGTCGCGACCGGAAGGCGTGGCTTCGACAGAATTATATTCGGTCGTAGCTGTCGCGAACATACAGAACCCGTCATGATGCTTGGAAGTAAACACCACGGAACGCATTCCGGCCCTGCGGGCAAGCGCCGCGATTGAGTCGGCATCGAATCGGACAGGATCGAACTCCAGGGCTGTTTCGCCGTACCAGTCGCTGAAAATACCGGCGAACGACTGAATCTGCTCGCTGTATCCGCGCCGTACCGGCTCCCCGTTCCAGACACCCCCAAGACGGGAGTAAAGCCCGAAATGAATAAACATCGAATATTTGTCGCCATGCCATCGGCGAAAAGCCTCATCGGAAACCCCGCTCACACAGGGAATACAACACACCAGAATCAGCAGCGACAAAAAGACTTTCTTCATGTAACCGAAAAGTGACTGTTCAAAATTATTTCAGGCTAAAATTACGATATTTCCCCGTATCGGCCTCTATATTTAATATTTCTTAACAAACGGAAGGCGGACCCGCCTCCCGGCAGATCCGTCTCCCTGATTAATCATAATCGTATAACGATGTTACTTGCTGTAATTCTGCTTTTATCTTACTACTAATCGTAACATTATCATGAATTTCTAACCTGACTGTTTTTCTATTTGTCAAAATCGCAATTATCTGATTATTAGTTTCTCCACGGCGTCACCGGTCTTCCGGATATAGACACCGGGCCGGAGAGAACCGCCGTCGACCGGACGTCCCCCGAGATCGAAATATTCGCTTTCCGAAGTCTCGGAGACGTTTGTCTCCTCCAGCCCCGACAAAGGCCCCCGGATTGCAAACGGCAGCCTGACAGGCGACTCCGCGGGAGCGTCGACGCGTTCAATATGACGGTTATCAGAAACCACCCTGCGGGAAACCGCCTGAGAAGTCACTGCGGAAGTGAATTCCGCACCGTTATCTGAGGCCAGGACAGGATAATGGGCATAGAAGCTGGCGTCTACTGTAGCCGTAAAAATGCTGTAAGGATCAATGTTGTCTCCAACAACATTGCCGATATGAAGGGGCATTTTTCCTGCTGTCAGAGCTATGCTTGACCAGTCGTGCCCTGCGCCATAGTTTCCGCCGTCGAATACCGTATAACCATCAAGGGGCTGCATCGCCGTCGCCTGGTCCGCACCGGAAGAAAGAATATATCCGCGGTATTCCCGCGTCGTGCTACCGGTGCCTGCGGTATTATGGGAGCGTTCGCCAAGCCGGAAGCCGGAATAGACATGGAGTTGTTCACGTATATCATTATATGAAGGACTGATGCTTAACGCCACCGCTGTCTGACCGTCATAACCGGATTCACGCTTTATAACGTACGTATCGCCGACAGTCACTGAGGGTGCTTCAAACTTCTGGGACAGATGCTTTGTAAGCTCTATATTGTTCTGCTGAGTGGTAAATTCGCCCTCAACGACATTGCCATCATCATCTTTTTTCGGAAAGCGGAGATCAGTGATTACCATAAACTCATAATTGTCACCGGGTGCATAGTCTATGAAATCTATTGTACCTCCGTCGACAGTTACGCCGCTTATCCGCTTGCCGTTGAGCGAAAGCGAATTGAACACACTTTCAAACACCCCGGGCAACTGATACTCGCTCGTAAAAGAAAGACGGCAGCTGATGTGGTTCAGACGCGTGTAACGCACAGGGTCGGTGATAGCGCCGTTCAGAACTGATCCGAAAGGCTGATTGTCCGCGGTAAACATATTAGCCTTATCCATCCATGCGGGATCTTCCTCCAGAGGACTGATACGGAAATCGGAGATTACCGGACTCAGTCCGGGCCTCTGTACCGAAACCTTCTTGTCATTCACATCCACCACAATTATGTACCAGCTTTCCACATCGGAATTCAGTTCATCGTTGAATTTCCAGTTGAAATTCTGACCTTTCGGGGCTCCGAACCCTTCATAAGGCTTGAATTCGCCGAACGGCACTTCCATCAGGCGAGACTTTCCGTCCTCCTTAAGTGTGGAACCGGATTCATTGTAGGCACGGCCGTCATCGAAATTCTCCCAATACGTTCCCCGGGTCTTGGAAATACCGAATTCACAGCTCCCCTTGAATCTCACCGGGAAATAATATATGCCGTTGGCAACCTGGGTAAATTGGCCCGAGGTGTTGGAATTCCAGCCTGTAGCGTCATCGGGATTGTCGCCGAACGTCTTGGAATAACCTGTAATGTAAACAGGCATCTCGCGGCATATAATGGTCCGGTCCTCCGAAGAGTTATCCACAATAAGCTGATAAGTACGTCCGGGAATCAGCTCCGAATTCTTTTCGGTATCCTTCAGCACCTCTTCGGGGCTGTTGACATCTCCGATCCAGAAAGGACGGCGGCGGTAAGTCACAGTCTCTCCTCCGGCGGGAGCGACAAACTCGGTATACCAGCAGTTATACGCCCGGTCGAAATCCAGCTTGACCAGGTTGTCGTTCAGATATATGCGCGGAGGCTTGTATCCACGGCGCAGACACTGGAGGGTGTTTCCCTCTGCGACCGTCAGAGTCTTTACCTCTTTCGTCTCTTCGTCAAGCGCCAGCTCCACCGTGCGATAGGCTTCGGTGAAGGATCCGCCATTATCTTTCTGCAGCTGCAAGCCGCTAACTGTATTAGTGGTGCTTGTTTGATATGTCTTGCCAATGGTGACGTTCTCGTTCTTATTGTTAGCGCTCAAATCGGCGTCGAACATAATGGAGCGATTCCAGAAACCGGCAACCGCATCAGTGCCTATTCCTTTGGAGATATTGAACCCTATCCAGTCTTTGTCAGTGTCATCCGAAAAATTCTGGGGGAAAATGAGCATTTTGTATTTGCCGTCCGTATCATAAACAAACTCCGCCGTCGGATTTTCCGTCTCGTTCCCCTTATAATTTCCGAACGAAGAGCCGGTCGCTTCCGCAAAGCCCAGGGAGCCGGTCGCAAATAAGGAAGGAGCCAGTATTAAATTGGCATCCCCGGGGTTGGCTTGGTCAATTTCAATGCGGAGAGTGTACAGGCCCCGGAGTCCGGTCACCGAGAAGAAAGGCACCTTGTCGATATTCTCTTTCGACGTGAACCCGGCGGCATCTTCCAGTCCCATATCCCCCAGAGAGATTCCCTTACGGATATTATATGTGGTGAATGGGACGATGTTACGGTCTGTATCGGGATTCTGCCCGTAGATCCCGTCAACAAGATCATAGCCGGCCGCATAGTACGTGTCCGACAGCGAGCGGGCGGCGGAAATACGGAAACGGAACGTCTCGTTTTCCCCCAGATTAAGATTCAGATGAATATACCATACATACTTGTCAGCCGGAAGAAAACAATAGCCGACAACAGGCCCTTCCCAAAAGCCTCCGTCACGGACCACATCCCCGACCGAATAGGAATGACGGAACTGATAACGGTAAGCTTTTTCAGCATTGCGTGGATTGGGCGTTCCGTCCGTCAGGTTTCCGAGATCGAAAAAGCCGTCGCACCACAGGGCGGTACTGGCGGCAGCTTCCTTGTAGCTGCCGTCATCTTCAGGAGCGAAGTCACACCAGTGAGGGTCTGTCCTGGTTGTGTCATAATTATATTCGGGGATCAGATAAAGCGCACCCCTCGCGGTTGTAGTCAGCATACCGCAAATGAGCAAAAGCATCAGCTTTAAGTAAGATTTGCACTTCATACGGCAAACAGATTTAAGTTTTTTATACAGATATGGATTTGAAGTCAGGTCTGGCAGGGCGTTTCCCCCCTGTTGGAAATGTATGACAAAGTTACGACTTCTTTTCAACGTCCCGTCACCGTATTAAGCTATAAAATCCCAGAATCAGGCGTAATATCAAGGCCGGCGGCTTCGACAA
>CAJUAF010000033.1 GCA_910584365.1 uncultured Muribaculaceae bacterium | reverse complement strand
ACAAATCGCCTCGGTGCTTAGATATTACGTCGATTTATGGGATTTTATAGTTTAAGGGTCCATTTTGCGGATATCCGCAAAATGGACCCTTAAACGCAATCATTGGATGCAATCAGTTACGACATAATTTGCAGCTCTGCAATATTAATTGTAACTTTAAGCCGTCTTACATTATGCCATCAAAAAACAATCGGATGAAAGAGAAAACAGATTTTGAAGTCTGCTGTGAAACTGTGGAGGCGGTCCGCGAGGCAATTCTCGGAGGTGCTTCCAGGGTAGAACTCTGCCAAGCTCTCCCACTTGACGGACTGACCCCGTCGGCGGCCGCAATCAACCTGTCGGCCCAGCTCCGCGATGAACCCAGGGATCATGAGCCTATAAAACTGATGGTTCTTATCCGTCCCCGGGAGGGAAATTTCATATATTCCGAGCTGGAGAAAGACGTCATGCTCGCCGACATAGAGATGGCCGCCAGCCTGGGAGCTGACGGAGTGGTCATCGGCGCCCTCACTTCTGAGCTGACGATCGACACCCAATGGACCCTCCGGGCTGTGCAAAAAGCGCGACGCCTGGGACTCTCCGTCACCTTTCACCGGGCTTTCGACAGGGTAATCAATCCTCTGGAAGCGCTGGAGTTTCTGGCCGATGCCGGGGTAGACCGGATTCTCACCTCCGGACAGGCTCCGTCGGCTCTTGAAGGGACCGATATGCTGCGCCAGCTTGTGGAGCGGAGCGCGGGGCGCATCTCCATCATGCCGGGCGCCGGTATCTCAAGCGGCAATATCGCCGAAATCCGACGCCTGACCGGAGCCACGGAATTCCACGGTTCGGCCCGGCTGCGCAACCAGGACGGAGAACTCGCCACTGACCGGCGGGAAGTAGCCGCCATCGTAAGGGAACTTCAATCAATCATCGCTTAACCTTAATCACATACCATCCATATCCATGCAATTCAAGCTGAAAAACTTAGCGCTGTCATTACTCTGCGCGTCCGCGGCACAAAGTATCGCCGCGACAGACCCGGTCCCGGCGGACTCCGTCAGAAAATACACCGACTGGCTATGCTCGACGATGAACTCCGCCGACCTGGCCGATTATCCGCGCCAATACTGGGAAGAGAACGTGGCGTGCGCCCTCCGGGCCCGCGAGGAACTCCCCTGGGGAAAAACCGTACCCCGCCGCGAATGGCTTCATTTCGTCCTCCCCGTCAGGGTCAACAATGAGAATCTCGATTCCGCACGTCAGGTTTTCTACCGCGAACTGGCTCCGCGCCTCAAGGGGATGACCATGACTGAGGCAGCCCTGGAAGTCAACCACTGGTGTCATGAAAAAGCGACCTACCGTCCCAGCGACGCCCGCACCTCCTCGCCGCTCGCTACCGTCCGCACTACTTTCGGACGATGCGGAGAAGAATCCACTTTCGGGGTAGCCGCCATGAGAGCCGTAGGAATTCCGGCCCGTCAGGTCTATACCCCCCGGTGGGCACACACAGATGACAACCACGCGTGGGTAGAAGTGTGGACCGACGGGGCATGGCATTTCCTGGGCGCCTGCGAACCAGAGCCGGTCCTCGACCTGGGATGGTTCAACGCACCGGCAGCCCGTGGCATGATGATGGCCACTAACGTCACCGGGAACTACGACGGCCCGGAACAGCAACTCTACCGCGACAGCTGCTATACCCGAATCAATGTCACCGCAAATTATGCGCCTCTGCGCCGCGCCGTCGTCAAGGTCGTCGACAAAGATGGCAACCCGGTAGCCGGAGCGCCTGTCAGCTTCCGGTTATATAACTATGCGGAACTCTATCCTCTCTTCGCGACTGTCACCGACAAAGATGGCCTTGCATCATTGCTCTGCGGGAAAGGGGACCTGGTTGCGTGGGCAGCTACTCCTGATGGTGCAGCCTACGGCCTGGCGGAACTCGATGCCTCCGCCGATAACGGAAACCCCGTACTCCTGACCGTCGACAACGCGCCGCTCGCCTCCCCCCTCTCCCTCACCCTGACACCTCCGGCAGGTGCAGCCACACTGCCTCCTGTAACCGAAGCGATGACCGCTCTGAACGACCGGCGCAAGGCATACGAAGATTCCCTGCGCAACGCCGTCATGGGAACCTTTCTGAGTCCGGAGGCTGCACTCCCGATGGTTGCGGCATGGGGTGATGACGCTCCGCGGATGGCCGAGATTTTAGTCGCCTCCTACGGCAACCATCCCGCTCTTACACGCCTGGTGAAGAATACGCCGTCCGACCGCCGGCATGAGGCTCTCACGTGGCTGGAAGGGCTGAGCGAAAAAGACTGGCGCGATATAGACTATGAGATTATCGAAGATTTCTTCCTTAACCGTCGCCCGGGAATCGCGCCACGAATCGCGGATGAAAAGCTTACTCCCTGGCTTTCGTTCTTCGACCGGAACCTGGATGCCGCCCTGCGGGATTCCCTCTCCGCCGGTCCTGTTGCCGTGGAAAAATGGGTAAAAAACAATATCGCCGTAGACGATGCCCGCAATCCCAACCGCTACTACACTTCCCCCGCCGGAGTATGGCGGATGCGCTCCACTGATTCCCGTTCCAGACAGGTTTTCTTCGTCGCCCTGTGCCGTGCCCTCGGTTTTGACGCGAAAATCGACCCGGTGGACGGGCGTGTACTTTGCCGCGTATCCTCCTCCGACCCTTATACGGAAGCATTCGCAACCTCTGAGACAGGAGAAACCACGGGGCAACCGGCGAAAGTAAAGCTCACCTATCCGACAGCCGACGCCCTTCCCCGTAATCCGAAATATTACATTCACTTCACCATTGCCCGGATCGAGAACGGAATACCCCAGCTGCTCAACTATCCCGAAGACGCCACCTGGGAAAAAGACTTCGCAGACGGATTCGAGCTGCTGCCGGGCCGGTACGTTCTGACCACGGGGAGACGCCTGGCTGACGGGACAGTGAAAGCCCGTCTGGTCTCGTTTGAGGTTCCAGGCTCCAATAACGGCCAAGTCATTGAAGTGCCCCTCGTCATAAATGACGAACCGGGTGGAGTAAGCATCATAGGGAGTTTCAACGCCGACCCGCTGCTCCCTCTGACCGGGCGGGGCACTTTCATCGCCGCTTTCGTCAAACCCAATCATGAACCGTCGGCCCATCTGCTCAACGAACTGGCCGCAGACCGCGCTCCTTTTGAAGCGTGGGGACGTCCCATCGTGCTGATAGCGCCTACCGAGGCCGATGCCGCGGCGCTCCGATCCCTCCCGAATCTGCCTTCCACGGTAAAAGTAACCGTCGACCCCGACGGTAATTGGTTCCGGGCGGCCGCTGCCGAATTCGAGTTTACGCCCGATGCCACTTCGCTTCCCCTGGTAATGGTGGCTGACAGTTTCAACCGGGTGATGAACCGTTCCAACGGTTACCGTCCGGGCCTGGTCCAGACCCTCGCCGACCTGCTTCCCCGTCTTCCGTGATCCATCCGACAGAGAAATGTAAGGTGTAACATTACCTTACTCCGCAACCTTTCTCTCATCTGCGGAAAAACGTTAAAAGCCGACACCCTGTAAACGGTCAGGGGCAAAAAGTTGTTAGATAATCATAAAAGTCATTCCGACTTTTATTACGCTTCAACTTTTTGCCCCTGACTATGAGAAGATGTATCTTTAACGGAGGTCTTGCCGTAGCGTTGCTCCTGTACGGAGCTTCCTTTAGCCGCGCCCGGGCCACAGAACCTCTTGCTCCGGACAGCCTCCCCGCCCACTGGACCTATCTGCCGGATAACATACAGGAGATTCCCGGAGGCCCCTCGGATACCTGGTGGAAACAGTTCTCCGATCCCGTTCTTGACTCCCTGATTGTTCTCGGAGTCGAGCGGAACTACGATCTGCGCATCGCGGCCCGACGCCGTGAAATCGCCCGCGCGGCCATGAACCAGGCCAAATCGGGGTGGTATCCGACCGTAAGCGCCAGTCTCGGATGGACCCACGACCAGCCCTCCGGCGCCACCGGAAAGGGGGAACCGGTCTCGGCCCCTTCGGAATCATTCTTCAATGCCGGGCTTTCGGCAAGCTGGGAAATCGACATCTTCGGCAGAATAGCCGCGGGAGTCAAGGCCAAGAAAGCACAGTATCGCGCCTCCAGGGCCGAATACGCCGGCGCGATGGTCTCGATGACCGCCCAGATCGCCGCCACATATTTTACATTACGGCAGCAGCAACGGCTTCTGCAGGTAGCTCTCGCCCACAGCGAAAGCCAAATGAAGATTGTCAAAATCGCCGAAGCCCGCTTTGAAGCTACCCTGGCATCGAAACTCGACGTGGCCCAGGCGTGGCAGACTTATTATTCCACAATCGCCTCTATCCCGCCGCTGGAAAGCGCCATCCACGCCTCCATCAACTCCCTCGGAATCCTTATCGGTGAATTTCCCGCACAGGCGGCCGCAATGCTGGGAGACGGAGGCCCCCTGCCCAACTGGCAGTCGACACTTCCGGCCGGTGTTCCCGCCGATATCCTGCGCCGCCGTCCCGACATCGTCGAAGCCGAGCAACAACTGGCGGCGGCAGCGGCAGCCGTCGGAGTGGCCAAGAAAGATTTCCTTCCCGTACTCTCCATCGAAGGCACCATCGGAACATCCGCCCGCAAAATCGACAATCTCTTCGGCAGCCATTCCCTCACCTGGTCGGTTGCCCCGACCCTGAGCTGGACCCTCTTCGACGGGTTCGCCCGCAAATACTCCCTGGTGTCTGCCCGTGAAGATATGGAAGCGGCAATAGACAGCTATAATCTCGCTGTCATGAACGCCGTCGGAGAAACCGACAGCGCCCTCAGCAGATACGGAGCTGCCCTTCGCCATATCGATGTTATCCAGAAACTCTGCGTCGAAAACGAAGAAGCCCTCCAGCTGGCCATCCGCCGTTACAAGGATTCACTCTCACCGATGAGCGACGTCGTCAACGCCCAGCTCAATGCCCTTGCCGGCGAAAGCGACCTGGTTCAGGCCCAGGCTTCCGCTCTGTCTTCCCTCGTAACCCTTTATGAAGCTCTCGGAGGTGGTATTTCCCCGGATGCGTTCTGAATTCTAAAATCCCGCACAAATGAAAACGATAACAGTCTGCTCGCTTTCCGCCCTTATGCTGCTTCCCCTGGTTGCGGGTTGCGGCAAGAAACACGCCAGTGAGAATGAGGGCGTCCAGGAAGTCTCCGTTGCGCTTCCGACGGTCGATTCCGTAGTCCTTCGTCAGGAATATCCTGCCACTTTGATCGCGGCCTCGATGACCGACATCGTGGCCCGTGTGAACGGCACAATCCAGAAACAGCTCTACACCGACGGCCAGACCGTGGCTGCCGGGCAGCCTCTCTTTCTGATTGAGTCCACAACCTACCGCGACCAGGTAAACCAGGCCCAGGGAGCGCTGGAGACCGCCCTGGCCGAAAATGAATACGCTTCAAAACAGTATGCCGCCATGAAGAAAGCCCTCGAAGCCGATGCCGTCTCGAAAATGGACGTAATCCAGGCCGAGAGCAATCTGCGCAGCAGCGAAGCGGCCATCAAGACCGCCCGTGCGCAACTCGAGACGGCCCGCACTAACCTGGGTTACTGTACCGTGCGCGCTCCATTCGCCGGGAAAGTGGCAAGTTCGCCCTACGTCGTAGGTTCATACATAGGCGGAGAGGGAGCGCCGGTAACCCTGACGAAAATCTATGACGACCGGACAATTTTCGCCGACTTTTCCGTAACCACCGGCCGCTATATGGAAATCATGCGGGCCCGTAAGGAAGGTAAACTGGATTTCGATCACGTCCCCGTCACATTCGGCGACAGCATCAGCGGCGCCTACGAAGGAAGACTGACATACGAGGCTCCGGATGTCAGTACCTCTACCGGGACAGTGATGCTTCGCCTGACCATCGACAACACGGGCGGTCAACTCCGGGAAGGAATGTATGCCACCGTATCCCTCCCTTACGCATCGCGTCCGAAAGCGCTTCTTATCAAGGATGCCGCCATCAGTACCGACCAGCTCGGGAAATATGTCTATCTTGTCAATGACTCCGACAAAGTGGTCTACACTCCTATCCAAATCGGGGATATATACCATGACACTCTCCGCATCGTCGATTCGGGACTTACTCCTTCGGACCGTTATGTCACCACCGCATTGCTCAAAGTGCGCGACGGCATGACCGTAAAACCTCTGCTCTCCCGCTGAACACGTCTGCCAGTCCATCCATATCCTTCATTTAAACTCCGCTGAGATATGTTTTCACGCTTCTTCATCGACCGCCCGATTTTTGCCACCGTACTGGCTATCCTAATGATTCTTGCGGGCGTCATAACCGTCAAGACCCTTCCGGTAGCGCAATATCCCGACATCACGCCACCGACAGTTCAGGTCAACGCCTCATATCCCGGCGCCGACGCCAAAACCGTAGCCGAGACCGTGGGAGTCCCGATTGAAGAGGCCGTCAACGGAGTGGAAGGGATGATGTATATGAGTTCGACATCCGGCTCGGACGGCTCATATAACCTTACGGTAACCTTCGAGAATGACGTCGACATCGACGATGCCACAATCAAGGTGCAGAACCTTGTCAGCCGCGCCGAACCGCGTCTTCCGTCAGCTGTGACGCGCCAGGGTATCGACGTGATGTCGGAATCCACCAGCATCATGCTCTTCGTGGCGCTGGAGGGGGACGAACGTTACGACGCGCTGTATCTGACCAACTACGCGCAACTTCATATCGTCGACGCCCTTACGCGTCTGCCGGGTGTCGGAGGAGTGAACGCCTTCGGGGCAGGCGAGTATTCCATGCGCATCTGGCTCGATCCGGACGCGATGAATATCCGCGGCATTACTCCCGCCGATATCATCTCGGCCATCGAGGCCCAGAATATGGAGGTCTCGGCCGGAACGGTCGGCGCACCTCCGGTCTCCACCCCCGACGCGTTCCAGTTCACCCTTACTTCCAAAGGACGGCTCACTACTCCCGAGCAGTTCGGCGACATCATCCTGCGCCAGGGGGCCAACGGCGCGTTGCTGCGCCTGAAGGATGTGGCGCGGGTGGAACTCGGCAGCCAGTCCTACGGCGCCGTCAGCCGGGTGTCCGGCAAACAGGCCGGTCTTATCGGTATCTACCAGCGGCCGTCGGCCAACGCCCTGGAGGTTGCCGGAGAGGTCGAGAAAGAACTCAAGGCCCTCGAACCCTATTTCCCTCCCGGCGTCCACTACCGTATTCTGATGAATACGACCGATTTCATATCGGCGTCGGTCGATGAAGTACTGGTCACTTTCCTGGAAACCACGCTGATCGTGATGGTTGTCATCCTTTTCTTCCTTCAGAGCTGGAGGGCGGTGATCATCCCTATGATTACGATACCGGTCTCGCTTATCGCCACCTTCGCGGTGATGAAACTCCTGGGCTTCACCCTCAATACGCTTACGCTTTTCGGCCTTGTGCTGGCGATAGCGATTGTGGTGGATGACGCCATCGTCGTTGTGGAGGACGTGGCGCGCCTTGTCAACGAGGGGAACCTCTCTCCGCGCGAGGCAGCCAGACAGGCTATGGTCGAACTCCAGGGGCCTATCGTGGGGGAAGTGCTGGTGCTGCTTTCGGTCTTCATCCCGACGGCGTTCATCTCAGGCATCACCGGAGAACTCTACAAACAGTTCGCCCTCACCATCGCCGTCTCCACCGCCTTCTCGGGCTTCAACGCCCTGACGTTCACTCCGGCGATGTGTGCCCTGTTCCTGCGCAAGCATCAACCTTCCAATTTTATCCTCTTCCGGTGGTGGAACAAACTGTGGGGAAAGACCGTAGGGGTATATACCTCCTCCATTACCCGTCTTCTGCGCCATCCTGTGGTAGCGCTGTTTATCTATCTGGCGATCTGCGCCGTAGCGTTCTTCGGCTTTATCAAATGGCCTACCAGCTATATTCCCGAGGAAGACATGGGTTATTTCCTCTGTTCCGTACAGCTGCCGACGGGTGCCTCACTGGAACGCACCGACAAGGTAATCGACGAGGCCGCGCGCATCATCGGCGCGATGCCGGAAGTGGAGAACGTAATCGAAATGGCCGGTTTCTCGGCGATGGGAGGCTCGGGCAGCAATTTCGGCTCGCTGTTCGTCATGCTTAAACCCTGGAACGAACGCAAGGGAAAGGAACATGGAGTGGAAGCCGTAATGGCCCGCGCCAACGAACAGTGCGGCGCTCTTCAGGAATGTATTTTCTTTGCCATCAATCCTCCCGCCATCCCGGGTCTGGGGATGTCGTCCGGACTGGCCATGCAGCTGCTCGACATCAATTCCCAGGGGGAAGCCGGCATGATGGAAGCCGTTAAGAATATCCAGATTGCCGCGGAGAAAGACCCGCGCATCGAGTCGGTAAGGTCGGTTTACGAGGGACTGGTCCCCCAGTACCGAGTAAAAGTCCAGCGCGATAAAATCGAGCTTATGGGTATCGGTCTTGAACAGGTCTACTCCACTCTCGGAAGCTATATCGGAGGGAGCTACGTCAACGACTTCGTTGAATTCGGAAATGTCTATCAGGTCAATATCGGATCCATCGGCTCGGCACGCGGTAATGTTGAGGATGTACTGAAACTTTCGGTCCGCAACAGCCAGGGAGAAATGGTGCCTTTCTCGGCGTTCGCCTCCGTGGAGCCCGTTATGGGCGCCCCGTCGATCGACCGCTACAATATGTACGAGACCGCATCGCTGATTGCCACTCCGGCGAAAGGGATCAGTTCCTCGGAGGGTATAAAGGCAATGGAAGAGATTGTGACCACCGCCACGGGCGGACGTTACAGTTACGCCTGGACCGGTGAGGCATATCAGGAAAGCCAGTCAGGGACCACGGTTTCCACCGTGCTGATTTTCGCCGTCATCCTGACGATTTTCGTGCTGGCAGCCCAGTATGAAAGCTGGACCGACCCTATTGCCGTGGTAATCACCATGCCGACGGCAATCCTCGGTACAGTCCTCGGATGCGTGGTTCTCAACCAGTCAATCAGCATTTATACCCAGATCGGTATCATCCTGCTGCTGGGTCTTGCGGCCAAGAATGCCATCCTTATCGTGGAATACGCCATCGACTACCGGAAGAAAGGGTTGTCCATCCGTCAGGCGGCGTTCCAGGGAGGCAAAGTGCGCTTCCGCCCGATTATGATGACGGCGCTGGCATTCGTGTTCGGTGTCATGCCGATGCTGTTCGCCACCGGCGCCGGCGCCTCCAGCCGTTTCAGTCTCGGCACGGCGGTAGTCTTCGGTATGGCGGTCAACGCCATCATCGGCACACTTTTCGTCCCGAACTTCTGGGAACTCCTCCAGACTTTCCAGGAACGTTACCTCTCGCGTCTGTTCGCATCCGCCGACAAGAGCGGGGCAATGCCTTCGGCTCCCGCATCCGCTTCAAACCAGGTTGAACCGACGGCTCCCGCATCTCCGGCTTATGCAGACTCTCCCTCTCAGTCGAAGTCCACCCCGGAGATCAAAGCCGGAAATGACGGAGCATCGGATTCCGGCTTATCCTAACAGGCGTCCCATAACCGCGTCGCGATAGCTCAGGCCGATGGCAATCTCGGCATCTCCGATGAAGACATCGTTGTTGTCGAATGAATCAATCGCCCCGAGATTTACGATGCTGGATTTGCTGATGCGGAGAAACTCCCCGTCAGGGAGGATTTCCTCCATCCCTTTCACCGTCATGCGCGTCACCATCCTCCGGCCGTCGGCGAGATGAAGGATAACATAGTCCTTCAGTCCTTCGATATAGAGGATGTCGCGGTAAGGGACGCGGTGGAAGCGGCGGTCGGCCTTCACTATTATGTAATCCCGGGAGGGGCGGGCGCTGTCGGCGTCCGCCATCTCTCTGGCAAGAAGCGCCGAATAATCCTCGGCTTTGCTGACGGCTTTTTCAAACAGCTCCGGATCAATGGGCTTGAGGAGGTAACCGACAGCGTCGACCGCATAGCTTTCAACAGCGTAGTCCGAATAGGCTGTGGTGAAAATTACCATTGTCTTTTCCGGCAGACGGCACGCCAGCTCCATACCTGTCAGTCCGGGCATCTGTATGTCGAGAAACAGCAGGTCAACCGGATTGTCCGCCAGAAAGTCAAGGGCGGCTTCCGCGGAATCGAGTGCCGCGAGGAGATGCAGCCGGGGATGATTCCCGACCATGCGCTTCATGCCGCGGCACGCTATGGGTTCGTCGTCAACGATTATGCAGTTCATCATAAGGCAGGAATCCTTGCCCAAGGAAAATTAATCGGAGGAAAATTTGGGAGATAGCGGATTTTGTTGTACCTTTGCAGTCGCAAACCACGGGAACCTATAATTCCGGGAAGGATGGCAGAGTGGTCGATTGCGGCGGTCTTGAAAACCGTTGAGGGTCACACCTCCGGGGGTTCGAATCCCTCTCCTTCCGCGCAACTTGAGCTGTAAATCATTGATTTGCAGCTTTTTGTTTTATCTTTATCCATCAGTTATGACTGGCAGACAGAAAAAATCCGTACAGGTCGATATGCTCCACGGACCTCTTTGGGGAAAGATTCTGACATTTTCGCTGCCGCTGATCGCCAGCGGTATCCTCCAGCAATCGTTCAACGCCGTGGATGTCGCTGTCATCGGCCAGTATTCCACCAAGCAGGCCATAGCCGCCGTGGGGAGCAACGGCCCGATTATCAGTATTCTTGTCAATCTGTTTCTCGGCATAGCGGTGGGCGCCAATGTTGTAATCGCCACATATTTAGGCCAGAAGCATGATTCAGCGGTCCGCCGCTCGGTTTCCACGGTCGCCATAGTCTCCGTTGCGTCCGGGGTATTGCTGCTGCTGGCGGGAACCCTGCTGGCACGCCCGATTCTGGAAGCTATGAGCGCTCCGCCGGACGTAATCGACCTTGCCGCGCAATATCTCCGCATCTATTTCTGCGGAATGCCGTTTATCATGATCTATAACTTCGGCTCGGCGATACTGAGAAGTGTCGGCGACACTAAGCTGCCGTTCTACTCGCTTCTGGTGGCAACGGTGTGCAATATGCTGCTCGACTGGCTCTTCGTGGCGGTGTTCGGTATGGGCGTGGACGGAGTGGCATGGGCCACGGTAATCGCCAACGCGCTCAACGCCGCCATCATCGTCTGGTTTCTCACCCGGGAGCCGGAACCGGTCACCCTCTCGCTGAAACGATGGTCAATGTCGGTGCCTGACTTCCGGAAAATGCTCCAGATCGGTATTCCCGCCGGACTCCAGGGAATAGTTTTCTCGTTCTCGAACATTTTTATCCAGTCGGCCATCAACAAGTTCGGCGCCGACGCCATAGCCGGTTCGGCTGCCGCGCTGACATACGAAGCCTACTGCTATTACATCGTTACAGCATTTTGCGCCGCCACCATCGCTTTCACCGGACAGAACTTCGGCGCCCGGAAGCCCGACAGATGTAAGGAAGTGGTCAGAATCTGCATGATATACAGCGTTGTATTATGCGGACTGGCCAACGGCCTGATCACCTGGCAGGAAGACTTCTTCATCCGCGTGTTCTCAAGCGACCCGGCTGTCATGCATTTTGCCTCGGTGCGGTTCCATACCGTACTGATTTTCCAGTGCCTGGCAAGCTCCTATGAAGTGTCAGGAGCCTATATGCGCGGCCTGGGATATTCTCTTACGCCGATGATCCTTACGATTTTCGGCACCTGCGTGCTGCGGCTCGGCTGGGTCTACATCTTCCCTATGATCGACTATTCCTTCCGCACTCTGATGATAATTTACCCCATTACCTGGACAGTAACGGGCATCGCGGTCATCCTGGCCGCCCTCCGCGTCCAGCGCCGTGTTTTCTCCCGCCTCAACCCCTCCCCCGCCGCTTGACACAACCGGCCTGACAGCACCCTTGGCGTCAATAGGGTTTATTAGTAATCAATTTATCCCAAAGGACTTGATATACAAGAGAGAAATAATCAATTTTAACATCAACAAACACCTTTGGTTCGGGACATCATCACAATATGTTCTTCTTAAGTCCCATTTATTGGCCTTATCCCTACTCTCAACTGGCAAGCGCAAAATTAGCGATTTGTTTGAAAAACAGTTTCAAAACACTCCTGCTACAGTGCATAAGGCCGAGGGAAGGTTTAATCGGGAAGATCGTTTTTATAATAATTTATAATCTGAGAGTCTTAAAGGTTAAATACAGGTTAAACTACAAGACATCGTTAAACGAGCAGTTGTTATTACAGTCAAAGAAGCAAACAGAACGGAAAAGATAACAATTTTAAAAAGCATACGAAAAATGAAAAAGAAAATTTTAGGCTTTGCTCTCGTCGCTATGTCGTTTGTCGGTTTCACCGCAATGGCCCAGACCACTCCCGATCCCACCGCTCCCCGTCAGGAAAACGTCCGGGAGAAGAAGGCAGATAAAAAGGAACGGCGCCAGCAGGTCAATCCTTTCGAGGGGATGACTCTCACCGACTCCCAGCAGGCTCAGCTTCAGCAGCTCGACAGCAAACGTCAGGCTGACCGCGCCAAAAAGGAGCAGGTCAGAAAAGATGACAGGCAGCGCAGGGACTCCGCCCGCATTGCTGACCGTCGCGCCGCCAAGAAGTCTTACCTGGAGGAAGTAAAGGCAATTCTTAATCCCGACCAATATGTAGTGTTCCTTGAGAACGTCTATGTCAACGGAGGCGGTCATCAGCATGGGAAGGCCTCTTTCCGTAAAGGTAAAGACGGCAAGAATCACGCTTTCCGTCAGGGACGAGAGGACAAGGGTAACCGCCGTCAGCACGCTTCCAGGCGCAATGCGCCCGTCCGCAATGCTGCCGTGGCTAATCCTTCCTGAGAATCCCGCTGACGTTGTGTAATAAGGGTGCAGTTCATTCTGAAAGCACCCTCGCCAATAAAACAGTGTGCCAAAATTTTGAATTTTGGCACACTGTTTTATTGGCGAGTCCATGTCCGGAAGGGCCTATGGCATTTGTTCCGGCACTTGTCGCTTTATCCTTTGGTCATACCGGAATCCAGTCGACCTGAGCGGCTTCATGGGCTTCGGGAAGTTCGAGTTTGCCGAGCATAGCCTCGATTATCGGCTGGGGGACGGCAGCTTCGCGGGAGGTATTGCGTGAGAGTAAGGTATGCCAGTCGGTTTCGAGATATACGATGCGGACGCTCGCTTTGTAGCTCTCGAACAGAGCTATGAGCTGCTGACGCATGGTCTGGGTAATATTCGTGGCGTTCCAGACGAAGGACTGATGCCGACGCAGATACTCCTTTGCCTGTTCTTTGGCAAGATTGGCGATGAGTCCCTGATTTTTTGTCGGAGCCACTTTCTGTTGCCGCCGGATTTCGTCGAGTGAAATCATTGGAATATCGGGAAGGTTCTTTTGTATCCACGTATCTTTCCCTGTTCCGGGGAGACCGCTCATAAGATAAACCTTACCCCACGTATCATCATAGAGCATCTGGTCTTTCCAGACATCGCGACCGTTGAGATAGGACCGCATCGTATAGTCCGAAGGGAAACCGAAACATTTTTCCAGGCAGCTTTCCTCCCTACCAAGTTCCTCGCATAAAGCAACTTGTTCGAGCATCTGCTCTTTGTCATCACAGACGCGTCCGAGCATATCGGCTTTTGCAAGAAGACAGAGCAGGCGGAGAGAAAAGTCGGGAAGCAGGCGCCCGTCGGCGGCTATCCGATGGAGTCTGCGGGCGACATCTACGGTATCTATCGCGTGAGGAGGGAAGGAATGGTATCTGATTAACCGGCAAATGGTTTCGCGACGGGCAATGAGTTCTCGCGTGCCACACATCCCCGCCTTCCACAGTCGCTCGCGAGCCATACGGCTCCCCACTGGGGCATGATGAGGCGCTTCGATGGTTCCAGCTGTCACTTTCGTCGCCGGAATCTTTCCAATGTCATGCAACCTGGCCGCCGCAAGAAGGATTTCGCGCTGATGTGCAGGCAAAACCTGATATTGAGGGAGAGCGCAGAGAGCCTCGCAGACCATCCGGGTATGGGTATATACGTCTCCCTCTCCATGCCATCGGACAGGCTGGGGAGTCAGACGCATCCGCTCTGAAAGCGAATCGAATATATCGGCCACGCAGTCGGTCATACGAACAGTTCTGCAATTGAAACAGTGATGCGATTGGGCACTATCGGCCGGTCGAGCCAATGCGACTGTGATTCCTCAACGGTCTGGAGGAAAGATGCACGGACATACTTCATGCGGTCAACGACCTCGCCGTTTTCCTCGACTTTAATATATATGCCCTCCATTGTCCGCGAAGCGTCGGTCTCGCGGCAGACGCGTCCGGCATCCAGGCCGAGTCGTTCGGCATCCTCGCGTAGATGAGCGATATGGTCGGAGGAAATATACTTCGAGTCGCCGAGATATTTCAGAATCTCATCAATGTTTGTGAATTTGCCGCTGGCAAGCACGGGGCATGATGCGACCGGCAGACCGCTGATAAGCTCGTGGCGCGAGGGAGTATCGAGGAAACGGTCAGTCTCGCGGTCGAGTATGTCAAACTCCATGAAGTAATTTGGAAGAAGGTCGTAGTAGATGGTATGTTTGGCATACATCCATTCGCCGTACATAACGTAACGGTCTCCCAATACTTCATACAGCCGCTCCTTATGCACGACCCCCCATTGCTTCAGAAGATCGTAATGTCGCTCACGCGCTCCGCCGGTGAGGAAATGACCGCGGCTCTGGAGCCTCAACTCCCCTTGGTCTGTAAAAGAAACAGCTGAATTGGCTCCGTCAATCTTTTCTTCCAGCACGACGTGGCGTCCTTCAATCTCGCTGAAACGACGTTGACGCAAATCTTCGTCGCCGGGCTGCAGGCGTGAACCCTGAATATGAGGAGTACGCGGATATTTTATTATTATATCTTCCCGTTTCATAAATATGCTATCATTACGCGGTGATTGGTCACCGACATGAATTTTACTTTCGAGCAACCGGCTGCCAGGAAATGATTTTTCAAATCCTCATTGGAAAACAGATGGATATGCTCAGGATTATCATCGGGCTTTGAAGGGACCGACACTATCACATAGTTGCGGGCAAGACGGACAGCATTTCTCACCGCACGCTCCGTATCCGGAATATGCTCAAGGACCTCCAGCATCGTAACCACATCGAAAGATTTGTCAGGGATACCGCTGTCGCAAATATTGGCAAGCATAGGATGAAGATTCTCCACTCCCCCACTCCGGACGCACTCAAGCAGTGCGACACGATGAGGCAGAATATCAAGACTCGTAACTTCAAGTTCAGGAAATTCTCTCAGCAGCGGAAAGAGAAACACTCCGCGTCCACTGCCGACATCGAGCAATGAGTCACATTGGCAGGCAGGAACAATTCCCTGAAGAAAACCGAGTACAACCTGCACTCGGGGCAAGTCTTCTTTCTCCTTGAAATAATGCAGCTTTTTCTCCGGGGGATTCTCCAAGCCGGCATATTTTAATTCATATCCCCGCTGATAAGCATCAGTAATCCGGGGAATATATCGGGACTGATTCATGGACTTATGATTTACATTTATGGGTTATTAATTCAGAGTCTCTCACTGAGTCGGCTCTTTTCATATTCAGTCAGCATTTCAACCAGACGGGCCAGCCCGACGCTGGCCTTTTCAGGAATATGGATAAGTCCGTGGCGACATTCCGTTGGCAATGAGACAATCCCGGTGAAGAATACTATCTTTGTCATGCTCTATACATTACTGCCATCCTGCTACACTTTCTCTTCGGGATGCGAAAAGCCGTATCTCATATCTGTATGCAACCAAGTCCTCCGAGGAGAAAACATACCGGCTGCAAAGTTAATAATTATGACACATACGACAATACAACGAAAGTTACATTTTTCGCCGGATGGCGAGGGTGCTGTCAGGATGCTTTAAAATTAAAGATCGGACGAATTATGGTGTCTATATTGACGGTATCTCCTATGTTGGAGATGATTTCCGAAGCGGGTTTATAGACCATCGGGGATTCATCGCGTGTGGAATCGTTAACAGACTCTGAATAGATACCCTGCATCGAGGCCTTGAAATCTTCCATAGTGATTTTCTCGTATGCCTGTGTGCGGCTCAACACCCGGCCGGCGCCATGAGGAGCAGAGCAATTCCATTCGGTATTCCCTTTGCCGGTGCAAAGCAGGGAGCCGTCACGCATATTCAGGGGGATAATGCAACGCTCTCCGGCTGCTGCGGAAATTGCTCCTTTGCGGATGAGGTTGTCATCACTGATATAGTTGTGGACAGACTCAAATTCATCCAGAACCTGTGTCGGATGGAAGAACCGCATGAGCAACATCGATATGAGTCTCCGGTTAAGCACAGCCCACCGCTGACAAATACGCATATCGTGAAGGTAATGCTCGCGGCCCTCACCTTCGAGATAGCAAAGATCGACGGGCAATGACGGCTTGGCCTCTCTGTATGCCTGGCGCATCTCCGAGAGGACACCCTGCAATTCGGCGCGGCGACCGGTAGCTTTGTATTCTTCGATAGTGCGCCAGATTCTTTTATCGAAGTCATCGGCTCCGTCGGTAAGATGCCTCACAGCTTTCGCCTGATAGATGTCGGCAACCTGCTTGCCGAGATTGCGCGAACCGGTGTGAATCACGAGATACACATTGCCCTCATCGTCTTTGTCGAGTTCTATGAAGTGATTGCCGCCTCCCAATGAGCCTATTGCTTGATGGATTCGTGCAGTAGCCTTGAGTTCGCGATAGCAGTAGAGTTCCGTAACGAGCTTTTTCGCCTGACGGTAGATTTCCATTTCTTCGCCGACAAGAGGTTTGAAGCCGAAGCGGTCCTCGCGGACTATCATCCCTGATGGAACATTGCTGCGTATGTGTGCATGAAATGCATGATAATCAATATCGGCAAGTTTGCCGAGGTTGAGAATCCGCATACCGCAACCGATGTCAACCCCTACGATATTGGGGATAACCTTGTCGCCGAGATTGCCTGTAAAACCGATGACACAACTCGCACCAGTGTGAACGTCAGGCATAATTCGGATTTTCTTGTCAGAGAATACGTCAATCGAGAGCAGTTCCTTTATCTGCTCAACTGCCGATTCCTCGATGTTGTCTGTGAAGATCTTCACATCGTATCCGTCTATGGTCTTCATGTTGTTGATGTTATTGTGTTTGTGATTCAATTATTTATTCGGGGACATTAGTGTCCACTAAAAAATCATAAGAGTTCTTTGAAATATCTGAAATTCAAT
>CAJUAF010000032.1 GCA_910584365.1 uncultured Muribaculaceae bacterium | reverse complement strand
CCCTCAGAACAACTTCATGTTTCTTTGCCAGCGCTTCGAGAAACGGTGCCTGATGGATGCTGACGATATTTTGCCAGAAACAGAATTTCATACCAGTCAATTAAGAGGATAAATATCCCTATGTTTTTTAATGAGTCTCGGAATATGAAACGCCTAATAATAACCAAAAAAAATAGCAGAAAAAGCTGCCTCCTGCCAATACATATCCTTCAGTAAACATAGTTGTAAAAAAGATAGCCACTAATGGCAAAAGTAATGCTGCTTCTCCGGAAGTTCTTGTTTTCAGAGCTTTTGTTTTCAATAGCCGAACGATAGGGAAGAATATTGAGCAAAAGATTGAAAAACCAATAAGTCCAGTCATAGACAAAAGTGCCAGCCATGATGATCCTGTTTCAGTAGTACCGGTGTAGTTATCATAATCTCCTTTATTCTTAGTATCCATGGCTGCAAAGCCTACTCCAAAAATCGGACTGCTTTTAAATTCTGATATTCGGTTATTCCATTTAGATTGTCGAGAATAGAGCATTCCTCCTTCCTCTTCATTATGTTCTTGTTTATTCATGAGTGGCTGTGTAAAACGTTCTAATGAAGGTGATATGAGCGCGAAAATTCCAATTAGTATAATCCCAATCCCAATAATCTTACTGAATTTTCCCTTATTTAAAATATAAATATAAGTTGTGAAACCAATTATTCCACCTAAAGTAGCTCCTCTGGATGCACTTAGAAACGTAGTCAGTAGGCAAAGGAATGCGCATATCCAACACGTATATTTAAAAAATTTATTATGAGTTTTGTTAGACAGCCATGAGCAGAATACTATTCCTATCGCACCACATGGACCAAGCATCATAGAATGTTTGGATAACCCTGCAAACAGTCCTGCCATATCAAGCATCTCTGATGTATCATGAAAGGGAGAACTGGAATAATTAATTCCAGCAAAATAACAAAATACACCGGAAACACCTATAAATGCACATAGCCATACAGTGGAGATGAATAACTTGTTCCGGACTGTTTGTATTTTTGGACTATCGAAAATGGGGAAGACTCCTAAAAGTAATAGGGCAAATAGGCCAAGCCGAGACCATGATTTGAAGACAGAAGCCGGATGACCTATGATAATACTTAATGCGCCCGCTATAATTAAAATAATTGGTAGTAAATTTGTCCGTCTGGATCCGGAAATAGACAGAATTGCTAAAATACCAAGAAATATATAATATAATATAGGATTAAAAGGTATAGGGCCGAATATCATACCTCCCGGTATCAAGGCCAGGATAAGATATTTAATATTGAATTGTAAAGAATCCCTCATATATTGTATGCTAACGACTTGTCTTGGGTTAGGTTATCTATAAATTTTTTAATTAGAATAGTAATATCAAGTGGAAAAGTATATGTCTGTACAGTTGGAGTTGTATAATATCTCAAAATCAGATTAGCCAATTGTTCGGTATCTCCAGCTTTATATGTCCATAACTCTTTTTCCGTGAGAGGAAGATATTCGGCAGCTCCTTGATTATCAGGAATAATGAACGGAACACCACAAGCTGCAGCCTCGGTACACACACACCCGAATCCTTCAAATTCTGTAGGAAGAACAAAAAGGTCAAGATTATTATAAAAATCCTTCAACTGTTGATGATGCATTTCCTGAATGAATTCGCAATATTGGTCAATACCATAACTATGACTTAAGTTAATACAAGTTTTAAGCATAGGACCGCTTCCAACAAACAAAATTCTGAAATCGGTTATTTTCCTACGTTGATATAAATTCCCAAGTGCGACTAATAAATCTTTCTGACGCTTTAGAGATACGAAATTGCCAATACATCCAATGGTAAATATCGACTCTCTATTGACCTCAGTTTTATAAAATTTCTCCGTATCAACTCCATTATATAATACTTCGACGCGTTTAGGTTTAATAGGTTTTAAGCCTTTCATCAGAGTCATGCGTTGTAAGTACGGCTTATATGTTTCTTGAGGAGAAGCTGCTGGAAATGATAGAAGGTTAGCTTTTACGGTTTCGCTAATACAGATATGACAATCAACTTTATTAAAAATATCTATATTTTTTTTAGCTCTGTATCTTGCATTGAATTTCCAGGATGCTAATTTGCCGTTTAGTATTCCGAATGGATCTTTATCATGATGTTGCAGTAACACCGTTATATTAGGATTAATTTCTTTTGCCTTTATACCACAGGCTCCTAATGAAGAGGTATGACAATGAATAATTGCAATATCATGAATGTTAATGTGATTACTTTCGAGACTCCTGATAAATTCATCAGAATTATGATTATTGTAGAATCCGTTAAATATATAACTGGGGGTCCATTTTGCGGGGAAATACAAAATTGGTATGTCTCTGAATCTGGATGATCGTATTCCCCTATTGTATGATGCATGGGAACACGGTTTAAAAACTACAATATCGTAATCCGTACATTTCTGAAGCGCCTTCACCTGATCGTAGATGAAAGGGCCACGGAAAGACGTCTCAGAAGGGAAGAAAGGAGTGATAATTATATAATATTTTTTTTCCATATTCTTCACTACCATTGTTTTCTGGCGCGTCTAATACCTTTGGAGTATGCAATTAGACGAGAAAATGCCCCCTTTATGTTGGCCAGTCTGTATCTGATATACTGATAATAACTCCGAACTTGTTGATGCTGTGATCGGCCTATTTCTCCTAATTCGTTGCTATAGCTTATTAAATGTGGAATAACTCCGTATAAGTGTAATCCCATTCGACAGAAATCAGACCAGGCATCTGCAAGATATGAAACCGGTTTTAATTTATTAGCGAGTAAACGACATCCGGCACGATTTATTAAATATCCTGAAGTCATATAGCCTCCAGATAAACGGAATATTTGTTTGAAAGATGCATCTTCTCTAATCAAGTTAGATTTATTATAATAAAAATCCGGAGTAAGAAGAATGGCAGTCGGCTCAGCACTTCTTTCCTTTATGAATTTAATCACGGGTTGTAGTTCCGAATTTAAGTTGTTACATAGGATGGCGTCATCTTCTATAATCAGCGCATAGTCTATGAGATCTTGTTCTGCAATTAAATCGTATGTCCGTAAATGACTTAGCGAACATCCTAATGCCGGCAATGTGGCAAAAGAATTATATCTTTGCCTGAAAAGTCTCATGTCAGCCAGATCTCTCAGTTCGGCATCTGTTAGTTTTTTGCCTTCAACAGCATCGATATACGTTACAGTCAAATTGTCCTGCTGTCTTAATTGACGTTCCATTTGAGCTTTTTTGATGACGTCTTTTTTCATATTTATGACAAAAACCGGTAACATATACAAATGAGAGAATATTGAGTTGTTAAAAATAGAATTACTTGAGACTATCGGTAGTTATAAATCCGATATGACCACTACCAGGGACGTATTTTTAATTTTAGTAAAAAGAGAGTAAGATGCAGGTTAAGGCACGTAAGTTTTAATTTACAACTCACAGGAATTCCTGTATTACGAGCCACCATAAATAGATTTTTTATCTGTGATTGATACTTACGGCTTAGTGCCGATGTTAATTTACTTTGAGCTAAATATATGAGTGCGGCAATATATCTTTGTTCAAATTCAAAAATCATCCACGGTTCGATATCCTTTTGCAGAGTATTCCAATAAGGCAGGATGCGTTCTATGATCCCTAAAATATCATTGGCACGCGCTAGATAATCGGGACTTTTCCGCATATATGAATCACTATGAATAAAATAATGATATAACTTTTCCTTAACAACGTTTATTTCAGGTATATTTGCTAAATACTTTAAAATAAATTCTACATCCTCACCGCATCGTACTCCTTTCGAAAATCGAATATCTTTCGAAACTATGATATCTTTACGGAATAAAAAATGAAAAACCATTGAAGGATTCCGAGACAGAACAAAAGAATTGATATCCATTTTAGGTATATCTGATAAGGATAAATGTGGACTTTTGTGATATTGGTCGGTACCTTCTTTGTCTTCATAAAATCCCCAGAATAATGCATTTGCTCCATTGTCATTCAAATATAGAAGAAGGTTATCTATGGCATTTTCCTCTATCCAGTCATCTGCATCTACAAACCATAACCATTGTCCTTGGCTTGCTTCTATGCCAATATTGCGTGCCATACTGACACCTGAATTAGCCGTATGTATTGTACGTATATTTGAATAAGTCTTGGCATATCTGTCGACAATTACGTCGCTTCCATCTGTACTACCATCATCAATTAAGATAATTTCATAAGTTGTAGAAGTATTGCATAAAATACTTTCCACACATCGACTTATATATTTTCGAGTGTTGAATACAGGTACAATGACGGAAATATCTATTTTTTTAGTCATCGCTGATAAGATGGTCCAAATTGTAGAGCAGCTTTTCAATATTGAAATCTTCCAATACTTTTGTTTTAGCAGCATGAGATATTTGCCGTAGGAGGGAGATATCAGAAGTTTCAATTCTCAATAATGCATTTGTAATATCATCGCTATTTTTTTCCTCACAAAGAAATCCCGTAACTTCATTTTCAATAAGTTCAGGAATGCCTGAATGGCGAGTCGATATGCAGATTAGTCCCATTGCCATCGCTTCCATTAAGGCGACTGGAATACCTTCCATATATCCCATATTGTCAGTCACTGATGGTAATAGAAAAATGTCAGCTTGTGTCATTGTCGCAGCTACTTTATCTTGCGACTGAGCATTACGGAACTCAACATTCTCTGTAATACCATATTGTATTGCAAGTTGTTTGAGGCTATATTCCAAGTCACCTTTACCGATGATGATATATTTTATCTTATACGAGGACTGTCTTATATATGAAGCTACGCCTTTGAGAGCATATTCGTATCCTTTTTGGCCTACGAGCCTTCCGACAGACAGAATCGTGATTTCTTGTGTTTTTTTAACTGGTTCTCTAAAATGGAATCTCGCAGGATTTATGCCCATATGAAAAACAGCCGTTTTATTGGGTAATGCTCCAGCTTTTATCAGTTTATTACGCCAAAAATTGCTGATTGGAAGCAATACATCAGTGGCGTTAAACATCGGACCATAATTGGCAGTGATTTCTTTTTGATTCAGCCTACAAATTTCATGTGCATGGAAAAATGTATAGCAACGTGTCCTTCGAGAAATGATTCCTGCCTCGCGCATAGCAGTGATGAATAGTCCGATGTCTCCGAAGTGTGAGATAATTACGTCTGGTTTCCATTTTTCTTTCTCGATGCGTTCGGCAGTATAGGTCATGACAAGATTACGGGCCATACATCCAAATTTTCCAGATATAAGGCTAAATGTTCTCAGACCATATTTAAAAAGCAATCCAAGAAAAAACGGTGAGATTTTAATTATACGTGTGAATCGCGTTGCTGGAATTTTACGACATGGTCTCCATATACGGGACTCCAGACTGTAGCGGGCATAATCTTCGTGTACACATGAATCTGATTCACCCCATGCATAAATCTTGACATCATGTCCTAGATCAATCATACCTGTCACTTGATTCAAAACAAATGTTTCTGAAACACAAGGGAAGGAATGGACAAAAAACAAGACTTTCATTGGAATAATTGTAATAAGATGTCTGATACCTCTTTAGACTGTTTGATATACTCTGTAATGGTAGTGTTGATTTCTTTCCTTCTACTATTAGTATATAGAGAAATGAAATCATCTATTTTTTCTGAGATATTGATATCTGCAATATTTTCCATATTTATTATATCAGTATATCCTAACTGTGAGAATAATTCCTCTGTCTTGAATTCATATGCAATCGGAAAGACAGGAGTACCTGAAATAAGCGAGAGTATACACATATGAAGACGGGTAGAAATTATCATATCCATGTCATGGAGTATAGATAGTAGCTGAGGAATTGGAATGTAATCTGTAAAATTTGTGATATTCTTGTGGTATTTTGTAGGGATATGATTTATTATCTTTGCGACTTCTTCTGCATCATTATCATATTCCGGAAGCCCCTGACAAGTGGATAGAAAATATATCGTATAGTTTTGTTTAATTAAATGTATAACGGCAGCAGCTATGGATTCCCGATATGCTTGCATTACTATCTCTGGAGATTTGGATTGAAACGACTGCCATTCTCTTACTGAGATGGCCACTTTCATGTGTTTTTTGAAATTATCGTTGTTACGTTGTATGAGAATTTTGGGATTTCCTAATGCAAAGGCGGCATCAGGTACAACATACATGGCTGGGCGATGTTCAAGATTTAGGTTAATTATATGTTGCAATGATTTTTTATCTCTGAATAAAATCATTTTACTCTTTGATAAGACTCTTTTCATGCGGTTTATAGATGTTTGCTTGACAAACGGCCCCATAGATTGTGTATAAAAAATCAAGGGTTTTCGAAGATTATGAGTGATCAGATAGTCAATATACTGAGTGTATAGTCCATATGGCTCGATTAAGTAGGTACCCCCAGTGCTGATTACCATATCGGCTGACAGATAGTGCCGTATGTCGTCTGCATGATTTTGAGGAAGTAAATAGCTTAAAAATGTTAAGCCTTTTCCCATCAGTCTGGATATCCACAAATATTTTTCTCTTTTAAGTATTCGTGCTATTTTACCCAGATATCGAACATGATTGAATCGCGTATTATCTACTGAAAGTCCTAATGTCTGTCTCCATTTGATGTTGGGGTATAGTTTCGCGCAAACTTCTGGATGGCTGGCAAACGCAATGATTTCAATATTTTCACCGAACGTTCTCTGAAAAGCTTTTATCATCCCCAAAAGGATGGCAGCATCTCCCCCGTTGAGTGCCACAATGTTTGTTATAACGATTTTCATAATGGATTCAGAAAGTGTAGTTTAATCTTAATTTTCGGATAATCAGTGTATAAATAGCTTTTTTCTCGTTAGAATCTAGTCCAATACCATATATTAGTATGAGCATAGTGATCAAAGATACACCGGATATAATAACTATATGTAGAAGTTCATTTATGTTTAAAAGAGAATTAAGCGGAAATAATAAAGCGAAAGTTACAAGAGAGATTAAGAGACTTTTTAAACATACTTCCCTTAACCATCGCAATGAATTAAAACCAATGACTGTTTTTCTCACATATATCAACCGTATGGCCAATAAGACCATAAAGATAAAGACACGGATTGTTATAACATTGTATGGGAGGACTCCCAGCCATAATATAGCCCACCCGAGAATAAAATTTAGAGAGTACACTAAGGAAATTACAATTTGGTATTGCTTTATTTTGGTTTGAGCGTATATTACCATCCAAAGGGGAGCGCTGATCGCTTCAAAATAAATCGCCACAAGAGTCAGCATTACGAATGGCACAGTATATTGAGGATAATCGCCAAGCCAAAGATGTAAAACATTATGTGTTTCAAAACATAGAGGGATTAAAAATATAAGAATCAGATAACTTGATATTTTTGACGCACGGATTATTAGTGTGGTCAAATCGTTGTATTCCCCATTATTGTATTGTTTAATAATTTGTGGATTGAATGCTATTTGGAAATTGGAGACAAAATTATTCACAATACTGGTCACTGTGCTACTAATTCCCATGGCAGCATTTACAGTTACGGAATAAAATATATTAACCAGGACCGATACCCCTTGATTTGTACTTACAACAGCAATCTGCCCTAACAGGCTCCAGCTCATAAAACTGAAGATATCTTTTAGTAATGGTTTGTCTTTTATTTTTTGCAAATGGCACGTTGTGAAAGTCTTCCTACAATAGGAATTATAGACAAAAAACGTAATGATTCCACTTCCTAAGATAAGAAAGGAGTATATAATTAATTTATTCCCTGGGATAACTTGAACTAAAAAGATAACAAGAAGTTTGAGTATAACATCTATAATAGTGAAATAAGCGTATATATTCATGCGTTCATGGGCTACAATCACACTCATATAAGGAGATTGTATAATACCAATTATAGCCATAATGACAGAGACTTGAAATACCAAATTGGCTGCTCTCAAACTATCGGGAGGAATATTAAGGATATAGTTCACAATCCATATTCCAATAGTTTCCGCCAAAATTAAAATTATGATGGCTATGATAATGTGGGCGTGAACGCAGATATTAAATATATATCTTGGTCTGCCAGTTGCTCCTTTCCCAATTTCTGCTGTAATATATCGTTTTGTGGCAGCCGATAGACCGTTGTTCAAGAAGCTGAAAAAAATGATTATACCCCCTACAAGAGAATAAAGACCAAAATTATCGACACCTAGAGTGTTGAATACAATTCGGGATGTAAATAATGAAATTACCAAAAACACTATCATCCGTCCATAAAGAATAATAGTGTTTTTTGCAATTCTTTTATTATTGTTGCCTCCCATTATTTAAATTTATTTGGAATAAATGTAACTTGCTCGCTGCTTGGTGGTCTTCTGTGTTTATGCCGTCTTTAATCTTACAATAATTTTGTGGGGTACTGTAATTCACTGTTGCAGGCAGGCGGTGGGGAGGTCGAGGGTGATGGAGAGGAGGTTGGCCAGGCGGAGGGAGATGCGGGAAGTGGGGATGGCCGGGGAGGAGGGGGCGGTGGGGGAGAGGCGGGGCTTGAGGTGGCGCAGATGGGTGCCGGTCAGGCCGGCCATGGGGCCTGAGATGATGCGGACAGGGGTGCCCGAAGGGATGAGGTCGGTGGAGATGGAGGCGTTATAGTGGTCGCGGGCGGTCCAGATCTGCATGAAGGCTTCCATCTGGCGGTCGGGAACCACCAGGAAGTCGGAGGGACCGTTGACCGGTGTGGTCATGAATTTTATCCGCTGATCCAGCCGTTGCTTGACCTCGTAAAGGATTTCCCGGGATGAGCGGATGAAAATAAGGGTGGGAACGACAGGTTTTTCTACGGGGACCGGATGCCGGCGCGGCTTTTTGACGTAAACTGTCTCTTTTGGCAGGAAAGTCTCGATTTTCTCGCGCAGGAGCATTTCTTCTGCTTTCAGTTCACAGCGGTAGGCCGCCATTACGTACCAGCAGATGTCGTTTTTGTGTACTGCGGAATTTACCATGTATTAGCGGAGAGAATATAATAAAGGAACCTTCAGTTTTGCGTAACTGGTTGGACGCTAAAAAGATATGAGATTTGGCCTAAAAATTCTCTTTCAGTAGTCAACCCCCGGTCAGCGAAACAGATAGAGGTTTAAAACTGGCGTCTGTGGAGCTATTTTTATGTGTTCTCTGGATAAATCTCCTACACATAGCCAAAAATCAGCGCAAAATTACAGAAAAGTTAACAAATTACCCCCCCCGGATGGTTAAAATTTGTGAAATATTGTATAAAACGATGTAATTTGTCTCTAATTTAAGAGTTTTTGTGATTCGTGGCTGCTTATGTACACTAAAGAGGAGGATGATCCGGATGAAAACAATGACGTATACCAAAAAAGCGCACCCCAAAAGTCCGACAAAAACTTTTAGGGTGCGGTCCAAAGTTTTGACGCCTGACACATCGCCAATGCCCCCTCAGGCACAAATCCACCGGAGAGTTTCCGGGAATCCCCCTGAGAGGAATCAGTTGAAGTACCTCAGATCATTGTTGTCCGGGTTGGGAGAGGGGTGGATGAGCAGCCGCAGGGAGGTCGAATAATTGAAATAGGCCCATATCCAGTTTATCAGGACCGTAAGACGGTTACGCATCCCCAGGATTGAGATAAGATGAATAAACATCCAGACCATCCACGCCATGAATCCGTGAAAATGTACTTTCGGCAGGTCGACAACCGCCCGGTTACGCCCCACGGTCGCCATTGAACCCTTGTCTTTGTAGGAAAAATGGCGGATACGCCTGGGACGTCGTCCGCTGCACGCATTGAGATTTTCGGCAAGCAGCCTCCCTTGCTGAATGGCCACTTGGGCCAGCTGGGGATGCCCCTTCGGGAAAGCCGCGTCCCCCTCCATCAGAGCGATATCCCCCAGGGCATAGACATCCTCAAGCCCTTCCACCTCGCACAAGGCATTTGTCTTCAGTCGACCACCCCTGACGATAAACGGGGGATTCGCATCCTCACCTGCGTCAGCCGTTATCCACCGGAAAGGCATCGCCTTGATGCCGGCCGTCCAGATAACCATCGACGCCTCCAGCCGGGTGCCGTCGGCAAGAGTCACTGTTTTTTCCTTAGCGTCATAATCGCTGACATTCACTCCCAGCCGCACCTTGACCATAAGGGATTCCACCGCTTTCCGGGCCGCCGCCGAGGCATCCTCCGACATGGCACCGAGCAATCTTCCGCTACCCTCTACAAGGGTTATAGACATCTCGTCCTGCGCAATCGTAGGATACTCGCGCGGAAGCACATAACGCTTCATCTCTCCGAGCGCACCGGCGATTTCAACGCCCGTCGGTCCTCCGCCGGTCACCACGAAGTTCAGCAGCTTCCGGCGTTCTGCGGAAGTCTTGGCTGCCGCCGCCCTTTCAAGCAGGGCCAGAATCCCGTTGCGACATCTCAGGGCCTCCGGCGTAGATTTTATGGTGTAGACTTTTTTCTCCAGATCCGGCATATTGAAAAAATTGTTGGTCGTGCCGGCGGCGACAACCAGTATATCGTATGGGGTCTCCCCCATAGCCGTCGTCACCACTCGCTTCACCGTATCGATAGTCCTGACCGTCTCCATCAGGAAATGCACCCGGCTTTTATGACGCTTGCGCAGTTCCCGGCGGAAAGGAAAGCAGATGCTGGCCGGTTCAAGTCCCGCCGACGCCACCTGATAGAAAAGCGGCGGAAAACTGTGGTAATTGTTGCGGTCAATAAGAGTGATGTCATAATAACGTGAATCCAGATGTTTCACAAGATTGAGGCCGGCGAATCCGCCCCCGATAATGACGATACGTTTCATCCCGTTATTCATAATATAAGTTGTTGTTTGAGAGCTGTTAAAAAAGTACCTCTTCCGGAGGTGCGACGAAACCGGAGCTTCCTTTCGGATTTGCCTTGCTTCATACGATATAACAAATCAAGGGGATAGGGTGTTTTTTAATCAAATAATTTGTAACTTTGCAAGTCCTTATTTACAGAAGATTCAGACCTATGCTCAGATTTTTCGGCAATATAATCCAGTTGATATTCTCCCCCCAGAGCGGCTGGGAAGACCTCGAACGCGACGATTTCCGTCCCGACGGAAGCCGGGGCGACATAGACATACGCCATCTTTATCTGCGCTGTTTTCTCCCGACGGTTCTGCTATGCTCCCTTACCGCATTTGTCCGCATGGCCTACGGAGAAGACTTCCTCGGGACGCTCCAGACCGTCATCATCGAGTTTTTCTCCCTCTTTCTGTCCTACCACGTGGCCGTTTATCTCTTCTCCTGGCTCATGCCCAGGATAATGGAGCCTGACCAGGGCCCCGACCACCGCCGCGACGCCATCATGATAATGTACTGCATGGCCGTCATAGCGCTTATTTTCCTCCTGGGGAATATCATCAAGGTAAAACTCGCCATGATTCAGTTGTTGCCTTTCTACGTGGTGTTCATTATCTGGAAAGGCGCGGGCTACATCGGAGTGCCTGACCGGTCGCTGGGCGCATATATGTTCATCGCCTCCGCCTCCATCCTGGGCACGGTCTACGGCCTCAGCTTCCTCTTCCATGTCCTGATCTGATCTTCTTCCGACCGGCAACCGTATATTTAATGTAAAAAATTATGAAATTCAAAGAAGTCAACATAAAGAACCGGCGTGCTACCTTCGATTACGCCATCGGCGACACCTTTACGGCCGGCCTGGTCCTGACCGGCACCGAAATCAAGTCGATTCGCCAGGGGAAAGCCTCCCTGGCCGATACTTTCTGCTACGTCGACAACGGTGAGGTCTGGGTCAAGAATATGTATATCGCCGAATATTTCTACGGCACATATAACAACCATACCGAACGCCGCGACCGCAAGCTGCTGCTCAACCGTAAAGAAATACGCCAGCTTGAGAAAGAAGGAAAAGAGTCCGGATTCACCATTATCCCCCTGCGGCTGTTTATCAGCGACCGCGGCTATGCGAAACTGGTAATCGGCATAGGAAAGGGAAAGAAAGAGTACGACAAACGCCAGACCATCCGCGAGCGCGAGGATTCCCGCAACATCGCCCGGTATTTCCAGAAAAAATAAATACTATGGAATTCGGGGACGATTATTTCGCATTTGTGGCGGCGCACCGCGATGACGATCCGGCGCGTCTGCGCCTGAAATTTCACGGCGACCCGCGTCCGTGGCTTCCGTATGCCGTCAACAATATCGCCGCTCTCCGGAAATCCAGAAAATTCCGCAGTCGCGACGGCTCGGACTTCACGCCCCGGGTAATTCCCCTGGAAGTTTCAGCCCAGCAATCCACCTCGGCCGACATCGCCCGGCTTCATCAGTCGCTGGCCGGAGACGCCCACCTGCGCATCCTCGACATGACTTTCGGACTGGGACTCGATGCCTTCCTGCTGAGCAGCAATCCGCAGAATAGCCTGACCGGATGCGACCTTCAGGAAATTCTTGTGGAGGCCGCCCGGGTGAATTTCGCCCGACGGGAGAATGTGGAAGTCATCTGCGCGGATTCCGTAAACTATCTCAGGGAATATGCCGGGACGCCTTTCGACCTTATCTTCATCGACCCCGGGCGCCGTGGAGCCGAGGGCACCCGGCTGTACAATCTCCATGACTGCCAGCCGGATATAACTCAGCTTTTGGCTCTGTTCCGGGAAAAATCCTCGAAAGTGATGGCAAAACTGTCACCGATGCTCGATGTGACCCAGACAATCCGGGACTTGCCGGGACTTACCGAACTCCATGTTGTCGAAGAGGAGGGAGAATGTAAGGAACTCCTGGCGGTTCTGGATTTTACGCGGGTGGTCGCCGAACCTCGTATTATTGTCGACCGACTCGTCCTCGGAAACTGGCAAAGCTATTCCTTCCTGCAGTCCGAGGAGAGTGCGCTCCGTCAGACCTCTCCCCGCAGTGGCCTGAACTGCCTTCTCCCGATCCCCGGGATGTTTATTCTCGAACCGTCCGCCGCCACTATGAAAGCAGCCCCTTTCAATCTCCTCAGCCGGGATTTTAACACAGGACGTCTTCACCCCAACACACAGCTGTATCTCTCCGACCGTCCTCACCCGGATTTCCCCGGCAAATCCCATGAGATTATAAAGGTGTGGCCATTCACATCTTCCAATATGAAAGCTGTCAGCCGGGAAATTCCCCGTGCCGACATCACGTTAAGAAACTTCTTCGGTTTTACCGCCGACTCCTTGCGCAAACGCCTTAAGATAAAGCCTGGAGGAGATTTGCGCCTTTACGCCGCTACCGTCATGACCCCCTCAGGTGCCGAGCGCTTCCTATTGCTTACCAGGTAGCCCGCACCATATCAGACGGGAAAATTTACCCTGGGAATCCGGCAAGGACCTCCGGGCACTCCTTTAGCGCATGGAATAACGGTCAAGCGACGCAAGAGCGCAGGCGTAGCCGTATGATGCGGCGTTATATTCCCGTATAGCCTCTATGAAATAATTGGATTCCTGAAGATATTCGAGCAGGGAAAGCTCACCGCCGTCAAGGGCCATCCGCAGCAGCCGCAGGTTGTCGGTTGTGTCGATTACCGGGCCGAGCCGGTCAAGTTTACGCTTGAGCGACTGGGCTTTGGCATAGTCGGAATCAAGAGACGCCTCCATTGACGCACGGGCTGCGATATTTTCTGCCGTCTGCGAGAACAGTTCGGCCTGAGCCGTTGCCTTTACGGCGTTGCGGGAGAATACCGGAAGCGACAGCGATGCCGAAAAACCGTTGAAATGGCTCCCTTCTTCAAACGCGTGTACGTATCCGAGTGTCAGCCCGGGAAAACGTTCTTTACCGGCCAGTCGGAGCTTCAGATCCGCTACCGCGCTTGATGCATCAAGCACACCTATCTGCGGAGAACAGGCAAGCAGTTCCCGGTATCTTTCGATGGTCTGCAACGCCCTGGCCGGATAATCTGTCAGACCTTCGAGTTCGGCGGCGGTAAGCGCTCCGCGCGAAACGGCCACCGTCTCATCCACCAAGGCCCGTAGCGTCCCCTCCGCTTCTTCCAGCGACGCGGCCGCACGAGCCTGCTCAATCCTGATTTTGTTGAGGTCCAGAATGCTGACCTCCCCCTTTTCCCAGGCTTTCCGGTAGGTCTGCTCCAGCTTGTCGAACCCTTCGGACAGCTGCCTGATGAGTTCAGCGTCCTTTCTGGCGGCTATTATGGCAAGCAGTCGGTTCTCCGCGTCGAGCCGTGCGTCGGTCAGGGCCGCTTCCCGTCGGAGCGATTCCAGTGAATCCAGGGCCGCGATTACTTTCCGGGTGGCTGCGTTTTTCGCGAAATTGGGAAGTTCCTGACTGATCCCGGCAGACCATCTGTTGGCCTCGCCCCCCTTTCCGGGCCACAGATATTCGAATTCAACCTCGGGATCGGACGGTATTATTTCAGCCCGGAGCGCTTCCTTCTCGGCTTTTACGCCCCATGTTACGGCATCCGGAGCTGTCGAGGCTGTCGCCAGCCGTTCCGTCAGCGTCTGGTAGCCGGTCTGGGCCATAGTCGGAAAGCAGAAGAGTCCGGCAACGGCCAGGACGCAGTGTCTGATATTTGATATCGGGGAAAGTTTCATCATGTGAGTCATATATTAACTGCCTCTTTTGCTTCGGAGGCGTTTCGGGATGTTCTTTTACGGGAAATGATTCGGTAGAGAATAGGCACTACGAAGATATTCAGCGCAGTCGAGGAAATAAGTCCTCCGAGAATAACGATTGCCAGGGGACTCTGGATTTCATTGCCGGGTTCATGCCCGCGCAACGCCAGGGGAATAAGCGCCAGCGCCGAGGTGAGCGCTGTCATGATGATAGGGAGCAGACGGTCCACGGAGCCGGAGCGTATCCGCTCTTCGAGTCCCTCTCCCTCCTCTTTCAGGTGGTTGTACCGCGATATCAGCAGCATACCGTTGCGGGTCGATATTCCCAGCAGAGATATGAATCCGATAATGGCCGGGATATTGAGTTCTCCGCCGGTGATTACCAGAATCAGCACACCTCCGATCATAGCCAGGGGCATATTTATAAGGATGACAAGCGACTGGCGCAAATCATGGAATTCTCCGTAGAGAAGCAGGAAAATAATCACCAGCGCCAGCACCGAGGTCAGCGCCAATGTTCTCGATGCCGAAGCCTCGCTCTCGAACTGTCCGCTATACTGCACATGATAGCCCGTCGGCAAAGTTACTTCCTTCTGCACCCGCCTGCTGATTTCGTTTACAGTTCCCCGAAGGTCGCGGCCGTCGACGTTCGCGGAAATTACGAGACGCCGGTTGCCGTTCTCGCGGTTGATGGTGTTGGGACCTGTGGCCGAGACAATGTCGGCGACATGGCCCAGGGGCACTTTCCCCATCCGGGTGTCTATCGGCAGACGCCCCAAAGCATCAGCCGAGAAACTTTCCGGCTGTTCGAACTTTACGGTAAGATCGGCCGGATATCCGTCTTCGTAGACAGTCGAAACGGATTTACCGGCCAGTGCCACGTCAATCATGGCGGAAAATTCGTTCATCGGAACCCCGTAACGGGCCAGCATCTCGCGGCGCGGTATGATTTCTATCTGCGGACGCTCTATCTGCTGCTCGATATTGATATCCGTGACTCCCGGAACTTTTCCGGCAACTTCCCTGATGGTCTTTCCCGTGGCGTAAAGCCGGTTGAGGTCCGGTCCGAACAGTTTGATAGCTATCTGGGCTTCGGTACCAGAGAGCATAGCGTCGATACGATGGGAGATCGGCTGCCCGATTTCTATGCTGGCGCCCGGGATGACAGCCAGCTTGTGGCGCAGTTCGTTGACCATCTCCTGGCGGGAACGTCCGTCGAGAGTATATGGCGCCTCGATTTCCGAAACGTTGACGCCCAGCGAGTGTTCGTCAAGTTCGGCGCGTCCGGTCTTTCGGGCTACGGTCTTTATCTCCGGCACCGAAAGGATGATATTTTCGGCCAGGCGTCCGACCCGGTCGCTCTCTTCGAGAGATATGCCCGGAAGGGTGGAGACGTTGATGGTCAGCGAGCCTTCGTTGAAGTTCGGCAGGAAACTGCGTCCCAGAGTGAAAAACAGACCGACGGAGATAAGGAACAGCAGTCCGACTGTCCCCAATACCCCTTTCGGATGACGGAGACACCACTGGAGGGCACGGCCGTAACCTTGTTTCATCTTTACGGTCAGTTTCGGCTCGCGGGAAAGTTCCGCGGCTTCTTTGCCGGTGCCGAGCAGGTAGGAACAGAGTACCGGAGTCACCGTCAGCGCAACGACCGTAGAGGCCGCCAGCGCCACTATGAAGGCCACTCCCAGGGGAATCAGCATTCTCCCCTCCATGCCCGTCAGGAAAAACAGAGGCAGGAAACTGGCTATGATTATCAGCGACGAGTTGAATATCGGTTTTCTTACTTCCTTCGAGGCTTCGTAAACGACTTTTATTGTCGGGCGCCTTTCTTCGGGGGGCAGCCGGAAGTTCTCGCGCAGACGCTTGTAGACATTCTCCACATCGACTATCGCGTCATCCACAAGCGAGCCTATGGCGATTGCTATGCCTCCGAGGCTCATCGTATTGATGGTGACGCCCATCGCCCTCAGGATGATAACCGAGATGATGATCGACAGGGGGAGAGCTATCAGGGAAATCAGCGTGGTCCTCAGATTCATCAGAAAGAAGAACAGCACGATGATGACCATCAGCGCACCCTCGAGCAGCGATGCCTGGAGGTTGCTGATGGAATTTGAGATGAAATCTGCCTGGCGGAAAATGTCGGCCGACACGGTTACATCGGCGGGAAGCTGGGATTTCATCTCGGTTATCTCCTTGTCGAGGAGGTCGGTGAGTTCGATCGTTCCCGTGCCGGGCTGTTTGGTGACAGTGATGATTACCGATTCCTTTCCTTTGACCGACGCCGTACCGATTTTCGGGGATTTCCCGCCGAACGATATGCGGGCGATGTCGGCCAGGCGCACTGTCGTGCCGTCTTCGGCGGGTATGGCAAGATTACCGATTTCGGCCGGTGAGGTTGAGTTGACAACGCCTTTGACGAGGTATTCGTTTCCGTGGGCATACATCACGCTTCCCGCTGCGTTGTCATTTCCACCCTCCAGAGCTTCCAGCAGGTCGGAGAGTCGCACATTGCGGGCCCTCATCTTTTCGGGGGAAAGAAGTACCTGCATCTCCCGCTCCTCGCCGCCGATTACCGACACCTGCGCTACTCCTGGGGTAGCCAGCAGGCGTCTGCTTATTTCGCGGTCGACGATTTTCCGGACGTCCAGCACCGATGTGCTGTCAGGAGTAAGTCCGATAATCATGATTTCGCCGAGGATGGATGACTGCGGACCCATCATCGGCGCTCCTACCCCGGAGGGGAGCGCGTCACCCAGCGTGGTGAGCCGTTCGCTGACGGTCTGACGGGCGCGGTAGATATCTGTTCCCCAGTCGAATTCCACCCAGACTACTGAGAATCCCGTGGAACTCGCCGAGCGCGTGCGGCGCACACCGTTGGAGCCCGTCATCGCGCTCTCCACCGGGAAAGTCACCAGCTTCTCTACCTCCTCGGGAGCCAGCCCGGGTGCTTCGGTCATCACAACTACCGTCGGAGCGTTCAGGTCCGGAAAAATGTCTATTTCGGAACGGGTCAGCACAACGCAACCCGCCACGATTATTATCCCCGTCAGAATCAGTACGATGACGCGGTTCAGAAGCGAAAAACGAATTATCTTGTTGAGCATCTTTATCCGGCTAACAGTTACTTAGGAAATCAATGGCTGTGGCTGTGTCCTTCGGGAACCACGCCCGATGTCTCGGCCAGGCGCACGAATGTCATACCTTCGGTCACGACCTTGTCTCCGGCGGATAGACCGGAGAGAATCTCCCGGCGCCGTCCGTCGGTCATGCCGATTTTCACAGGCTGTTTCTCGTAGTGGCCGGGGAGATGTTCCGTATATACGAAATATTCTCCCTGCTGCTCGCTTACGGCACCCTCGGGGACGGAAATCACTCCCTCCCGTGTATTTCCCATAAGGTAGACTTCGCAATAGGAGCCGCCGATAAGGGACCCCGCATTGTCGGGGATAGTGAAATAGACCGGTATGTAACCGCCCCGGGCGCTCGCTGCGGTAGGCTGAGCCATCAGAGAACCACCTTCGGCCGTTATGTCAATGACTTCATCGGAATATGAGGGGCGGAACCGCGCTCCTGAGATACCGGCGAGCATACGGGCAGAATTTTCCGGAAGATCGGCTCTAAGGACCAGTGCGCGGTTGGAGCTTATCGTGGCGATGGCCTGTCCGGCCTCGACATATTGTCCGTCCACCACGTTCAGGGAAGATATTACGCCACTGACCGGGGCGGTGGCTGCCGAGCCGCTTCCGGAGGACGCGGCGCCGAGGGTAGCGCGGGCCTGTTCCATCTGCTGGAGAGCGGCGTTGTAGTCGCGGGTGGTGATAATTCCCTCGTTATGGAGCGGGGTCATGCGGTCTACCTCCCGTTTGGCCGCGGCGTAGGCTATTCTCGCTGCCTCGTTGGGGTCTCCGCCGGCCATGCCGCGGGCGGTGACGGTGGCGACGGTGCGCCCGGCATTAACCGATACGCCTTCAGCAATTCCCGAAGCGAGTTTTACGATACCTCCCTGGCGTGCAGCGACAATCCCTTCGGCCCCGGGGCGTGCGGTTATCTCGCCTGAGACCTTGATGACCTCGGAGAATGAACCGGGCGAGACTTCTTCAGCCTTTATGCCAAGCTGTTCCAGCTGTTCGTGGTTCAGAATGATAAGTCCTTCGTCGGAATGTCCGTCTTCGTTTTCTTCCGCCTGGATTTTTTCCTTTTCCGGGGAATCCGCCGAGTGATTGTGACCGTCCCCTTCATGGTGGCCGCATGAGGCTATCGTGATTCCCAATGCCAGTAAAGTCAGACCTTTATATATGTTCCTTATTCTCATAAGAGGCTGTTAAGATTAGTACATTATATCTGCGGAAATATGCCTGGAGCTGTGTCCGCGTTCCGATTGTTTGAAATGTCGTTATTTATTTTGCAAAGGTAGACAAAAAATCTGGAAAATTATGAGTAAATTTGTTGACGAATTCGGGAGTAATGTTGTATTGTTATGTCCTGAATCCATAAAAACTGTTTGAAAAAATGATTATAATACTTATTATAGCTGTGACTTTGTTAGCGGCCCTTTGCGTGGCGCTGTTTCTCCGTCAGAAAGAATATGTCCGGACGGCTGATAATGTACGTGGCGAACTGGAGCATGAGAGAGAGACAGGGCGTCAGTTTGCCGCAAGGGCAGAAAGCCTTCAGCAGCAGTATGCCGCGTTCCAGAATGAGACTGTTCGCCGGGAAGCGGCGATGCGCGAAGATGCCGTCCAGCGCGAGACATCCATCAGGGAGTCGGCTTCGCGCCGGGAGAACGAACTCAGAGGTGAGCTTTCGGGAGTCTCAGCCCGTCTGGCCGCCGCCGAGGCGAAGCTGGAGGCTGCCACGCGCCAGCTTGAAGCAAAAGATACCCAGCTGGCAGAGAGCCGCCGTCAGACCGAGGTCCTGCTCCGCCAGCAGGAAGAGCGTTTCAAGAATCTTGCCAATGAAATCCTTGAGGCCAATACCCGGAGGTTCAATGATGCGTCGTCTCAGAAAATAAATGATCTGCTGAATCCTCTTAAAGAGAATATCGAGAGTTTCCGCAAGGCCGTCGGAGACGCGTATAATAATGAATCGCGCGAGAGGTTCTCGCTTCAGAAAGAGATACGCGACCTCCTGGAACTGAACCGCACAATCGGCCGGGAAGCGCGCGACCTCACCCGGGCTCTCCGAGCCGATTCCAAGATGCAGGGTGACTGGGGGGAAATGATTCTCGAACAGTTGCTGGAGAAGTCAGGTTTGCAGAAAGGGGTGCATTTCGATATGCAGGTGACGCGCGATGTCGACGGGACGAAGCTGGAAAGCAACGATGGCCGTTCGCTGAGGGCTGATGTCGTGATTTACTATCCCGATGACCGTTGCCTGGTGATTGACTCTAAGGTCTCGCTTACGGCGTTCATAGATTATGTTAACCTGGCGGATGACCCCGATGACCCCGACGGTTCGCGTCGCTCGGAAGCCGCAGGACGCCATCTGGCGTCAGTCAAAAGCCACATCAACGAATTGGCCCGCAAGAATTATCAGGACCTTATCGGCAAGAAGAGGATGGACTTCGTTATGATGTTCGTCCCCAATGAAGCAGCCTATATAGCGGCCATGCAGATAGAGCCGGCTCTATGGCAGGAGGCGTATGACAAGCGGGTGCTGCTTGTGTCTCCCACGCAACTGATTTCCGTACTCAGGATGCTTCGCCAGCTGTGGAAACAGGATGCGGTCAACCGTAACGTGGAGGAAATCGCCAGGCTGTCGGGCCGTATGCTCGACAAATTTGTCGGCGTCATGGAATCGTTTGATGACCTCGACAAGCATATAGGCAATACCCAGCGGGCATACCAGACTCTGCGCAACCGTCTGTCGGAAGGGAACGGAAATGTCTTTGTCACCGCCCGCAAGATTCAGGAACTCGGAGCCAAATCCACCAAACAGCTCCCGGAAAAATAATTTCAATCCGGGAGTAAGGTCATGATGGCTGGTTTACCGGGCGTATAGTGTTGAGGTATCTGCTATGCCGTTTAGGAAGTCTTTGCCTCCCATAGGCTTTTTACCCGATGGCTGGAGCTGCTTGACGCGCAGACATTTGCCGTCGCCGCAGAATATGTCGAGGTGCTTTCCTTTGCGGATGCTTCCCGGAGCCTGGGATTCTTCGCCGGGAATGTCGGTCAGCTCTGTTTCAATGACTTTAATATTATAAGCGGGTGTCTCGGATTCTCCGGTGAACAGTTCGGTCCATGCGCAGGGATAGGGAGACAGACCGCGTACAAGATTATGGATTTCCAGGGCCGGACGCGTCCAGTCGATGCGGCAGGTCTCCTTGAATATTTTCGGAGCCGGCGTAGGTTCGGCATCATTATTGAGAAGTGCCGACTGAGGAATAGGTGAGAGGTCGCCGGCGAGTATATGGTTTACGGTGTCGACGGTCAGGGATGCCCCCAGGTGCATTAGTTTGTCATGTACATCTCCGACATTGTCGGTGTCGAGGATTTCCACGCGTTCCTGCTGGATGATGTCTCCCGTATCAATCTCATGTTTGAGAAAAAACGTGGTTACGCCCGTCTCTTTGTCGCCGTTGATGACGGCCCAGTTGATAGGTGCGGCTCCGCGGTAGCGGGGGAGCAGGGAGGCATGGAGATTGAAGGTGCCCAGGCGCGGCATCTGCCATACGATTTCGGGGAGCATCCTGAAAGCTATGACGATGAACAGATCTGCATCAAGACTCCGCAGTTCCTCTACGAAAGCCGGGTCTTTGAGTTTGACAGGCTGCATCAGCCTGAGTCCGTGTTCCAGCGCATACTGTTTGACCGGAGACTGAAACATCTTGTGACCGCGTCCGGCAGGTTTATCGGGCATAGTGACAACTCCGACGACGTTGAAGCTTTCTGTCACAAGTCGGTCAAGGCTCTCTACGGCAAATTCGGGAGTGCCGAGGAATACTATTCTGAGGTCTTCTTTTTTCATTGTTCTGGAGTCTGGATTGATGATTCGGCGGCTTGCCATATCGGATCGGGGGGAAGCGGCGCTGTCAGCGAGACGGGATTGCCGCTTACCGGATGGATAAATTCAATGTGGCGGGCTATAAGCGAGATGGAGCCATCGGGATTCGAGCGCTTGTCACCATATTTTAAGTCACCTTTTATCGGGCATCCGATTGAGGAGAGCTGCACTCGTATCTGGTGCTTGCGCCCCGTAAGAAGTTCCACTTCTATGAGATTGTACCGGTCGGTGGTCCCGATGAGGCGATACCGCAGTCGGGCCTCTTTTGCTCCTTCGCGCGGCTGGGAGTAGTAGAGGGATTTATTGGTTTTCTCGACAGTGCGGATATATCCTTTAAGTTCTCCCTCGGGTTGTTCGGGCCGGTTGCGCGAAAGCGCCCAGTAGGTCTTATGGACTTTTCCTTCCCGGAACATTTCGTTGAGACGGGTCAGCGCTTTGGATGTCTTAGCGAAGACAACCAGGCCTCCCACGGGGCGGTCGAGCCGGTGGACCACACCGCAGAATACGTTCCCCGGTTTGTTGTATTTCTCTTTGAGCCATCGCTTGACGGCCTCTGAAAGAGGTTCGTCTCCGGTCTTGTCTCCCTGGACGATCTCGCCGGGAGACTTGTTGACCACAATTATGTGATTGTCTTCGTAGAGTATCTCCATAAACTTGCCTAACTAATTGATTTGTAAGTAATAGGAGTGTTTTT
>CAJUAF010000031.1 GCA_910584365.1 uncultured Muribaculaceae bacterium | reverse complement strand
GAGCCTAAAGGCCGTTTGGCGGCGTTATGTTGTTCCCCAAATGGGTATTTGTTACCCTACATTTTTGGCATACTTAAAAACGCCAATAGATTAGGTTTTTCGTATCCTACACATACAGACGAGCCAGCGGCGGCACATTTAACGATGTGGCCGCCGCTGGTGATTTTTAACATTTGAGCCGCTAAACTCGTGCTCTTTTCGTTTTTATTTGATAGGTTCATTTTTTATAATGTATTGATTTACAGCGTATTTATTTTTTTTGTTACACAAGTAACACGAATAAGCCTAATTTATAGGTTTATTCGTGTTATAATTCAACAACTTAAATAGCCTTGATTTTGTGAACTAAATTTGCGGTTGTATCTCCAACTTTTGCTCGTTTCGTTTTGGCGATTATACAAAATGAAACACAGTACTTCATTTCTACTGCTCATATGCTGTCTCTTCTCCGTGACAACTTATGCGCAGACGAGCGTGTCAAAAACAGATGCGCTTGCGATTGCCCAGCGGCAATTCCAAGGCCAGGATTTCGTCATACACTCCTAAAAAGACAATCAATAAAACAAATCAGTTATGAAAGCGATACGATTACTACTAATAATGCTGTCTGTTGCAATCACAGTGGTTGCCAGAGGCCATCAGCTGCCGGAAGATAATCTCATTCCGGTGTTCAAGAACGAAGGTAAAGCCGCCAGCAACCGTGCCGACGGTCAGAAGGATATTATATGCCTGGATGTAACGGTGACACATCCGGGAGAGTTGGCCGGCAAACTGGGGGATGACGCTGTCGTACCGGACTCGCTGGTAGTGCGCGGACCGATAAATTCGGTGGATCTCCGCGCAATGTTTATAGCGTCCTTGAAAGGTCTTTCGGTAATGAACCTTAAAGATGCGGTAATAGAGAATAACAGGATTCCGGACAGTGCGTTCTGGGATGAAGAGGAACAACTGATTCCGGGAACGTATAACTATTACTGTATGGCGCTCAGGCGTATAATATTCCCGGAAGGATTACAGGAGATTGGAAAAAGCGCATTTCTGTTCGCCAAGCGGCTGGAAACGATCAATCTTCCGTCGACATTAAAGGTGATTGAGAGTGGAAGTTTCTGTTATTGCACAAGATTGAATTCTTCGCCGCTTGTCTTTCCTGAGGGTCTGACAGAAATTGGGCGTCAGGCTTTTGACGGATGCAACGACGTATATGATAGAGAAAAAGGCCATTATAAGGAGTTGGAAGTGGTTATTCCTTCCACTATCAAGACGATTCCTTTCGCAACTTTCGATGGATGCCATATATCGAAATTAGTGCTTCCCCACGGCCTCGAAAAGATTGAAGGGATGGCTTTTTATCGCCATTGTCTCAAAGAGTTGGTTATTCCAGCATCCTGTAAAGAGCTGGGAGAGGCATCCTTCGGCGCAGGATATGATTTTGAGAAGATCGTCGTTTCGGAAGGAATAACCTGTATTCCTAATGGCTTTGTCGAATATTGTATGAACTTAAAAGAGGTAAAGCTCCCCTCTACACTTGTTACAATCGGACCAGGAGCATTTTCAGGTTGCAGCTCATTGTCATATCTGGATTTACCGGAGGGTCTGAAGCAGATTGAGGGAAATGCGTTCCGCGATTGTTCCAAACTGACGCAGCTGACATTTCCTGCATCGCTTGAAAGCCTGGGAGAGGGGAGCTGTACGTCCCTGCGGAAAATCTACTGCAAGGCCACAACGCCACCCACTTGTCCTGAAAACCCGAATAATCCCGGTTACGGCCCGTTTGGCCCCTGCAGCAACCTGATGATTGAATATCCGCTTTATGTGCCTGTGGGATCCTCGATGCAATATCGTCTGGCGCGGGGATGGAGCAACTTCGCCAATGTCATCGAGACTGACGATTTCCCCGCAGGAATCGAGGACGTGCTTGCCGACGGCGTCGACGAAGACCAGACCATTTACGATCTGTCGGGGCGCATCGTTGCGAATCCGGTTGCCGAAACTCTGTATATCAAGGGTGGCAAGAAGTTTGTTTACCATGAATAATAACGTGATGGGTTAACAACATCTGACTCTATCTCAAAGTGACTATTCAAAAATCAGGACCAGAGAGATTTTGCAGAATTTTGAGGTTTTACACAATCAGAGAAAACATTAAATTATGAAAGCGATACGATTACTACTAATAATGCTGTCTGTTGCAATCACAGTGGTTGCCAAAGGCCATCAGCTTCCGGAAGATAATCTCATTCCGGTGTTCAAGAACGAGGGGAAAGCCGCCAGCAATCGTGCCGATGAACAGTCGGAGGTCATATATCTGGATGTTACACTGGCCCATGCCGGAGAGTTGACTGATAAACTTGGGGATGACACCAGCATTCTGGACTCGCTGGTGGTTCGTGGACCGGTCAATGAGGCAGATTTTCGGGCAATGTTTCTGGCTTCTCTTGACCGAAAACTTTCAGTGATCAATCTTGAATATGCCATTCTTGAAGGAGGTAAAGTTCCTGACAGTGCATTTTGGGATACAGATGAACAACTGATACCGGGTACAGCTAATTATTACTGTGTCTTTCTCAGGCGTATAATATTTCCTGAGGGGATCACGGAGCTTGGAGAGATGGCTTTTATGTTTGCCAAGCGGCTGGAAACAATAAATCTTCCGTCGACATTAAAGACGATCGGAAGTGGCTGCTTTTCATACTGCAAAAACCTGAATTCTTCGCCGCTTGTCTTTCCTGAGGGGATGACTGAGATTGGCGATCAGGCTTTTGATGGCTGTAACTATGTATGGGATAAAGAAAAGGACCACTGGAAAGAACTGGAGGTGGTTATTCCATCTACCATCAAGACAATTACATTCGGTTCTTTTTATGGATGTCATATATCAAAATTATCTCTGCCACAGAGTATCGAGAAGATAGAGACGCTGGCTTTTCATGGCCATTGCCTCAAGGAACTGGTTATCCCGGCTTCCTGTAAAGAGATGGGTGAAGCAGTCTTCAGTATGGGGTATGACCTTGAAAAGGTAGTGGTGTCGGAAGGGATTACAGTCCTTCCGGATGCATTTGTCCACAATTGTATGAATTTACAAGAAGTAAAATTGCCATCTACTCTTGTCACAATCGGACCTGGAGCTTTCGATGGATGCAGCGACTTGACATACCTGGATTTGCCGGAGGGATTGAAAGAGATTGGTATAAACGCGTTCCGCGATTGTTCCAAACTGACGCAGCTGACATTTCCTGCATCGCTTGAAAGCCTGGGAGAGGGGAGCTGTACGTCCCTGCGGAAAATCTACTGCAAGGCCACAACGCCACCCACTTGTCCTGAAAACCCGAATAATCCCGGTTACGGCCCGTTTGGCCCCTGCAGCAACCTGATGATTGAATATCCGCTTTATGTGCCTGTGGGATCCTCGATGCAATATCGTCTGGCATGGGGGTGGAGCAATTTCGCCAATGTCATCGAGACCAATGATTTTCCAGCGGGTATCGAGGACGTTCTTGCCGACGGCGTCAATGAAGACCATAGGGTCTACGATATGTCGGGCCGCATCGTCCTCAATCCGATACCGGGTAACCTCTATATCAGAGGTGGCAAGAAATTTGTCTGTCACGAATAATCGTCATAAGTATTCAGGCGATCTTACTCTATCCGGAAGAGATTAAATCAGTAATAAGCCTTAATGAGGATATTGCCGGATTTGAAAACCGGTAATATCCTCTCCAAAATACAATCAGTTATGAAAGCGATACGATTACTACTAATAATGCTGTCCGTTGCAATCACAGTGGTTGCCAGTGGTCATCAGTTGCCGGAAGATAATCTCATTCCGGTGTTCAAGAACGAGGAGAAAGCCGCCAGCAACCGTGCCGACGGTCAGAAGGATATTATATGCCTGGATGTAACGGTGACACATCCGGGAGAATTGGCCGGCAAACTGGGGGATGACGCTGTCGTGCCGGACTCGCTGGTAGTGCGCGGACCGGTCAATGAGGCAGATTTTCGGGCAATGTTTATAGCATCATTGCGAGGTCTATCGGTTATAAATCTGCAATACGCGGCTATTGAAAATAACAAGATTCCTGATAACGCTTTCTGGGATTGGAATGAACAAAAGATTCCCGGCACTTCAAGTTACTATTGTATAGCTCTCAGGCGAATAATTTTTCCTGAGGGATTAAAAGAGATCGGAGAATTTGCTTTTAATTTTGCCAAATATCTGGAAACGATAAATATACCGTCGACTTTACAGCGACTTAAACGTAGCTGTTTTGAAGAGTGTACGAAACTAAATTCCTCTCCTATCATATTCCCGGAGGGCATGATCGAAATTGGAGAACGCGCATTTAGAGGATGTAATCACCAGTGGGATATGGAAAAAGACTGGTGGAAAGAGCTGGATGTCGTAATCCCATCTACCGTCAAGGCGATTCAATTCGCGGCTTTCGAAGGGTGTCATATTTCTAAATTAGACCTTTCTCATGGAATAGAAAAAATTGATGAGAGTGCTTTCTATGCCAATTGCTGTAAGGATGTTGTAATTCCTTCCTCTTGTAAAGAGCTGGGAACGTATGCGTTTGCAAACAGTTATGACCTTGAAAAGATTACGTTGCCGGAAGGACTGACAGTTATACCTGGCAGTTTTGTGGAGGAGAGTCCTATGTTGAGACAGGTAAATATCCCATCAACGGTTGTCACAATCGGTCCTGGAGCATTCGATCATTGCAGCTCATTGTCATATCTGGATTTACCGGAGGGATTGAAGCAGATTGAGGGAAATGCGTTCCGCGATTGCTCCAAACTGACGCAGCTGACATTTCCTGCATCGCTCGAAAGCCTGGGAGAGGGGAGCTGTACGTCCCTGCGGAAAATCTACTGCAAGGCCACAACGCCACCCACTTGTCCTGAAAACCCGAATAATCCCGGTTACGGCCCGTTTGGCCCCTGCAGCAACCTGATGATTGAATATCCGCTTTATGTGCCTGTGGGATCCTCGATGCAATATCGTCTGGCATGGGGGTGGAGCAACTTCGCCAATGTCATCGAGACCAATGATTTTCCAGCTGGTATCGAGGACGTTCTTGCCGACGGCGTCAATGAGGACCACAGGATCTACGATATGTCGGGCCGCATCGTCCTCAGTCCGATACCGGGGCACCTCTATATCAAAGGTGGCAAGAAATTCGTCTGTCACGAGTGACGGATTTATACAATTCAGTGTGGTGAGGGCGACGGCTATCTGAACCATTCTGACAGTCTCCTCGACATTCGGGTGAAAAAACGGCGGTGTGTCAAATGCTGATTTTTGACACACCGTCGTCCTATTGCCCATAAGTCAGGCTTAATATAATTTTGTTGACAAACTTGTCGGCCATACACTTGTCCTTTCAGAAAAGATTTTGTATTTTTGTCATCAAGCTATAAAATCAATGGGTCGTATCCATAATTCATATAATAAGTCAAATGCAGGAAATGTAAACCTGTATGATGGCGGAAATATAAAAAGTTTTCTGCTTGAGAGGTTAAAAGAGGAGTCTTGCCTATGGTCCTATGATCCTGCTTCTGTATCGTTAGATAAATTAAGTGATACGGATTTGATCGCCATGACTATGCGACATCTGGATATAGAGGAAATCAACCTGTTGTTCCAAATATATTCTTTCCCAGTTATCAAAAAGGCATGGAAAGAAAATCTGGTTCCGGAAGGAGAATATCTGTTTACTCTCAACCGTTTTTTCGCGTGGTATTATTTCAAGGCCAAGCGTCCCGAGTCTTACCTTAAAAGTATAGAAACGCGTCGTCTTTCCGCTTTGAATAAATTGTAATATTCATCTTGTAAAGAATTATCATGATTGCTGGACTTGCTCCTCACACTGCTGCAATATTCGAGGCGGTTTCAGAATTGGATTGTCTCAAACCATATGTACTGGTTGGAGGAACTGCACTTTCTCTACAGTTGAACAATCGTATGAGTGAAGATTTGGACTTTATGTCCTGGCGTCAGCATAAAAATGAAAAAAGGGAAGTTGACTGGCCCTTGATAAAGCGGCAGTTGGAGACAATAGGAGATGTTCAAAACATTGATATTCTTGATTTGGATCATGTGGAATTCCTTGTTTCGGGGGTAAAAATATCTTTCTATGCTAATCCCAATTATTCCCCGCTGATTAAAGAGGCTTCATCATTTCTTAATAATATCAGGCTCGCTGATATAACCTCTATCGGAGGTATGAAAATGGAAGTAATGTTGCGTCGCAGCAAATTCCGAGATTATTATGACATTTATTGTTTATTGGCAGAGGGAGTGGATATTCAGCAGATGATCGATATCGCACTCAGATATTCCGGTCATAAGCTGAAAACCAAGAATATTATGGCTATGCTGACGCGATCGGAGCGTTTTATAAAAGATGTATCTTTTTCTCAGTTGTCTCCCAAATTTGATATTACCCCCAAAGAAATTGAAGACAGAATAAAAGAACATCTTATCAAGAGTCGTAAACAAAATTAAAATCAGGAGCAACAGAACTCTCCCTTCATCGTCGTCCGCAGGTTCCTACCATTTGAACCATTCTGATGGCACCCTCGCCATCGGGGTGAAAAGCCAGAGGCTGCGCCGTAATGAACTTTAATTACGACACAGCCTCCCGAAATGTTGTAGTCCCCCCTCGGATAGCGGATCCTGAATACAGGATAAAAGTTTTCCGCAGGAAGGGGATATGAAGAGGTGCGGAGGGATCAGGAGAGGAGGGTGCGGAGGCGGGAGGCCATTTTTTTGTGGAGGGGGAGTTCATTGGAGGGGGAGACAGCCTGGATTTCGGGATTGGGGATGTCGAGGCGACAGGTGTCGGCAGGGCGTGGGGGACCGGCCTGGGGCATGGAGGGGCGCACGTATTCGACTTCTTCGTTGGGAGTGGTGTCGCCGCAGGCCGATGCCGTCTGGGGGGCGTCGTCGATGCGGACAAAGATGGCTGTATTGTTGTCGGAGGAGGGTTCGGCGATATGGGCCAGGTGGGCCAGTTTTTCGTCGTCGGAGAGGTCGGAGGAGAAGAGTTCCAGCAGGTAGGTGTCATCGATCTGATGGAGGACGCCGTCGGTGCAGAGGAGGAAATAATCGCCGGGCGCGATGTCGGTTATAACCAGCACATCGGCCGCCGACGGCTCCGTGCCGGGTTCGGCGTAGGCCATGCAGCGGGTGATGACGTTGCCTTTTGGATGGTCGATGGCTTCCTCGGGTGTGAGGTTACCGGCGTGTACCAGTACGTTTACCAGCGAGTGGTCGCTGCTGCGGTAGACGATCCCTACTTTCGGGCGGATCTGGTAGATGCGGGAATCTCCCATGTGAGCCACCAGGGCGTTGCGGGCGTTCAGGTGGAGGAAGGTCAGAGTGGTGGCCATGTGGGAGCCCCTCTGTCCGATAGCCTTGAGCAGGCGGAGATAGGCGAAGCTCAGTGCATCGCGGAAATCGTTCTGGGTGAATTCGTAGGCAGGGTTGGCATATCCCGCCATGAAGTCTCCGAACGCCCGGGCCACGGTGGAGGAGGCTATCGAGCCGTCAAGTTCTCCTCCTACGCCGTCGCAGACAATGAAGGAGCGTTCCCCCGTGCGGGGGGAATCGTAGTCGGGGAACCGCGCGTCCTGTTGTTCGTCGCGCTGACCGATCTGACAGAATGATTTTGCCGCGGCCGGAATTATGTAGTCAGACATCTTTTTCGAATCGGAATTGGGTCTTGCCCAGGATGATACTGTCGCCGAAATTCAGGGAAATGCTTTCGCCGGGTCCTACGGGCATATGGTTGATAAGGACGGGATTGGTGGCGCGGAGTACGTTCAGCTGGAACATATAGCCGTTGATCTCTCTGCGTGTCACCTGTATGTCGATGGAGCGGCGGCTCATCGAGGGGTCATCCTTGATGGCGATGTCGGAATTGCCCATGGGGTCGGTGTCGAACCGGCCGATGACGTTGGAGCCGGCCGAGAGGCGGAATTCCTTGTTGAACCATCCGGAACGCAGAAGAATCAGTTTCCCGCGGTAAGCCTGGAAGAGACCCGGGTCGATTGTGATGGTCTTTCCCCGTGCCTGATATTTTGTGCGCCCTTTGCAGCGGGGGCACATGAAGATGTTCTCTCCGGTCTGGGATGGAACTTCATGATGGACGTAGCCGCAATGGAAGCCGCACTCGATTGTGGCGGTTTCCCCTTCCTTGTAGTCTCCGCGGTCTTCGCGCGGGGGCTGGAGGGCATTGTTGGGAATCTGCTGGGGGGGAGGCGGAGGATCGAGGTGCGGATGTACGGGACCCTGTGCGGGCGCGGCAGGGGGTACTACCAGGGATATCTTCCATCCGCAGTCGGGGCAGCTCAGTTTGTAGCTGCCCGGCCGGGAGGGACGTTTTACCTTTACAATACGGCGGCAAGCGGGGTTTTCACATTGCAGCTGTACGATAGGCGAGGCTTCTTGCATAAGGATGTCAGGTGATTGGAAAGCGGATTACACTTCAATAATATCATCGAGATAGTCGTCTCCGAGGGTCTCGTCGAAATGGTCGGTCTCTTCCTCGTTCACTGCCATATAGCCTTCGCTCTGGGCCATATTCTCGGCGTCGGAGACGGTGAGGCTGAACTGGGAGGCGTCGTCGATGTAGAATCCGTCGGGGGTCTCGATGCGGTCGAACAGGCCGTCGTTGTCAATGTCGACCATCACAAGGTCGTCGCCGCCGTTGGTGGTGAAGCTGGCGCGGACCTCTTCGTCGCCGTCGACGGTGTAGACGGTCTCCACTTCGTTGAAAGTGAAGATGTCGTCGGCGTTGATGTCGTCGGGGTCGATCTGTTCGTCTGCGATCAGGGTGTCGGCTATGGCGTCAATGTCTTCGGGATCTTCGATAGTGAGGTCACCGGCCGGCACAATCAGGGGGTCTTCTTCCGGGTCCAGAATGTCTTCCGCTGCCGGGACGGGGTCCGTTCCGGATGCCGGGTCAGGTTCGGGAATCTGGACGTCTCCACCGTTGCCGGGGGCAGGGGTGGGAGCGGGGTTGGCGGGATGGTTGCCGGAAGGGGCGGGCGCGGGCTGGACGGGTTCGGCCTGGGGTTGCTGGGGAAGGCCGGAAACGGCATCTTCGGCGGCGTCAACGATGGATTCGGCCGATGTCAGTTCGGCTTCGTCGCCGTCGAGCATCGAAATCGCGGCGGCTGTGGCTCCGGAGGCAACGGCGGCGGCGCCGACAGCGGCGGCTACCTGTTTGCCGGTGTTGCTTCCGGTCTGAGGCCTCGGGGGACGGGGTGACATTCCCGGCCGCTGAGGATGCTGGGGGGCGGGGGGAGGAGGTATGGTGGCTCCGGGACGCAGTGTCGGCGTTGGCGTTGGGGAGGGTTGCCGGTCGGACTGGCTGTCGGTCTGGGGGCTGTTCAGATTTATGGTATTCATAGGAAACGTTGTTTGGGATTTATGATGCAAATATACATCACGGGGAGGTGTTTGTCAATAGCCGGAGGCGGTTCCGGTTTCAACCTCCCGGGTTTATGGGTGAAATACCCCTATTTCCATTTTACGAGGGCGGCCTGCTGGATGGGGGCGGGGGCGATGAGCTGGGGATGCTGTTCCCCTTTGCTGCGGGTGACCACGTCGTTGTAGCAGTACTTGAAGAGTTCCTTTACGGTGATGCGTTTGTCGGCATTGGCGTCCGATTTGCCGCGCAGTCCCTTGATGAGGCTCTGGGTGAAGTAACCGGCGCCGACGTAGGCGTCCTCCCAGGATACTTCCGCGGGGCGGCATCCGGTAAAGACGGCTATGTTCTTCTTGCCGGAGAGGGCGGCGGCGTTGCCTACCCCCTGGGCGGCGCTGCCGGCATGGCAGGCGTCGATAAAGCACACTATCATGGGGGATTTCGAGGAGGCGAGCGTAGTGGCTATATCGTCGTATGTCACTACGTCGTCATAGGCGCAGATGGCTCCTTCGCCGCCGTGGCCGCTGAAATAGAAATAGATGCGGTCTTTGTCCGTGGCGGTCTGGGCGAGCTTCCTGAGATTGGATAGGATGGCCGAGCGGGTGGCATATCTGGAGGTCAGCATGGTGATGTCCTTGGAGTGGGACTGCATGACCTGGCGGAAGGCCGCGGCGTCTTTGGTTGTCTGGGAGAGGTCGTTGGCTCCCTCGAGACCCTGGCGCGAGACTCCGACGGCCAGGACGAACGTGCGGGCCGACAGGTCCGCCGCAGCCAGGGCGATGATTGCCAGCAGGCAGAGAAATATACGTTTCATATCGGTTGTTCGGAAAAATATGGATTGGACTGAAGGGGGATCATCCTTTGGCCTTGCACATGGGGCACATCCGGTTGTACAGGGCGTTCTCCGATATCGGCTGGAAGCACTTGGGGCATACCAGCAGGGCTTTCTTTTTCTCGAGGAGCGCCTTGAGTTTCTTCTGATCTGGGGCGGGGCAGAACGTGGCTATACCGCCGGCCACGACCGTGACGCCGATTACGCCGGGCATGGAGGCCACGAAGCTCAGCAGGGCCGAGACGGCGGCAATCAGTGTGCCGGTGGTGCGGATGGCCTTTATGCGCCGGGCTTTCTTCTCGTTCTCGGCCTCCAGCCGGGCCTGTTCTTCCTGGAGGGCGTGCAGACGGGTGTGGATAAGCCCGAACTCATAGGAGAAATCGTCGGGGGCGATCACCCGGTTGGCGTAAAAGGTGAAGCTGTTGTGGCCTCCCGAACCGAGCCGGATGACCGTGTCGCGGTCAATCATTTTTGTCTGGATACGGCGGAAGACCCCCGTGCTGTCCTGTACGAAGGTTCCGTTGCCGTTCGGTCCTGTCAGGTCCTGGATGGACCAGTTGCCGTCGTCGTCGACCTGGAACCGCGCGTGATGGTGACTGACGGCATTGCAGTTCCCCGGTATGACGAATGGTTGCTGGGCGCCTCGCCCTATGAGTATTTCGTATGGCATAAATTATCGGGTATGGGGTTCCTGATCGGTATCTTTGGCTGTCTGCGCGGGGCGGTTGCCGTAGGAGGCTGCGATTTCCTCCTTGAGGGCTTTCAGCAGCGGTTTGGGGACTGTGAGGTTGAACAGGTGATTCCGGTAGTCTCCCAGGTAGAGTTTCTGCTTCGGCACGGAGATTGTAATGATGAAATTCTTATTGATGATAAGGCTCCGGCCAAGGCGCATGAAGACACCTTTCTGTCCCGGCGGGGTGGCGGCGCGGATTACCGCCTCGACTTTCGACAGTCCGATGGTAAGCAGTTGTTTCTGACCGCTGATATAGGTCAGCTGGGTATAATTCCCGTTTGCCTGGAAGAACGCGACATGGTCGAGATTCAGTATGATCAGGTCATCGCGGGAGTTGAGGCACAGTTTCGGCATGGTAAGAGTTTTTGTGAGATAAAGTGTGGCGAGACATCGTGTTTCCACACCCCAAAGTTAATGATTTTTTCACTATTCCGCCAAGAAAAATCCCGTAAAAAACATGACCGGGCCAAAATTCAGTGCCTCAGATTGTTCTGCCGGGATATGCCTCGAGAGCCTTTGCCAGGGTCTGCATGGCCTTGCGCAGTTCCTCCTTCTCCAGGACGTAGGCGATACGGACTTCGTCGCGCCCCATTCCGGGGGTGGTGTAGAAGCCGGAGGCGGGAGCCATGAAGACGGTCTGCCCCTCGTATTCGAACTCTTCCAGGCACCAGGCGCAGAAGCGGTCGGCGTCATCCACGGGCAGACGGGCCACGGTGTAGAACGCGCCCATCGGAATCGGCGAGTAGCAGCCCGGAATCTTGTTCAGCTCGTCGATGAGGAATTTGCGGCGCTCGACGTATTCGTTGTATGTGGCCAGCATATATTCCGGCGGAGTGTCGATTGAGGCTTCGGCTACAATCTGGCCGATCAGAGGGGGACTCAGACGGGCCTGGCAGAACTTCATTACGTTCTTTTTCAGCTCCTTGTGCTTGGTGATGAGGGCGCCCACGCGGATGCCGCACTCGTTGTAGCGCTTCGATACGGAGTCGATCAGCACCACCTGCTCCTCGATGCCGGGCAGATGGAAGGCCGAGATATAGGGGGCACCCGTGTAGCAGAACTCGCGGTAGACTTCGTCGGAGAAGAGGAAGAGGTCATGCTTCTTTACGATGTCGCGGAGCTGGAGCATCTCCTTCATCGTGTAGAGGTAGCCGGTCGGGTTGTTGGGGTTGCAGATAAGGATTCCCTTCGTGCGGGGGGTAATCAGCTGCTCGAATTTCTCCATCGGGGGGAGGGCGAAGCCTTCGTCGATGGAGGAGGGGAGGGTGACGATTTTCGCTCCGGCGGAGATGGCGAACGCCATGTAGTTGGCGTAGGCCGGCTCGGGCACGATGATTTCGTCGCCGGGATCCAGGCAGGCCATGAAGGCGAACAGGACGGCCTCGGAGCCTCCGGTGGTGACGATGATGTCGTCGACGTCCACGTCTATATGATAGCGTTTATAATATTCCCGCAGTTTCTGCCGGAGCGACAGAAGACCTTCCGAGGGGCTGTATTCCAGCACCTTGCGGTCGATGCTGCGGAGCGCCTCCAGGGCAGCCGGAGGGGTCGGGATGTCGGGCTGACCGATATTGAGGCGGTAGACTTTGACGCCGCGGGCGATGGCTTTGTTGGCCAGGGGCACGAGGCGACGTATCGGGGATGCGGGCATAATGGTACCCCGCTGTGAAACTTCAGGCATAAGCGTTCTTACGTTTATTATGGTTTGAATTGCAAATGTACAACAATTCCCCCTAACAGCCTAAAAAATCCAACCTAAAAAGTATGCGACCGCTATCAGGATGACGGCGCCGAAGAGAATAGCGCCTATTCCGGCCCAGAAAAGGCCCCGGGGTTCGTTCTCGAGAATCTCCCTTATGCGGGGAGAGCGTTCGCTGATGTCGTTTTTCATAAGCCAGGTGTTGTTTTCAGTTTCCGAGTTCGAGCTGGTTGCGGATAAGGGTGTAATACGCCCCCCGGCGCCTGACAAGTTCCTCATGGGTTCCCTGCTCAGCTACAGCCCCCTTGTCGAGGACAATTATATGGTCGGCGTCGCGCACGGTCGACAGCCGGTGGGCCACCACGATGACCGTGCGTCCCCGGTAGAATTCCCCGAGATTGCGCACGATCTCGCGCTCGTTGCCGGCATCGAGGGAGTTCGTGGCTTCGTCCAGGAAGATAAAGCGGGGATTACGGTAGACGGCGCGGGCTATCAGGATGCGCTGCTTCTGTCCCTGGCTCAGGCCCGTTCCGTCAGGGCCGATCACCGTGCGGTAGCCTGTCGGGAGGGATTCCACGAAGCTGTCGATATTGGCGATGCGGGCGGCTGCTTTCATCCGGGCGGTGTCAACCTCCGAGTCATCGACGGCGATGTTCCGTTCGATACTCTCGGAGAAGATTACCCCCTCCTGCATCACCACGCCGCACTGCCGTCGCCACCATCTGAGGTCGATCTCCTCCAGGTTGCGGTCCCCCACACGGATTTCCCCGCTTTCCGCCGGATAATAGCCCAGAATCAGTTTCAGCAGTGTTGTCTTCCCCGACCCGGAGGCCCCGACGACCGCCGTAACCTTCCCGGCGGGAAACCGCAGGCTGACGTCCCGGAGGGTCAGCTCCGGAGAGTGCGGGTCATAGCGGAACGCTACCCTGTCGAACGTCACCGACAGCTCCGCCGGGAGTTCCCGGCAGGGGCGCGCGGCGCTCTCCTCGTCGCGCGAGTTGTGGACCTCGTTGATGCGTTCCAGGGAAATCTTCACGTCCTGGGCGGCCCGGAGAAAGCCCATCATCTGCTCCACCGGGGAATTCAGCTGTCCGACGATATACTGGATGGCCAGCATCCCTCCCAGGGTCAGCGACCCGTCGATAACCCCGGCGGCGGCCAGCACGGTAATCAGGATGTTCTTCACCTCATTGATGAAGATGCTTCCCGCTTCCTGAGACTGCTGGAGGCGCAGCGCTTTGGTCTGCACATCGAAAAGGTCGGCCTGGGCGTCCTCCCATTCCCACCGCCGGCGCCGCTCGCAGTCCTGGAGCTTGATTTCCTGCATGGTGGTGATGAAGCGGAACGTCTTGTTCTGGTTCGCGGCCTGGCGCTCGAAAAGCTCATAGTCCAGCACCCGGCGCCGCCTCAGGAAAGAGGCTATCCAGAGGGCATAGACCGCCGTGCCCCCCAGGAAGATGCCGAAGACAACCTTATCATAGATGAACAGCACTACGCCGAACACAAGGAAACTCAGGGTAGTGAACATTACCCCGAGGGTCTGCTGGGTAAGGAAATTCTGGACTCGCGAATGGTCGGCGATGCGCTGCATGAGGTCTCCGGTCAGCTTCGTGTCGAAATAGGCCATCGGCAGGCGCAGCAGCTTTATGAAAAAATCGCTCAGCAGGGAGATGTTGACCCTCATCGAGATATGCAGCAGAAGCCACCGGCGGATGAAATCCGTGGCCGTGCGGCCGATGACGATCATCAGCTCCCCGAGAAGAACCAGCCAGATGAAAGAGAGGGATTTATCCCGGATTCCCACGTCGACGATCGCCTGGGTCAGGAACGGAAACACAAGCTGCAGACCGCAGGCTACCAGCAGTCCCGCGAAAATCTGGAGGAAATAGCGCCGGTAAAGACCCAGATATTTCATCAGGATTCTCAGCGGGTTTCCCCTGCGGCGCGCCATACGGCTCCGGGTGCCGAAATCCTCGCCGGGAGTGAGGAACATGGCGATCCCTTTCCGGGCAGACGCTTCCGCGGCGGCGCTGTCCGCGCTGGCAGGAGTGTCTCCGAGCCATCCCCGGCAGAATTCACCGCGGTTGTAGACGGTTTTCCCTTTGGCGGGATCGGCCACCCGGAAGCGCTTCCCTTTGCGCGATATGCCGTAGAGGACCACGAAGTGGTTCTGATTCCAGTGGAGAATACAGGGGAGAGGCATCTGCTCCAGGGCTTCCGCCGTCAGCTTCCCGGCCCGGGTTTCCAGGCCGAGTTCCCGGGCGGAGTCGGCGATCCCCTTCAGCGACACCCCCTCGCGGGTAGGACGGCAGATCCCCTCAAGCTCCTGCACCGTACACGGGAGTCCGTGGTAACGGCACACCATCGCCAGAGCGGCCACGCCGCACTGCATCGCGTCTCTCTGCTTTTCAAACGGGAATCCCATATCGGCTGGGTTAGCGCGTGGTTTATTTCATGATGGCGGAGGAGGCGCCTTTCTGCTCGCCGATTTCGTTGGCCTGGCGGATTTTTTTACCGTAGCTGATGGTGTAGATCGCCGTTACCCAGAGATGTGGATGGCTGGACGCCGAAAGGAAGGTGGTCTCGTTGGAATAAATAGGGGAGTTGTAGGTTGCCACGGATTTATGGAAATTGCCTGTCTGGAAGATGTTCAGGGCGTTGACCCGCAGGTTCCAGTGGCCGTTGCTCCATCCCGCGCTGAGGCTGAACTGGTCGTGGACGCGCGTTTTCCGGCCTGACATCTGGGAATATTCTCGGTTTTCTCCGAAATAACTGGCAGAGAAAAAGAACTGTCTGACAAAGTAGGAGGCTGAGGCTGCCAGGAAGAAGGGATTGTAAGTCAGGTTGTTGTAGCCCGTGGATTTATAAAAGGTAATTGACGGTCTGGCCGAGAGCGACAATGCGCCTTTGAACAGCCGGAGATTAAGATTGGCGCCGATGGTGGCCGACCGGTAGTCTCCCGAGTTGGCGTAAGTGCGTATTATTCCCTCTCCGTCGCCGTAAGGAAGACAGACTGTAGTGGCCTGTTTGAATTTTGAGAACCAGCTGCCGTAGAATGTTGCCCGGAAAATGTTGTTCGGCATCCAGTTATAGGAGATGTTGCCCGAAATGTGCCGGACGTTGCTCAGGTAGGGATTTCCGGTCTGAAAAAGGTATTCGTTGCGGCGCACGATGTCGGGCAGCTTCATTGAACTTCGGGGCAATTCGGTGGCGTACTGCACCTGGATGCCCAGGGATTGTTTTTTCGATGGGCTCCACTGGCCGAATATGGCGAACAGAGGAGAACCGGAATTGATGTCGTAGCCGTTGATGGAAGAATGCAGCCAGAAGTATGAGAAGAAGAAGCCGGCGGCGATTTTCGGGGAGGTGAAATTGTAACGGGCCGTACCGGAAAAAGCGGCATCGTTATACCGGTCATTGAAGTTCCCCGACGAATATACGCTGTTTACCCTGTTGATGCTCCCGTTTCCGGTCACTCCCAGCATAAGAGTATGCTGCTGGTTGAATCTCTTGCTCCCGATAGCCTCGAAAGCGTAGTTGTAGGCATCCTCCGTGGAGGACTGGATAATCTGTTCTCCCGGTCCGGTACGATAATCGGAGGTATATGAAGTGCGGGAGTAATTGAACGACGGGGTTATGTTCAGGGCGTACCCGCGTGGGAACCCGAAGTAAAACGTCCCGCTGTAATTCATATTGTTGCTGGCGGCGTCTCCGGTTCTTGAATAATCGCCCTGTCGGCTTCCGGTGGCGTCGGAAAGGATGAACTGTCCGGAGAAGTCCTCCTTGTACGTAGAGATATGACTGAATCCTACTGTGTTCTGTATCTGTATATTGCCGCTGTTGTAAGAAGCGCGGAACGCGAAAGGATACTGTCCCTGGCGCAACGTGGAGTTATCGACCGTCTGCCGACGGTATATTTCTTTCTTCTCCCCCTCGGAGTCCGTGAGCAGAAAACGTTCGGTCTGGTCGTTGCCGTTATGATGGTTTGAGACATACGCCGCGGAGGCAAACAGGTCGTAGGTCCATTTTTTGTATGTGAATTTGGATGTTAGGTTTGTTCCTCCGTTATATCCGTTAAGGATGTTCTCTCCGACGAACAACTTTGTGTAACCCCCGTATTCATATTCCTGTACAATGAAATTGATTACGTGTTTTTCGCCTCTGAAACGTGGGTCGACGGGGTAGTCAAGAACTTCCACACGCCTTACGTTAGCCATTAACATCCCTTTACGGTCATCGGGTGTCGCCGGCATATAATTTATATAGACAGATATCGGAGCGCCGAAATTGTCAGTCACGCTACCGCTCACCGGATCAACGGCAATCTGGGGTATGGCCATAAGGCTGAGCAGACCGGCGGCATCCTGAGCAGCCATTTTTTCCTTTGCGGTGGGGATATATACTGTTGATGTGGGGGATGTGTACTGGCGGTCGGCCTCGACGGTTACCTCCCCGAGGTCTTTCGACATCAGCGAGTCCACGAGCGCCTGCTGCCGCAGCGAATCAGCTATCTCCGGAGTGACGGCGGATATGGAGTCAGCGGCCGATGCCATCGGACCCCGCGCCCCGCTCATCTGCTGGAAGCAGCATCCCAGGGATAACACAATGCTTAAAAAGATTGCACGTCTTTTCTGCACCATAATAATTTCATGTTAGAAGTGAATAACAGGTATGTTTGGTTTCTTATAGCTACTTCATGATGGCGGAGGAGGCGCCCTGCTGTTCGCCGACTTCGTCGCCGCGGCGGATTTTCCTGCCGTAGCCGACAGTGTAGGTTACCGATAGGGCTACCATCGGGGCGCAGAAGGAATCGTAGCTTGTGTACAGACTTTTTACAAGAGGAACAGACATATCCGAGGTGGAGGACACGTATCCCCTGTTGAAGAAATTGGAGCCTGACAGCTGCACGTTCCATCCCGAGCGGCTCCATCCGGCGCTGAGTCCGTACTGTGGACGGGATTTTTCGGCGGAAGCCGTCATCTTTCCCATGGAACGGTATGCCGGCTGGTAATACCCCTGGAAATAGAAATTGCCCAGATAATACGTGGCGCTGACATAGAGGTTGAACGGCGCGGAGGAGCGGTTGTAAAGTCCCGCCGATTTATAGAAGGTGATGCTCGGGGAAAGGTAGAAGTTCAGGGAGTTACGCAGGAGATTGAGGTTCATCGAGCCTCCGATTTTCGAGACATAGAAATTGCCGTCGTTCATGTAGCTTTGCAGGATGGCGCTTCCGTCGGCCCAATGGTCGAAAGACCGGATCACACGGTCGAATTCTCCGGTAAATGAGCCGAACACCGCAAGGCTCAGAGCGTTGGACGGCATCCAGTTATAACCGAGTTCGGCGTTTAGGCGGCGGTAGTTTTCAAGCGCGGGATTACCTGTCTGATACAGCATATCGTAGGTCTTTATTATTTCATCCGTCTTGTAGGCCGGAAGAGGAACGATTCCTCCGTATGAGATCCTGAAATTAGCCGAGCTACGGCTGTCGAACGCATAGCGGGAGGAGATGCTTGCCGTAGGATATACGTCGGTGATTTTGCGGAGATTGTTTTTTGTTACGTCATAAGCCACACCCAGGCGGGTGCTTAGGAATAAACTGCCGGTTTTGAAGGTATAATTCAGTGTGGCGCCTGACCGCCAGGTGCGGAATTTCTGCGGATCGGCGGGTTGCCCCAGCTCATATACTACATTATTGAAATCTCCGCGGTGATCGAGATACAGCGCTGCCGAGTGGGCCGCGTTGAAATCTTTGGAGAGACTTAGACTGACATTGTAGGAATATGCGTCTTCCCGGTTTTCCCGTTTGACGGGAGTGTCCAGGGGGGACTGATAATCGTAATAGCCGTGGTTGTGGGAGTAATGGAATTCCGGAGCGCAGTCAAGCCGGAAATTACCTCCAAGAGCGAAATAATAGTCCCCGGTGTAGCTGATGTTGTTGGAACGCTCGGGGGTGGAGCGCGAAATCGTGTTGTCCTGGACCGGGGTTGCCGACGTGAACAGGCGCCCGTGGTAATAGAATTCAGGAGTAGATCGGAAAGAATACCCTACCGTGTTGCGGATCTGCACTTTGTCGGAACTGTAAGTGGCCCGCAGAGTGACGGGAACCTGCTTTTGGGTGATGTATCCTCCGTCGAATGTCTGATTGCGGTTGAAATCGTAGGGCTTTCCGTCCTGGTTGGCAAGAGTGTATATCCTGCTTTCGGAAAAACCGAAATGAGAATCGTGGATATACCGCATATTGGCGAAGACGTCGTAGGTCATCCGCTTGTAGGCGAATTTGGAAAACACGCTGTTGTCCCCGTAATAGACATGGGTACCCGTCTGCCGGGTATAGAGTTTCGTATATCCGCCGTATTCATATTCCTGGACGATGAAATTGATTGCTTTCTCAGCGCCTCTGAACCGGGGATCGGTCGGGAATTCAAGGTATTCCACCTTTCTGACATCTGCGGTACGTAATCCTTGTCTGTCTTCTTCCGTGGCCGGCATATAATTGATAAAGAGGGCCACGTTGTTCCCGAAATTGTCGGTGACAGCATCGGTCTGCGGGTTTATCTGAATCTGCGGAATTCCAATGACGCGCAATAGATCCGTGACAGTCTGAGCGGTATTTTTCTGCCTTGCGGTGGGCAGAAATACCGTGGTCTCGGCGTTGACATAGCGGTTCTGCGCCTCGACGGTTACCTCCCCGAGATCTTTCGACATCAGCGAGTCCACGAGCGCCTGCTGCCGCAGCGAGTCAGCTATCTCCGGAGTGACGGCCGCGATGGAGTCGGCGCCCGACGCCATCCGGCCCCGCGCCCCGCTCATCTGCTGGAAACAGCATCCCAGGGATAATACCACGCTTAAAAAGATCGCACGTCTGTTATACAACATAATGGTTTCGGCTTAAAGAGCGTAATTAAACGTTTGTTTTTACAAAAATAAAATCTTTTTTCGATTTAAACAAATGTTAAGTCGATTATTTACAAAAAATGTTATGTTGAACCAGATAGAACGTCTTGTAGTTGTGTTTATGCCTTGTTGGAAAGATTGTAAAATTTATGTCACAACAATGATTTGCCAACAGCCTCAAAGCTGAAATATTTAGCATTGAGGCTGTTGGGCAGTGATTTAGTTTACATACAAGTTTCAGTAGAGGATTTGGTCTCGATATATCCACATTCTGTGGCTGTGCAGAAGGATTCGCAGTTGGTCATACAGAAAGTATTGTCACAGTAAGTGTAGATAATACATAGATTGAGAGGCGGATCGGAAAGCGTTGAGAACCCTCCTTTGATTTCAAGGGTCTCCATTTCTTGAAGAAGTTCCATATCAGGAACAATCTTCTTCAGGGATTTGCTATTTGTCATAAGTGAGATATGTAATATCAGGAAAGACGTTTTTCCTGAAGTTTGAGACTACGGGAAATAAAGTTATGGATTCGATTGTCGATATTAGTTCTAATAATTTGTTTATCGCTGCCATAATAACAAGTTATATGCCCTGTGTTTTTGAGCATCCTGTTTCTTTTTGCTATACATGGACCCCAGCAGGAGGGAAGATAGGAACATCTTTGACAGGTAGAATTATTATCTTCAAAAGCCGTTTTACTATCAATGGTATCTTCGGGCCATGTCAGGTTTCCTTGTTGGTCCAAAGTACCGCGTGCTTCATCAATTGAAAGATTATCACACTTGTCAATCAGGCCATTGGGAAATACACAGAAGAAGTTTGCTTGGTCAGCATAACATAGTCCGCAGGTAGCTAACATCGACTCGACATTATGGGATAGACTTAGGTTGGATAGCCTGTCAATCAGAGTCTGATCTATGTTAAGGTGGTTTTCCTGCCAGACTTTGTATATGAAGAATCTGATATTCTTTCTGGAATCGGCTGAAAGACGGGAGTCGATGTCGTTGAAAACTTCGTCGGGGAGCAATGTTTCTTTGGTAAAGTTAAAACGTAGAGTCACACTGGTAGTACGGGCGATGTAGTCTACGATTGCGAGGGCATGATCGAAAGCTGACCGGTTGGGAAGTACCTTGACGGTATCGTGGATGCGTTTCGGGCCGTCAATGGAAATCTGGTAGTGGTCTACGCCTGATTCGCGCAACCGGTCAACGCGCTCGGGAGTCAGGAGGGTAGAGTTGGTGGTAATATTGGCAGAGAATGTTTTGCCGTTTTCTTCGCAGAGGTGTTTGACGTATAGATTAAGGTCAAGGACCTTATCATATTTAATCATGGGTTCCCCTCCGAACCACCAGAGTTTCACTACCTTAATGTCATCGCGTTTTACAACTGTGTCGAAGTGGCGTTTAAGACGGTCGAAGTATTCATCAGGCAGACTGACGTTTACATGGTCCTGGATGCAGTACCAGCAACGGAGATTGCAGGAATAGGTAGGCATGACCATAAGGGAGTATTCCCATGGACGGCGCATCATTTCGTATTTCTTGCGCACCATCTCCATTTCGTCGGCATCATCTTCCTGGATAAAGCCTCCGGCAAGCATTTTGTCGTAGAAGGCGGCGAAATCTTCGGCATACAACTCCGGCTTATTCAGCAGCTCCCGATAGGTCTCCTCCCGTCCCGGAGGAACGGGGAAGAATTTCTCGGAGAGACAGTTGAAAGCATACAGTTTACCGTCTACCGGAACGAAGTGATTGTATCGGCTCGGTTTCATTTTGTATATAGTTTGTGGTTTTAATCAAGCGAGAAATATCCAATATAGGTATCTCCGGATTGAGTATTGACTGTTACCTCATAAAATCCCGGTTCATTACCCATCGTAATGGTAAATGTTGAGCCGGAATTTCCCGTGAGGGAAATCTTCTCGTTTGTATCAAGACGAGTTACATCTACGTTGCAACTTTCAGCGCAGTTTTGAAATTCGAAATATAATCTTCCGCCGGAGAACTCGCACGTGAGTTCCTCTATTGCGTCGGTTGGCCTTGAGTTGCTGAGTTTGTCCCTTTTCTCCATCTTGATCGGTTGCGTACTGGGTGCATTGTCGGCGTAAAGAGTTGCAGGAAACGTCAGGCAGCCACACAAAAATAATAATGCAAAAATAAGAGCTGATTTCATCCGGTTGAGAATTTTAGTTTCGGCAAATTTAGCATCCGAAAATCTAATCTGCAACTTTTTTGCGATATTTCGCATTGGTCATAAATAAGCAATAGAGATTGCTAATAATTTGATTTTTAGCAATATACGAAAAGTGACCAATATGCATATTGGTCACTTTTCGTATATTGTTGGAATTGATGTAGTTGTGAGTCTGTTGTCTTATTTTTGTTCAGATGTTTTTTCGTGGCCACTCAGGAGTTTTTGCAGTTCCGCTGAGCAGGGACCATCAGATTTGGCGATTCCGGCGCGCAGACGTCTCCGGCGTGTATAGAAAGTCTCTTTTGAGATGCCGAGAAGAAAGCATATCGAGGGAGTGGACAGGCCCGCGATATGAAGCAGTATAAGATACAGATTGTCTTTTTTGAGTTTCGGGAGAGTCTGTTCAATTTCCGCAATAAGGTCGGGCCTGTAATTATTTATGGAGGTTTTGAGCCGGTCGATATATTCTCCGGAGCGCATATGGGCATGAAAACGAAGCGAGCATCGGTGTGAATGTCGGTCGGTTGCGTAACTCGCTGATATGATTGATGATGTGGGGTGGGAGAGTGGAACGGCGCGGAAAAACGAAGCGTGCAAAAAGTTGAATTTGCTTTAATTCCACCTGAATTTTTGAGGGCTTCCGTTTAATCGGCGTTTAACGCAGGTTTAATCGGGCTTTAATTGGCTTTAATATCGTGCGGCTGCATGGCTGGTTTTCGCCGGCTGTGTGGCCGTTTTGTTGTGTGAGTGGTAGAATGAGCGAGGACGGGGCAGAGGGCGCGAAATACAGGCGTTTACGGCGTTTGTGGGGCATTGTGCCGGTTGGTCGGCAGGGTAGGGGAGCGGCGAATGGTGCGCGTTCATCGGCACGAGTGATCCGTCGGCTGCTGTCGTTGGCCGCTGCTGTTAAATCGGCTGTTAAACGGGCATGGCTGCGCCCTGCTCCGAGAGTGTCAAAACGGGGGCAGGGTAGGGGGCAAATTTGTGCTCGTTTCGTTTCAAATTCAGGGTTGGGGGGACAGTTGGGGGGACAGTTGGGGGTACATTGGCGCATACATTCGCACCCCCATAC
>CAJUAF010000030.1 GCA_910584365.1 uncultured Muribaculaceae bacterium | reverse complement strand
TCACTTGAAAACTAGATGTTTAACAGCATAAATTTGAATTTTGTCATCTACTAAAATGCATTTTATTTTGAAGATTTAATATCTTTTTGTATATTTGTCGCACAGTTACCATGACATTAGGTCATCTAATCTATCAATTCATTTTTTTATTCGTCTATGAGAGAACTACTTACCTCTGTATGTCTGTTCATTCTCGGATGTTTCTGCGTGCATGAAGTTTCGGCCGCGGAAACCCCTTTCGAGATTGAATGTAATTTTGACGTGGACGCCGACTTTTCCGACGGCGCCAACCTTCCGGAAGGTTGGGCGCAGGACGGGACCGCCCTGCGCCGCATGACCGGTACTGATTTCGGCTATGGCAGTAATAGCGGGGACTATATACTGGGCTGCGGCTCTCCCCAGTTCGATGAAATCCTCTACACCCCTGTGAAGTCCCTTGTCGCAGGAAAGCCCTGTACGCTTGAATTCTACTATATAGCTCCGGGCGGCACTCCTGATATAGTCAGGAACGTCCACCTGTTTGTAAGGGCTGGAACCGCCCAGAACAAGGACGCTCAGACTGTTCTTCTCATAGAGACCCCCAGCGTGGCCACAAAAGAATGGACCAAACATTCCTATACCTTTACTCCGGAAACTGACGGAGACTATTGCTTCTCAATCGAGCTGGCTCCTTATGTGCCTTCTTTCACTACGGGCTGCGGTTCCGTAGGTTTCGACTCCTTTATTATCTCAGGGACCGCCAAGGAATCCGCGCCTGATACGGAAGCTCTTTTCTATGACTTCGAGGACGATGCCCTTTTCCCCGGCATTTCCCTGATTCCCACCGGGTGGGCCTCCACCGGTCAGAAACCTTTCCTCCGCAAGACCGTAGAAGATCTGTCTATCCCCGCCGCCGCGCCCTCGGGTCAGTGGGTATTGGGTAATATCGGTTCGGGCACACAGCAGAACCACCTGCTGATTTCCCCGGTGTTCGATGCCAAAGCCGGTCAGCCCGCGACCATGCAGTTCCACTTCTATGCGCCCACGGAAAGCATGATGTTCGGTTACGGATTCAATATCTACGTGGCTCCCACTCAGGACACTCCCATTGCCGAGGCCAAGAAGATCGCTACAATAGAAGAGGATATCAACCGCCCCAAAGAATGGATGACGACCGATGTATTCTCCTATGTTCCTGAAGAGGATGAGCAGATGTGCTTCATCATCACCGCGTTCAATGCCTATGGCTACGCTCCCGGCGGCCCGGTGGCTTTCGATGACTTCACTTTTACCGGCGTAAAGATTCATGAGGACGGAGGGGACACTCCCGGTCCGGATGATCCCACACCCGGCAAGAAAACCGAAGACTTTGAATTCGAGTGCAACTTCGACCTGGACGCCGACTTCCCCGACGGAGCCAACCTCGCCGCAGGATGGGCCCAGGACGGCACCCCCCTGCGCCGTGCTTCCGGCGAAGACTACGGCTTCACCAACCAGAGCGGCGACTACATCCTTGCCGCCTCCAGCGTCAAGTTCGACGAAGTCCTCTATACTCCGATGATGGATCTCGTGGCCGGCAAACCCTGCACCCTCGAGTTCTACTACATCGCTCCGGGCGGCTCCACTCCGGTTGTCTACAACACCCATCTCGTTGTCCGTGCCGGCACTGCCCAGAACATGGACGCGCAGACCATCATGATCAAGGAGGAACCCTCCGTTCCCACCACCGAGTGGAAGAAGTTTACCTACACTTTCACTCCCGAGACCGACGGAGAATACTGCTTCTCGATGCAGCTGGCACCTTACGCGCCTTCCTTCAATAGAAACTGTGGCTCAGTGGGCTTCGACTCCTTCATCATCTCCGGTACACGCTATGCCGAGGAGACCGGTCCGGATATCGACAGCCTCGAACCCAACGAAGACAATCTCCAGGACTGCGTCGAGCTGCCTTACAGAGAGAATTTCTCAGATGCGACACATTACACCGGAGAGAGCAACCTGCCCAAAGGATGGGCTACGACAGGCTCCGTGACCTGGGCTACAGCCACCGCTCCCGGACTTGCTCCGCACTCCGGCGACTATTACATGATCACCGACCATAATACCTCGGGAGAAAGAGACGACAAGGCCTACACTCCGTTCTTCAATCTTGAAGCCGGAACCGAGTACACCGTCTCCTATTGGCTGTTCATGCAGGGTAACGACTGGAATGACGATGAAATCCTCTATCTCCCCCAGCTGGCATTCACCGTCGGAACCGAGCAGGAGGCTGATTTCCATGTAACCCTTGACCAATTCAGCGAGAAAACCACCGCCTGGGTAAAGCGCAGCCATACCTTCACTCCGAAAATCAGCGGACCCTATTGCTTCGCATTCATGCTGACCGGCCCCGAGAACTCCGGTTGGGTAATGGTGGATGATCTGGAGATTACGGCTCCGGGGCTTATTTCGCGGGTGGAACCCGGCTTCATGCCCAAGGGGATCTATTCCGTCATGACTTCCTCTACGATATGTTTCGACGGAACTCCGATGCAGATGATCAATACCTCGAAGTATGCCGACTCATACCAGTGGACAGCGGAAGGCGCCGAACCGTCCGAATCCACCGAGGAGAATCCCTTCTTCACGTTCCCCTCCGACGGCACATATACCGTGACTCTGTCGGCCACCAATGAGCGCGGAACACGCACAACACAGCGCAAAGTCTCCGTAGAGCATATCGGGCCGACTACCAGGGATGATCAGATTCTACATCTCTACTCTACGGCCAATGACCGGCTTTATGACCGCGCGGCTGTCCCGACTCTGGAATCCGATCCCGAATATGACTTTATCACCGGTTTCAATCACTATTATTTCGACATTGCCCAGCGTTTCGACTTCTCCGAGACCGTACCGGTGAAAATCAAGCAGATGTCTGTACGCGTGACGGACCGCCGTTACCGCAACATGACCGCTTATCTCGATGACCAGCGCATCAAGCCCCTGAGCATCGTTATCTATGGTTCCAGGGAAGATGGCACTCTCGATGAGGACAATGAAATCGGCCGGATCGACACCACTATCGGCGACGCTCTCGGTTCCTCCGGTCTGGGAAACAACACTTCCGACCCGCGTGATATAGAGTTCCCCACTCCGGTTGAGGTAAGCGGAACTTTCTATGTGGCCATGAAATTCGACCGCGGCATGGAGGTGACTCCGCAAGACGCAAGCCTGGGACGCTCCTATATCGCCACGGCTGCCATCCGCCACGGCCACGGTCAGACCACTCTGTATGTGAAGCCTTTCGACAAGCCCGCTCTTTCTTCCGCCGAACTCGACAAGTGGTGTCCGGTTGACGCCATCGACGCCCGTCAGAAGGGGATGGGTGCCTACTGGATGCTCTGGGTTTCCGCTTATGATGAGAATTCGGGTGTGATAGCCGTAGGCCCTGACGGTCAGGCTGATTTCGCAGCCACGTTTATCGCCGACGACCTGTGTGTGACCGGTTGCCAGGAAGGGGAGACACTCGCCCTCTACACTCTGGGAGGAGTTCAGGTCGCCTCCGCTGTGACGGCAGCAGGCAGCCAGACCGTAAGTCTGCCCCATCTCCCCGCCGGACTGTATGTGGTTAAATGCGGCGACAAGGCTGTCAAGGTAATAAGACAATGATCTGAAGCGCCGGAAACCGGCTCTGAAAAACGTAACCGGAAAAGGGCGCCGTCATCGCGCGGCGCCCTTTCTTTTCAAAACGCCATATTTAAATCATGAAGATACAAAGACATTTCCGCAATCTCCTGCCTGCTCTGTGCCTGTCGGTATCGGTGGCTGCCTGGGCTGTCCCGGCGCGTCCGGGACTGGTGGAGACCCGCCAGCCCGACGGCACGGTCATAACCGTCAGCCTCCATGGCGACGAATTCTTACACTGGGCCTCGACCCCCGATGGATACACGCTTCTGCCCGACAGCCACGGTTTCTGGACCGTGGCCGAGAAAGTCGGCGATGAGGTGGTCCCCTCCGACATCCGTTATTCAGGAGAGGTCTCCGGGGAGGCCGTCCGTACCCGAGGCATAGAGAAGGGTCTGCGTCCGTCGGCCACGGACGCTTCCGCCCGGAGAGTAAAGTCGTCGGCGACTCAGATTGACGGCACTTTCCCTTCCAAGGGGAACCACAAACTTCTGATGCTCCTGATCAATTACGCCGACACCAAACCTACGTTCGCTCAGGAGAATTTCAATGCCCTGATGAATGAAGAGGGATACAACGGAAGCGGCAGTTTCCGCGACTATTATCTGGAGAATTCCTACGGAGCCCTGGACATCACCACTACCGTGACCCGATGGGTCACCCTTTCCAGTCCCAAGAGCTATTACGGAGCTGACGGCGCCGAGGCAATGATTGTCGAGGCTCTCTCGCTGCTCGACAGCGAAATAGATCTCCGGGAATTCGACAATGACGGGGATGGAGTCCTCGACGGACTTTCGGTGGTGCATCAGGGTACTGGCCAGGAGGCATCCGGCAATCCAGGTGAAATCTGGTCCCATTCGGGTATCCTCTACGGTAAGACGATGGACGGCATCCAGCTGCGACGCTATACAATAGTACCCGAAAGGCTCAATGAAAAGATAACCACCATCGGGGTAACCTGCCATGAATTCGGTCATAACCTCGGGGCCCCGGACTTCTATGACACAGATTATGGTCTCTCCGGAGGGGAGTACCCCGGTACGGGAATATGGGACCTTATGGCCTCCGGGGCATGGAACGGCGAGGAGAGCGGCAACCGTCCCGCCGGAACAAATATGTGGCAGAAAATCCAGCTCGGATGGGTGGTCCCCGAAACGCTTTCGGCCAGTTGCCGGGTGGAGAATATGAAGGGGTCCAATTTCGAGCCGGTGGCATACCGCTTCGACACCACTACCTCCGGCGAATACTTTATTCTGGAGAACCGCCGCAAGGCCGGGACCTTCGACCAGGCGCTTCCAGGCGAAGGGCTGCTGATTTATCATGCCAATGACAACATTGTGTCGCATAATGTGGAAAGCAATACGCTTAACAGCCATTATCCCCAGGCGATGTATATAGTCTGCGCGGCTGCCGGTGGTGATCCCGATTCCGATCCCTACTCCTACGGTCCTGTGAACTCCAGCGCGACCCCTTTCCCGGGCGCCTACTCAAAAACATCCTTTACCGATACCTCCCTTCCCTCCGCGAAATCCTTCTCCGGCCGATATTCCTACAAGGGACTGACGCATATCGCCGAGAACGGCGACGGCACAGTCTCCTTCGACTTCATCTGTTATGATATGCCGCTTGCTCCGGCGGATTTGAAGGCAACAGTCTCCCGGGGAGATGTGACCCTCTCATGGAACGCTCCCCAGAGCGAGGGTATCGTAAGATACAACATCTACCGCAACGGGGCTTTCCTGGCCTCGACCTCCGAGACTGAATATACCGACTCCTCCGCAGGGAATCTGAGCGAAATAACATATTCGGTCGACTCCGAATATGATTCCGGCCTTCTTTCTCCGGCCCGGGACATAAGTGTCTATATTCCGGTCAACATCCTGACGGCTCTCAATGCCGAGACGCAGCCCGGCGAGGTCGCTCTCGAGTGGAATCTGAACACCCGTCTGACCCGCATGAAGGGTGGAGCCGAGGACTTCCTTATCAAGGATTACGCCGCTACGACGGTAGAAACCGCCCACCGTTTCCGCGCCGAAGATCTGGCCGTTTACAAAGGTTATCGTCTGCGCCGCATATCGTTCATCCCCGCGCAGTCGCCGCGGGAACTCAAGTGTGGGATCATCGTCTACGGGGTGGATCCCGTCAGCGGTGCGCGCGAAGTGCTGTCGGAGCGCACACTGTCTGAAACCGGTACGGGTCAGTGGAATAACGCCACGCTGCGTAATGCCGTTGAAATCACAGGCGACAAGGATATCTGGGTCGCTGTCAGATATACTTCTTCCACGGGTGCCGTGCAGTTCCTGACCGATTACGGTCCCGCAATGTCGGGCTACGGCAACCTGGTCAGCATCGACGGCGGGGAATGGAAAGCCGACGATGTGCTGCCCGGAAATTTCTTCATGTATGCCACTCTTACCGAGCCTACGACAGCGGAATCGGTGGAGGCTCCGGTTATCGCGCCGGTTGAGGATCCCTATGCCGATACGGCGCTTCCGCTGGGATTCGCCGTATATCGCGACGGCGTTCTTGTCGGCACTTGCGGCGGTCGCCGTTTCGTGGACACCCAGGTTCCGGAAGGCACTCACGTCTATGCCGTAAGCTCTCTTTACAAGGGAAACAACGAATCGGGCTGGATGACAACCGAAGTGTCTGTCGAGACCGGAGGCGTAATGACGGTCGGCGGAGATACTCCGGAAGTTACCGCCACCGGTGAAAACGGCCGGATAAGAATCACCGGTTTCGCCGGCGCGATTGAAATCGCCGATATGGCCGGCCGCGTTATCGCGGAGGTCCGTTCCGCCGGCGATTCCTCGGTCACCGTAGCTCCGGGTATATATCTGGTGCGGACAGGCCGTAGCGCCCGTAAGGTAATCGTACATTGATCTTGTGCGCCATCAGGGCGAAAAACAAGGCGATGCGCCGGAATCCGATATCCGGCGCATCGCCTTTGCTATATTATGTCGGGAAAGTTCAGGGAGTTTTATTTGAATTCAGAGAAAGAGAAAGGAAGGAGGGAGGCCACTGAGGGAATCCGGAAAATCCGCTCACGTCCCACAAGCAGGACTTCTACCGGCCGGGCCGCCAGCGTCTCATACTCCAGCAAAGCCTGGCGGCAGCTGCCGCAGGGGGCGACAGGCTCGTCGATAAACTCGCCGTCGGTGGTGCGGGCGGCGATCGCTATCTTCAGAAAACGAGCCTCGGGGTAGCGCGCGTGGGCGAAGAAGCAGGCCGAGCGTTCAGCACAGGTGCCCGAGGGATAAGCGGCGTTCTCCTGGTTGCTTCCCGGGACGGTCACTCCGTTGTCGAGCAATATGGCGGCTCCGACCGAGAAATGCGAGTAAGGCGCATAACTGCGGAAAGTAGCCTGGCGCGCCTCCTCGACCAGGGCCAGATCGGCGGGGGAAAGTTCGTCGGGAGAGAGGACTTCGTAGGGGAGGGTAATGAGTTTCTTTTCCATGGGTATATCGTCTGAGGGGGACATCCTGCGGCGGAGTTTTCCGGGACAGGTATGGATTCCTGCCCGTAAAGATAACGCTAAAATTTGAAAAAATGCCGAAAAGGGCGATTTTTTTTGGCTGTTTGCCGCTAATTGCTTAATTTTGCGCTTCAAAGCGTATCTCTCCCCGGAGAGGTGCCGTTTATCCGTGAAAAAATAAAAACAATCATAATCCATGTTAAAAAAGAAAACTGAAACCGAAGAGACAGGTCTGGATGTAGTCAACGACCGCCTTACCTCCATGACCTCCAAGGTACAGGACAACAAGAAGCTCATCACAATCTGCTCGCTTGCAGTGGTAGCGGTAGTGGTGGTAGTCCTCGCTTATGTTTACTTCTTCCGCGGCCCCGGTATCACCAAGGCCAACGATGCCATCGGCGCCGCCGACCTGGCCTACGCCCAGGGTAACGACTCCATCGCCCTGGCCCAGTATATGCAGGTAGCCGATGATTTCGGTTACGACGCAGGAAACCGCGCCGCCCTTCAGGCCGCCGCTATTCTTTACGAGAAAGGGGAATATCAGAAAGCCCTGGACTATGTTGACAAATATTCCGCCAAAGAGGATATCATCGGAGCCGCAGCCTACTCCCTCAAGGGGGACTGCTACGTCAACCTCGACAAGCTCTCCGAGGCAGTCAGCGCCTACAAGGACGCCATCAGCCAGAGCGACGACAATCCCGCCTATACCCCCTACTTCATGCTGAAGCTGGCCCGCGTATATGCCGCCCAGAACAACCATGCCGACGAGGCCGACCTCTACAAGAAGGTGCTGACCCAGTATCCCACCTACGGACAGGCCAACAACATCGACGTAGAGAAGCTCTACGACCGCGCCCGTCTGCAGGCCGAGGCAAAATAACCTTACATCCCTCTGTGGCTTTAGCCTGTTTTGAATCCCCGGGGACGATTCCCGGAAAATAATATCATGAAAGGCCTTCCTTCCCCGTTGCGGGCGGGAACGGCCTTTCCGCTTACCTGACACCCTTAAAACCAAAAATCAGAATGTCAACCAACACAATAGACAAACCCCGGAAAGTGACCACCGCCACCCTCCGCAAGATGAAAGCCGAGGGGGAGAAGATCGCGATGCTGACGGCGTATGATTATTCGATGGCGCGTCTTGTCGACGCGTCCGGAATGGATGTAATCCTTGTAGGAGACTCGGCCACTAACGTGATGGCCGGAAACGAGACCACCCTCCCGATGACTCTCGACGAGATGATTTACCATGCCCGCTGCGTGAGCCGCGGCACCGACCGCGCCCTGGTCGTGGCCGATATGCCTTTCGGCACTTACCAGGGGGACGCCAACGCTGCCCTTCACAATGCCGTCCGCCTTATGAAGGAATCGGGCTGCCAAGCTGTCAAAATCGAAGGTGGCCGCGAGATCCGCGAATCGATGGAGAAAATCCTGTCGGCCGGAATTCCTATTATGGCCCACCTGGGTCTGACCCCGCAGAGTGTCAACAAATTCGGTGGCTATGGAATCCGCGCCAAAGAGGAGGCGGAGGCCCAGAGACTTCTGGAGGACGCCCTGCTTGTCGAGAGCCTGGGATGCTTCGCGCTGGTGCTGGAGAAAGTCCCCGCCGATCTGGCTGCAAAGGTTGCCGCATCGCTGTCCATCCCGGTAATCGGAATCGGCGCAGGCAGCGGAGTGGACGGCCAGGTACTTGTCGTTAACGATATGCTCGGCATGAACAAGGGGTTCAAACCTAAGTTCCTTCGTCTGTATGCCGACCTGCAGTCTGTCATCGATTCCTCGCTGAAGAATTATATCGCCGATGTAAAGGCTGTCAGCTTCCCCTCTGCCGAGGAACAGTATTGAATCCCGGGAGTGCCTTCAGGCTTCTGCCCTTTGAACCATTCTGACAGCGCACTTGCCATCCTGGCGAAGAAATAAGGCGATGTGTCAAATTCTGGCACATCGCCTTAGATTTTATAAAGCTTTGTTTTCGGCTTCGTTTCCGGTTTTAGGACAGAGGAGACCCAGAGTAAAACGCGCTTGTCCGTGACCGATGCAGGATGGATTGTACATAATTCGGATGCAAGGGGTACATATATGCAAAAAGTGTGTTTCTTCACAGAAACACACCTCCCTCATAACCAAAATTCAAGTATATATGTTCTTTTCGTCTAACAAACGTTTTTTACAAAAATCATCTCTTTGCATTAACGGAGCGATGGTTGGGTATCGCTTCCCGTTTGCGTTGCAAAATTAAGATTTTATTTATATGAATTGCGCAAAAAGTTCGTTAAAAGGTGTTAATGTATTGAAGTGGCTGACATTTGCGCTACAATTTGTTGCCGATAGAGCGATTTGTAAAGCATTTGATTTGGAGGGCAGCAGGGCGAGATCAGGGGCAGTCCGCCTATGGGCGGACCACACGACAGGCCGCGAGAGGAGGATTTTAGCGGAGAGGGAGATTGGGCGGTTCGGGTTGGGAAAAGAGGGAAAAGAGGGGGAAGGGGAGAAAAAATTTGCGGGGGTGGAAAAAAAATTGTAACTTTGTGGGCTTTTTGGCCGTAACGGGCTTCGGAAGTTGTCTGAAGAAAGACACGCCCGCCGGTATAACCTTTAAAATCATACATTTTAAATGTACGCTATCGTAGAAATCCAGGGACAGCAGTTCAAGGCCGAAGCCGGCAAATTCCTGTATGTCCACTATCTCGGCGACGAGAAGAAAGAGGGCGAAACCGTAGAGTTTGACAAGGTCCTCCTCGTAGACGCCGACGGTGCCGTGAAGGTCGGCGCGCCCACCGTAGAAGGGGCAAAAGTAGTTTGCGAGGTGAAACGTCCCCTCGTAAAGGGCGATAAGGTTATCGTCTTCAAGAAGAAACGTCGCAACGACTACCGTCGCAAGAACGGTCATCGCCAGATGTTCTCTCAGATCGTGATCAAGGACGTGATTGCTTAACCCCCAACCGGAAAAACCGTAATCCAGTAAACTCAAATGGCACATAAAAAAGGTGTAGGTAGTTCTAAGAACGGCCGTGAGTCAGAAAGCAAACGACTCGGTGTGAAAATTTTCGGTGGCCAGAAGGCTAAGGCAGGCAACATCCTCAAACGTCAGCGTGGTACTGTTCACCACCCGGGCCTGAACGTGGGTATGGGCAAAGACCACACTCTCTACGCTCTCGTTGACGGTACAGTTGTCTTCACCAAAGGCAAAGAGGGCCGCGCGTTTATCAACGTAACTCCCGAAGCCGAGGCATAAAGCCGAGGTTTTCGACAATCTCCTCCCATCACAAAGGCGCGTCGTCAGCTGCGATGCGCCTTTGATTTGTTATATACTGTATGAAAGATACTGACAATACCGCCGGTAGCCGGAAAATAATGATTATGGGGGCTACGTCGGGCATCGGGCTTGAGCTGACCCGATGCCTGGCCGGAAAGGGATGGACCGTCGGGGCAGCCGGCCGACGGACCGAGACCCTGGACTCCATTGCTCGGAGCTATCCGGGAAAGGTTATTCCCGCGCGGATAGACATCGGCGACCCCGAAGCTCCCGCAGCGATGATGGCCCTTGCCGCAAAAATGGGTGGCATGGATATCTATTGCCATCTGGCGGGCACAGGCTACGACAATCCCTCGCTGGACCCCTCAATGGAGATGCTTACGGTAAAAACCAATGTAGAGGGATTTACCCGGATGACGGGAGCGGCCTACCGCTGGATGCGCGACTGCAACGGCGGCCGGGGACGTATAGCGGCGGTGACATCGGTGGCCGGAACAGACGGCATCGGCATGATGGCTTCCTACTCTGCCTCGAAAAGCTATCAGCAGGCTTATCTGAGGGCGCTCGACCAGCTCAGCCGTCTGGAACACCTGGATATCCGCATCACTGACATACGACCCGGATGGATACGAACACCTCTGCTTGACGGGCAGACCGCGGCCACAATGGAAATGACGCTCCCATACGCGGTAAAACGGATAGCCCGGGCGATCATCCGGGGGAAACGTGTGGCCGTAATCGACTGGCGGTGGAACCTGCTGGCCGGCCTGTGGAGGCTGGTGCCACACTGGCTGTGGGTAAAACTGCCTGTAAGGGCCCGGGGGCTGAAAAAATCGCTGTAATTCTTGGCGATTCATCGAAGATTGTTTAAATTTGCCTGAATGAAACTACCATCCCGCAACACAACATATCTGGCGCTTATTTTCCTTGTGGCCACGGTTGTAGTGGTCTACTTCATGCCCGGCGACAGCAAGCATAAGTTTTCTTACGAGCTGAACCGCCCGTGGAATTATGAACTGCTGACGGCGCCTTTCGACATACCCGTCTACCGCGATTCCGCCACTGTCAAACAGATGATTGACAGCATAGACCGCACTTTCATGCCGATTTACCGCCGAGACGAGGCGGCTCTGGAGCGGGTGGAGGCAGTCATCAGCGACGCCACTAATCTGTCGGCCGGGACCCGGTCGCGTCTGCTGACGACGGTGCGCCGCATCTATGACGGAGGAGTCATCGACGCTCAGACGGCGGCGATGATCGACCAGGGGAATCTCCCGGAGGTTACTTTCAATGAAGACAATATCAAGGTAGGATATGCCACGGACGCGATGATTTCCCAGCGCGATGCCTACGCCATGATTGACAGTGTGTTCAGCAGCAGCCCCGAGCGGGCCGAAATACAGAAGCTCGGACTGGCCAATGTCATCGTCCCCAGCATCATCGAGGACCGGAAGGCTTCCGACCAGTACCGCGAGACGCTGATTCAGCCTGTGGTGGCCGCCATCGGAGTTATCCAGCAGGGAGAACGCATCATCGACCGCGGTGACAGGGTCAGCCCCCAGGTATATCAGGTCCTGAAGAGCTATGAGCAGACCCTGGAGAAGATGGGACGCCATGACCGCAACCGACGGATGAATACCCTGTCGGGACAGATTATTTTCGTGGTCTGCCTCTTCTCGATGATTTTCGTTTATTTCATCCTCTATTATCCCGACACTCTTGTGTCGGTTAAAAAGATGCTGGCCGTGATGCTCCTGGTATCGGGATTCTTCATTTTCGCGGTGGCCATGTCGAAGGTGGTTTCCTCGGGGCTTTATATTGTCCCGCTTGCCATACTGCCGGTAGTGATTGTGGTTTTCTTCGATGCGCGGACGGCGTTCTTCGTGTATGTGACCGAGGTGTTGCTGTGTGCCGTCCTGGCCTCTTTCCAGCTTGAATTTATTTTTGTCGAAATCCTTGCGGGGGGCGCCGTGGTCTTTTCTCTGAAAGAGCTGTCGAAGAGAAGCCAGCTGCTTAGGTCGGCGCTCATCGCCCTGGGAACCTATATAGCGGGATATGTAGCCGTGGAGCTTATGTCGACCGGTTCCCTTTCTTCCATGTCGGGAAGACTGGTAGGGTATTTCGCCATCAATTCCGTGTTGATTTCCTTCGCCTATATCCTGATATTCATTTTCGAGAAACTTTTCGGACTGACTTCCGTAGTGACGCTGGTTGAACTCTCCGACATCAATAATCCGGAGCTGAGAAAACTCTCCACGGAATGTCCGGGGACTTTCCAGCACAGTATGGCCGTCAGCAACCTGGCTTCTGAAGCGGCCCATAAAATCGGGGCCAACGTACAGCTTGTAAGGGCGGGCGCCCTCTATCATGACATAGGAAAGATAGAGAATCCGGCGTTCTTCACCGAGAACCAGTACGGCGTCAACCCCCACGATGTCCTCACTCCGGCCCAGAGCGCCCGCATCATCATCGGCCACGTCACCGACGGCGTCCGGCGGGCCGACAAGGCAAAACTCCCTGCTGTAGTCAAAGACTTCATCCTTCAGCATCACGGCAAAGGGAAAGCCAAATATTTTTATATCAAAGAACAGCAGGCCCATCCCGACGAGGAGGTGGATCCGGCTCCGTTTACCTATCCCGGCCCGAATCCCCGCACTCGCGAGGCATCGCTGCTGATGATGGCCGATGCAGTCGAAGCCGCTTCCCGCTCTCTGACGGACCATTCCGAAGCCGCGATTTCGGCGCTGGTCAACAAACTGATTGACCAGCAGGTGGCTGACGGTCTGCACAACGATTCCCCTCTGTCGTTCCGCGATATTTCCCAGATAAAGGAAGCATTTATCAAACGTCTGAGGTCGATGTATCACGGGCGCGTCTCCTATCCTCCCGAGGCAAAGGCCAAGGATAAAAATTTGCCATCATGAGGAAGTTTCAGTAACTTTGCGAAAAATTTCAGTAACGTATGCTTGACCGTCTCCGCGACTTGATTCCAGAACCGGCGCTGCGGCGTTTGCCGTGGTATCTGGCCTATGTAAGTCTCCTTCGGGAGAGGGGGGTGGAGTATGTCTCCTCCACGGGGATCGCCCGCGGCATCAACGGCGACCCTTCGCAGATTGCCAAAGACCTTTCTTTTCTGGATATCAAGGGTAAGACCCGTATAGGCTACGAAGTGAGCCTTCTGGAACATAAGCTCGAGGAATTCCTGGGGTTCCGCAAATGCCATAAGGCGGTGATGCTCGGGGCCGGTTCCCTGGGAACGGCGCTGATGCAGGACTCGGGCCTTACGAACTACGGACTTAACATCGTGGCCGGATTCGATGTGAATCCGGCGCTGATAGGCACCGCCGTGAAGGGACTGCCGATTTATGATGTGGCCGACCTGCCGGAAAAGGTGCGGGAACTGGGAGTCGAGATCGGCATTGTGGCCGTCCCGGTGGAGTATGCCCAGGACGCTGCCGACGCAATCGTCGGGGCCGGTCTAAAAGCTATCTGGAATTTCACTCCTTACCGCATCCAGGTACCCGATGATGTTGTGATAACCAATACGTCCATCTATGCCCAGCTGGCGGTAATGTATAACAGGATGTCCTGCCGATGAAGATACTGAAAGTGAACCGGGAGGCCCACCGATGGCCGGCGGAAGCCGCTGCCGCCGTAGCCCTGGCCGACGCCAATCCCCTTGACTGCTTTCCGGTCAGTCTGCTTGCCGATTCCGTGATTAACCGCAATGACCGCCCGGTATTTGTGCCGGAATTCGCCCGGGAAGGGTGGAGTATGGAGGTGTTTCCGGCCGTCCATATCGGTCACCAGGGAAAATTCATAGCTCCGCGCTTCGCTTCCCGTTATATCTCGGGCGTATCGCTGACAGCGCTTCTTCGCCCCGACAGCGTCCCGGAAGCCTCCAACCCCCTGACATGGATGTTTGACTGCGCCCTTACGGCCGGCCCGGTTTCGGAAGGGTATCCGGTCGCAGGGGAAACAATGGAGATAACTCTGGAATACGCGCCATTGGGAACGGGGTGCGCCGAGCCGTTCGAGCCGGTAACGCTTACGGCGCGGGTGACGGGGGAAGATTTGAGGATAGAAGAGACCGTGGCGCTTCTGAGCCGGTTCACCACGTTGAAGACCGGAGATATAATTCTGCCGGCTTCGGTGGGGCTGAGTGTACCTGTGAGGCTGAATACATCGCTCAAAGCGGCCTTCGGAGAGCGCGCTCCCCTTATAACGCGTCTGAAATAGGCGCGGGCAGAGGGGAACTCAGGAAGCCTTGACGGTAACGGGAGCCAGGGGTGTCTGACGTGACGGCTGGGGGATGCGGTAGCCGATATAGGCGATTACAAGGGTCATCACCGGGGAGAGGATATTGAAGATGCAGCAGGGGAAATAGGCCAGGGTCGACACGCCCAGGACTGTCGACTGGGTCAGGCCGCAGGAGTTCCAGGGAATCAGCACTGAGGTGACGGAGACGGAATCCTCCATGGACCGGCTCAGAAGACGGGCTTCCAGACCGAAACGGCGGTAGAGCGTGCGGTACATATTTCCGGTTATAATCAGCGAGAGATACTGGTCGGCGGTCAGGCAGTTCATCGCCAGGCCGCTCCCGACGGTGGCGCTGACGATGGAGGTGCGCTTGCGCAGTGAGGAGGTGAAAGCCTCGGTGATGCGTCCGAGCATACCGGTGCCGATCATGGCGGCTCCGAAAATCATGGCGCTTGTGACGAGGAAAATCGTAGAGGCCATGCCGGTTATGCCTCCGGTGGCGACCAGGTCATCCAGGGAGGCGTTGCCGGTGTTAAGGGAAAATCCGGTCCACAGGGCGCCGGCGGCCCGGAGGGGGGAGAAGGCCATGTCGGGCTGGAAAATGAAGATGCCGGCGAATCCGAGCAGGGCTGCCGTCAGGAGAACCAGCAGGCTTTTAACCCGCAGCAGAATAAGGGTGATGGTCATCAGGGGGATGAGCAGTACCCAGGGAGTGATGTTGAAGGAACTTTCGAGAGCCTTCACCATGGCCGAGGAACCGGCAGGTGCCGAAGGGGTGCCGAAAAGTCCCACGCAGAGGAACACCGTCAGGGCAATGACGAAGGCGGGAATCGTGGTCACCATCATATAGCGGATATGCCGGAAGAGATCGACTCCGGCTGCGGAAGAGGCCACTACGGTAGTGTCGCTCAGGGGGGAAACCTTGTCGCCGAAGTATGCTCCGGAGATTATGGCGCCGGCGATCCAGGGAGATGAATATCCCATCACCTCCCCGATGCCCATGAAAGCCACGCCGATTGTGGCGATTGTTGTCCAGGAGCTTCCGGTCAGGACGGAAATGGCGGCGCTGACGGCGCAGGCCAGCAGGAGGAAGAGCCGGGGGGAAAGAATCTGCAGCCCGTAGCTTATAAGTGTAGGCACGATGCCGGAAATCATCCAGGTGGTGGCGATCATGGCTATGCAGACGAGAATGGGGATGGCCGGAAGAATCTGGCCGGCGCTTCGTCGCAGCCCCAGCATCAGTCCGCGCCGGGTGGCCGTGCGGCAGACGGCGGCGAGGGTTACAGCCAGGAAGGCACAGAACAGAAGTGTCCACGGACCGGCGACGGAGACTGCGTCGGTACCGCGGGCGATGATGATTCCCGGAAGGGAAAGCAGCAGTACTGCAAGCGGCGCAAGCGAGACTCCCAGCGTAGGGGAGTTCGGCTTGCCGAATTCAAATCTTTTCAACCTTAAAAACTGTTTGAATGTTGGTTAATGCCGACAGAGGGCTGTTTAAATCACTATATACTACGTAGAAGACACTGTGTATATATTGTAAGGCCGCAAAATTATATAAAATTTCGCGGCCTTGCAAACAAGTCGGGATTGTATTTGAATTCTCTAATCTTTTTTAAGAAACGGAGGAGGAAGGAGGGGTAACAGTGTTAATTTCCTTCAACATCGGCGGGGAACAGGGCTGCCGCCTCGGGCGTCACAAACTGTTTCAGGCGGTCATAGGGGATGAGGCACGACGGGAGTCCGGCGCTGTAAGGGGCGATTTCATACTGTTGGTAGATCACCATAAGTCCCTTGTCGGTCAGGACAGGGTCGCAGACGGGGAAAGGAAGTTCGCCGTTGTCGGGGAGAAACATCCCCTGGACAGCTTCCTGCTCGGAGGTCTCGAAATACTGCGAGGCGAGTTCGCCGAGGACCATCCTTAGGAAATCCTGGTCTTTAGCCCGGGGAATCATGTCCCACGTGAGCCAGCGGGCATCTTCAAGGATGATGGTGCGTCCGAAGCAGAGGTAGGAGCCGTGGGCGCCTCCGAGATATATGTCAGTGGTGCTGAAATAAGTGGCAAAGCGGTCGGTCACCGTGTCGCATGGGAAAGAGATGGATAGCGACAGCCCCATCGGCGCCCATTCCGGATCGGAGAGCTGCCGGTTGAAGTCGGCGGAGATATTACGGACGAAAGAATCGGCGTAGGCCTGGTCGAGTTTCCCGTCGGCGGGGACGGGCAGGCCCGAAGATTCGCAGACGCTCCGGCATGACTGGAGAATCCATTTCGTTATGGAATCGGCGGATGCCGAGCCGTTCTTGGGGACATCCATGTCGATTTCCACTTTGGCGAAGAGGCCGTCGGAGGTGGTGACGGAATCGGCGGCCGCCACGTTCTCGACCGGGAATTTCTCCGAACCGAAAAATTGCTTTATTTTATCGCACCCTCCGGTAACGGAGAGCAGGAAAACGGCGGCGGCAGCTAAAAGAATCTTTTTCATTACACTGATAAGTAGCGGTTAGAGTATGGAGGGAAACCACACGGGGGGTAGGGGATGCAGGCGGATTTCTCCATGGAGCGGAGATTCCGCCTGCTGAGGGAACGTTTCCGGTTAGGAAAAGGTTCAGTATTGTTTTGCCGGGCTGTTATTCTTCGCCGGCGGGACGGAGTTTGACGGTGAAGTGGCGCATCAGTTCGGCCTCCCATATGATTTTCACTCCTCGGGTGATTGATTCGCGGCGGTCGTAGACGTTCTTGAGGGCCACGGCGATGACGTCCATGTGGTTGTCGGTGTAGACGCGGCGGGGGATAGCCAGGCGCAGGAGGTCGAGTCCGCCGAAACGGTTCTCGCGGGTAACGGGGTCGCGGTCAGCAAGGATGTAGCCGATTTCGCAACCGCGGATACCTGCTTCGAGGTACAGTTCCACGGTGAGGGTCTGGGCGGGAAATTCCTCTTTGGGAACATGGGTCAGCACTTTGGAGGCGTCAACGAAGATGGCGTGGCCGCCGGCGGGGCGCTGGTAGGGGATTCCGAACTCGTCGAGGCGCTTGGCCAGGTATTCTACCTGATGGATGCGGGTCTGGAGATTGTCGAATTCCGTGTTCTCGTCGAGTCCGACAGCCAGGGCGTCCATGTCACGGCCGTTCATGCCGCCGTAGGTCAGGTAACCTTCGAAGGGGATGCAGAAACGTTTTGCTCCTTCGTACCAGTCTTCGTGGCGGGTGGCGATGAAGCCGCCCATATTTACGATGCCGTCTTTCTTGGCCGACATTGTCATGGCGTCGGCCAGGGAGAATATCTCGCGGACGATGTCTTTTATCGTGCGGTCTTGTTGTCCTTCCTCACGGGTCTTGATGAAGTATGCGTTCTCGGCGAAGCGGGCTGAGTCGAAGATGACGCGCTTGCCCCACTTGTCGGCCACGCGGCGTACCTGGCGGAGATTTTCAAGCGAAACGGGCTGTCCGCCGGCGGTGTTGTTGGTGATTGTGACGATGATGAAGGGGATGCGGTCATGATATTGTTCGAGGGCTTTCTCGAGCTTGGCGACATCGACGTTCCCTTTGAAGGGTACTTCCAGCTGGGTGTCTCTGGCTTCGTCGACCGTGCAGTCCAGGGCTGTCGCCCGGCGGCTCTCGATGTGGCCTTTGGTGGTGTCGAAATGGGAATTCCCCGGGACGATGTCCCCCTCTTTGACAAGGTGGCTGAACAGGACGTTCTCGGCGGCGCGTCCCTGATGCGTGGGGATGACGTATTCAAAGCCGGTCAGGCGGCTGATGGTGTCTTTGAGGCGGAAGAAAGAGCGCGCTCCGGCATAGCTTTCGTCGCCTGTCATCATGGCGGCCCACTGGCGGTCGCTCATGGCTCCGGTGCCGGAGTCGGTCAGCAGGTCGATATACACCTGGTCGGCCCGCAGCTGGAACACGTTGTAGTCGGCTTCCTCGAGCCATTGCTGACGTTCCTGTCGGGTGCTTTTACGGATGGGTTCGACCATCTTGATTTTCCATGATTCGGCAAAGGGTAATTCCATGTCTGGTATAGATTTTAAAGGTGGTTTTGGTTTCGGAATCTCCCGAAAAGATTTTATGGGGGTGAAGTTAGACAAAAATATCGGGATAGCCAAATTTAAAACCGGTCATTTGGAATCTTTCCCCGGGTTGACGGAATAAAAAAAGGGTCGTCATCACGACGACCCTTCTCCTTTAAACCTTTATCTTAATCTAATACTATGAAAAACACACGGTGCAAATTTCGATATTAATTCTGAATTATGCAAATATCCGGGCGATTTTTCAAACTATCAGAAGTCTGATTTAACTTTTGTTAATACGATGTCGGTCCATAGAACGATTTTGTGATAATGTAGTACAGCCGACATTGTATCCTCCGGCGAGCTGCACGCGGCGGGACGCGGGGGCGTCAGTAGACCAGGGCGAAGTTGTCGACCCACAGGGTAAGGTCGAGAGTGCCGATATAGGCGGTGCCGGAGCCGGCCGAAGCCATTACCAGCAGATGTGTGGGAGTGGCGTCGGGTGTATCCCAGCCTACTTCCTGGACGGGGACCATCTTCCCTTTTGAATTGCGGGCATAATAGGATTTATCCCGTGGAATTAGTCCCATATAGGGTTTGTAAAAGGATTTTCCGGTTATATCTCCGTAATGGACCGGAATCCGGTGGTTGTTGACCCATCCGGATGTGCCCTTGGAGAATCGTTCGCGTCCGGTGCCCACGCGTTTGGCATACAGATTCCCCTCGGCGTCTTCCCACCGGCGCTGCAGGATGATATATACTTCGGCGGCGTCGTTTCCTTTAAGCTGTTTTTTCTTGCCGAATCCGGAGGAATAGATTCGTCCGGCCGTGGCGGGGGGCATATGGAGTTTGTAGTCGAAGCTGAGAGCTTTGGGACGCCGGGTGAAAGGGATTCCCATCTCCATTTTAGAGTAAGGCTCGGAGGTGGACTTTACCGGTTCGATAAATTCACCCAGGAAAATCGAACCGGCCACCAGTACGTCGACATTTATTATGCCGAGGGCTTTGCAATGCTCCATCATGGTGGTTAACTTGCAGCATCGTCCTCCGGTCTCGCGCTTGTCGGGAAAGACGGCGTTGGAGCCTTTGGTTATGCCGCAGACTTTGGCCATTACGTTGGAAGTGGCCCAGGGGGAACCTCCCTGGTTGGAGTAGGGGCGGGCGCCGTCGATTGTGGCATTGGGGGCTATTTCAAACAGCTGCTTGGTGTTGCCGCCGATGATGCGGGACTCGGGGATATTACGTGTCACCCAGTTTTCGAAATCGCCATATTTTATGCGTTCGGTTTTCTGGGCTTCCATTGCCGATGGTATCAGCATGGCGATTGTTAACGAAATCAGATATTTTCTGATCATAGACATATATAATTTATTCAGCTTGCAAAGGTACGAAAAAATCCGTTACCATATTCGGGAATACGCCCTCCAGGGCAGTTTTCAGGAAATTAAGGCGGAAATTACATCCCGGGAAAATAAATGGCCGAGCCATCCGTTAATTCATTGAAGAAGATATGCCTTTCCGTGACATTTGTGTCAGGGATAAATGTGGGCGCCTTTTTCGAGTTCCGGTCATTCCGGCTACCTGATATAACACAATATAGTATTTTTCAGTTGAGATGATGAAACATATTTACCGTTGTTTCTGCGGCGGTATTCTGTCTGTAATCGGTTCTGTGATGACGGTGTCGGCGCTCCCGACGTCCTATTATACGTCCTCCTCCGTGCTTTCTTCCGGTAAATGGGTGAAAGTGAAAGTTCATGAGTCCGGGATGCAGGAGATATCTTACGAGCGGCTCCGGGAGCTTGGTTTCCGGGATCCCTCGAAAGTGGCCGTTTACGGATATGACGGATTCGGGCTGCGGGATTATGCCTTTTCGACGGCGTTTCCCGATGATCTTCCCGCGGTCCCCGTAGGGCGTTATGCTGACAAGCTGGTTTTCTATGCCGACGCCTCGGAGGTGCTGGTGCCTTACCGGCTGAATGTGGCCAGCAGTCTTCCGCGCTATGAGAGCAAACTTTACCGTGATTTCAATAATGATTATTCGGTATATTATCTTACTGATTCCCGCGATGCCCTGGAGATAGGTGTTACGGATGCTCCCGCAAACGAGAGTGAGCCGTTGCTGGAGAACGCTCAGGGGACTTTTATAAAGGATTTCAAGGAATATCAGCCGGCAAATATCGGCGCATATCTGTTCTGCAGGGACAATTTCGTTGAGAAACCCGTGCAGACGTTCGACCTGTATCTGCCGGATTATGAGCCGGACGGCGACGGCCCCTCGATTGAGACGGCTGTAGGTATAAATGCCGGCACTGCGCGCCTTCTCTGGTCTTTTCCCGGTGAAGACCCCGGGGTGCAGACTGCCCCTGGCAACGGCGGGGATCCCAAGTATAAGTCATATCTCTATGGCACTCAGCTGTACAGGTGGAACAAGCTTGCCAAGCGGGCCGATGACATATATCCGATGACGGCCGACGCTTCCCAGATGACCAACCTGGTGGCGGGATATGTGGATTATATTACGGTAGTCTATCCCCGCGGTACGAATGTCTCGGGGCAGGCGCAGTCGTCGCTTTTGTTCCCGATTCTCAAGACCGGGCAACGGGTGGTGCTTTCGGGGGGTACGTCAACCACCAGGGTGTGGGATGTTACTTACGATGAGGTCCCCCGCGAGTTTTCTCTGGAAGATCTCGCCGGTCAGTCCGGGAAACAGACGTTTGTTTCCGATGCCGATTACACCATGACCGGCAAAATCTGCGCCCGCAGGTTTGTGGCGTTTGATCCGGCTCAGAAATTGCATGAGGTTGAGGTTGTCGGCGAAGTGGCCAATCAGAATTATCATGGTATGGCAGTACCCGATATGCTGGTGATTTCCTCCGACAAGACTTACAGCCAGGCGCTGCGCCTGGCCGAGATTCATAAGCGGTATACGGGGCTGGATGTGGCGGTGGTGCCTTTCCGGGAGGCCTGCAATGAGTTTTCCTCGGGCGCTCTCCATCCGATGGCGATCCGGCGCCTTGTCAAGATGCTTTATGACCGCGAGCCCGGCAAGCTGAAGGCCGTGATGCTTTTCGCCCGGGCGTTCAGCGATAATACGGGACTGATGTCGACCGAGACCCGCGAGGATTTCGAGGCGACCTATGTGCCGATGCTCCAGTGTGTCGACAGTTCTATATCCGGCGAGACTCCCAAATGTTATGCCACGGATGCCATCTACGCCATGCTTAACGATAATTTTGTCTTCAACGACGGTAAATCTTCGGGTTCGTTCATGCGCGGGCTGCTTGATATCAATGTAGGCCGCGTGCCGGCGGGAAGTTTCGGAGAGGCGAAGGATTATGTCGACAAGCTGGAGACATATCTTTCGGAACCCTCGGAAGAACCTATCTATAACCGTGCCCTTATCCTGACCGACAACGGGGATAAGAACGGCCATCTGGAGCAGGGCGAATCAATACGCGGAATCATCAATGACGCTTCCCCTTCGACGGTAATCGACTGCTTCCACATGGCCCTGTATGATCCCTATAAGGATGTTACACGCGTCCGCGAGCGTCTGCGCCAGCAACTTCAGCGAGGACTCGGCTACTGGGTCTTCATGGGGCATTCCGCCGGCACGGTCATCGGCGGGGGCGGTCTGTGGTACAACGCCTTTGACCGCGAGACTAAGGTGAAATATCCTCCGTTTGTGGTGTATGCGTCCTGCGCTACCCTGGCGCTGGATCTTCCCGGTTCCTCCATTCAGCTTGATATGATTCTCAATCCCACCGGGGGCATGATTGCCGGCGTAGGGCCGACCCGAAGCGTCTATATGGAGCTGAACCTTTATGTCAGCCAGGCCATGACCCGGGCGTTCTACTCGGCCAAAGCCGGCGATACGATGGGAGATGTCTACCGCATGGGCCGCAATGCCATCATGTCAATGGGAGGGGTCGCCGATTACAGTATGTTTATCAATACGATGAGCTATAATTACGCCGGTGATCCGATGATTCCGCTGAACGTACCCTCCCTGAAGACCGAGATTACGGCCTTCAACGGAGCTGCTCCCGGAGAGACCGTAAGCGTCAGCCCGCTGACCGAGAACCGTGTGGAGGGAGTGGTGAAGACTCCTGCCGGAGAGGTGGATGAATCGTTCAGCGGCACCCTGACGATGCTGGTCTATGATGCCCCCCATACCGCATCGACGGCTCTTACCGCCAATGAGAACAATCCCGAAAAGACTATAACGCTGGACGAAACCCTCCTCCAGGAAGTCAAATTCAAAGTGGAAAAAGGTCGTTTCGCCGGAAACGTCAAGTTTGCCCTGCCGGCATATCAGGGTAATGAGAATACCATTACGCTCTTCGCCATTTCCGATGACAGCCGTCGCCGCGCTGTCGGAAACCTGAAAGGTATTTCGATTCTTCAGGAAGTGGACCCGGACCTGGCTGGAACGGCTGTCGCTCCCGAGATTACGGCCATGTATGCCGAATCCCCCGAGTTTGTGGACGGTGACTGCCTCCCCTCCGACTTTACGCTGTATGCCGAGGTGGCTCCCGATGAGTTCGGGCTGCTCGGAAATTCCGACCGCCTGGGTGGAGGTGTGACCGTGACCCTCGATGATTCGCGCCGTCTTACGGGAGCCGACGGGTATTTTACCGTTCATCCCGACGGAAGCGGCTCGCTGGCTTTCCCGGTGACCGGACTACTTGACGGGTCGCATTATCTGACGTTCCGCGCCATAAATGCCGCCGGCCTGACGTCCGACCGGACGATAAGCTTCAATGTGGCCAATGTTTCCGAAGCCGCCATGAAGATAGAGCATCCCCATGCGCGGGAAAATGTGGTGATAGATATCGAACATTCGCTGGCTGATGCGCCCGTGGGACGCCTGGTTGTGACGGCTCCCGACGGCTCTACCGTCTTTTCGGCCGGCGAGGTGTCTTTCCCCTATACCTGGAATCTGAAAGATAACAGCGGCGCCGATGTTCCCGACGGAAATTACAGCGTCGGATGCTATTTTAAATCGGGGCGCCGTTACGGCTCCGCCGCTCCGGCCTCCTTTGTCGTAGGCCGTTAATAGAGGTACACATAAGAGAATACGCAAGCAGGGAATGTCTGAATTCAGACATTCCCTGCTTGCGTAGCCGAAGTGGGACTCGAACCCACACAGCCGCAATGGCCAAAGGATTTTAAGTCCTTCGTGTCTACCATTCCACCATTCGGCCCGGTTTTATGGCACGGCATCGTATGCCGCTCAAAAAATCTGCGCAAATTTACGCTTTTTTAATCAATCCGGCAAGATATTGTTGGAATTTTTTGTAACTTTGCAGTTGGCTAAATATGCCGTCCGCCCGACACAAGACAACTTATAACCTAACTGCTTTAAAGCAATAGTTATCAATACATAGATTATGAAAATCGAAAAAATCATTGGTCGTGAGGTCCTCGATTCCCGCGGCAATCCTACTGTTGAAGTCGATGTAATCCTTGAAAGCGGCGCCCGCGGCCGCGCTTCCGTTCCCTCCGGCGCTTCCACCGGTGTCAACGAAGCTCTCGAACTCCGCGACGGAGACAAGGCCCGTTACATGGGTAAGGGTGTCCTCAAGGCTGTCGCCAATGTCAACGGTCCCATCGCTGAAGCCCTCAAGGGTATGAGCGCTCTCGATCAGATTGCCATCGACGAGGCCATGCTTAAACTCGACGGTACCGACACCAAGTCCAACCTCGGCGCTAACGCTATCCTCGGCGTATCTCTCGCTGTCGCCAAGGCTGCCGCTGACTACCTCGACCTTCCCCTTTACAAATACATCGGTGGCTGCAACACCTACGTTCTCCCCGTTCCCATGATGAACATCATCAACGGTGGCGCTCACTCCGATGCTCCCATCTGCTTCCAGGAATTCATGATCCGTCCCATCGGCGCTACCTCCTTCCACGAAGGAATCCGCATGGGTACCGAAGTTTTCCATAACCTCAAGAAAGTCCTCAAGGAACGCAACCTTTCCACCGCTGTCGGTGACGAAGGCGGTTTCGCTCCCAACCTCGACGGCACCGAAGACGCTCTCCAGGTAATCATCAAGGCTATCGAGCTGGCCGGCTATGTTCCCGGAAAGGATGTTACCATCGGTCTCGACTGCGCTTCCTCCGAATTCTACAAGGACGGCGTTTATGACTACACATGGAAGCAGGGTGCAGACGCTCCCAAGCTGACTTCCGAGCAGCAGGCTGCTTTCCTCAAGGAGCTTGTTGAAAAATACCCCATCGACTCCATCGAGGACGGTATGGCAGAAAACGACTGGGAAGGCTGGAAGATTCTGACCGACCTTATCGGCAACCGCTGCCAGCTCGTGGGCGACGACCTGTTCGTTACCAACGTGAAGTACCTCAAGCGTGGTATTGAGGAAGGCTGCGCCAACTCGATTCTCGTTAAGGTTAACCAGATCGGTTCGCTGACCGAGACGCTCCGTGCCGTAGAACTCGCTCAGCGTAACGGCTACACCGCTGTCATCTCCCACCGTTCCGGCGAAACCGAGGACGCTACTATCGCCGATATCGCTGTTGCAACCAACGCCGGACAGATCAAGACCGGTTCCGCTTCCCGCTCCGACCGTATGGCTAAGTACAACCAGCTCCTCCGCATCGAGGAAGAACTTGGTGCTGCCGCCGCTTACGGTTATGGCAAGAAGACCAAACGTCCCGAATAAATTCTGTCTCAGAATAAGATAAGAAAAGGTCGCGGTTCTCCAACCGCGACCTTTTCTTATCTTATTATCTTATGAGTATCTTGGATGCTGTCGAACCGGTAGAGACAATATACACACCCGGTGATGTCGGTGTGCCGTTCAGTATATGGCCATTGCAGTCGTAATATGTAACCGTAACCGACACGGTCGTTTCTATATTATCTGTTCCTGAGATAATTTTGGAGCGGGTGATGGTAAAAATGCGTCTCCCCGGTGCAGGCTGTAACAAAGTGATGTCATAAGTGCCCGGTTCTACGGAAATATATTCGGAGGCATCCGGAGCGATGGAAAGGGTGTTTTCTCCGTCCATATTGAGAGTGCCGGAAGAAAGTTTGTAGAACGTTCTCTTCTCGTCCGAACTGCTCACTCCTTCGAATACGAAACCATAATCAATCCTGACGTTTTTCGCCGAGACTCCTTGACTTCCCTCGTATTCAATCATAGGTACCTGGCCCTGGTATTGACCGTCGACAAGCGCAGGCAGAGAGCCGTCGCTGTTGACGGGAATGATGTACATTGTGCCTTCGGCATTGTCTGCATTCGGATCTTCCTGGGCGAAAGTGGGGAGGGCGACGGCAGTCATCGCGATGATGCAGAGTAAAAATTTGCGCATAGTTGAAATTTTGGTTAGAGTTGGATGATTTTAGAACTGTTTGGCTTCGGCACCAGGGGATGACAGTTAAAAACGAATTTTCGCTTTTCAGTCATCCTTGATAGTTCCGACAGATGCCTGTATAGTATAGGAACATTGTGGGTACGTTGAAAGTTTGTGGAGATGATTTCTTTCTTTTTTCTGATGCTGTGAATATATGGAAAAAGTATTTTTCTTCTTGCATACGTACAGAAATCGGGCGACAGCGAGGAAAATAACCGGTAAAAAGATGGAAAATTTTTATAGCCGGACCTGCCTGTATATCAATGGATTCTGTTGTAATGGCTAAAAAATGATGTTTTACAGCATAATTTTTTCGCAAAAATATTTGGTGGATTCAGGAAAAAGGTCTAACTTT
>CAJUAF010000029.1 GCA_910584365.1 uncultured Muribaculaceae bacterium | reverse complement strand
GCACCTGACTGTTAATCAGGGGGTCGTTGGTTCAAGCCCATCCTGAAGCGCCAAAAAAGGCCGGATGCCGTTTGCATCCCGGCCTTTTTTGCTATATCATTTTTTAAGTTGCTTTTGCACGAGGAAGAGAGCGGGCGCCACGGGCGCCGGGAGTCCGCCTATGGGCGGACCACAGGACAGGCAGCGCGGACGGAAAAAAGGAAGGGGAATTCTGCGAAAAAAAGAAGGGAAAGAAAGCTAAGGGAAAGGAACAGGGGAGAGGAGGGGATAGGGAAATCAGAGGAGGGAGAGATAGCGGCGGGCGACGGCGGGGGCGGAGAAGCGGGACTCTACGGAGGAGCGCAGGAGGGAGGGGGCAATGGGAGAGGTAAGGGCGCGGGCAATGGAGGCGGCAAGGGAAGCAGGGGTATGGGGGGTGGCGAGGTAGCCGGTGACGGAGTCGGTGATGATGTCGGAGCGGCCTCCCTCGGGGAAGGAAACGGGGATGGCGCCGGAGGCCATCCCTTCGATGAGTGTGGCGCCCAGAGTCTCGTAGCGGGAGGAGGAGATGATGACGGAGGCGCGGCTGTAAAGGTCGCGGAGGCTGGCGGGGGGAAGGAGGCCGAGATGGCTGTGGGGGAGCGTCAGGGGAGCCAGGAGGGTGGAGTCGCGGAGTTCGCCGACAAAGGAGACTTCGACGCCGGAGGCCAGCGCGGAGTTTTCCTCCGCGAATATATTCAGGGCCTCTACCGCGGCGGGGAGGTCTTTGACAGGGTCGTCGAGGCGCGCGGCAGCCATGACTATAAGGCGTTTCCCTTCGGGGGAAAGTTTCTCGCCGACAGTGTAGAGTTCGGCCGGAAAGGGATGGGGAATCACTTCGATGTCTTTTCCGGCAAGCAGGGGGCTGATGGAGGCGCGCCGGGCCTGGTCGGTGCTGACGGCCACAATGCGCAGATTCGGATAGCTGAAAATACGCCGTTTACGGTCCCATATTTCACGGGGGAGTCCGCGGCCGGCCCTACCCTGAACATACGGGCACTCCCGGCAGTCGGAACCATCGGCGTAACGGTCGCAGTCGCCGGGGATATGGCACAGGGCAGTGGCGGCCCAGAGATCATGCATCGTGTAGATTACGGGGCGCCCAGTGTCAAGAATCGCCTCGAAATCATCCAGGGAGAGGAACCCCTGCGACGCCCAGTTCACCATCACCGCGTCGGCCTCTCGGACAAAAGGATGCCGGGGTAGCGACGCCCCGAAGCGCCCGGTCGACACCTTGAAAAGGTCCTTGCGGCGTACACCTCTCAGGAACAGCTCGGCCCGCTCAGCCAAAAAAGCCCTCCCCCATCGGAACTTCCCCACGACCTCTGCGGGAGTGCCTCCGCTTTTCGTCCCGTCGCGGAGGGCGCCGGGACGGGCCACCACCATACGGGCGTCATGCCCCAGGGCACAGAGAGCGTCGCAGAGACGCGCCGTAACGACAGCGGCGCCCCCGAGATCGTAGTTTGTGCTGAGAAGGGCTATCTTCATAATGGATTCCGAGGATAAATCAGCGGGTCCGCAAAGCCGGGATGCGATTCAGGAAAAGCACGCAGCCGCCGAAGAGGGCCAGCAGGAGCGCCCGGAGGGGGAAATCAATCCAGTTGTTGCCGACGGTCATCAGCATCGAGGCTCCCCAGAGCAGCATGGCGGCCAGGAAATAAAGCCCCAGCAGCTTCAGGTCATAACCGATAGGATATTTCCGGTTGCCGACAGCCCAGCTTGCCACCATCATGAACCCGTAGCACCCCAGGGCGGCCCACGCGCAGGCCATATAACCGAAATGCGGCACGAACAGCACGTTAAGCAACACCGTCACACCCAGTCCCATGAGTGAAAACCAGGTACCCCAGATAGTGCGGTCGGAGAGCTTATACCATAAAGAGAGGTTGAAGAAGATTCCGGCGAAAAGCTCGGCCATCATGATTATCGGGACAACTTTCAGTCCCTCGAAATATCTGGGGGAGATAAAATAACGCAGGACGGGCAGATAGAACATCACCCCCAGGAAGATTACCAGCCCGAAAGCCACGAACCAGTTCATCGCCTGGCGGTAGGAGGCGTTTTTATCGCCGGGAGCCGCCTCCTTGTTCTGGGCGAAAATAAACGGCTCGTAGGCGAAGCGGAACGCCTGGGTGAACATAACCATCACGATGGCAATCTTATAGTTGGCGCCGTAGACACCCAGTCCGGCCATAGCCTCGGCCCGGTCGGGAATCAGCATGGGATAGAGAATCTTGTCGAGCGTCTGGTTCATGATTCCGGCGATGCCGAGAATCAGAATCGGATAACTGTAAATTATCATCTCCTTCCACAGGCGTCCGTTGAACCGGTAAGAGGCGCCGCTGATTTCGGGCAGCAGGAGCATCAGGACCACCAGCGAACTGATCAGATTGGCCAGAAAAATATATCCGATTCCGAAAGAGGGGTCATAGAACCAGTCAATCACGGCAGGGGCCACCCGCTGAAGCCAAGGGCAGAGAAGGATAAAGAACAGATTCAGGCCGATGTTCAGGCCAATGTTCACAAGTTTAAGCGTCGCGAACCGCATCGGGCGCTTCTTGTAGCGCAGATAGGCGAACGGCAGGGAAGTATAGGCGTCAACCCCCACCGTAATCACCATCATCCATATAAACGACGGATGGGCGCCGCAGTCGAGCCAGCGGGCCATCTCGGGGGAAAGCACACAGCCGGCCACGATAAACAGCATCGACGATACTCCCAGCGAAATCAGCGCCGTGGAGTACACCTCGCCGGGATCCTTCCAGCGGTCATGGTTGGCGAAACGGAAGAAACCGGTCTCCATCCCGTAGGTCAGGATAACGAGCGCCAGGGCCACGTAAGCGTAGATGTTGGTGACGATACCGTATTCCTGGGCCGCGAACAGATAGGTGTACATCGGGACCAGACACCAGTTCAGGAACCGTCCCACTATCGAGCTTACGCCATAAATGGCCGTATCTTTGAACAGCGACTTGATTGAAGCCATCTTCTGAATTAAGAGAGTATGCTAAAAAAACTTTTTCCATTGCCGGCGGATCAACCGCACGGATCAGTCGAACAGCCCGCGGTCGAACGTCAGGCGGTTGATTCCCAGGTGTTCCCACGCCAGGTCCGTAACCTCGCGTCCGCGGGGTGTACGCTTGATGAACCCCTCCTTGATAAGGAAAGGCTCATAGACCTCCTCCACCGTCCCGGCGTCCTCGCCCAGGGCGGTGGCGATGGTGGTCAGCCCGACAGGACCTCCGCGGAACTTGGTGATGATCGTCGAGAGAATCTTATTGTCGATTTCATCGAGACCGTAGCGGTCGATATTGAGCGCCTCCAGGGCATATCGGGCTATATCCGGATCGATGGCACCGGAACCCTTCACCATGGCGAAGTCGCGCACCCGCCGCAACAGGCGGTTGGCGATACGGGGAGTGCCGCGCGAGCGCAGGGCTACCTCATGAGCGGCCTCGCCGCTGCATTTCACCCCCAGCAGACGGGCCGAGCGGAGGATGATGCGCTCGAGAATCTCGTGGTCGTAATATTCAAGATGGCAGGGTATGCCGAAGCGGGCGCGCAACGGAGAAGTCAGCAGGCCGCTGCGGGTAGTGGCGCCGATAAGGGTGAACGGCGACAGCGACAGCTGCACCGACCGCGCTCCGGGCCCCTTGTCGATCATGATGTCTATGCGGTAATCCTCCATCGCCGAGTAGAGATATTCCTCCACGACGGGACTGAGGCGGTGGATTTCATCGATGAACAGCACGTCGTTCTCCTCCAGGGACGTAAGAATTCCGGCCAGGTCGCCCGGCTTGTCGAGGACCGGCCCGGAAGTGACCTTGAATCCCACCCCGAGTTCATTGGCGATGATGGCCGACAGAGTGGTCTTCCCCAGGCCGGGAGGGCCGTAGAGAAGCAGATGGTCGAGGGCCTCGCCGCGCATACGGGCCGCCTGGACGAACACGCGCAGGTTTTCGACGACCTTGTCCTGACCGGAAAAGTCGTCGAAACGGCGCGGACGCAGTGCCCGCTCGAAATCGTTGTCTGACTCGGAGCGCGCGGCCTCGCGGCGGATGTCGTAATCTTCTTCTTCCATAATCTACCGCAAAATTACGCAAAATCAGCGTAATTCCCGAGTTTTTTCGCGGGTTTTAACCTTCCCCTTATTCTTCTTCCTTGCCGGAAGCGGAGGCGTCGGGCGCGGCGGAGAGTTCTTTGGCCTCCTGGCCCAGCAGACGGTCGATATTCTCTGCATAGTCCAGGGAATCGTCGAGATAGAACGCCAGTTCGGGTACCTTGCGCAGCTGGAAACGCACTTTCTGCCCCAGGTCATAACGGATTGTGCGGGCGTTGCGTGTCAGGTTCTCGAGGATAGTCTGCGCCTGGGCGGAGGGGAAAATCGACAGGTAGGCCTTAGCCACGGACAGATCGGGGCTTACCCTTACGGAAGATACTGAAATCAGGATGCCGTGGGTCTTAGCGGTCTGGAGACGAAGAATCTCGCTCAGCTCCTTCTGGAGCAGGCGGGCTATTTTTGCTTGACGGGTTGTTTCCATAATGATGATATTACTGTTTTTCCTGACGGCCGGGAAGTCGTCCTGAAGTATAACACCGTCAGGGAGTACAAAGTTACGGAAAAATCGTAACTTTGCAGTCTGAAAACCCGGCAATCTGACCCAAAGATGGAAAAAAAGACAATCCTCGACATGGGGCGCGACACCCTCGAGACCTACCGCGCCAAAAAGAAAATCCCCCTTACGATAGTGCTGGACAATATCCGGAGCCTGAACAATATCGGCTCGATATTCCGCACGTCGGACGCCTTCCGCGTGGAAAGGCTGATGCTCTGCGGCATCACCGCCACTCCCCCCTCGGTGGAAATCCACAAGACGGCCCTCGGAGCCGAGGACTCCGTCAGATGGGAATACCGCCCTTCATCAACCGAGGCCGCGCGGGAACTGCGCCGGGAGGGCTACACCCTCTGCGCCCTCGAGCTGGCCAAAGGATCAGTCAGTCTCGAAAACTTCCCCGTCGATTGTAACGGAAGACGATACGCTGTCGTTGTCGGTCACGAAGTAGACGGTGTGTCCCAGGGAGTTCTCGACCTGTGCGATCACTGTATCGAGATTCCCCAGGAGGGAACCAAGCACTCTCTTAACGTGGCGGTCTCCACAGCCCTCGCCATCTGGCATTTCTATCTCAAACTCCGATGACACTCCCGAGGCGGGTTCCGAGATGAACAGCTTGGCCTCCGAGTCGGAATAACGGTCAAAACCGATGCTGACCATCCCGTCATCGCCGGAGATATTGAGAATCAGCTTATAGGCATGGCCTCCGCGATATTTCTCGACGGTATTGCTGGCCCGTTTCCGGTCCTCTTTCAGCAGACGCTCCATCTCCTCAACGAGTTTCCGGTCCCCCTCCACGCGGATGCTCCGGAAGGAATTCCCGGTAGAGTTTATAATGGTTATCGACACGTTGGGGTTGGTCTTGTTCTTCTCGGAAAAGAGCTTGTCACAGGCCAGCTGGGGAGAGATGGCCATAGAGACTATCGCCGTCAGGAAGACGGACATTATCGTAAGGAGTGTACGCTTCATTGCTGTATAGGGGGTTGATGACGGTTTGGATTATCTGAGCTAATGATTTTCAACAGGTAGATTATCTGAAATCAGGCTGCCCCAGTTCCTGGAGACATACCCGGAGGGAGTCGGCCGACGCTTCCATGAAGTCGTTCATGGTGGCCAGGGCTTCGCGGCGTTGGCGCTCGGCGTACTCCCGGGCCTGGGCGCGGTCGGTCACGGGGCGCCCGTTGATATATACCTCGGCATAGATATCGGTCTGGGCACCCTGGCCGAAGCCGTTGCCCAGCAGGCCGATACACAGGCTGAGCAACACGGCCGCCGAGGCAGCCACCGACACCCATCTGAGCGTGGCGAACCGGCGCCGGGGAACCGGCGGAGAGAGCCGACGGCGGCGCCCGTCCTGCTTCATGAGGGCCTCCAGCCCCATTTCCAGACGGCACGCGTCTATTGTATCCGAACGGAGGGGCGACATCAGCAGTACCTCCCTGAGGGCGGTCTCTTCCTGCCGCGACAGCTTGCAGTCAAAATAGTCATTGGCAAGACTCTCCAATTCTTTCAATGTCAAATCTTCCATATTCCTTTATTTTTTGAGCAGTTCTTCACATTGCTGCCTCATCACCTTACGGGCGCGGCACATATAGCTGCGGACCGTCTCCTGAGGCATTCCGAGCCTCTCGGCGATTTCGGCATAATCGAGTTCACCGAAGGTGTAAAGCTCGAAAACTTTCAACACCGCTCCCGACAGACTTTTGCGGGCCCGGAGCCTGACGGCTTCGGTCAGGTCGTCGCTCTCGACGGGGTTTTCCTCCGTATGCTCGCGCTCCATCGCCTCGCGGGAATCCTCCGGCGTTCCGGCAACCGGACGCCTCCGGCGCAAGACATCAACGCAGATATTCCTGAGCGTCCTGAAAAGGAAGGCCCTGCGCTGTTCGGCGGTGGCTCCCTGGCGTCCTTGCTGCCAGGTGCGGACGAAAAGCTCCTGAAGCGCGTCTTCCACGTCTTCGGGACTGGCAAGATACCTTCGGGCTGCCGCGCCCAGGCGGGCGCGGCAACTCAAAAATACCGGTGTCTTTCCGTCTTCTGCCATTGAGGGCATTGAAAAAGTCTGTAAAGTTAATAATTAGTAGTGTATGATACAATAGAGACGCAGCATATCCCCGATTCGTGACACCGATTGAGCCGATTTTTTCTTTCGCTGCTCCAGAAAGCTGGCTCCCAGGCCGATACGTATGAAAGAAAAGAGGCAAGGGAAAACTCACGACTTTCCTTGCCCAGCATACGTAGTAATATTACCAGTCAATTATGTGTAAATAAGCAATGGATATTCTGCTTTTGCTCGCAGACGTGCAATCAGAAAGATAACCTGCGGAACACCGGACCATACGCGGAAGAATGGGGGTACCGGAAGCGGACTGGCCGGAGCGCCGCACACAAAAGGCGCGGACGAAACGGGCTACAATCCTTTCTGAGGCACCGCCAAGCGCCCGGTCCAATGATTGAAATCCACGTTTCTCCCGCGCCAGAATAAGGCATCTTAAATTTCGGCGGCGAGACTCTCTGTTCCTTTGGACGGATGGGGAAGGGCCCAGGATAACCTGCGGCACGGAAGCCCCCGAGGTTGATTGGCGGATTTCCAGATAGGGAAAAGGAGCTGGCTTATGATTGCATATAAATGTCCTTACGTCTGCAAAGATACAACCTATTTTGTTTATCTCCAAATTTTGCCATGAAAAAGAATAAGATTAGTAACAGTTTTTTCACACCGGAGCGTTTTTCCCGCAGCGGAAATATTTTTTTGATTTTCAAACCCTTGCAGCACACAATCCGGAACGATATAACAATTTGTCCTACGCCGGGGCCGGAGGGCGCCGTAACTTTGCGGTGTCACCCGGGAGAAGACATGACGCACTCCACTCCCGTCCTGACAAAAATTATACATATTCAATTTCATTTATTTTTATCACCAATGAAAAAGACCACCGACAATCCTGCCCAGGAGCCTTCCCAGGCCAGGGCAGAAGAAAAATCCACCGAAAAACAGCCGGCGAAAGCGGCTGTCTCCTCTTCTCCCGCTCCAGATGGCGGGGACGGCGACCCCGGGGCTGCCGACTCCACGACGCCACCCGCAGACGGCGCGCAGACCACGCCACAGACACCCCCTGCGAGCGTCCCGGCGACGGACGATTCTTTCCTGCGCCAACTGGCCGAAGCCGAGCAGCGCGGCTACCTGCGCGGCCGCAACGAAAGCATCGAGCAACTTATGCGTGAACCCGCTCCCCTGGAGCGCCCGTCGGCTCCACTCCGTCCGGCGGCGGAATCCGGGGAATCCGCTCCGATGATTCTCAACAATCCGCGCGTCTCCATCTGGGACCGCTAAGCCCGACAATTCTCCAATCATCTTAAAAATATCTCAAACCATGAACCAGAACGAAAACAAAGAAAAGACTATGAAAAAGACCGACAGACTTTCAAAAGCCCTGGCAGCAGCCGGACGCGCCATCTCTGCAGTGGTAAAAGCCGTAAAATCAGTAGTCAGGAATTTCAGGGGGCTTTTCACCCGTAAGCCGGATGACAACGCGGCGGCCGTCATGCTCCTCTGCGCTGGAGCGGGCGCAATCATCGGGCTGATCCTGACCTTCCCGACGGAAGGCGTTTCCCTGGCTTTCGCCCTTGTAGGGGGAGTGGCCGGTAAAGGAGTCCACGCCGTAGACGACCCACTGACCACAGGGCTGGCCGAATCGGCGTCTCCCGGCCTGCTGCGCAATGAAATCGACGAGCGCATCATCAAAATCCGCCCCATGTCGACTCCGCTCGACCAGATTTCGCGCTACGGCGGCAGCCGCCTCTGCGGAGCCATGAAGGTAGACTATTATTCCGTCGACACGCGCCCCATCCAGGACACGGTCAGTGAGGATTTCAGCGCCGGGCGTACTCCGGCTTCCGGAGCGGTGTCAGTCAAGGTGGCCCATCCGGCGGTGTTCGACCCCTCGACCACTCTGCTTGTCCCGTCGGTGAAAGTAGCCGGAGGTGGTTCCCTGGTCCTCTACGTGGTTAGCCGCGACAACGACGCCATCAAGGTAATGGCCGTCAATAACCACAACGGGGCGTCTGGAGAATCTTACGTCCCGGATCTTCCCGCCGGCACTGTCCTTGTCCGCATGGGACGCGCTGCCGCCGAACTCGACGTGATGACCGCCCAGTATGAAGCCCTCCCGAAAAAGGAGACCAACTTCTGCCAGATTTTCAAGACCCAGGTGGAGCAGTCCACGTTCATGAAAATCGCCAACAAGGAAGTAGGGTGGACCTTCTCCGACCAGGAGGAAGCCGCCATCATAGATATGCGCATGGGGATGGAGAAGAATTTCCTGTTCGGCCACAAAGGGACGGTGACCGATCCCGACAAGAACGACGACATCCTTCTGACCGGCGGAATCTGGAACCAGACACCGAACACCTTCGAGTACTCCGAACTGTCGACGGAGGCCGACCTGGTGGGACTCTGCAGACAGGCGTTCACCAACAATGCCGGTTCCTCGCGCAAGGTCCTCATCGGAGGGACCGGTCTGATCGAGAGGCTGCACAAAATCGACCATTCCCGCGTACTGACGGCCGACCAGACCACTACCCGCTGGGGACTGGATTTCACTGAGATCCACTCCAAGTTCGGCACGCTGTATGTACTTCTGAGCGAGGTATTCGACCAGTGCGGAATGCCCGACGGCGGTATGATAATCGACCCCGAGTATATCACCAAATACTGTCATGTCCCCTTCCGGACCGAGCGCCTCAATCTGCGCGCCGCCGGCGTGCGCAATACCGACGCCATCGTCATCACCGAGGCCTCATGCCTGGTACTGCGCTATCCCCAGAGCCATCTCCGCATTGTCCGTAAACCCACGTCCACAACCGCCTGACCCGCAACTGCTTCCCCATGGTGCTGACTGAAACCGAAATGACGCGCCTGTGGCTCCTCCGCAAGGGGTACGAACCCTTGCGGAGCGACTGCCGCATCTCGCGCAGCGACGGCGCCGACCTCCTGCAGGCGGCCCGCACGGAGTGTCGCCTGTGGTATGAGGACCTGCTTCTCCACGGTCCCCTTGACGCCCTCGAGATCGAGGACATCAAAGACCGCGATGACCTCCTCATATCCGCCACGCTCCTCAGCTCTTCCATCGTAACGCTCCCGCCGGACTGTATCCGCGTAGCGGCCGTAAAACTCCGCAGCTGGCACGCCCCAGCCGAAATAGTCCCCGGCGATTCCCCGCTCGGGCGCCTCCAGTACGCCGCTTACGCCTCCGGGGGTCCCGTATCCCCCGTGGCCGTTCTCCTCCCGGGCAACCGCCTCGAACTCTTCTCCAACACCTACGAGAACTCCGACACCCTTGAATATCTCCTCTGCGTTCTCCGCCCCGTTCCCGACGAGGAGGGCGCCCCCCTCTACCGCTTCCGTCCCTCAGCCCTCTCCCTCCTCTGATTTTCCAGCCTTTAAATTCCGCCCCTATGAAAACCACCGAATCCGAAATCCGCCGCTCCCGCCTCCTTTTCGAGGCTGCCCGCTCGGCCTGGGAGCGCATGGCTCCCCTGCGCCGGCGCCGCCGGCGTTACTGCCGCTTCACCTACGGACGCCAGTGGGACGACCCCGTCCGTTCCCGCGAAGGCGAAATCCTCTCCGAAGGGGATCTTGCCCTCAGATCGGGGCAGCAGCCCCTGACCAACAACCTTATCCGGCGCCTGGTAAAGGCCGTCATAGGCCGCTTCCGCATGGAACGCGCCGCCAGTCCCGAAGCCACCGCCTCCGCCGCCCCTTCAGGCCTCAACCGCCTCGACGAACTCGACGCCCGCACTCTCGAGGAATTCCTCATATCAGGAATGGCCGTCCACCGTATCTGCCGGGAAAAGCGCATGGGAGGCTTCGCCGCCTGGGCCGACAATATCCCTCCCGACCGGTTCTTCGTCAACCGCATGACCGACTGCCGGGGAGGGGATCTCGAACTGGCCGGATGTCTGCACGATATGTCTCCGGCGGAGGCTGTCATGCGCTTCGCGCAAGGTTCCCCGCGCCGGGCCGAACAGCTCCGCAAACTTTTCGGCGCCATTTCGCCGGCTACAGCCTCCCTTTTCGACGATGACCCCGCGCAAGGGGACATATCTTTCTCCCAGGCGGCTCCGGGACGTTGCCGTGTCATCGAGGTATGGGCACTCGAAAGCCGGGAACGATACCGGTGTCACGACCCCCTGAACGCCGTTTTCCGCTATATCTCCCCCGCCGAACTTCCGGCGCTGAGGAAAGAGAACGGGCGCCGGCGCCGCAAGGGGGTTGCGCAGGTGGAATCGCGGTGGGAAGTGGCCACGGTATGGCGATGCCGGATGTTCGCCCCCGACGGCACCGTCCTTGACAGCTTCGACTCTCCGCTTTCCGACGGTTCACTCCCCTACGCCATAAAGCTCTACCCGCTTGTCGACGGAGAGGTACACTCCCTGGTGGAGGATGTCATCGACCAGCAGAAACACGTCAACCGCCTCATCACCCTGATGGACCATATCATGGGGGTATCGGCCAAAGGTGTGCTGCTCTTTCCGACCCAGTGCAAGGTCGAGGGGCAGAGCTGGAAAAACATCGCCAGCCAGTGGGCCGAGCCGGGTTCCATCATCCCCTACCGCCCCTTCGACGGCTCGGAACCCCACCAGATAAGTTCGCCGGTGACCGACATCGGCGCCCGCGATATGCTCCAGACCCAGATAAAGCTCTTCGAGGATGTCTCGGGCGTAAGTTCCACCCTTATGGGCAAGAATATAAGCGGGGCCGTCGGGGCCGAGCGTTATGAAAGCGAACTGCGCAACTCGGCGGTCTCCATCCTCGATCTGATGCAGACTTTCGCCGATTTCATCACGGTGCGCAACCGGCTTCTCGCCCATGCCTGAGTATTAATGAAATACGCCTCGTTAATAATTATTCACATGACCGGGCAAAGTTTTGGCCCCATATCGGGCGTAACTTTGTAAGCGGGAACAGCGATGTTCCCTCCGACCGAGAATAACGTTTTACCAAACTTTACGTCTGAATACAATTTTAATCTATGCTTCCTGAAATCACACACGTAATCGCGTCTCTGCTGGCCAATCCGCCCCAGGGACGGCGCACAATCACCGTCCGCGAAGCCGTAACCGCCGCTCTGGCCTCCCGCCCCCTGAGCTACGGACTGACCACAGAGTATGCCCTCCGCCGCTACCGCGCCATAAAGCGCGGTAGCCTCCGGCTGGCCGACACCCGCAATGCATCGCTATGGCGCGAGATTGTCGAGCGGGTCGACAGCCGCCTCCGTTTCCACCCGCGCGAGGACGACTTCGCCGCCCTGGACCATATCCTCAGCTATGAGTCCCCTTCGCGCTACTTCCTCTCGCCGGTCTACGCCGAGAAACTTTTCTACCGGACCAGGCGTCTCCGCAAGACATCGCGCGGACGACGCAGCCGTTCCTTCCCCGAATCCGTCTGACTCCAAAAAAATTCCAAAAATGCCGCACCTCAACATCACCTCCGTCACCGATGAAATCTTCGCTCTGACCGCCCTGCGAAAAGTTGTCAATCCGGGCCGGGAGACCCCGGAACTCCTCTCCCGCGACCGGCTTCCGGCCCTGCGCGTCCTTGTCCGGGGAGCTTTCGCGCGCCTGGCCTGCCGGCTCGCCCCCTGTCTTGTCTCCGCGGAAACCGATCCGGAGAATCCTGGCGCCGAGCGCCCCTACGACAGTTCCTCGCCCCTGCTGATGGCTCTCGATTTCGGAGAACCGGAAAAATCGCTCTCAGCCGGGTCACGGCTGGCCCTGAAACGCTACCTGGAGCATCTGCTCGCCCTGCTGGTAATCACGGATATCTATCCGCCGCAGGACAATCCGGGAGCAGAGGAGGAAATTTCCTCTCTGCTGGAGACCGTCGTCTCCCTCCTCTCCGCCCGGGAAATGGCCGCCTCCCCTCTGAGAATCACCCCCTCGCGTTATTGATGCCTCCCGGACCGGGCTGTTCATCCTAAATCGCTGGTATTGGATTAAATAACGTTAAAAACGCTAATTATATGATATTTATCATAGATTGAGACTCAGAAATTGAGTACTTTTGCACTGTTTTTGCATAACCGCGTTTCAACCAATAGGTTACACCACTCTGTAAGAACTATTCAAACGTTTGGTTTTCAATTAATTAGCCTTATAACAGTACATCATAAATTAACCGATGAGAAAAATGACCAGCAATGTATGCCGCGTTCTTTCACTGACCGGCGTTTCAGCAGCCCTCCTGGGGCTGGCCTCCTGCTCCGGCAAGGGGGACCAGGCAGCCCAGATGGCAGCAATGCAGAATCAAACTCCCGAACTTGCCGTTGTTACGGTCGAACCCGGCACCTCAGATCTCTCCCACTCCTATGCCGCAACCATCAAGGGTAAGGTCGATGTCGATGTCCGCCCCCTGGTATCAGGCTTCGTAACTAAGGTCCATGTCGACGAAGGACAGTTCGTCAACAAGGGACAGACGCTTTTCACCCTCGATCAGGTAACCTATCAGGCTGCGGTAGAGCAGGCCCAGGCGCAGGTAAACTCCGCCCAGACCTCCGTCAACTCCGCCAAGCTGACCGCCGACAACAAGAAGCTCCTCTTTGACAAAAACATCATCTCCGATTATGAATATCAGCTGGCCCTGAACCAGCTGGCCACCGCCAAGAGCCAGCTGGCCACCGCCCAGGCCGCTCTTACCTCCGCCCGCAAGAACCTGAGCTACACCGTAGTGACCGCTCCCGTATCGGGCTATGTAGGGTCCATCCCTAACCGCGAGGGAACCCTGGCATCCCCTTCGATGGTAGCCCCGCTGACCACCGTCAGCGACAACTCCGAGGTCTACGCCTACTTCTCCCTGACGGAAAAGGACATCCTGGAAATGACCCAGGGAGACAAGTCGCTGAACGCGGCCAAGAACGCCATGCCTGACGTGCAGTTGCGCCTTGCCGACGGCTCCGTATATCCCCTCACAGGTAAAATCGCCACGATCTCCGGCGTTATCGATCAGTCGACCGGCGCCACCAGCGTTCGCGCCCGCTTCGACAATCCCGAAGGCGTACTCCGCTCCGGTTCCACAGGCCAGATTCTCGTTCCCAATCATGCCGAGAACGTGATCCTCATTCCCCAGCGCGCCACCTTCGAGGTTCAGGACCGCCGCTTCGTTTACGTGCTGAACGACTCCAACAAGACCGTCTCCACCCCCATCACCGTCTCCCCGCTTGACGACGGCCAGAACTACGTGGTCACCTCCGGACTCGAGCCCGGCCAGCGCGTGGTTGTCGAAGGCGTAGGCTCCAAAGTGCGCCCCGACATGGTCATCAAGCCCGTCGACGCTGCCCAGCGCGCCGCCCAGCAGCAGCCCCAGGGCGCTCCCGCCGCAAAATAAACCGACCCGCGGCGGATGCCTCTCTCTTTAATTCATATTATTCAGTCAACTCAAGTTTACAATATCAGAAATGAAGCTCGACACCTTTATTAACCGGCCGGTGCTTTCGACGGTGATTTCTATCTTCATCGTACTGCTCGGTTTAATCGGTCTGTCGTCGCTGCCTATTACGCAGTACCCCGACATCGCGCCTCCTACTATTTCGGTGAGTACCACCTATAGCGGCGCCAACGCCCAGGCCGTGCTGAACTCCGTAATCGCACCCCTCGAGGAGGCGATCAACGGCGCCGAAGGCATGACCTATATCGAATCGACCGCCACAAACACCGGCTCGGCCACCATCAACGTCCATTTCGAGCAGGGATTCGACCCTGACATGGCCGCCGTCGATGTCCAGAACCGCGTCGCAAAGGCCCAGAACCTCCTTCCCGCCGAAGTAACCCAGGTCGGTGTGCTGACCCAGAAGCGCCAGTCCTCGATGCTCGTGGGCGTGGCTCTTTACAGCACCAGCGAGGTCTACGACGGCGAGTTCCTCGACAACTACATGAAAATCAACGTAATCCCCGTACTCCAGCGTGTAAAGGGTGTAGGCGACGTAATGTCGTTCGGCGGTGATTACTCCATGCGTATCTGGATCAAGCCTGAGGTGATGGCCCAGTACGGCCTTACCCCCAACGACATCGCGGCAGCCCTCAAGGACCAGAACGTCGAGGCCGCCCCCGGTTCCTTCGGCGCGCAGGGTAACCAGTCGTTCCAGTACACCCTCAAATACCGCGGGCGCTACGAGACCCCCGAGGAATTCGAGAACATCGTCGTCCGTGCCAATTCCGACGGTACCGTGCTGCGTCTGAAAGATGTTGCCGACGTCGAACTCGGCAAGGTCACCTATGACTACTCCTCCTCCCTCAACGGCTATCCCGGCACCATGGCCATCGTGTTCCAGACCGCCGGCTCCAACGCTACGGAGATCATCAACGACTGTCTGGCCCAGGTCGACAACCTGACAAAAGATCTTCCCGAGGGACTGCACTTCGCTATCCCGATGAACAACAACGACTTCCTCTACGCCTCCATCTCGAAGGTAATCCACACCCTCATCGAGGCGTTCATCCTTGTGTTCTTCGTGGTTTACGTGTTCCTGGGCGATATACGCTCGACGCTCATCCCGGCCATCGCCATCCCCGTGGCCCTGGTGGGTACGTTCTTCGTGCTGAAACTTATCGGCTTCTCGCTGAACCTCATCACCCTCTCGGCCCTCGTGCTTGCGATCGCCATTGTGGTCGACGACGCCATCGTGGTGGTCGAGGCGGTCCATGCCAAGCTTGACGCGGGCTACCAGAGTTCCCGCAAGGCCGCCATCGACGCCATGAACGAAATCGGCACCGCCATCATCTCCATCACCCTGGTAATGATGCTGGTGTTCATCCCCGTGTCCTTCATGCCCGGCACCGCCGGTATCTTCTACCAGCAGTTCGGTCTGACAATGGCTATCGCCATCGGTTTCTCGGCTCTGAACGCCCTTACCCTCTCCCCCGCACTCTGCGCCCTCTTCCTGAAGCCCCACAAGGCAGACGGCTCCCACGCGCCCCTGAAGGAGCGTATGGCCGAAGCCTACTCCGCCGCCGGAGAGACCATGAAGGCAAAAGCCTCCGGAGCGAAAGTGAAGTTCCTCCCGCTGATTACGCTGGCCCTCCTTGTCGCCACCATTACTTTCATGGTTCTCGGATGGTTCGACTTCGAGAACATCTTCAAGAGCGTAATCGCCGTAATCTGCGCCATACTTACCGTATGGGGCCTCTTCACCCAGACTTTCAAGAACGCATTCGAGGCGCTCTATGAAAAGACTCTCTCGGGTTACCGCAAGGTGGTGAAGTTCTTCATCGGACATAAGATTACGTCGTTTGTATCGGTGGTAGTGTCGGTAGTGCTGCTGGTTCTGCTGATGCGCTCCACCCCCTCCGCCCTGGTGCCCAATGAAGACACCGGTACGTTCTTCGTCATGATCGATATGCCCCCGGGCACATCCCAGGAACGCACCCTCGAAGTGATGCACAAAGTAGACGGCATCCTCTCGCAGATTCCCGCCGTGGAATACCGACAGATGATCGACGGCTACTCGTTCATCGCCGGCGCAGGTCCGACATACGGTACCTTCATCGTCAAGCTCAAGGACTGGTCCAAGCGCGACAAGAAGACCGAGAGCGTCGACGCCATCATCGGAATGGTCTACGGAATGACCTCTAAGCTCATCACAGACGGCCGCGTCATCGCCTTCGCGCCCCCTATGATCACCGGTTACTCGGTGACCAACGGTTTCGAGCTTAAGATGCAGGACAAGACCGGCGGCGACATCAACAACTTCTTCGCCATCGTGCAGAACTTCCTGGCCCAGCTCAACGCCCAGCCCGAAATCCAGATGGCCTACACCACCTTCAACCCCACCTTCCCCCAGTACAAGATCGACATCGACGCCGCCAAGGCCCAGCAGGCCGGCCTGTCGACCTCGACAATCCTCTCGACAATGCAGGGATACTTCGGCTCGATGTATGTCTCCAACTTCAACCGTTTCGGTAAGATCTACCGAGTGATGATGCAGGCTCCCCCCGAGGCGCGCGTCTCGATGGAATCCCTGAAGAACATCAAGGTGCGCTCGGCCAACGGAAACATGGCCTCGCTGGAGAACTTCGTCACCCTGGAGAAGGTCTACGGTCCCGACCTCCTGAACCGCTTCAACCTGTTCACCGCCATCGCCGTCACCGGTAACCCCGCCGAGGGTTACTCTTCCGGCCAGGCCCTGGCAGCCGTGGAGCGCGTGGCCGCCGAGACCCTCCCTACCGGATTCGGCTTCGAATACGCCGGTATGACCCGCGAGGAAGGCGGAAGCTCCTCGTCGAACGCCACGGCCCTTATCTTCGGCCTCTGTCTGCTGTTCGTCTACCTGCTTCTGTCGGCCCAGTATGAGAGCTACATTATCCCCTGGGCGGTTATCCTCTCGATTCCGTTCGGTCTGATGGGCTCTTTCATCTTCGCCAAGATCTTCGACATCTCCAACAATATCTACCTGCAGATTTCGCTGATCATGCTTATCGGTCTGCTGGCCAAGAACGCCATCCTTATCGTAGAGTTCGCCCTTGAGCGCCGCCGCACCGGTATGTCCGTAATCAACGCCGCCATCCAGGGTGCCGCAGCCCGTCTGCGTCCTATCCTCATGACGTCGCTGGCCCTGATCATCGGTCTGCTGCCGATGATGTTCGCCTCCGGCGTAGGCGCCAACGGTAACCGCGCCCTCGGCGTAGGCTCCATCGGCGGTATGCTTATCGGTATGATTCTCCAGATTTTCTTCGTCCCCGCCCTCTTCGTGATCTTCCAGCTGATCCAGGAGAAGATTTCCCCGATGAAGTGGCGCGACACCAACAACGCCGGTGTCGAAAGCGAAATCGAGCAGTATGCAAGATAAATCCCGGGCCATCTGCCCCGTAAAACTTAAAAGAATGAAACTCAGAAATATCATCGTAGCCGTCGGCGTAGGTGTGGCAGTGGCCGGTCTCTCCTCCTGCCACATCTACAAGAAGTTCGAGATGCCTCAGGACGACTCCGTGACAAAAGAATATTCCGAGGTTCTGAAGACGGCCCCCGACTCGGCCGCCTTCGGAAACCTCACCTGGCAGCAGGTCTTCACCGACCCCGTCCTGGCCGACCTCATCAGCCGCGCCCTTGAAAACAATGTCAACCTCGAAAACGCCCGTCTCAACGTGGAGGTGGCCCGCGCCAACGTCCTCGGCGCCCGCCTGAGCTATCTTCCCGCCGTGGCCCTGAACCTCAACGGCTCCGGCTCGAAATACAAGATTCCCGGCTCCGAGATGACCTGGAGCTACCAGCTCCCGATGGCAATCTCATGGGAGGTGGACGTCTTCGCCAAGACCCTCAACCGCAAACGCGCCGCCGAAGCCGCCCTCACCCTCCAGGAGGACTATCAGCAGGCCGTCCGCTCCCAGATCATCGGCGGAGTGGCCTCCTGCTACTACACCATCGCCGTCCTCAAGGCCCAGCTCAATCTCTCCCGCGAGACCGCCGAACTCTGGAAGCAGTCAGTCCAGACCATGCGCGACTTCAAGGAAGCAGGCCGCGTAACCGAGGCCGCCGTTGTTCAGAGCGAAGCCCAGTACTATCAGATCCTGGCTCAGATCACCGACCTGGAGACCGGCCTCGACAAGGCTTACAACTCCATGTCGCTCCTGCTCAACGTCCAGCCTCAGGAATGGGCCGTATCGCCCGACGCCCGCCTGGGTAACCCCCAGGTACTCCGCGACGGCATCCCCATGCGTGAGCTTGCCATGCGTCCCGATGTACGCGTCGCCGAGCAGCAGCTGGCCGCCGCATACTACGCCACCAACTCCGCCCGCGCCGCCTTCTATCCCTCGCTGACAATCTCCTCCAACGGCGGATTCACCAACCTGGTCGGAGGCCTCATCACCAACCCCGGAAAATGGTTCATCCAGCTCGCCGGACAGCTGACAGTGCCCCTCTTCTCGCGCGGCGCCAACATCGCCAACCTCAAGGGCACAAAGGCACAGCAGGAACAGGCGCTCAACAACTTCAAGTACGCCCTCCTCAACGCCTCCGCCGAAGTCAACGACTACCTGACGGCCTACTCCAACCTCAACCGCAAGCAGGAACTTCTCGAACTCCAGACCAAGAGCCTCACCCAGGCCGTCGAGATGACCAACCTCCTGCTGGCCTACGACGGCAAGACAACCTACCTGGAAGTCCTCAACGCCCAGTCCTCCCTCCTCTCAGCCCAGCTTGGCGCCCTCTCCACCGAGCTTGAGCGCGACCAGACCCTCATCAGCCTCTACCAGGCCCTCGGCGGCGGTCGCTGATCCCGCCCCCTCCCCCATACCGCGCAGCGCTTCCCCTCCCGGGAAGCGCTGCCGTTTTTCTCCCCTCTCCCTTTCCGGCGCCCCGTCTGCTTCCCCTCCTTCCTTAAATTCTCTCTCGTCTGCTCCCCGGAAACTCACTCCTTAAGTCCTCTCCGTTGAAGTCCTCCCCGCGCTGCCTGTTTTGTGGTCCGCCCATAGGCGGACTTTCGGCGCCCGTGGCGCCTCTCCTCCCCCCTAAACAACGCTCCCGCGCAATCCCCGGAAATTCGGGATTTGCGCGGGCGCTGTAATTTCCTCCTCCCTTTCCCCTCCTTTCGTCGGGGATTCAGGGAGCCAAAAGTCCAGAAGTATTATAAGCCGACGCAACGGGCACGGGGGCGACTGCGCGAACCCTGATGGTACTTGACTTATTGTAGTTGCCGACGATGCCGTAAAGCAAAGAAAAGTACCACGCGGAGTAAGAATCTTTTGCTCCTTTCGTCCAAAAACCTCCAATCCAAGTCCCCCCAAATGCCGTTAAAGCCTTTTTAACGCTATCGTAATCCTTGACGATAGCCTCTCCTTGTAATTTAGTCGGCATATTAATCCCTGATGCCATTGCCTCATTCCAGGTTACATTCTTTCCATTATCCGCCAACGCAAGGATAAACGGCGCCGTTATTGACGGCTGGCTGATAACAACACCTTTCTTGACGTACCGGAATTTCTCAGAAGACGGAACATTGTTCCATTCCGCTTCGGTAAAGTAAACATATTTTCCCTTCCTCTCGGCTGCCAGGTCAAGATGCCGGGCATCAGTATGACCGTAAACAGGCTTCTTAACTAATGTAAGGTCCACAGAGGCGGTGGTGGATTCGCTGACGGTGACGGAGGTCGTGCCGGGCTGGTAGCCGGAGAGGGTGAGGCGGAGGGAGTGGGAGCCGACGGGGATGGACCGGAGGACGTCAGGGGTGGTGCCGTAGGTGCGGCCGTCCATCTCGATGGTGGCGCCAATGGGGTTGGAGCTGACTGTAAGATCGCCGGTGATGGCTTCCAGTGCCGGGATGTCGAGGGTTTCGGTGGCGTTCATAGCCAGGGTGACGCGCCGCTCGGCGGGTCGGTACCCCTCCTTGCGGACCTGTACCAGATAGGAGTCGGGCATCACCTGACCCGTCCATGAACCGGTCCCTACGGGACTCCCGTTCAGCAGGATTTCAGCTCCGGGAGTGGCCGGACGCACCGTCAGCGTCGCCATCGTGGAACGGAGCGAGACGGTGCGCTCCACCTTCTCGTTGCCGATAGTGACGGGGAACTCCTCGGGCTGATACCCGGAGGCCTCGACCCTTACGGGGTAATTCCCGGCTTTGAGCAACACGGAGCAATGGCCGCCGCTGACCATCTTTTCCTGACCGCCGATAAAGACTTTGGCGTTGGCCGGAGTGACGTGCAGCACCAGGAAGCTCTCCACCTGGCGCGTAGGCTGGACCTGCGCGGTTCCTCCCGCGGCGACGCCCCACAGCTCTTTCGGCGTGGAGAGGTCCACGACGTAGACCGCGCCCCCCTGCACCCCGTTTATGTCCCAGTCGGGGAAATATAGCGCCAGGGGCTTTACAAGCTGCTGGTTAAGCCGCAGATGCTTGGTGCCGTCGATGACATACACCCAGTATTCGCCGCCGTTGTTGAAGACGTCCCCGACGACATCACCCGAGAACACCGCGCCCGGAAGCGTCAGCCTGACCTTCACCAGGGCGCATGGCTCCCCGTTAAGGTCCTTGCGCATCCGCGTCTGGCCCGACAGGTCGGCGGCGTCGAGGTACACCTTTTCCACCGTCAGCTCCTGCGCCGATGCCGCGATGCACCCCAGCGCAACCATCAATATCATCAGTATTTTTCTCATAACGCTCTCGGATAATGTCAGTTTCTATCCTCCAAAGTTACGAATTCCCGCCCGTTCCGCCAAACAAATCCACTCCACCCCTCTCTTCCCCGGCAAATTTCCCCCGCAAAGCAACGCTCCTCAAGTTCCCGACATTTCCCGCTGCATTTCCGTCTGCATCACCCTCTCGCAGAACCGCAGATTATTGCGGACATGATCGCCAGGCAATAATCTGCGGTTCTGCGAGAAAAATCTTTTCCCTCCATGAAATCCATGGGGAATATCCCCGGAATCCATGGGAGCTGCCGGATAACCTCAAAATTTATTTCAATAATTTACGGTCGTTGCAATCGTTTTCCAACACCCCCATCTGATGTATGGCAATCTGATTGAGTTTTATCAGTCGTTCAGACTGAGGAATACCTTGTTCAATAAACACGGCATTTAAGTTTTCCATATTCGACAGGCAAATCAGCTCATTGACAGAAGCATAATCGCGGATATTTCCTTTCAGCTCGGGGTGGGCCTCCCGCCACTGCTTTGCAGTGGAACCGAACATAGCAACATTTAATACGTCCGCTTCATTGGCATAGATTATACTTGCTTGCGCTTTGGTAATTTCCGCCGGAACAAGATTTTGCTTTATTGCATCCGTATGAATCCGATAATTTATTTTGGATAACTCTCGTTTAGCTGACCAACCTAAAACTTTTTGTTCCTCCGCTTTAAGCCGCTGAAACTCTTTTACAATGTATAGTTCGAACTCGACTGATATCCAGCTCGCAAACTTGAAAGCTATATCTTTATGCGCATAAGTTCCACCATACCGCCCGGCTTTAGAGACTAACCCTATGGCATTCGTCGTTTCAATCCATTTCTTGGGCGAAAGAGTAAAGGCATTTAAGCCGGCTTCCTTTCTAAACCCCTCGAATTCGAGGGGTTTGAAACCAGGGTTATAAAGACTCTCCCAAATACCAAGGAATTCAATGGTATTCCGGTTGCGCATCCAGTTTCCGATAACCGCAGTAGGATCATCGCTTTTATGCCGTGCCAGATCAGTTATCGATACATAATCCTCACCATTTACGGTGATTATTGTTATATTCGTGTTCTGAACAATAATTTTTGCCATTGAAAGTATTGGATTGATTTTCAGGTATCGAGTTAGCTGAAATATTTAAGATTGCCATTTCTGATCCTTTCATATATTCTTCAGCCGCATTGTAAGGGGTCAGCGGGGACGGGAATAGAGTAATGGCGGTGTGTCGAAATTCAAAATTCAAAATTTTGAACTGCACACCGCCCTGTTTTCGTCCCGATGGCAAAAAGGGGATGTTCCGGGGGAAGGGGAAATCAGTCGCCGAGGTCGACGGGGATAGCTACGATCTTGAGGTCGTTGGAGCGGATGAAGGTCAGGATGGAGTCGCGTATGGGAGAAGGATCGATGTCGGCCTCGATGCGGCGCAGGGCGTTGAAGACGGAGATACCGCTCTGGTAGACGTTGCGGTAGGCCTTTGCGATATCATCGATTTCCTCGTCGGTGAAGCCATTTTTGCGCATTACGTAGGCGTTCACCCCGAAGTAGGCCGCGGGGTTATGGGCGATGATTACGTAAGGGGGAACGTTGCCCGAAATGCGGCATCCACCCTTTATCAGACACCATTTGCCCACACGGGAGTTCTCATGCAGCACGGAGTTGGAGGAGAGAATCACACAGTCGTCCACGCGGCAGTCGCCGGCGATGACAACGCCGTTGCCGACAACGGCTTTTCCGGTGATTACCGTGTCATGACCTATGTGGCTGTTGGCCATTACGAAAGAATCGTGGCCGATGACGGTTGACTTCCCGGCGTGGATGCTCCGGTTAATGATGACGTGTTCGCGGATGACAACATTGTCGCCGATTTCACAGAGGGAGGCGTCCCCCTTATAGCGGAAATCCTGAGGCTCGGCCGAGACAATGGCACCCTGGAAGATGCGGCAGTTGTTGCCCATGCGCGTTCCCGCCATAAGGGAAGCGTAGGGGAAAATCTCGCAGTTGTCGCCGACCTCGACATCCTTGTCGATGAAAGCGAAGGGATAGACGGTAACGTTCTTGCCTAAACGGGCAGCGGGGTCAACGTGGGCTAATGGAGAAATCATGGTATATCGTATTTTATTAGTTTTTCCGGTTGGATAGGCAAAAGTAAGTAAATTTTTCATCAATCCAAACTTTTCCGATATATTCTATAACATATTTTTAGGGGAACGAATTCCGGGAGGAACGCCAACGACGAATCCACCGGGACACAACAAACCCCGCCGGGGGGCATGAGCCACCTCCCGGCAGGGTTATTCCTGTGTTTATGGGATAATACAGGGGATTAATAAACGATTTTGGCGGTAGTGTCACCGGAGGTAACCAGGTAGACGCCGTGCGACGGGAGAACCACGCTGCCGGAAGTACCCTGGTAGAGGACCACACCCTGTACGGTGCAGACGGTGACCGTGGTGTCGGAGACGATTTCAAGGACGTCACCGGCGAGGGTCAGCGACGCGTCGGCTGCGACCACTGTCTCCAGGCCGGAAGTAGTCTGGATATTCTGGAATTCCTTCCATCCGTCGGCTGCGCGGTATGCCTCGATGGCTTCGTCGGGCACTTTCAGTGTGGCCGTATCGTACACTTCCTGCTCGAATACCGCACCCGTGGGAGGCACTGTATTGAGGCTCATCACATCGGTAATAGCCTTGTCTCCCTTGAATGCTTCCGAGCCGATGGTGGCGACCTTTTCGCCGAACACGATTTTCTCAAGACCGAAGCACCAGTAGAACGCCTGCAGTTCGATCTCGGTAACATTGTTGCCGATTGTGAACTCCTTGAGGTTGGTGCAGCACTGGAAAGTTCCGTCGGGAATTACCGTTAAGGCCTCGGGAAGCGTGGCCTCTGTGAGGCCGCTCTGATAGAAGACGCCATGGCCCAGCTCGGTAACGCTCTCAGGCACGGGCAGTTTGGTAAGCTCCACGCAGTAGGCGTAAGCGAAGCGTTCGAGTTTCGTTACGCCCTCGGGGATATTGGTCTGGGTCAGCTTGCTGCACTCCGACATGGCGAACTCGCCGATGACGGTAACCGTCGAGGGAACCTCCAGCGATTCCAGCAGCCCGCAGCCCTGTACGAAGCTGGCGGGGATGGCGGTCAGCCCTTCGTGGAGGGTGACGCTCTTGAGCGACGCGCACCCGCTGAGCAGGCTTGCGCCTACATTGGTGACGGTAACGGGAAGATCAAAAGCCACAAGCGACTGACAGTTCTCGAACGCGCTCTCGCCCAGCTCGGTTACGGAGGCCGGGATGGAAATCTCGGTCAGCGAACTCTCCCAGAAAGCTCCCTCGCCGATGCGCACGATCCCTTCGGGAACCGTAAACGCCTCCAGGCCCTTGACTTCCGAGAAAGCCAGGTCGCCGATGGCGATGACGGTGTAGGTTTCTCCGTCATAGACGGTGGAGAGAGGAACGGTTGTCAGGTCGGCATAGTCGGGCTCCGATTCGGGGAAGGTCACCTCGACTGTCATATCGTCGCGCGACAGCACCTTATAGCGGATTTTGTCCACAACGAATCTTTCGCCGACGGCGGGAGGAGCCTTGACCGTATAGTTGAGTTTGAACTCGGGGCTGGAGAACTTCACGTCGGCATCCGTAGCGAGTTCCACGGCGCCTTCGGGTACGGTGACCGTATATTCGCCCGAGACGGTAAGTGCCGGTGTAAGCGTAAGTGTGACGGCGTCGGGAGTCTCCTCCGAAGCGGCGGCGATGGCTACGGTACACTCTACGGCGCTACCCAGAGAGGTAACCGTGGCGGTAGCGCCTTCGGCCGGAACAGCTTTTGCGGCCCCCTGGAACTGCACCGTGATTTCCGACAGGCTCTTGACCGTCTCGCCGCTGGCGGGAGTGGCGGCGACAGTCACCTGAGGAATATCCGGCACAATGGGATGATCGGGATTGTCGACGGTGACGTTCCATGACATTTCGGGATTGTCGTAGGAATCATCCGTCCAGTAGTCATAGTCGTAGGTGAAAGTACGCGCCGGAATGACGATTTCATATTCCCCGGACTGCTCCACGGGAGTTGCCAGGGTCATCACTATGGAACTTCCGTCGCTGGAAGCCTTCTGAGTGATCGCGATAGACTCCCCGTTGATTTTGACCGAACGGTTGATGTAGGGGTCCATGTAATGTTCATTAGCCTTCGACACCTTGATTTCAGCGATCGACACTACGGTAGCGCCCGGCGCGGGTGTTACCGACCATCCCCCTTCGGGAATAGCGGCGGCAGCCGACGAAAACAGGCCGGCTGCTAAAGTAAGGAAAAGTAGATGTTTTTTCATTCTCGGAATCCACATTAATGTTAGAATGAGACAATCAGCCACCAAAACACCCCGGTTTCCCGACCGGCGTAAGGCAGCATCAGGATTTGCGCGGCAAATATACTAAAAATACCTTAAACCTGTTAACTTTTTGCCACAAAAAAAACACCACCCTCCCTTCCCCGGGCAAGCAATCTCAGGCAACGGCACCATCCTCCCCGGCGCCCCGCTCGGTGAAACGAATCACTTTGATGCTTACTTCATAGAGGAGATAGAGCGGGACAGCCACCAGAATCAGCGTCATCACATCGGGAGGCGTTATTATGGCCGCCACCAGGCAGATTATCAAAAAGGCATAGCGACGGTAGCGCACCAGGAACTCCGATCGCACAAGCCCCATTTTCCCCAGCACGAAGGCGATTACCGGCAGCTGGAACACCAGCCCCATCAGCAGGGTCAGCGTTACAAAGGTCGATATATAGCTGTCGAGGGTGATTGTGCTGTGGATTCTCTCAGCTACGGAATATGTGCCTAAGAACCTGAATGATACGGGAAACAGAATATAATAACTCATAAGCACCCCGGCGACAAAAAGCAGATAGACCGTAACCACTATACGCACGGAATATTTCCTCTCGCTTTCGAGCAGCGCCGGCGATACGAACCGGAAAAGTTCAAAAAGAATCCACGGCGAGGCGCAGAGCAACCCCAGGTACAGCGATGTCGACAGATGGGTCATGAACTGACTCGACAGATCCGTGGCGATCAGGTCAACATGGAACTCCTCGAACCGGAACCCAGGATCGAACTTCCGGCAAAACTCCTCGATCCAGCGGTAAGTAGAGAAATCCCACTCCGAGGGAGCCAGCAGGAGGGCGAACGTAACTTCCTTGAACGAAAAGATCACACACGCCAAAACCAAGGTGACCGCCACCACCCTGATTACCATCCTCCGGAGAACCTCCAGGTGTCCCCCGAAAGTCATCAGACCCTCACTCTGTGTTTCCTTTGGGCTGATTGTCATGCACACGGTCTTTATTTTTCTGGAGTTCTTCTTCCAGCTCTTTTTCCCGTATAATCTGAGCTTTAAGTCTTTCCCGTTCTTTATATTTCTCTTCGGGAGACACCGGTTTTTCCTCTTCTTCCGACATCCCTTTCTTAAAGGACTGTACACCTTGTCCTAATCCTTTCATCAATTCAGGAATCTTCTTCCCGCCAAATACAAGAAGAGCAACAACGCAGAGTAGGATAATCTCCGTCCCTCCAATAGCACAGATAATCATGGGGTTATTAAATATATGGTTTTTGTTTGAAAATCTATCTGCCATCTGCCGCCGGCTACCGGCACAAGATGGTATAGGAGTTTTATTTCCTCCCACCATCCGTCTATAGCCTGGACCGTAGAAGTTACATCACTCTGATAACGCAGATACAATTCTTTATCGGATTCAGTTATGAGAGTCCTCAGTGTCTCCAGAAATTTACGCCGTTTAAACAACCGGCTGATTTCGGATTGTTCCTCATCAGATACAGTAGCTACTTTAAGTTTCATTTCAAACGAATTCGTGGCAGATTATAAAAAGGATCCAAAAAATCAACTTCGGATATATCTGAAACGCCGTCAGGACAACATCCCTCTTCCCGTAGACGCCGAAGCAATCTACAGGATGCATTCCTTTCCAAATGCGAGATAACGCATTGCTCATGTCCCGGCGTATTTGTCTCAAGGGTACTTTTTTGATTCTGCCATACGCAACGTCTGCAATGATAAGCATCGCATATTCTGCAGATTGGGGCATATTCAAGTCTATATAGCTGCGGATTTTTGATTTTGAATCCGCCGACGACCTTTCCCACCGGCTCAGAACGGTCATAATAGAATCCGGGGCAGATATAAAGATTCCCGTCAGGAGCCGTACACAGGCTATCCGTACCTGAATTACAGTTATTCATCCGGCTTAATGACAAACGGTCCGTAAGAATATTAAGTTGTACCGGATGATCAGCCTTATATTCCTTGACAATCTGCTCTGATAGTCTTTCTAATGTATTGTCATAGAGACAGACAGCCCTCTCCTGGAGATGTTCCGGGAATTCAACCGATATATTCATACGGTCTATCTTATGAAGAGCGAGAGTAAGCTCCTGAGTCGCAGAAATAAACTCGTCGAAAGTCAAACGTATGCTCACATTGTGCAGATGCGGGAAATCAGTTAACGGAAGGCGCTGCAACTCACTCCTCTCCAAAACGATTATTTCAGCTGGCTGGGAAGAAGCATACGGGCGGATGTCGATATGATTTGTATATTTTATCACCCTATTATACTCCTCCGGCAATTCATATTCCGGCCATACGAATTGAAGCACTAAGTTTTCTTTCATTGCCATATTTATCACATCCGTAAGCACAGATATCGGCATGAGCTTAGGTGTACGTCCTCTTTTGCCATGGGTATAGTGACAAAAGGATGGCGCGGAATCACATAGAATTACTATAAGATATTTCATGACATCAGCAATAGGGATATGACCCGTTATTTGAAGATTGCGCTAAAAATTTTTCCGCTTCGGCTTTATCCGTTACCGCAAAAAGCTTATTGAAGAAGTAATTATTGGCTCTTACCCTGGCTTTATGCATCTTGCATATAGCCGTGGCACGCTGGTATATAGTATTTGAATCAGCTGCATCGTAATTCTCACCCTGACACCATGCACAACCCGATGCTATGTCGCAATTAAGACACTCGTTTGTCGATTGCGTGAATCGGTCTAATGAAAGAAACGGTCGCAGAAGATTCTGATTTATTCCAGTTTTCACATTGCCTATGATTATCGGTTTCTTACTTCTTAATGAAAACTGGGCGAATCGGGTACAGGGATAGAAGTTCCCCGCAGCGTCCACCGATAGCATCCGACCGGCACCGCACCAATTGTTGTTATTTCTTTCCAAATCCAACGGCTTACCTATCGTAGGATCAAAAAAAGAACATTTCAGATCCTTATACATCCCGCTGTCAATCAAGAGATCAGCCAGTTTGATCAGCTCATTCTCAAGAAGGGTCTCATCTCCCTCTTTCCATACGTCCTCAAAAACACAATTGATATGTATCTCCCGGATTCCTAACCCGTAAAGATGACTGACACTTTCAGTGATATACGGTATATCCGCCGAACTTACTGTTACTTTCGTGCTGGCGCCAGGGAACTGTTCCAGCCACAGGGGAATATTCCTTACCACATCTTTGTATGAACCTCTGCCCGATTCTTTGTAAATACGGTTGAGATCGTGTTTCTTTTCCGTGCCGTCAATAGTAATGGTAAGGGAAATCCGATCATGATATTTCCGGATATAATGTTGCACTTTACTGCTGCGATAGTTTATCCCGTTCGTTGTAAAGGCAAACATATGGTTATCCAGCCAGCGATGCCGCCTGCGGTACATCTCCACTGTGATATAATCACAGATTTTTTCAATCAGATCGATTTCCAGAAAAGGTTCACCACCTATGAAATCCCAGAAGACACCATCTTCCGGAAATTCATCTGGGTGAGAAAAAATGTAATCGACGGCTTCCTTTGCGATGTCAAACGTCATACGTTCATGAACGTTTTTTCCTACTAAACTATAAAATCCCAGAATCAGGCGTAATATCAAGGCCGGCGGCTTCGACAAGCTG
>CAJUAF010000028.1 GCA_910584365.1 uncultured Muribaculaceae bacterium | reverse complement strand
AGTAAAAATTAAAAGAAAGAGTACCCTCATCGACATGACCGCGATGAGTGACGTTACCGTTCTTTTGCTTACTTTCTTCATGTTGACTTCAACCTTCCTTCAGAAAGAACCGGTGACGGTAATCACCCCTTCCTCGGTCTCTGAAATCAAGGTGCCCACTTCCAACGTTGTCAACGTCCTTGTCAGCCCCAAGGGACAGGTGTTCCTGTCGCTGGCCGGTGACGCCGACGCAGAAAAAGCCGAAGAGTGGGGTTCCGAACCTCTCCGCAAGGAAGTTCTCAAAGATGCAGTAGCACGTTATGAGAAACTGACCGGCAAGAAGACCGGAATCACCCCCATGGACATGGAGAAATTCGCTAAAAACGCCTCTTTCGGCGTACCTCTCGCTAAGATGCACGAATTCCTGATGCTTGACCAGACCAAGCAGGATGAATGGCTGAGCGATCCCAACCGCCCCGACGCAGGTATCCCCCTGAAGGATATCCCCTACCGCGACGAAGCCGGAAACCAGCTCACCACCAATGAATTCCAGATCTGGATGCGTGCCATCTACAATTCGTCGAACTCCAACATTCATGACGCCATCCAGAAAGGAGAAGGCATAGCCGTCAAGGCCGACCGTGGAACCAAGTTTGAGACTATCCACCCCGTCCTGGACAACCTTCAGACCATCAAGATGAACAAATTCTCCGTCATGACTGCCCTTAAAACCGAAGCTGATTAATCATGGCACAGATAGAACAATCATCGGGCGGCAAAAAGAAAAAAGGCGCCCAGAAAAAAATGGCAATCCATGTGGACTTCACCCCCATGGTTGACATGAATATGCTTCTGATTACGTTCTTCATGCTGTGTACCACCATGATTAAGTCGCAGACTCTCTCGATTGCGCTTCCCACCAACGAGAAGCTCCAGCAGGAGGAACTGCAGAAAGCCAAGGAATCCGAAGCAATTACCCTGATTCTCGACACAACCTATGACGACAACGGCGGCGTAAAGGACAATACCGTCTACTATTACACCGGAAAGCCCGTTACCGAATTCAACGGCTCGGACCTCGTATCGTCCAATATTCAGGTTGCCCGTTTTGAAGGAAATGAAGGCGCGATGCTCAAGGGTATCCGCAAAATCCTTCACGACAGGAACGAGGATGTACTCAAGAAAGTAGAAGAACAGAAAGACCGCTGGCGCAACAAGCAGATCACCGAGGAACAGTTCCAGGCCGAGGCCAAGAAAATCCGTAACGATGAGAAGCTCACCCGCCCCGTAGTCATCATCAAACCGATGGAGGGTGCCTCCTGGGAAAGCGTTATCGCCGCTCTCGACGAAATGCAGATCAACCAGATTTCCCGCTATCAGATCGGATCTCTGACCGATGTTGACAAGGCAATGGTCTTCGCTACTCCCGACTTCAAGAAAGCTCACAAAGAGTGATGAGATATCTATATTACTAACCAACTAAGCAGAAAGAAAAATGGCAAAAGATGTAGATCTTTCATCAAAAGAGTGGACTGACATTATCTTTGAAGGTAAAAATAAGGAATTCGGTGCCTATGACCTGCGCAAACAGTCTGACCGCCGCCATAACCGCGCCGTCCTCTTCACCCTCATCGGTCTTGTCGTAGTCCTTATCGGAGGATATTTCTGGGGAATGTACAGCGACTTCCGCATGAAACAGCATGAACTTGAACTCCAGGCCCAGCTCGAGCAGCAGCTCGCCGCAATGGAAGCCCAGGAAGAGGAAATGCAGGAAGAAGAGGAAGTAATCGAAGCCGTGCAGGAACCCGAGCAGGAAGAAGCCCTTCCCGAAGAAATCCTCAACACTATCAAGGATACCGAAATCGCCATCGCGGCCGATAATGAGGTTACCGAGGACATCACCTCTAAGGATGAAGTCCAGGAATCCACCGCCGCCGCCGGCGCCTCCACTTTCGACCAGGGTACCGACAACCTCGAAGTTGTCCGCACCCATAAGGACGAAATCATCGTCGAGGAGAAGAAACCCGAACCCGTCAAGGAAGAGGTCTTCACTGCCGTAGAGCAGATGCCTCAGTTCCCCGGCGGTGAGGCAGAACTCCTCAAGTACGTGGCCACCCACATCAAATATCCTACAATGGCAGCCGAGAATAACATCCAGGGCCGCGTGGTAGTGAAATTCGTTGTGAAGAAGGATGGTAACGTAGGTGATGTGGTCGTACTCCGCGGTAAAGACCCCGACCTCGACAAGGAAGCTGTCCGCGTCGTAAAGACCCTGCCGAAGTTTATCCCCGGCAAGATGAACGGTCAGGCCGTATCCGTATGGTACACTCTCCCCATCAACTTCAAGCTCCAGCAGTAATAAGTTGAACTGAACTGACATTACTCCCTTCCCCTTTTTGATAAGGCGGCGCTTCCCCGGAGAGGGGCAGCGCCGCTGCTTTTTTATATCAGTCGGAACAGCGGACGCGATACGTTCTATGTCCGTATGCCTGCGTTCGCTAACCTGTATTCAACGGAAACAGACGGCTTCTGTAAGGACAATATGATATGCCTGAAGATCAGCGTAGTCGGGCGGAGAATACCTGAAAAAATTTGTCTGCTGTCCATCTGGCAGAAATGCATACCGGCGGGGAGTCGTATGCTTATTTAACATAGGCCCTGAAATCCGGGTTGCTCGGGGCCGTGGATTCGGGTATCCATTTATCCGTTTCGGGAATTGCGCTGACAGCCGCAGGCCTGACCGAGTAATTATAGCAGTATCCATGCCATTCGGCAATAAGAAGACGGTATGCCAAAATTCTGAATTTTTGACATACCGCCAGTAGAGTGTGCTTTTCGGATTGAACAAGGAACTTTGATTTCTACAGGAATTAAATCAGGGGTGATAATAATCCTACAAACCTGAAATTTTTGCTTAACTCATTTATCTTACATAATATTCTACCTATCTTACATAATATTCTACCAATTTCTAAACTGAATTACAACGGAGTTTCTCCTCCGGAGGGGTGGGCGATAAACCAGAATTCAAGATTCAGGCGCATCGCCCGGGTTTTAATCCGGATGGACCATGATGGCCATCTTCATCAGCCGGAGAGATAATGACCCTCCTGAGGAGAAACAGCGTTGCGGGAAGCTGTCGGATATCAGCGGACGATGATTTTTTCAGCGGTGGTGCCCTGCTGGCGGATATAGACGCCGGGAGTAAGCACTCCGTTCACTTCCACGCCCTGCAGATTGAAATATCGTACCGTAGTGTCCGGAGCGTCGGGAGAGATAGCCTCCAGCCCGGAAATCACGCCGTTGTTGTTGAGCGGGATATCGGCCGAACCGGTTGTCGAGAGAAATTCAAGATGATACTTGTGTCCCTCCATGAGACGTGCGGAACGGTTTTTAGCGGAAATGCCCTGCTGCATGGCTTGTGTGCGAACCGGGTTCTCGTCTACCAGGAAAGGATATATGGCTGTAACCGCCATATTGATGATGGTATTTCTGTCGTTGTTATCACGGCTGAAAACATTCACTTCAGGGAGATATACGGGCCAGCCGTTGACGTTGACGTTGGAGGCCAGTTTCCCGGACCAGTCATGATTGTCGCCGAAATAGCTGCCGTTGTCATGCTTGCTCCAGTCCTTGAGGGGATTGAAGCGCGACTTGGCGTAGGCCATCCTGGAGATGATGGGGTGGGACTCATGCATAAGCTCTCCCCCTCTGGTACGATGATTGTCCTCGGCCCATCCGTAGGGAGTAGCCTGGAAATCGGCATACCAGGCATAGGACGTGTTGTTGTAGACGGGGACATCCATGTAAGCTCCCATCGAAAATTCTTCCGGGGTGGAATAATCGCTGACGGTATAGAACTTCTTGTCGTTGTCGGGTTGCTGTACGGTGGGAGTACCAAGCTGGCTGGCGACGTTAAGCGTCGTGGGGGCATACTTGGAGTGGAACGTAAACTTGGACGTAGTTTTCTGATCGGTGTATTTGGCGCGGACACCTACGCTGTAGGTTTTCTCGTCCTGTTTTACGGGGAGACCGGCCAGGTAAACAGTTCCGGGGTTGTCGGTACATACTTCGGTCTTGTTGCCGTTATAGTAGATGGCATATTCGACGGTGTACTCATAGCCCTTTATTTCATCGTTATGAGGTGCGGCGATGGTGACAGGGGCGGTGGCGACATTGTATTTACGGTATTTTACGGTACCGTTGTCTGTGGAAGCGCTGACCGTAGGAAGCTGGCTGTTGTACATGATTTCAGTAGCCTCATCGTAGGAAGCGAATTCACCGGTTTGGATGGAGACGGTGCCGGCCGTGGCGGTGGGATTGGGCTGGAAGGGGAGGAGTGTGACGGTGTTGCACTCTTCGTCCAGGTCTACTACCAGGATATATTTATCATGGATATAGGTGGTAGGCACGAACCAGTCATACTGGTTGAAGTTGTTGCAGGGGAAAGTCTGGGAGGGGGCAAAGTGTACATCCCGGTTGGTAGTGGTCTCACCGGAAACAACTTCGAGGTTTGCGGCAGTAGCGCGGGTCAGCGAATAGCCTACGATACCGAGGTTGAACGTAGCCCAGGCACGCTGCTGACAGATGTCGCCTCCTGACTTTCCGGAGGTCTCGTAATACGTGTAGGGACGCAGCCATGACATTTTGAACTTGGTTCCCTGTACCTCTTTGGTGACATTACCGTCAGCGTCCTTGATATAGCTTATGGTCAGATCCTCGTCATGGGCCTGCATATTCGAGATATAGAATATGTTCATCGCGGATTCGCTCGAACCGTAGATGTCGGGGGAAATAATGCGGTCCCATTCCGAGATTCCGGAAGCATCGATGGCAAGTCGTTTAAGGCCCTGGCCTACCATGTAGAGCGTTGTCTTGTCGGCTTTGCGCACAGGAGCGAGTTCATCCCATGTGATATAGGACTGGGATGCCTTGCTGTTATAGTTGTCGGCAACGTCGACATAATAGATATATCTGAGCCAGTGTTCGAAGTCCCAGTTGAAGTCGTCGCCGTCGACGAGTCGTCCGCAGGTGTAGGTCTCCAGATTTCCTTCCTTGTTCTCGAAAAAGAAAGTGGCGTCTTTCGCCCAGGACAGCTGGTCATCGGTCAGGTCGTAATACCACAGGTCGTAGGTAGGGTCATCGGAGACTACGCGGGTCATCTCGAAAGAGTTGCTTTCGAGGAGAACCCTGTCGGACGGTACTCTGAACTGGGTGGTGGCATACAGATGCACCTTCGGCACTGTGGTTTCTGGATTCGCTGCATGATAGCGGATATTCTGACCGAAATGGATGTATAGGCGGCGGCTGTTGTCCTGGGGCGCCTGATAGTTGGGCGCTTCGATATGCACGGTGCTGTTGATGTAGTCGAATACAACCGTTACAGGGCCGGGAATATCTTTGTCGATATGCATATCATCCCCTTTGCAGCGGTTTGAACTGCAGTAGTATGTATGGTTGGGGAGGATGTTGCTGTTAAGCGAATAGGGGTCTCTGACGTTGGGATTGGAGATTTTATAGTATCCGGCGGGAAGACCGTCCTGGAGCCACAGACGATAGACCCCGTTTCCGTCATGACGGAGACCATGGTCGGCAGTCACCGACCATGATTTAACATCCGATATAAGATACATATCGGGATACTGGACGGGGGCCTGGCGTTCGGCGATGCTGAGCATATAGCCGTTGTCGCTTCCGCGGTATTCCACCGTTACGGTGTAGTTGCCCGGCGCTACCTTGAAGACGCCGTTGTCGTTGTCGGTGTCGAAAGGAGCGGTATAGATTTCATTCTGCGGCGCGGAAAGAGTGCGGTCGGTTTTATCCCTCGGACCGTATTCGGTATCGCCCACGCGGAGCCGGAACCAGCTTTCCCTCTCGATATCAAGGTGAAAAGTGTAGGTGCTGCCGGCGCATTTGCCCGCAATCATGCGGTCGCGCGTACCGTTGGGATTGTCGCTGTTTTTCCAGTCGGACTGTCCGTTGATGTAACCGAAAAGATATATTTCCGACGCAGCCTCGGAATAGGTGTTGAAGTTACCGTCGAAGCTGGGGTTCAGGAGGTAGGGCGCGGAGTATTTGGTGTTGTTCTCCGCGTTCTTGCCGTCGGAAAGGATGTAGAGCGCACCGTTGACAAACGGCCTGGAAACCGCCACATAGTTGTCGTCCCAGTTGCCTCCGGGACGGTTGTGGAAAAGCAGTGTCTCGTGGGTAGAACCGGTGAAAGTGTATTTATAGACAGGCTTTCCGTTATAAGTCCGGTCAGTCAGCTGCTCAAGCGCACCCCCGTCTACTTCGTTGATGTCAGTGCCGGTAATATGACTCCAGGCAGTCAGGGATACGTTATTCCAGTCAGAGGGTACATTGGTGAGATACACGCAGGGAGCGTCAAGAGTGGCACCCTCTTCCTGCTGATAAACATCATATTTCCAGGAACCGCCGTCATCTTTGCGCCAGTCGCTGAGCCAGTAGATTGCCCCGTCCTTAAAATTAAGATCTATGGTCTGGTCCGTGCTGGTCCAGTTACCGTCGCTGGCGAGATGACGGTTATTGACAATCATATATTTATGGGCATTTCCCGTGGTGGAATATTTGTAGACGGGTTTCCCCTTGTACGTCATGTCGGTAAGTTCAAGAGCAGCTCCGGGCCATCCTGTTTCGCTGTTGTTGTCTCCGTCACTCCATGCATAAATGCCGGGAGTGGTCCATGAGGCGGGCACATTGGTGAAATAGACCGTTTCGTCTTTCGCGTAAGCGGCCAGTGTTTTGGTAGCCGGAAGCGCGCGGCCTGTCTTGCTGTCGAACAGAGCTGAGGAGTACCATTCTTTCCAGGGCTCGCTGTCTGCGTCGGAATATTTGTTCCACCATTTGTAGTCTTTTTTGTTGAACTCGGGCCACCACCATATAAGGCCGATGGCATTGTCGACCTGGTTGAGGATGTCGATTGTTTCCTGAGTGCTTTTCACCTGACCGGCGTATGTATGCGGATAGCGTTCGTAGAATCCTGATTGCGAGCCGGATTCTTCCCAGCCGTAGGGCTGGTTGAATTCCACAAGCATTATTTTCTTGGACGGGAAGTATTTCTGGAGGTCTACGAGTTCAGCTTTGAGGACATCCTCATAGGTCTTGTCACCGGGGACGTGCCAATAGGGGTACCAGCTGAGGCCGATTATATCGTAGTCAACCCGGGTTTCTTCCTCGTTTGTAATCCAGCGGTAGAAGTTCCAGAGATTCCAGTGGTTTTTCAACTGCTCGGTATGGATGATGATTTTTGCGTCAGGACAGACAAAGCGGCAAGCCTCCGAGCCTTTGTTGAGGAGTCTGGAGAGACGCTTCCAGCATTCCCGGTCATTTTCCCCTTCGGCCCTGTAATTGGTAACGGTGCTGTTGTCATCTTTGTCTGTGCCGCAGTAACCGCCCCAGAGCATACCGAAACTGATTTCATTGCCGATTTGCACGAGGTCAGGCACGACGCCGTTTTCCTTTAGTTTTTCAAGTGAATTGCGGGTATGCCAGTAGACCTGATGCTGAAGATCTTCCTCCGACAGATTGCGCCATTCCTCCGGAGTAAATTGCTTCATGGGATCAGCCCAGAAATCGGAGTAATGGAAATCGAGCAGAAGGTCCATCCCGGCCGCCTTGATGCGCTTACAGATGGGAAGTATATAGTCGAGAGTCTGACAGACATTGGCGTCAGCCTTGAAAGGATAGTTTTTCGCGAAAAGATCGGGATTGACCATCAGGCGCACGCGCATCACGTTCATGCCTTCCTTGGCATACCATTGGATGAGGTCGTCTATCTTATTGCCGTCGTAGTCGTAATATTGTGATTCAAGTTCTTCATATAAAGGTAATAACGATATGTCGCCCCCGGCATATTGGGAACGGGCGTCAGCTCTGGCGAAGCCCACTGCCAGCAGCAGCGCCAATAAAAAAGATCTCATTGTGATTTGTGGATAAGTTAGGTTAATAAACAGTAAGGTATGGTAGGGGTAGTAACAGGGAGCGGGACTGCGGGAAAATGTCCCAGGCCCGCTCCCTGAAGAATTGGCTGGTATAAATCAGCGGATATGGACTTTGGAAACCTTTGCGCCGCGGCGGACGATGTAGAGGCCCGGACCGGGATTCTCTACCCTGACGCCTGCGAGGGTGAAGTATTCGGCGGGAACGTCGCCGTCAAGTTCGGCAAGGACGTCAGCCACTCCGGCGGCGGTGCCGCGGACGGTGAGAGTACGGGCTTCGACGTCGAGAATCAGTTCGGCATCTTCAACGTCGGCCGCCATACTCATGTTGGGGAGTCCGTCGCCGGTGACAACCTCATAGGTGTTGCCCGGGAGCATCTCTTCGTTCCTGGAAGTATAAGCGGTCTTCCAGTTGGTATCGGAGAGTTTGAAGGGGATACCTCCGCGGATGACACCGGTGGTGTAGGTGTACACGTTGTCATTGGCCGTCATCTTGTATTCGTCAATGAAACACCAGTTCGTCACCTCTCCTACGAAGAAGAGATCGGCCTGGGGAGCGGGAGGATTGGGAGTGTCGCCTCCCCCTTCGCTGAGGATGAATTTCATGGTGTTGGTGTCGACCTTGAAATGCCAGTTGCCGGCACCGAGGTCCCATGAATAGTCGTTGGAATCATCGCCGGTGTAGACCATTTCGTTCTCGCCGATTACCGGAGTCTGCCCCTTTACGGTGGGAGTGTAGCGGCAGGAGTTGAAGGCTGTCCAGTCACCGCCGAGGGTCTTGACGAAGCCGAAACTGCTTGTACCGGAGAGTTCGGCGTCGATTTCAAAGACACCTTCGGCTGTCTTGGTCATCTCAAGTCCTTTCGAGGTGTCCCATCCGCCGGCAGGCTCGCCGATGAGATACAGAGTCTGGGCAACCTCGGCGCGGAGAGCCAGGGCCATCACCAGGGCGAAGGAAAAAAACAAAATCCTTTTCATGGTTGAAGTATGTGTAAGTTAGGTTATTGACTTATTCTTGATTGGCCGCGGCCAGCGGGGCGCCCAGCTCGATGGATGTCCCCTTCAGGAGGGGGGAGGTGAACTTCACCTTCACCGGGGAGCCGGAGGAGTCGGCGGCGATATAGGCCAGGACTCGGCCGTTGGAGGCGCGGCGTTCGCAGGCGCGGGGATGGCTCATGTCGGTATTGCCCGTTCCTTCCAGACCGAGCAGTCTGCCGGATTCCACCTCGCAGCGGATCATGTTGTCGGCCAGGGGGATGCGGCGTCCCTCCTCGTCGATGACCTCTACGGTCACGTGGGCTACGCCGTCGGGGTCGTCGAGACGGTCTCGGTCGGAGCTTACGCGCAGGGCATAGGGGCGTCCGGTAGTAAGAAGACGGTCAGTGACAGTCACCTTACCTTCTCCGTCGAGACCTTCAGCCTTGAGTTCTCCTTCGCGGAATGGAATATCCCATGCCATCATACCCTCGCGCCGGTCGGCGTCGGTCGCGGTGGCCACGGTCTGGCCGTTGAGCGTCAGGCGTACCGAGGGGCAATTTGTGTAGCATACCACGCGCATCATCTCGCCGTCGGTATAGTTCCATGCCTCGGGTGCGTCAATCCACAGGCCCGGTTCCCCCTCGCCTTTGGGATAAGCGCCGAGATAAGCCACAGGTTCGTCGCTCCAGAGCGATTTGCGGAATTTGCCGCGCGGCTTCATGAAGCTGCCGAAGTCGAGCAGTCCGGTTCCGAGTCCGCGTGAGGGCCAGGGATTGGATTCGCCGAGATAATCGGTGCCGGTCCAGAGGAACTGGCCGAAGATATGGTCATTGTCCCTTACGGCCAGCCACGCATCATAGCTGTGAACATTCTCGCTTCCGTAGATTATGCGCTCGGGATAGGTTTCGTGGTCGATGGCATAGCGGTCCTCGGTATAGTTGTAACCCACAAGGTCCACGGCCGAGGGATAGGCTGTCTGATTGGACATCACTACTCCGGCGAGAGCGCCGGTGACGGGGCGGCTCGGATCTATGGCCCTCACGATGGGGGCAAGGCGTCCGGCGATTTCCCCGATTCTCATGGCCGAGGGGGCGGAGGGATCGTAACCGCCGAAATTCGGCTGGTTGATACCGGCGGCATGGTCGAGGATGGGGTGGGAGTAGGGATCATTGGGATAGTCCACTTCGTTGCCGATGCTCCAGAAAGTGACGCAGGGATGGTTGCGGTCGCGGCGTACCATGTCGGCCACGTCGCGCTCGATCCATTCGTTGAAGAAGTCATAGCTTCCCTCGAACTTGGGGGTGCCGACGTTCCATCCCGTCACCCATTTGCGCTTTGGGAATTCCCATTCGTCACTGGCCTCGTCCATTACAAGGAGGCCCATCTCATCACACAGGTCGTAGACCACCGGGGCCTGGGGGTTATGGCTCATGCGGATGGCGTTGGCGCCGAGGGCTTTCAGGTTGGCCAGACGGCGTTTCCATACGTCGCGCGGAACTACGGCTCCCAGCACTCCGGCGTCATGATGGAGGCATACTCCCTTGACTTTCGTGTTGCGGCCGTTGAGGAAGAATCCTTTGTCGGGATCGAAACGGAGGGATCGGAGACCGACGTTGCATGAAGCACCGTCGATGCGCTTGCCGTCGGCAATAAGCTGCACGTCGAGCCGGTAGAGCGAGGGGGAATCGATGTCCCACAGGCGGGGATTGGAGACCTTGAGTTTCATGGTCCCTTTCCCGCCCCCCTTTGCGGAGGCGTTGCCGCGGGCTACCACCCGTCCGTCGGCATCGGTCAGTGTGGCTGCGACTTTAAGGGGCCTGGCGTCCGGGGAGACGGTCTCGAATTCGACGTCTACCGTAGCTGATTTCGGGGTGACGGATGACGCTTTCCAGCCCAGTCCCCAGGGAGCGAGATGCGTCTCGGGAGTGTGGACAAGATATACATCGCGGTAGATTCCCGAGCCGGTGTACCACCGGGAATCGGCCTCGCGGGTGTGGTCTACTTTGACGGCCATTACGTTGTCCCCCTCCTTGAGGTAGGGGGTGATGTCATAGTAGAAAGAGATGTAGCCGTTGGGGCGTTTGCCGACAAGGCGGCCGTTGACATATACTTCGCTACGGTTGTAGACCCCTTCGAAGTAGACATAGTGGACGGGAAGGGAATCGCTGACGGTAAAGTGCTTGCGATACCAGCCCAGACCGCCGGGGAAGAACCCGGTGCAGGCGTTGAGACTCGGGGAAGGAAGTTTTTCGATACTCCAGTCGTGGGGGAGGGTCAGACGGCGCCATGACGCGTCATCGAAAGCGGGAGCCGCCGGGGCCACGGAATCTCGGTCAAGGGAAAAGACCCATTCCTTGTTGAAGTTTTCCGCAACGCCCGTTGACAGCTGCGCACTCCCACAGGGGGCCACCCCCAGCAGCAGTCCGCAGACTGCCGCCAGGCGGTGGAGGTTGTTTATAAGGCTATTCTGCATTTCAGGAGAAGGTTAGAGATCATAGACAACGGTTGTGACGCTCTGAGGATCAAGAGCCACCTGGCTCCCGGCAGCCACCGGAGCGCCAGCGAGGTTCTTGGAGGCGGAGGTGGTATAGGTTGTCACGGAGGCGTTTTCCCATCCGGGGGCCGTGGTGGCCAGGCGCACGGGCTTGTTGCTCATGTTGGTATAGACGGCCACAAGACGGCGCCCGTCAGGCGAGATATAGGCCGAGCCGAAGAAATTCTTGCTCTCTTTGGTGGCGAGATCCACGCGTTTGAATCCCGGGCGCACGAAAAGGCTGAAGTTGCCCAGCGCCCAGAGATTGGAGGAGGCGGCGCAGGTGCCTTCGCCGTCGAAGACGCTCTCACCGGCCAGATTGAGGTAAATCAGGAGCCAGCGGTTGCCGTTGGAGCCGAAGGGAGCGTCCATGGCCACCCAGTAGCACCAGGAGCTGACGTTGGCGACGGTGAAGTCATTGTGCATCACCTTGGTCATGTGAAGGGCTCGGTCCATGTCGGAAGCCGATACGTGGCCCGGGAACTCATCCTTGGGGATATCGTCGCCGAGCATACACCATTCGCTCTGCCATACCTCCAGGCCGTAACGTCCGGCCATGTCGGCTACCTGGGAGCGCACGGAGCGCTGGGTGTCCCAGGCCGTGTCGGTCCAGTAGCTGTGACAGCAGTAAAGGGGAGCCACGTGGGTAAGGTCGCCGATATAGGCTTCGTCACCGGGAGTCCAGAACCGGGAGGGAGCGCCACCCTGGGTCCATTTGTCGCCGGTGAAACATTCCCAGCTATCCCCTTCGCCGAGCAGAATTCCCGTGGAGAGGGAGCGCTCGGTGAAGGCGCGGTCGATTTCGCGGGTCAGACGGGCGGCCTCCTCTACGGTCCATCCGCATCCCTCCTGGTCGTGGCCGTTCCAGGTGTTGTTGGGTTCGTTGATCGGGGAAAGGTGGGAGATATTGTAGCCTTCGTCGGTGAAATGACGGGTGACGTCGGCAAGATAGTCGGCGAACTGTCCGTAGCAGCGGGGCATCAGGTTGGAGTTGTTGCCGCGGTCGTTGCGGGCCTGTCCATTGTAGGTGTATTCCACCAGGGGACTGTTGCTGAAGAATACAAACTTCTCGGTACCCATATCGCGGGCCTGCTCCATGAAGTAGCGCTGACCGGCGCATTTCGACCAGTCGTAGCCGCCGTCGGCACCGCGGAAACTTTCGGCGCGGCGATGGACGGTCTGTACTCCGGACTTGTCGCCGCGCTCGGCCGAGCCGGCTCCGAGGTTGACGCGCCACATCGACATACCGATTCCCTCGGGCTGGCCGTCGACAATCTTCCGGGAGAACATCAGCCGGGCGATCTGCTCGCGGCAGCCGGTCCAGTCGCGCCCTACCCAGTTACCCATCCAGCAGTCGCTGGCGCCGATGCCCTGCATCGTCTGGTATGTTATGGCAGGATTGATGGAGACTTGTTTTTCTACGGCCGCTTCCATCGGGTCGCGGGCCGGGGCCGGGTCGCCCGGCTCGTATGCATAGTCGCTGCAGGAGGAGGCTGCGGTCAGTCCGGCTGCGGCTATCAGTAAGGAAAATATATCAGGTTTCATTTTCTTCAAAAATTAACAAAGGAAAAGTTCTGGTGCCGGAGAAATTACTGCCATCCCGGATTCTGGGCGATACGTCCTTCCGACATGGTGACCTCATAGAGGGGAATCGGGAAGACAAGGTCGCGTCCCTCGATGAAGGTTATGCCTTTGTCGGAGGCTTCGTTCTGGTTGGCCATTTCGATGGGGTCGGCGCTGGCGCCTGTGTTCCAGCGGACAAAAGAGCCGTCGGGGCCCATGAGATTGCAGACTACCTTCTTGCCGTTGTCGTCGGTCCAGCGGCGGATGTCGTATAGGCGCTGGGCCTCGGTGGCGAGTTCCAGACGGCGTTCCAGGCGGATAGCCTTGCGGAGGTCATTGCCCGAGGCGGTCACTTCTCCCAGTCCTACGCGGGCACGGACACGGTTGAGGGCCTGACGGGCCTGGGTGTCCTGGCCGGTCTCGTTGCAGGCTTCGGCATAAAGGAGCAGGATGTCGGCGTAGCGCAGAATCGTGTAGTTCAGGGGCGACATACTTTCCTGGCCGAACTTGGCGGGCCGCTTGTCGAAGGGTACGTAGTGCTTGCGGCTGATACGCTGAGATTTGTTGTGGGCCGGGTTGATGTAGTAGGAGTTGTCGCCGTTGCGGTTCCCCTGCTTCGATACCAGACCGGCGAAATTGTTTTCTCCGGCGATTGACTTGGCGCCGTTCTTCACGATTGTCCAGCGCAGACGCTCGGTGTCGCCGGCTTCGATGAAAGCGGCCTCGAGATTGGCGGTGGGAACTCCCCAGCCCCATCCGTCCATGTCGCCGCTCATGCGGTTGCCGCTGACCATGGGGATGTTGCCTCCGAGTTTGTAAGTCTCGTCGTAGATGTTCTGTACCTCGAAGATGGATTCGATGTTGTTGGGGTAGTCGATGTTCCAGTTCTGTCCGAATTCGGGCATGAGATCATACTGGTTGGTGGAGATGAGTTCTCCGAGAGTCTTGTAGGCTGCGGCGAACTCTCCGTTGTAGACTTGCGCTTTACCCAGGAAAGCGAGGGCGGCGCCGCGGGTGGCGCGGCCGGCATCGCCGGCGGAAAGGCTGGCGCGGTCGGGAAGATAGGGAGCGGCTTCGCTGAAGTCTTTCTCGATGAAGGCATAACATTCCTCGAGGCTTGAGCGGGTGATTCCCTCCACTTCGTGGGGCATTACGAAGCCGGTCACCAGGGGAACTCCTCCGAAGTTCTTCACCAGGTCGAAATAGAAATAGGCGCGGAGAAATTTGGCCTCGGCGATGAAGCGGGCCTTGAGGTTCTCGTCCATGGGAACGTCTGGCAGACGGTCGAGGGCGATGTTGCAGCGCAGGATTCCCTTGTAACGGTACTGCCAGAAGTCGCAGATTGAGCCGTTGGACTGTCCTACGCCCTGGTAGTGGGCCAGGGAGATGTATTCCTCCTGGGGCTGGCCGGTGTTGCCCATCCAGTAGTCGTCGGTACACATATCGGCGAGAATCCACATACGCTCGATTTTCCACCAGGTATATTCGGTGATTGAGCCGTAGCACCCCATGATGAACGACTCGGCGTCTTCGGGGCCTTGGAAATAGGTGTCCAGGTTCTCCTGTCCGCGCACGTTTTCCTCCAGGAAATCGTTGCAGGAAGAGAAGAGCATCCCTATCACAGCCAGTGCGAAAATATATATTTTTTTCATTTCAGTCTGTTACGATGGATTAGAATTTGAAGTCGACCCCGAAGAGGAAAGTGCGGGGGTTAGGATAAGAAGTCCAGTCGATACCGGTAGCGATGGCGTCGCCGTCGTTCTGCGGACGTTCGGGGTCCATGCCGGAATACTTGGTGATGGTGAAAAGGTTCTGGGCCGAGATGTAGAGGCGCAGCTTGGTCCCGCGGGTGAGTTTTGCCGGGAGGGTATAGCCGATCTGCATCATCTTGCAGCGGAAATAAGAGCCGTCTTCGACGTAGAAGCTCGAGACGCGGTTGTAGTTCTGGTTGAGGTCGGTGGCCGTCAGGCGGGGGATATTGTTGGAGGTTCCTTCGCCGTGCCATGCCTGTTCGAGGACGTCGCCCAGGAAGTTCTCGCCGCTGGCGCCGGCATAGCGGGTGCGGGCGGTGTTGAAGACGTCGTTGCCGAAAGTGCCGTAGAAGTTGGTCGAGAAGTCCCAGTCCTTGTAGGCCAGCGAGAGGTTGAGGCCCATCATCAGCTTGGGATATCCGCGTCCGATGTAGGTCTTGTCGCCGTCGTCGATGGTTCCGTTGTTGTTGAGATCGCGGAACCGGATGTCGCCCGGCTTGGCGTTGGGCTGGATGAGATTGCCGTGTTCGTCGGAGTGGGCGGAGACTTCGGTCCAGTTCTGGAAGAGGCCGTCGGCCACGAAACCGTAGAAGCGGCTGATTTCACCTCCGTCCTCGTTGCGGATAATCTTATCCATGCGGAAATCGGAAGAGAGAATGGGACCGTCGCCGCTGAGTTTGATGGCCTTGTTCCTTACTCCGGAAAGGTTGACACCGGCGGAGTAGCGGAAATCGCCGGCGCGGTCGTTCCAGTTTACGGAGAGTTCCCATCCGGTTGCCTGCATCTTTCCGATGTTCATGGTTACGGCGCCGTTCCAGTTGGGATAGCCCAGGGCGAGGATATTCTCCTTGTTGTAGAGCATATCGTGGGATTTCTTCCGGTAGACGTCGAAGGTCAGGTCGAGACGGGAGTTGAGGACGCTGACGTCGAGACCGAAGTCGAAGTCCTCGACGGTTTCCCATTTGAGTTTGTTGTTTCCTACGGAGGAGATGGTGGTTCCGGGGATGCGGATGCCGCCGATGACCACGTCGCGGGTATCGAGCAGGGTCAGGTAGGCAGAGGAATTGATGTTCTGGTTACCCACGCGGCCCCATCCCAGACGGAGCTTGAGGTTGTCGATGAAATCCTGGCCGCGCATGAAGGGTTCGTTGCTGATGCGCCATGCTCCGCTGACGGAGGGGAAGGTGGCATACTTGTTCCCTTTTGCGAACTTGGAGGAACCGTCGACGCGGACCGAGGCGGTGATGTAATATCTTCCGTCGAAGTTATACATGACGCGTCCGAGGTAGGAGACCAGGGAGTTGTAGGAGGTGTTGCCGTCGGAGTTCTGGTTGAGCGTACCGGCGTGTACCTCGTGGAGAGCTTCGTTGTTGCTGGGGATCGCGTCGCGGGAACCGTAGACCCAGTAGTCGGCGAATTTCTCGGCGGTGAAACCGACCATTGCCGTGAGGTTATGCTTCTGGCTGAAGGTACGGTTATAGTTGAGGGTGTTGGTCCAGTTCCAGTCGGTGTTCTGGGTCATGCGGCGGCTGGCGGTGTTGGTGACGTTCTGCTCCTGGGGATCGATGGAGAATTTGGGAGAGAAACCGTCTGTGCGGCGGAAGCGTGCGTTGAAGCCGAACTGGGAGCGGAAGGTGAGTCCTTCGAGGGGAGTTATCTGAATATAGGGGGTCAGGAACATACCGTACTCGCGGGAGTGACCGTTGGCGCGGGCGATGCTTCCTGCGGGATTGTGGACGGCGTTGTTGTAGCTGCGCTGGTAGTTGTTGAGGGGGTTCTGGTCAACGATACCGTCGGTGCGGAAGACGGGAGTCGTGGGGTCCATCGCGATAATCGAGCCGAAATCACCGGGGGTATCGTCCCAGCTTTCCATACGGGGAGCCATGTCGAGACCGGCCTTGACATACTTGTTGAAAGTATATTCGGTGTTGAGGCGGATATTGAGTTTGTCCCAGTAGCCGTAATCGAACTGCGATTCATTGCGGAAGTAACCGACACTGAGGTTGTAGACATAGTTTTTGGTTCCGCCCGAGACGGAGAACTGATAGTTCTGGATCATGGCGGTCTTGTTTACCACTTCGTCCCACCAGTCGGTGCCTTCGCCGGCGGTGTAGCCCGATTTGGGGCTGTTCCAGATGGGGGTTGTGCCGTCGTTGATGTAGCGGGCCTTGTAAGCCTGTTCATACTGGGCCGCGTTGGCGATCGAGGGCTTCTTCAGGGTCTGGAATCCGACGGATGCAGCGAAGTTGAACTGGGGCTTCCCTTCGGCACCTTTCTTGGTGGTGACGAGAATCACACCGTTGGAACCTCGGGTACCGTAGATGGCACAGGCGGAGGCGTCCTTGAGGACTTCCATCGACTGGATGTCGCCGGTGTTGAGGAAGTTGATGTCCGTGCCGATGGGGATACCGTCGACTACATAGAGAGGAGCGCTTCCGTTGACGGTGGTGATACCGCGGATGATTACTTTCGGCGCAGTGCCCGGACCGCCGCCTGAAGAAATCTGCACACCGTTGACCTTACCCTGGAGGGCGTCCATGGGGTTACCGGTGGTAACCTCGGTGATTTTTTCCCCTTTGACGGTGGAGATTGAGCTGGTCAGGTCACTTTTCTTGACTACGCCGTAACCCACCACCACTACTTCGTCAAGGACGGCGGAGTTCTCTTTCATGGTGACGTCGATGGTCTGGCGTCCCTGGATTTCCACTTTCTGGGGCTCGAAGCCTACGTAGGAGAAAGTCAGGGTGCCTTTGGGATCGGCGGTGATGGTGTAGTGGCCGTCGATGTCGGTGGTCGTGCCGTTGGAGCCTGAGGCCAGGATGCTGGCTCCGATCAGGGGGTCCCCCGAAGGGTCATATACTGTGCCGCTGATTTTCAGCTGCGCTCCTGCGGCCATTGTTGTCAGGAGAAGGCACAATGAAATTATATATCGTATCATTTTAGGTGAATCTCAGAGTTAGCGTACAGGTACTATTTTCATCCTTTCGAGATGGGCGTCGAAGTAGAGCATATATTCTCCGTCGGCCGGGATCAGGGGCTTGAACCAGTAGTCGGAGGCTATTTTGCCGTTCCATTCGGGATTCTTGAACTTACCGTAATAATCCACGGTTTCGGGATCCTGCTCGTCATCGGCACGCCAGGTGCAGTAGTTCCACCATCCGTCGGAGTGATAGTTATGGATGATGAATCCCGAATGGCGTCCGGCCGAGAGGGTCAGAGGCTCGGGAAGACAGAAACGGTGGGGATTGTCGGGATCCTGTACGAATCTCATGATGTCCTGGGGACCCGAGGTGGTGTAGCCGAACCAGAATTCCACGTATGATTCGCCGTTTTCATGAAAGTCCATGCTTTCCGAACCGAACGCGTGGGGGATGGGGTCGATGGCGTCCTCGACGGAGTAGGTCGAGATTGTGTACCCCTTGGTCATTAGGTCGAGGGTAATCCGGTAATATACCTTTTCCTGGTCAAGGACGAACGGACGGGATTCGGCGGGGTCAGCGGAGATTCTGTTGAGATCCGCCGGGTCAAGACCGAAGCGTGTGGGGAGGAAGTCGGTGCGCTGGGGGAGGAAGTAGATTTCCGTGCCGGCTTTTTCGTTGTAGTAGCGGGCTTCATATTTATAAGGAGCCACGCGGTCAATCAGCATCGGCACACCCATGACATCGCTGTTGAGTTCGGCGGTGGTCTTCACGTCGGCGAGCCAGAGGCGGGGATAGTCGGGAGTGTCGCTGACATGGATTGTCGACTCGCTGACGGTCTGGTTGCCCCAGGTGTCGACGGCGGTCAGGCGAAGAGTGTAGTCGCCGTTGGCCGGGGGAAGATTCACGGCTTCGCTGAAGGTGTATTCTCCGGGAACGGAAAATTCGGTGACGGTCTTGGTCCAGACGTTCTCGATACCGGCGGTTACCTCGGCGAGTTCGCGGTCATCGCGGACGGTGAAGTTGAGTTCGAGTACAGCCTGATCGCCGGTCAGCACCACGAACGTTTCTTTGTCGGGAGCCACTGCGAAGACCGGAGCCTCGACGTCGCCTTCAAGATCGACCGTTACGGTCTCGGACACGGAATTGCCGGCGACGTCGGTGACGGTTACCAGCACCTTGAAGATGTCACCGGCCTCCTTGGCGTCGACTGCGACCTGGTAGTCCAGTTCATAGCTCTTGAGAGGTTCGCCGTAAATGGCGGGGATGTCGATAACCTTGTCGAGATAGAGCGACGGACAGCTCAGAGAGATTGTACTGATGCCGTCGGCGTCGGTGACATTCCCTTTCAGGTGGAATGTACTGCCCGGTCGGCTTCCGACAAGAGTGGAGGCCATCCTGAGAGTCGGCATAGCGCCGTCGGTCGTGGGCCACTCTTCCTTGTCATCGCTGCATGCCGAAGCCAGGGTCAGGACGATGGCTCCAGTGGCATACCATAAGAATCGTTTGATTTTCATGGAAAAATGAGTTGGTATTAAGTTAGGTTAAAAATTCTTTCACAAAATTATCTTAAGAAGACGTAGGGGAGGGAGCCGTTATTCGTCACAATTGGTCGAAAATCGTGCATTAACGCTCAGGAATGGCTTCAGGGATTGTTTTTCAGCAATCTTATGACTAATTTTGCACTATGGACTGACGAGGCTTCCGCGCGAGTCTCTCTCCTCCGATTTCATAAATGCCATGAAAATTTATAAAATTCTGTTGATTCTGATTCTGCTGCCGGTCGCGTGTCTCGCGGGCGAACCCCGTGTCATAAGGCTCGGAGCGGATGCCGGACTTTCCAATAATTATATAATGGGGATTGCCCAGGACCGCAACGGTTATGTCTGGGTCGCTACCGAGTCGGGGCTGAACCGTTTCGAGGGGGACGGCTTCCGGCCGTTCAAGACCGGCAACAGCGAGATTGCCGCCAATGAACTCAACCGCATAGTATCCGACCGGATGTCGAATTCCATCTGGATATGTACGCAGCGTCACGGGCTCGACATTCTCGACTGCGACACCTATAAGATAACCCATTTCGTTTACGGAGAAAACAATTCCGGACTGTCATCCAACGGAGTGACCGACGTCTATCCTTTGCCCGACGGGAACGCATGGGTCGCCACTTACACCGACGGTCTCAACTATATCGACCGCTCCAACGGAAAAGCCATACATTATAATAAGCGGACGATGAAGGAATGGCCGGATGACAAGCTGTGGACCGTAGTGGCCGGTGCCAACGGCACTGTGTATATGGGGCACGTCGACGCCGGCTTCTCGGTCTGGAATCCCGCCACTGGGAAAATCACGAATTACCGCCACCGCGAGGAAGACCCGGGTTCGTTGCCGGGTAATGCCGTCAGGGCGCTTCTTGTCGACCGGAACGGAAACGTATGGGTAGGCACCGACCGCGGACTGGCTCTGTTCGATGCCCAGAGCGGCCGGTTCACCACTTTCCGCCATGACGCGGCGTCGGACAAATCGCTTATTTCCGATAATGTATATCATATTTATCAGTCAGACGATGACCGCCTCTGGATTTCGACCGAGAACGGCGGTGTAAGTGTTCTGAATTTACCGGAAAATCTTCTGCGCTCTCCGGGAGATGTCGCTTTCCGGAATTTCGGCTCGACTCCCGACGAAGGGGTATATCTTTCCAACAAGACCATCCACGCGGTTTTTGAGGATAGTTACGGAAATATATGGATAGGCACTTACGGCGACGGGGTAAATATCCTCGGCCATTATGACAGCCATGTCATCAACCGGCGGAAAGACTCTTTCAGGAATCCGATTTCGGACAATGCCGTGATGTCGCTTTGCGGTGTGGGAGACACGCTTTATGTCGGCACCGACGGCAAAGGGATGGACATATTCATCGGGAACCGCTATGCGGGTAATGTCAGCTCGGCTACGGCGCCTTTGCGCGATGATGCTGTCCTGGCCATCATTAGGGATAATGCCGGTAAAATATGGATTGGAACCTACCGGGGGGATGTGGCCGTCAGACACCGGGACGGCCATCTGTCGCTGACCGATATTCCGGGAGCTATCGATGTAAGATGCTTCGCCCTGAAACCTGACGGAACCGTATTGGCTGGTACCGGCCGGGGACTCGCGGAGATTTCTCCGGAGGGGAAAGTCACCGTCAGGTATGCCTCGGAGGGACTGGAGACAGACGACGAGTGGATAAGGTCTATTCTTGTCACCCCGGACGGGAATATATGGGTCGGTTCGTTCGGAAACGGAATATCGGTGTATGATTCTGCATTTCATAAGATTCATACTTTCGGGACATGGAAAGATCTGCGGACCAACATGGTCAATCACCTTATTCAGAGCCATGACGGAAAGATATGGGCCGCCACCGGCGACGGCCTTGTATGTTTCTCTGCGGCGGGGGAGGTCCTGAAGACCTATCTTGTCGCGGACGGTCTGCCCGACAACTCCGTAAAATCGCTATGGGAAGACCCGGGGGGAAACATTTGGCTGACGACGGGAGGCGGTATCAGTATGCTGTCGCCTGACGGCAAAATCAGCACTTTCAGCCGCGGGCACGGCATTGATTCCTCGGATTTCCAGCGGGGATGCGTGGCCCGCAGACAGGACGGGACGGTGGTTTTCGGTTCGCACGACGGTCTGTTCGCTTTCCAGCCCGGTCTGTTGTCGTCGGAGATTCCTCTGCCTGCTCCGGTGATTACCGATATAAAAGTGTTCGGAGGAAAACAAGGGGATGACGACCGGGTGATATTCTCTCCGGGGGAATCGCTGGAACTGAGCTACAAGGAAAATACGCTCAATGTAGGCTTCGGCATCCTGGACGCTTCGGTGGCGTCGTCGGTGGTCTGGTCATATAATGTCGAGGGAATCGATGACCGCTGGTATCCGGCCACTCCCGAAAGCGGAATCCTGATGCGTGACCTTTCTCCCGGGAAGTATCGGCTTGTTCTCAGGGCTTCGGTGCCGAACCAGACGAAGGATGCCGTTACGGTGTTGCCTTTCGAGGTGAGGCCGCCGGTGTGGGCCACCTGGTATGCCAAGCTCCTGTATCTGCTGCTGGCGGTGGGATTGCTCTGGTTCGGTATGAGGTTCTACCGCAAGCGTCTGGACCTGGAGTATGACCTGGCGCTTGAGCGTAAAAACAGTGTGCATCAGAAGGAACTCAACGCCGAAAAGCTGCGTTTCTTCACCAATATAACCCATGAGCTGCGTACACCTCTCACCCTGATTCTCGGACCGCTGGAGGATATGAAGTCTGACTCGCGGCTGACCGCTGACCAGTCCGGTAAAATCGGGATGGTGCATAAGGCGGCGCTGAGGCTTCTTGACCTCATCAATACGATTCTGGAGTTCCGCAAGACCGAGACCCAGAACCGTCACCTAAATGTAAGTCACAGCGACCTGGCTCTTCTGGTAGAGGAAGCCGGACGGCGTTACAGGGAACTGAACACCAACCGGGCGCTGACAATCTCCACGGAGATTGCCCCGGGGGATTATACCTTGTGGTTCGACCGGGAGACAGTCAGCATCATAATCGACAATCTGATGTCGAATGCCTGTAAATACACTGCCGCCGGAAAGGTGGAACTCCGTCTTTTCCACACGTCGGAATCCGGGGTGCCTTTCACTGAGATTTCGGTCAGCGATACCGGACTGGGTATAGATCACAGCAGTCTGCCGCATATTTTCGACCGTTATTACCGGAACACGAATGCTTCGAGGCAACTGGGTACAGGAATCGGCCTGGCGCTGGTCTATAATCTCGTGCATCTCCACCAGGGGGAGATTTTTGTGGACAGCGAACCTGGAAAAGGCTCGGTGTTCCGGTTCAGACTTCAGACCGAGAACCGTTACCCGGAGGCTCAGCGCACCGATCCGGCTTCCTCAGCGGATGCCTCTACGAAGAGTACTCCCCGGCAGGAAGAGGCCGAAGAGACTCTGGCGGATATGCCGCGGGTACTGGTGGTGGATGACGACATTGATATTCTATCCTATGTCAGCGGATTGCTGGAAGGAAGCTATATCGTCGACACGGCCACTGACGGAAGCGAGGGGTTGGAAAAAGCGGCGAAGAATATGCCGGACATTATCGTGACGGACGTCATGATGCCGAAAATGGATGGCATGAACATGGTAAGGAAACTTAAGGAAGCGCCTGATACTTCCCATATCCCGATTGTTATTGTGACTGCCAAGATAGCTGAGGAGGCGCGTCTGGAGGCGTATGAGAGCGGGGCGGACTCGTTTATCGTAAAGCCTTTTTCCTCAAAGGTCCTGATTGCCCGTCTGCGTAATATCCTGGCTACGCGTCACCGCTATGCGGCGATGACGGTTGAGAAGCAGATTGCCGGGACCTCGGACAGTGCTGCTGTCATCGAACCCGATGTGCCTGTTGTTGAAAATCCTCAGGAGAATCCTATCGTATCGAAACTTACCGACGCAGACGAATCTTTCCTTGCCCGGGTGGGTAAAATCATAAATGACAATATCGCGGGGGACAGTCTGGACGTAGGTTTCATAGCGGGGGAGATGTGTATGTCTCATTCCACTCTTTACCGTAAGATAAAGGCGATTACGGGGTTGTCCGTGGCGCAGCTGATACGCAAATACCGCGCACGACGCGCCGCCGAACTTCTTCGCACCGGAAAATACACCGTATCCGAGATTTCGATGATGGTAGGTATGGGAAGCATGGGTAATTTCCGCCAGTGCTTCCGCGATGAATTCAATATGACTCCTTCCGACTATCTGCGGACCATCCAGGACTCCCCGTCCTGAGGCCGGTCAGCTGTAATTCAGCTTCTTGGTTTTGTTGATATCGAGGGTTTCCGCTTCCGATGCGGGAGTGAATATCGCTTTCCAGAGGCGCCGGGTCAGCCCGGTTCGTCTCTGAAAGGCCGACAGGCTTTCGCGAGCCGGATCGAAATCTTCTTTATAGCAGGAGCGGGGACCGACGTAGCAATAGGTGATATCCTCAATCAGCGCATTGGCCAGGGTTGTCTTCCGGTTAAGCCGTTCGATATTTTCAGCCGAGGGGAGAAGGGCTATCGTAGACTGGCGCCGGCATTCCTGCCCGAGTGGTTCGATTATGTCTGTTATAAGAGTGCGGTAATCTTCGATAAGGAAATCGTTGTAGGCCGTATCGCCGAGTTTCTGTATGGGGCGCACCTGGAGAGTGTCGATATGTACGCCCTCAAAGAGATCCCAGATGCCCGGAAGCTCATGCTTGTTCAGATTGTTCAGCGTATAGTTGACCCGGACTTTAAATCGAGGAAATTCTTTCTGAATAGAGGAGAGCGTGCGGAGCAGATTTCTGAATTTTTGGAAATCGGCTCCCTGCATGAGATATTCGTAAGTGTCGCGTGTGGTGCCGTGGAGCGAAAGAGTTATGCCGTCGAGACCCGCGCGGCAGTATTCCCTCATGTTTTCCAGGGTAAGGAGCTGGCCGTTGGTCGTCATTTCGATGAAAGGGACCCGGGCCTCTTTCCCGGCGGCGATAAGCGCAGCCAGATTTTTGTAGAGCGTCGGTTCGGCGCCGCATCCTATCTGCATTTTCAATGCTTTTTTCATTACCGGGCGCAGGGTTTCCATATATTCCCGGGTCATGGTCCCGACGGGTTTGGGTCTGTTGGCGGGATCGCTGAAATAGCACATACGACAGCGGATATTGCAGGCCATCACCGGGTCGACATATATACCGATAAAGCGGCTGCCGGCAAGTTTGCCCGCAGCTAACATCAGGAGTTTGATCCGCGGACTTTTGATTCCGATTATTTTCTTGAACAGTCTGTAAAATTCCATTTTGAACACATCAACCGGCTTTAGCTACCGGGCCGACTTTAGTAACATGAAATCGGAGGTTGCGGGAAATAATAAAATTGCCGGGGCTGAGAGCCTCGGCAATTATCTTGGTGGCGGGAGGAGGACTCGAACCTCCGACCTTTGGGTTATGAGCCCAACGAGCTACCACTGCTCCATCCCGCGATACATCGTTCTCAAAATTGTTTTTGAGGTGTCAGAGGAACTGTTTCCGTTTGACGAGTGCAAAGTTAGCGACTTTTCTTGAATTGACCAAATGTTTGAGCGTAAAATTTGGTTAAAAAATATTTCCACGGTGTCCCCGGAACTGATGTGCCTGGATAACTTGCTTAGAATGAACAGCCTATCCGGATTGCGGCAAAATGCAGATCCGGGAAAGAAATCCGGGAGACGGTGGTTGACGGAGATGCTGGCGTATCCTCGAAATCTTCGCTGGGACGTCCGGGCGTGTCGTCCGTCTGATATACTTTGAAGGGGCGGATAGGCATGAAGTTGTAGGACACTATGATGTGGGAGGAGAACTTTTTCCCTTTGGCCAGGGTGATGCCCGCTCCTATCGTGCCATAGAAGTCGGTCTGGGATTTATAGTTGAGGATATTGTTGAACGACACTCCGAGACGCAGATCCAGGAAACATAACTGCGGCTCGCGGGTAAAGGAGGTGCGCAGAATGGCGTAGACAGGATAGCATCGCGAAGCGTTGTTCATCATCGAATTGATTCCCGCTCCTATACCGGCAAGCCGCACGCCCGGGCCTTTGTAACCGAAGCATCCGTGAATGTCAAGGGATGTCATGTCGTTCCCCGTCAGGTCTACGGAGCTGCCTAAATCGGCTCCCCATGTGAAATGGCCGAGCGTGGATTCTCTGGTGACCCGGGCCTGCTGAGCGATACCGTTTTCGGGGGACGGGATGATGAAAAGAATGGAATCGGTTTCGGCGGTGGAGGGGGACTGCGCGTAGGCTGTCGCCGCACTTCCGAAGGCGGCGATAAGAATCAGCGCGATGTATGATGGCAGTAGTCTGAGCATATTGATGAATGATATTGGAAGGGGCTTCTTTCGGAAACGGACAGCGGGCAACTGGGATGGCTTCAGGAGATGCCGCGGGTGAGACGCAGGCAGGTCCATCCTTCTCCTTTTACTGTATGGCCGCTCTGAGTGAGGCCCAGAGGAGTGGCGTATTCCATGATGACGGGAATATCGTGTTCGTAAAAACCGCTGAGCAGCATGGTCCCTCCGGGTTTGAGGGCCGAGACATAAGCGGCGAGGTCGCCGGTGATTATATTGCGGTTGATATTGGCGATGAAGATATCTGCCGGGGCGCATCCGGCGAGGAGGGTGGCATCGCCGAGGCGTAGATGGATTTCGGGATGGTGGTTGGTCACAATGTTCTCCTCGGCATTGGCGAAAGCAGCCGGGTCAATTTCGATTCCGGTGACGGGAGTGGCTCCGCGCATGGCTGCGAGGATGGCGAGTATTCCAGTGCCGGTCCCCATGTCGATTACGGCTTTACCTTCGAGGGGAAGCTGGAGAAGTTGTTCGATTATAAGGGAGGTCGTGGCGTGATGGCCTGTCCCGAACGCCATTTTCGGGTCGATGACGATGTCGTAGGGGCACTGGGGGATGTCTTTATGGAAAGAGCTGTGGATGACGCATTTGTCCGCGACAATAATCGGCTGGAAATAATGTTTCTCCCATTCGCTGTTCCAGTCCTGTCCTTCGATTTCGGTGGCCGAGGTAGAGGTGACGGCATCCCGGAAAGGGTATTCTTCCAGGATTTCCGGAAGAGCCGAGGAGGTATAGAGTGATGCGGGAATATAGGCGGTCAGCCCTTCGGAGTCGGGGACGAAACTTTCATAACCAGCCTCGGCAAGCAGGGCGGCAAGCAGGTCTGTGGCCGTTTCATCGCATGGGGTCAGGTTGACGCGCAGTTCTACGTAATTGTTCATGTCTTGCGGATTTATGAACCATCCTTTGGTATTCTGGAAAAATACCGGGATGAGTTCTTTCCGCAAAATTACAATTATTTTCTGAGACTTTTGAAAAAGCCGATGGCATTTTTTACCATCTTGAATGTTGTCACCGCCACGGTGGCATATTGCATGATGCTTTCGAAACGGGTTATGTTCGTCATGACGGCGTTTTCCACCGGGGTGGCGCCCGGAAGAACGGCGGTAAGCAATTTCTGCTGTTCAATCTTGATTTTCATCGAGTTAACAAGCAGTCTCATTTTGATTTCCTCAAGGGTCATTCCGCAGTCGCCGTTTGGCTGTCTGGCGTTTTTATGTTTGGATTCAGTCTTTTTCATAGGGGAAGTTGGGTTAGCGGGAAGGGGGGATGGACTGCGGTAAGCGTCAGTCGTTGATTCTGTTTTTGCCGATATCCATGATCAGTTTGCTCAGGAACCGGGCCATGGGGTTGATGACCAGTGTCTTGCGCAGGGCTATGAGCAGCACGGCAAGCACCAGGAAGATGCCTCCGATGATGGCTGAGGACGCGATGGGTGACATTGCAAGCTGAAGCAGTTCCAGCAGTGCCACGGCCAGAAAGGCCAGAGAGAACATGATGAGTATGAAACCGATGACGAACACTACGGCGCCGGAGAACAGGAGGGTCAGTTTTTCGGCGGCGGTCAGTTTGGCGTTTTCGATGTAGAGAGAGATGAGCCTCTTGAAAGATGATTTCAGGGCTTCGAATTTACCGGTCGGTGAAGATGATGTTGAGTTGTCAAACATAAGCATTGCTTGGTTGCGGCATTGTCGGCCTATGCGGAATAATAGTTGAGACGCGGGGGAGAGAAGAGGGCAGGCAGGAGTTTACGGCAATAACCTCCGGGACGCTCCCGGAGGTTATTGCTACTGAGACGGGAAAGGGAATTATCTCTTGGCTTCCTTGATTTCTTCGGCAATCTGGTCTACGATTTCCTCGAATTCTTCTTCGCGGGTGCAGCGGCAGATGCCGTATTTTTTAAGAAGTGTCTTGATCTGGCCGCGGAGATCTTCCCCTTTTTCAGGGGCGAAGAGCAAAGCGGCACCGGCGCCTACCAGGGCGCCGCCGAGAAATGCGGCGAGAAGGGTGGTTGCTTTCATGTCGTATGTATGGTTTTGTTGTTGATTGTACTTAGTGGTAAAAGAGAGGGGAAAGGGGGCCGGGTTATTTGACGGCTGCTTTTGCCTCGGCTACTTCGTCCTGGATTTCTTCAACGAGAGCGTCGAGTTTGCTCTTTTTCAGGCGGATGCCTTTCGATGCCAGGTATTCGGCGATTTCGTCACGGAGGTCAGCACCTTTTTTGGGGGCGAAAAGCAGACCGAGGGATGCGCCTACCAGGGCACCGCCTACTACGGCCAGGATGATGTCTAAATTCTTCATGATTTCTGTAAATTTAGAAGTGTTGATTTTGGATTTCAAATTACGTTTATCCTTATAACAATGCCGCGGCCGGATTGTTTTGTCGGAGGGGACTTTTCAGACTTCCGGCCTGGCGGCTGTCGTTTGGTGAAACGTCCGTAAAGTTAGTAAAAGGAATTGAAAGTATTTTTATTTATGCGAAAAAAATGCTATCTTTGTAGAATATAGGAATAAAACCGATGCAGGTTTTCCGGCCCGTCTTAGCGCCGGGATACATATTTATATAGTTGAATACAGATTTATGAAAACTAAAGATACAGATATAAAAAAAACAGATAAACAGGAAAAATCCGCGAAACGGCCTCCGCAGGTAAGAATTGAGGATTCCGGGTCAGAGGATATCGTAATCCGCGGAGCGAGGGTCAATAACCTCAAAAATGTGGATGTTACGGTTCCCCGAGGAAAATTTGTGGTTATAACTGGGCTCAGCGGCTCCGGCAAGTCTTCGCTCGCGTTCGACACACTGTATGCCGAAGGGCAGCGGCGCTATGTCGAGAGTCTGTCGGCCTATGCGCGCCAGTTCCTCGGGAAAATGCCTAAGCCTGAGTGTGATTTCATAAGAGGGCTTCCGCCGGCGATTGCCATCGAGCAGAAGGTCAACACCAGGAATCCCCGCAGTACGGTAGGCACTTCCACGGAAATTTACGATTATATGCGGCTGCTATTTGGCAGAATCGGTCACACTTATTCCCCTGTATCCGGCCGCGAGGTTAAGAAGCATTCGGTCAGGGACGTGGTTGACACGGCGATGTCTTATCCCGAGGGTACACGTATGGCTGTTGTGGCGCCGTTGCGGATTCCTCAGGGGCGCACCCTTCTTCAGCACCTTGATATCCTCGGGAAGGGGGGCTATTCGCGCCTTTATCGCCAGGGGAAATTCTTCGGGTTTGACGAGTTGGCGGCTGCCGGAAAATCACCGTCGGTTGATGACGGTTATGAACTGCTTGTAGACCGTATGTCGGTTAGTTCCGATCCCGACGAGATGTCCCGCCTGGCCGATTCGGCGGAAACGGCGTTTTTCGAGGGTGGTGAGGCGCTGACCCTTGTCGTATGGGGTAGTGACGGACTGCACCGCCATGAATTCTCAAAGCGTTTCGAGGCAGACGGACTGAAATTTATCGAACCGTCGGATATGCTTTTCAATTTCAATAATCCTTATGGAGCCTGTCCGCGGTGCGAAGGTTTCGGCCGTTGTCTGGGAATAGATGAGCGGCTGGTGATTCCAAATCCGGCGCTGTCGGTTTACGAGGGTGCCGTCGAATGCTGGAAAGGGGAGAAGATGGGGCAGTGGAAGAAGGATTTCATCCATGCCGCCTCGCAGGTGGGCTTCCCTGTTCATAAGCCTTACGCCGACCTCTCGGCTTCGGAAAAAAAGCAGCTTTGGCAGGGTGTGGGAGCTTGTCCGGGAATCGACGGATTTTTCAGGATGGTCGGCGAGAATCAGTATAAGATTCAGTATCGTGTGATGCTGTCGCGTTATCGCGGAAAGACTTTGTGTCCTGATTGTCTTGGAGGCCGCTTGCGCAAGGAAGCGTTGTATGTGAAGGTTGCCGGAAAAACGATCACAGACCTGGTCACGATGCCGGTGGGTGAGTTGCGCCAGTGGTTCCGGAATCTGGAACTGGGCGAGCATGATGCCGCCGTAGCGAAGCGGTTGCTTACCGAAATCAATAATCGTCTGGGGTTTATGGTGGATGTCGGCCTGGAATATCTGACTCTCGACCGTCTGTCGTCGACATTGTCGGGGGGTGAAAGCCAGCGTATCAATCTGGCTACCTCGCTCGGTTCCTCGCTGATTGGGTCGCTCTATATACTTGATGAACCGAGTATCGGGCTTCATTCCCGCGATACTCAGAAGCTCATCGGTGTCCTTCGCAGTCTGCAACAGCTTGGCAACACGGTGGTTGTGGTAGAGCATGATGAGGAAATAATGGAGGCGGCCGACTGGATTATAGACGTTGGTCCGCAGGCCGGACGTCTCGGCGGCGAAATCGTGTATGAGGGGACGGTGGCCGACCTGCCTTCGGCGCAGAACAGTTATACGGCCCGGTATCTTACGGGACAGATGTCGATTCCTGTACCGAAGACGCGCCGACGGTCGTCAAGTTTTATTGAGGTAAAGGGAGCGCGGGAGCATAATCTGAAGAATATAGATGTGAGATTTCCGCTGGGAGTCTTGTCGGTGGTGACCGGCGTGAGCGGTTCGGGAAAGTCTACCCTGGTGCGCGATGTGCTTTACAAGGCGTTGTTGCGCCAGCTTGGAATAGCCTCCGACGCTCCGGGTGCGTTTCAGAAACTGTCGGGCGATCTCTCCCGGATAGGAGGGGTGGAGTTTGTCGATCAGAACCCTATCGGAAAGTCTTCCCGTTCCAATCCGGCTACATATCTTAAAGCCTACGATGAGATTCGCCAGCTTTTCGCCGCTCAGCAGGGTGCGCGTCAGATGGGCTTTACTCCGGCTTATTTCTCCTTCAATGCCGAGGGTGGCAGATGTGAGGAATGTAAGGGTGAGGGGAAAATCACCATCGAGATGCAGTTTATGGCTGATATTACCATCCCGTGTGAGACTTGCGGAGGCAAGCGTTTCAAACGTGATGTCCTCGAGGTGGAATACCGCGGCAAGAATATATATGATGTGCTGGAGATGACCGTCAGTCAGGCAATCGAGTTCTTTTCGGAAGAAAAATCCCCGCAGACGGCTAAAATAGTGCGGCGCCTGATGCCTCTTCAGGACGTAGGCCTGGGGTATATCAAGCTCGGACAGTCCTCTTCGACCTTGTCCGGAGGCGAGAACCAGCGCGTAAAACTGGCATATTTCCTGGCAATGGAGGTGTCGCAGCCTACAATGTTTATATTCGATGAACCGACGACGGGCCTACATTTCCATGATATTAACCTTCTGATGGATTCTTTCAACCGTCTCCTGGCGAAAGGGCACACCGTATTAATAATAGAGCATAACCTCGATGTGGTGAAAGCGGCCGATTATGTCATTGACCTCGGCCCAGAGGGGGGAGAGGCCGGCGGTAACCTTGTCGTGGCCGGAACTCCGGAAGAAGTGGCTGCCTGTGAGGCGTCCTATACAGGGCATTTTCTGCGTAGCAAGCTTCCGTCGGCGTGAAAATTGGCGCTGATGATTTGACTCCGCCCCTTGAAGTATAAAATTTTTTATGGTTGGACAGGTCTGTCTATCAGCGGATTCCGCGGAAGTGGCTAAAAAATGATGTTTTGCAGCATAATTTTTTCGCAAAAATATTTGGTGGATTCAGGAAAAAGGTCTAACTTT
>CAJUAF010000027.1 GCA_910584365.1 uncultured Muribaculaceae bacterium | reverse complement strand
GTCCGACTTATACCCCAAAATTCGATGTTTTCAAATTTTTGTCATGTACTTAATCCGAGGCATAATAATCTGAAAATCGCCGTTTACAGACCTTAACATTTTCCCTCTGACCACAGTCCATAATCAAGGGTACAAAAGGTGTACTTTTTAAGAAAATCGGGTCAAACGCAGGAAAATCACCGCAATATTGATAATTGCTATTGCATTGATAACAAGTATAATTAGCTCATTTGACTTATCTTGACTTTTCAATCAAAGAAATCTGGAAACTTTTAACAACTATATTCTTGACAATCCCCGGAGGCTATATCTCCGCCGGGCCCACCCTGAGTATTTCAGCCGAGTGTGCCGCCTGGAAATCTCCGGCAGGGAATACAGCGCTTTCGGGAATCTCTTTCTGCTGCGCAATCCGACTCGCGCCGCAGTGGTTATCCGCAGCAGTTTTTCACCGGAGAAACTGCAGGGGCTGTATGCTCTCTGGGAGGAAGTCTCCCGCAGCGAAGGCGTTCTTGTCTCCCCCTTTATCAGCCAGAAAGAAAAGGCTGTCAGGGAAGCGGGGTTGCGTGCGGGCGCGTCTATAATCCATCTGCTTGACAACGGTTTCCCTCCCCGCTATAAGCCTTCGGGGAGAGATTTCGGGCTATGCTGCGAGGGAAGGCTGCTGGAAATCGCCCCTGTAGAGTATTCTTCACAGAAAAAGCCGCTGAGGCGGGAGGCGGCCCTGGCGCTCAATGACCTGGCGATGGCAATCGCGGCCCTTCCGGCTGGGGAGGCACTGAAGGGGCGGTTTTAAGGGGGAGTCCGCCTATGGGCGGACCACAGGACAGGCAGCGAGGGGGAAACTTTGGGAGAGGAGTTGACTTTTGGGGGAGGGGGAACTTTTTTGGGGAAGGGCTTTTGGGCGGCCGGGGGCGTCAGAGGGTGATGCGGCGGGTAAGGGAGCCGGCGCGGAGGATGAAGATGCCGCGGGAGCCCAGGCGGAGGCGATGGAGGCCGGCGGGAACGGTCTCCTGGTGGATCTGCTGGCCGAGGATAGAGAAGAGTTTGACGGTCACCGGGCGCTGGGACCAGATGTAGATGTAGCCGTCGCGGACGAGAATTTCGGTGGAGGAGTCGGTGTCGAGCGACTGTACGACCCCGGGGGGAGGAGAGGTCACCTCTTCCCAGGCGGGAGCGCCGGCCAGGGCTGCGATGGCCGTCAGAACCAGGGCTGTAAGCAGGGTTGTAAGTCGTCGGATCATAATGGGTTGTCTCTTTGACCTGCAAAATTACCAAAAGTTTAAATATTTCCCAACAGTAGGGCGCTTTTTCTTTCTTTAATTAAAATTTATTAATTTAGTTAAATTGCTGCAAATCAATATATTAACTTTTTTTAACGTTGCAAAACGGTTTTTTCGTCTTAATAATCATTGGTTTGTTAAAGGTTTTTAATAATTTTGCCAGCGATTCTATTGAGTTACGTGTAGAAGCATTGCGCCTTATCTTTTAACCGGAAATACCTATCTCAATGCCGGAAAGACTGTTTTTAGTTAGCAATATTGCGTAAATGCCAAAGAGTTACCTCCTGAAAAAGGCTGGCGGGAAAAGTTCCGTCCGGTCCTGGAAAAGCCGGTAAGGCGCGGGCGGTCTGTCTCTCCCCTCTTATTCTGCGCTATCTTGAGGAATCCTGTTTAGAGAATCGAAAGACCTGAAAAATCATTAATTTCAAATTATCCTTAAATGAAACATTCACAAACAGGAATCGCCAAGAAATTCCTATTTCTTATGGTGGGACTGCTGTTGGGCTTCGGCTTGAACGCGCAGTCGATTACCGTGAGCGGTACGGTCACCGATCCCCAGGGTGAACCGTTAATTGGTGCCAGCGTCCTCGCTGAAGGTACTACCACCGGTGCTTCTACCGACATTGACGGTAACTACTCCATCAAGGTGGCTTCCAACGCAGTGCTTGTTGTTTCCTACGTAGGTTACGACACACAGCGCGTGCCCGTTGAAGGACGTACCACCGTTAACGTTGAGATGAAGGAGAACTCCGTAATGCTCAACGAAGTCGTAGCCATCGGTTACGGTACTGTGAGAAAACAAGACGCCACCGGTTCCGTGGCAATCGTGAAACCGGACGAAATCGAGGCCGGTCTGGCCACCTCCGTGCAGGATATGCTCGTAGGCCAGACTCCCGGTGTGGTTGTAACCACCTCCGGAGGTCCTCAGGGTGCAGCCGACATCCGTATCCGCGGCGGCGCCTCCCTGTCCGCTACCAACGACCCTCTGATCGTGCTTGACGGTGTGCCTCTGAGCAGCGACACCCCTAAGGGTCTCGGTTCCCCCCTGGCCATGATCAACCCCGAGTCGATCGAATCCATGACCATCCTCAAGGACGCTTCCGCCACCGCCATCTACGGTTCGCGCGCATCCAACGGTGTGATCATCATCACCACCAAGAAGGGCCGCTCCGGCAAGCCCCAGGTGACTTTCACCGCCAACCTCTACATCGACTACGCCCGCAAGACTGCCAACGTTCTCAACGCACATCAGTTCCGCAACCTGGTTGCCAACAAGTTCGGTGCCGAATCCGCCGCTATGGGCTACCTGGGCGACGCCAACACCGACTGGCAGGATGAAATCTTCCGCACTTCCGTAAGCTCCGACTACTCCCTGGCCGTCGCCGGTACAGCTGGTGTGCTTCCCTACCGTGTGGATGTTTCCTATACCAACAACAACGGTATCCTCGAAAAGTCCTCGATGGACCGCGTTACCGTAGGTATCTCTCTTACTCCCCGCTTCTTTGACGACCATCTGTCGATCAACGCCAAGGCAAAGGGCTTCTATGTACGCAACAACTGGGGTCAGGACGGAGCCATCGGCGGAGCCGTGTCTTTCAACCCGACTCTTCCCGTGCGTGACTGGACTCCCGTTTCGGGCGGAACCGCAGCCGGTACTTTCGGTTACCTCTTCGACGGTTATACCGAACCCTGGACCGTAGCCGGCGGTACTGTCAACCTGGAGAACAACGCGACCTACAACCCCGTCGCCACCATCAACCAGACCAAAAACTACTCCGACGTCTACCGTTCCAACGGTAACATCCAGTTCGACTACTCTTTCCACTTCCTCCCCGAACTCCACGCCAACCTCAACCTGGGTTACGACGTGAGCAAGTCCAACGACTATTACATCCTTGCCCCCAACTCCCACATGGCCTACAAGGACCTGCCCAACAACTACGGCGGCGGCTCCTCGCGTCATGTCTATGAATTCCGCTCCAACACCCTTCTGGAATTCTACCTCAACTATAAGAAAGAATTCGAAGCCATCAAGTCTGTCCTCGACGCCACCGCCGGTTACACCTGGAGCCGCGACGCCGCAAACGGTTGGAACGACGGTTCCAACTCCGTACAGGGTATGGCTACCACTATGGGCCTCAACTCCGCTGTCGCAAACGCCGACGGAACCTACTCCCTGAACTGGAACGAAGGCACCGCCAACCAGGTCGGCCGCCCCTTCCAGCTTGACATCGTTGACAAAGACGGAAACTACCACTGGAAGAACCACATGCAGCTGCTGTCGTTCTTCGGCCGTGTGAACTACACCTTCAAAGAACGCTACCTGCTGACCGCAACCGTCCGCGGCGATGCTACTTCCCGCTTCTCCAAAGACAACCGCTGGGGCGTATTCCCCGCTGTCGCTCTCGGATGGCGTATCAACGACGAAGCCTTCATGGCCGATGCCCAGGGCTGGCTCTCCGACCTCAAACTCCGCGCAGGCTGGGGTGAGACCGGTCAGCAGGCCGTAGGTTCCACCAACAACTACACTCCGATCTACTCCGTATCCTCCCCCGGTTCCTACTATACCAACGGTATGGGCGGATGGCTGATTCCCTACTTCCCCCAGGGATACAACCCCGACCTGAAGTGGGAGACCACCGAAACCTGGAACGCCGGTATCGACTTCGGTTTCTTCAACAACCGCATCACCGGTGCCATCGAATACTATCTGCGCAAGACCCGCGACCTCCTGTCGAACGTGCCCGTAGCCGCCGGTTCCTCGACCGTGGCCTATCTGCCCCAGAACATCGGTAAGATGGAAAACTACGGTATCGAGTTCGCCATCAACGCCAAGCCCATCGTAACCGATGACTTCACCTGGAATATCTCCTACAACATCGGCTGGAACCATAACCGCATCACCGACCTCAACGGACTGACCTTCGGTGTCGGCGGCGGTGTAGGTACCGGCGGTAACGTACAGATCCAGAAGGAAGGCTATCCCGCATTCTCCTTCAACCTCTACCAGCAGGTTTACGACGCCGACGGCAACCCCGTACAGGGCGCCTACGTTGACCAGAACGCTGACGGCGTGATCGACTCCAAAGACCTCGTGGTACGCTACTCGAAAGATCCCAAGGTGACAATGACCTTCGGTTCCAACTTCCGTTACAAGAAGTGGGACTTCGGTTTCACCCTCCGCGCCTCCATCGGCAACTATGTATATGCCGGCGCTCTCCGCAGCGGTTCCGACCTGAGCGGTCTCTTCCGTAACAACCAGCTCAGCAATGTCTGGGACGTGGACTACTACTTCGACACCAACGATACCCTGATGGGCTACTCCGACTACTGGCTGCGCAACGCTTCCTTCCTGCGCTGCGACAACATCAATCTCGGATACACCTTCGACAACCTCCTGAACGACAATCTCAAGCTCCGCATCTTCGCAGCCGTTCAGAACCCCTTCGTAATCACCAAATACAAGGGTCTCGATCCTGAAGTATTCTCCGGTGTGGACGGCAACATCTATCCCCGCGCTACCACATGGTCGCTCGGCGTAGTAGCCAACTTCTAATCCAGCCCCAGGTTGAACAAATTAAACTGAAATCAAAATGAATCTCAAGAAATATCTGTTGTTCGGAGGCATCGCACTCGGCATGGGGCTGACATCCTGCGTCGGCGATCTTGACCTCGATATCAACGACCCCAACCAGGGCGACCCCAACAGCCCTGACTTTACGGCCAACACCCTCGGTATCTGCTACTCAGGTATCGCCGTCAGCGGTATCAGCGGTTCCGGCTCCTCCTATGTAGCCGGTCTCGACCCCGGTACATCGGCCTATCTCCGTCTGATTTTCACGCTGAGCGAGTTCTGCTCCGACGAGCTGACATGGATCTGGCCCAACGACGAAGGCGGTTCGGTCGGTGACCTTGTGGCCTGCACATGGTCGGCCAACAACTCCCTGTGCTACGGTGCCTACTACCGTCTGCTGGGCCATATCGCCATCTGCAACCAGTTCCTGGCAAACACGGCCGACGACGCCAGCGCCGAAGTTCAGGAAATGCGTGCCGAAGCCCGCGTTCTGCGTGCCTATTCCTACTACAATATGCTTGACCTCTTCGGTCAGTCCTCCTTCATCACCGAAGAGGCTGCAATCGGCGAGAAACCCAAGCAGATTTCCCGTGCCGAACTCTTCGACTGGCTCGAAGGGGAACTCAAGGAGATTGTGGACATGAAGCTCATCAGCGAGACTCCCGTCTACGGCCGCGTAGGTCTTGACGGCGCCGAGGCTCTTCTTGCCCGTCTCTATCTCAACGCCGAGGTATTCTCCGGTAAAGCACGCTGGGCCGACTGCTCCACCCGCTGCCAGAATATCATCAACCGTCACCAGGGTGGCGGATTCATGGGCTCCGGTCTTGCCAACGAATATCTCTACCTCTTCTGCAAGGAAAACAAACAGTATATGCCCGGCGGAAGCAACAAGGCCGAGAACGAAATCCTCTTCGGTATTTCGTATGACTCCGACATGGTACAGAGCTACGGCGGCGCCACTCTCATCGTGGCCGCAACCATCACCAACTCCCACTATGTTCCCCGTCAGAACTACGGCTGCTCCGGCGAATGGTCCTGTATCAAAGGTCTCCAGCAGATGGCAGAGCGCTTCTACGGACTTGCTTCCGACAAGCGCGATGATCTCTGGGTAAAGGGCTTCAAACCCGCAGGTTCAAACGCTTCCGGCTCCTGGGACGATGAGGACTACACCGACACTTTCCTTGGCTTCACCGGCGCATGGAATACTACCGGCGGTAACGCTATCATCAAGTTCACCGGTAACACCATCACCAAGAACGCTTCTTCCGTTGTCAGCGGCGACGCTCTGACTCTCTTCGACGGACAGTATGTTACGGATGATAACGGCGAACGCGTATGGAAGCCCAACTATCCCGCCACTATCTTCATGTCGACCGACTTCCCCATCATCCGTCTTGCTGACATCTACCTGATGTACACCGAGTGCTATCTCAATGGCGCAGGTGATGCCGGCAACGCCCTGACCTACATCAACTACGTGCGTCAGCGCGCCAACTCGCCCAAATACAACTCCATGGCCGAGGTTACCAAGAAGGAACTTATGGACGAACGCTCGCGCGAACTCTACCTCGAGTCTGTACGCCGTACCGACCTTATCCGTAACGGTATGTTCACCGGTCCTTCCCAGACTGTATGGCAGATCAAGGGTAACATCAACAACATGGATGGAACACGCATCGCCGACCGCTATGCCCTCTATCCTATCCCGACAGCCGTTCTCAACTCCCAGCCCGAGTTTAACCAGAATCCCGGCTACTAATCAACCTTTCCGGTTTCCGTCTCAGGGATGACCTCCCGGAGGCGGAGACTGAAAAACAACAAATTCAGAATCTTTCACCAAAATGAAAAAGATATCTTTGATGTTTGCCGTCGCAGTGGCCGCTCTCGGTTTTTCGAGCTGCTCAGAGACCTGGGACGACAACCCCGTAATCAAGACCCATGAAGGGGTCCAGCAGGCCGATTTCCTCAACGAGCCTGTGATGAAAGACCAGGTTATCATGCTCACCGACCAGAATCGTGAGGGCGTCTTCCACATGACCTGCTCGCAGCCCGATTTCGGCTATGCAGCCGTCGGCACCTACAAGGTGCAGATCTCCCTTACCGAGGATTTCAAGACCTACGAGGAGGTAAGCCAGGACTTCTATGACTGCGGCGCGATCAATGTCCTCAACGGCGACGTTGCCTCCATTCTCGAGAAACTTTCGGGTGTCAAGACCGAAGATGACCTCCCCCTGCCTTATCAGCCCGTTTATATGCGTCTGCGCGCTTATGTAGCCCAGGATGAGGCCCAGACCACCTTCATCTCCAACGTGGTCAAGTTCAAGGGTGTCTCCGCCGACTATCTCGCAATCTGGGTATCCGATGTGCCCATCGATATGTATCTCCGCGGCGCCTTCCCCGAAACCGGCGGATGGGAAGCCATCGAGAAATATCAGTTCGTGACCGGTCCGACCGACAATACCTGGGTGACCCAGACCATCGACATCGCCAACGGAACTCAGTTCAAGGTTGCCGATTCTTCCTGGGGCGCCTGCAACTGGGGTGCCGGAAATCCCACCATTACTCCCGATACCAACTACGTCCTCAACACCGATCCTGCAAACGGAGGTCCCGGTAATATCACCATGTCCGGTAATTTCCACGGATATGCCATGGTAACCCTCTCGAAGGGCACCTATACCCTGATTCTTGTTCCGACTGAATAAATCCCGATTTTTCCCTTACCGGGGCGGCCCGTCCGTCACAGACGCGGGCCGTCCCCGGAAGACAAACTTAAAACCTATTTTTTAAGAAACAATGAAAAAACTTAGCATATTCCTGCTGGGCGCTCTCGGGATGCTCGCCGCTACTTCCTGCGAGGAGAAGATCGATCCCGCAATCCCCCAGGCAAATCCCCAGGAGCCTGTCATCACTACCGGTGACGTTGTTTCCGAGGCTACCGGCGTGCTGGCTTCCTCGGCCGTCCTCAATCTCGAGGATTACCGCGCCGAAGGCTCTGTAATTCCCGTAATGAAGCTGGTTGAGACCAAAGAACTTCCCCAGGGCTCCACTGTCGGTTACAAGCTGCAGATTTCCAATACGGAAGATTTCAAGCGCAACATCATCCTCGACGCCACCGTCGGCAAGGACAACGTCTACTCCGTCGACGCCGCCGCGTGGAACACCGCCCACCTGTCTCTCTTCGGCAAAAGCCCCAAAGTAAAGAAAGTTTACTACCGTGTCCCCGTCTACGTGACAGTCAACGGAAGCGACTATCGTCTGCAGTCCCAGGACTATTACGCAGCCGAAGGTACGATTGACGAAACCTGCATGGATGCCGGATTCGTAATCTATGACAACTACTATCTGCTGGGCAGCAACGCTACCTGGAACCTCACCCAGGCCGATGTGGATCCCTTCAAGTTCAACCATTCCGACGCCGACGTCTACGATGATCCCGTCTTCACTATCGGATTCAAGGTTACCCAGGAGGTACTTGACGCCAACGGCGGAGGCTGCTACATCAAGGTCGCTTCCCAGCGTGCCATCGACGAAGCATCCTGGGATTACGTCTACGGCGCCGAAACCGACGGTGACGAAAACCTCGAAGGTGTCCTCGTGGAAGGCGGCAGCTGCGGCGCAATCAAGCTCCTCGATGCCGGTAACTACAAGATGACCATCAACATGGAGGAAATGACATACGAAATCCAGATGCTCACCCGTCCCGAATACCTCTACACCCCCGGCGGATTCAACGGCTGGAGCCAGGACGCTTCCGCATGGATGCAGTATGACGTCAAGAACTCTCCCTCGAAGGGCTACTACGGCTTCTTCGGCGTGGACGGCGCAGGTTTCAAGGTCTGCACCGAACCCAGCTGGGACAACAATGTGACCTTCGGCGCCGAAACCGAGACTCCCGCCTTGACCGGTACCTTCGTAATGGGTGAGGCAGGCAAGAACATCATGGTTCCCGAAGCCGGTATGTTCTGGGCTTCCGTACAGTATGACGAAGCTCTCGGTCTGCCCGAATCCTATACTCTCACTCCCGTGACCCGTGTAGGCGTTATCGGCAGCTTCGCAGCTTCCGGCTGGGGCTCCGACGTAGAGATGACCAGCGCCGACGGCGGAATCACCTGGACCGCGGAAATCACCCTCAAGGCCGGTGACGAATGGAAGATCCGTTTCAACAACGAATGGACCTACTCCCTGGGCGCTGATCCCGACAACGAAAACCACGCCGTTCTCGACGGTAACAACTACAAGGCTGCTGAAGCCGGTACCTTTGTTGTAACCCTGACCACTCAGCCCGGTATCCCCGTCATCAAGCTGACCGCAAAATAATATCCCGGAGGTTTCCGGATCTTCCGGAGATTAGCTGAAACAGACAGGGCGCTTCCCCCGCAGGGGAGGCGCCCTTGTCGTTTTTTTCCTTGCGGTTTTCTTGCGGAGGCGGGGAGCTGCCGGAACCTCAAGTTCCGGTTGTGGTTTTCCTTAGATCCGGGTCTATCCGAGATTGAGCGTTTCCTCCGAACGTCAGGGGGCTTTGCCCGGAGAGGGGAAGGCGCGATAAATCGCACTGCCGATACAAATCAATCAGCTTAATCAGCGGGGTAATTTAAACAGACCGCCGGGAATCGCAAACTGCGGTTTCCGGCGGTCTGTTTATGGAAAATAGGGATGTTTATGGGAAAGGGGAAAGATCGTCCCGGGGAACGCTCAATCCAGGGAGAAGGCGGCGCGGAGGGGGGCGATGTAGTCGAGGGCTTCCCAGGTGAAGAGGTCGACGTCGCGGGTGAAGGTGTGGCCGTTGGAGTCGCGGAAGGTCTTGGTTACCGTGCGCGGGGTGCGGCCTACGTGGCCGTATGTGGCGGTCTCGAGGTAGATGGGATTGCGGAGCTTCAGGCGGCGTTCGATGGCGGCGGGGCGCATATCGAAAATCTCGCTGACTTTGGCCGAGATTTCGGCGTCGGTGAAGGGTACGCGGGCGGTGCCGTGGGTGTTGACGTAGAGGCTTACAGGGCGGGCTACGCCGATGGCGTAGGCTACCTGTACGAGGGCTTCGCGGCATACGCCGGCGGCTACAAGGTTCTTGGCGATGTGGCGGGCGGCGTAGGCTGCCGAGCGGTCTACTTTGGAGGGGTCTTTGCCCGAGAAGGCGCCGCCGCCGTGGGCGCCGCGTCCGCCGTAAGTGTCGACGATGATTTTGCGGCCGGTGAGTCCGGTGTCGCCGTGGGGGCCTCCGATGACGAATTTCCCGGTGGGGTTGACATGGAGGATGAAGTTGTCGTCGAGAAGCGGGCGGAGCTGCTCGGGCAGGGCGGCTTTGGTGCGGGGAATAAGAATCTCGCGTACATCGCGGGTGATGCGCTCGATCATTTCGCGGTCTGCCTCTTCCTGGGTCTTGTCGACCGAAGGGAGGATGAAGTCGTCGTGCTGGGTGGAGATGACGATTGTATGTACGCGCACGGGGCGGTTCTCCTCATCATATTCCACGGTGACCTGGCTCTTGGAGTCGGGACGCAGATAGCAGCGCGTCTGTCCCAGAGGGTCGGTGTAGGTGAATTCCTTCCCCTCGCGGCGGATGCGGGAGAGTTCTTTCAGCAGTGCGTGGGATAGGGCGGCCGTCAGGGGGATATAAAGGGGAGTCTCGTCGGTGGCGAAACCGAACATCATGCCCTGGTCTCCGGCTCCCTGTTCGTCGCTGACGGCGCGTTCGACGCCGCGGTTTATGTCGGAACTCTGTTCGTGGAGGGCCGAGAAGATGCCGCAGCTTTCGCCGTCGAATTTAAGTTCAGAGCGGTTGTAGCCTATCGAATTGATGACTTCGCGGGCGGTAGCGCCCAGGTCGATGTAGGCGTCGGATTTAACTTCGCCGGCGATGACTACCTGGCCGGTGGTGACAAGGGTCTCGCAGGCGACCTTGGAATTGGGGTCCTGGGCGAGGAACTGGTCGAGAACGGCGTCGGAAATCTGGTCAGCGACTTTGTCGGGGTGGCCTTCGGAAACGGATTCCGATGTGAAAAGATAGTTCATGGTTTTTTAGCATTTTTTTTAGTGGTTGCAAGCAATCAAATTTATCCACAAGGGGGCGCGCGGCTAAGCCGGGGGCGGCGATCTGGCCCTCCGGATGGCGCCCGGTATGTAAAGGATCTGCTTTCCGGGATTGCTGTTTACCGGAAAGTGACTGCAAAGGTACGCATTTTTTCCGGACTCCGCAAACAAATTCCCGGCCGGGATGGCTTCCGGGGGAGGATGACGGCCAGATGGGGGCGGGGCGAGGGGGGAGGGGCGCACGGGGAAGTCCGCCTATGGGCGGACCACAGGACCGGCAGCGCGGGGAGCTTTTTGGGGGGAGGGAGAGAGGGAGCCGGAGGAGGGGAGGGGACAGGGGGATCAGAAGGGGTAGCCGATGGCGAGGTGGAAGGCGAGGGAGTTCTTGAAGGAGGGGAGGTTGAAGTAGCCGCTCTTGCCGGTGTCGTAGGGGGCGTGGAGGCCGATGCCGAGGTCGGCGCGGAGAACGAGCATGGATATGTCGAGACGGAGGCCGACGCCGGTGCCGAGGGCGATGTCCTTCAGGAAGGTTGAGGCGCGGAGCTGGCCGCCGGGACGGAGGGGGTCTTTCTTGAGGAGCCATACGTTGCCGGCGTCAAGGAAGACGGCACCGTGGACAGGGCCTACGATGGGGAAGCGGTACTCGGTGTTGAGTTCAAAACGGAAGGTACCGGTCTGGTCGAAGTAGCCGTTGCGGATTTCCTCCGGCGGACGGTAGGAACCGGGACCGAGGGAACGGACGGTCCAGGCGCGGATGGAGTTGGCTCCTCCGACATAGAACTGCTCGGCGTATGGCACCTGAGAGGAGTTGCCGTAGGCGTAGGCGGCCCCCAGGGCCACGCGGCTTACCAGCCAGTTGTCCCCCCAGAGACGGCGGTTGTAGACAAGCTGGGTCTGCCCCTTGATGAACTGGGAGAAGGGGGTGCCGAAGAGTTTCTTTTCGCCGTGTTTGCCGCAAAGCTCATATACGGACCAGAAAAGATTGCCGGCCTCCTGGACGGTGAAGGTCCAGTTCAGGGAGTTGTAGGAGTCGTATGCCTTGTCGAAAGTATAGGTATAGGACAACTGGGGGATATACTGGCTCATGAAGCTCAGGGCGATCGCGGGATTCATCGAGATGATGGAGTCGAATTCCTGGGTGGTCTTCATCAGCTTGGTATATGTCAGCTTGAAGGGGGTCAGCGTGTGGGAGGAGTACTTCGATGACTGCCAGTCATAGTTGAACGAGAAGTTAAACTGGGCCATCTTGAAGTAATGGGGGCGGTTGAGCAGGTCTGCCGAGAGGGTGAATCGCGTCCAGTTGAGGTTACGGTTGCGCCGCTTGATGAAATTCGGGGCCAGCAGTCGCGGGAAGGAGAGGGAGGTGTTGATGCCTACCTCGTATGAGTTGAACAGCGAGGAAGCTCCCTTGCCGGTCTGCCATTCATAGCTTCCGGTCAGGGTGACGTTCCATTGCTCTCCTCCCCCGAAGACATTGCGGTTGGTAAGGCCGATGACGGCTCCCGGCCCGATGTAGCTGTTGGACTTCGAGGAGGCGTTAAGCTCCACGGAGAACTCCAGGGGGGTGTCGAACGTACAGCCGATGTCGACGTTCAGCGTCGGCTCCAGGGCCGTGGTGTCGGGCATAACCTCGATATTGATGGCGTTGAATATGCCCAGGCGCGACAGGCGCGTCTGAGTGGAGTTCATGCGCCTTACCGAGAAATATCCTCCGGGGCGTATGGTGACGCACTCCGGCATCAGTTCCTTGCGGAATCGGGATGGCTTCATCTGGATGATGTTCCCCCGGGATGTGGGGATAGTGTCGGGTGTGCCTCCCCCCTGGTTGCGGAAGACATACATGGTCACCTTTCCGGTGCGGTAGCGCCGGAGCATCATTTCCGGCACGTTGGAGGCCATTGTAAGGCGCAGGGCTATCTTCATCGGCTCCTGGATGGAGTCGGCCAGGTATTCGATGAATTCGGGACGGAAGTAATAGTAGCCGCGGTTGCGCAGCGAATTGGCAATGCGCGTGCGGGAGACAGACAGCGAGTCCACGCAGTAGCGCGAGCCGGTGCGCAGATATGAATCCTTTCCGGCAATCGAGTCGATGAGATGGTATAGCGTGCAGGTGTCGGGGAGCATTTCGACCGACGACAGCGTATAGGCCGGTCCGGCGGCCACGTTGTAGCGGATTTTGGCTTTCTTCGGATTTTTTCCCTGTACAAGTTCGTATGAGGCCCCACCGCGGAAGTAGCCGTTGTTGTCGAGAATCTCGTCGAGCATCCTGACGCGGGCTTCGGGCCGTACATCGCTGACAAGCACCGGTTCGGCCACCAGCTTCTCGTAGGCCCAGTGTTTCAGTCCGTGGCCGGGATCGTTCCAGTTGTTCCATACCCACAGCCCCACCGGGAAAGGCCAGCGGAGCGACGGGGACCCGAAAATGGCATTGTTCGGGGGAACATTGACCGCTCCGGCCAGCTCCTCATGTACTCCTTCGGGGACTTTCTCCCCCGGAGCCGGAGTGACATCCAGAGCTTTCAGGCCCGTGTAGAGCGTCTCCCCCTGCGGGATGCGCTTTGTCGTGGAGCAACCCGCAAGCAGCAACCCCGCAACGATTGTCAGGGCCACCACGGCCGTCATGCCCCTGAGAGGGAGCAGCGGCGTTTTCAGTGAATCGGACTTTTTCATTTCTTTTCGGAGTCAAGGGATACGGGTGTCAGAGGGAGCGGAGTCACCTCCTCTTTCTTTCTTACGCGGAGCCAGTTGAAGAGATCGCGCAAGGAGCGGATTTTCTTCTTGTAAACGAAACCGACGCCGGTCTGGGTTATCTCACCCTCGAGGATCGACTCGTAGCCGGTGTGGCGGAACAGGCGTATGTATCGGGTGCCCTGCTTGTTGAGCAGATATTCGAAGGAGATGTCGGATATGAGGTTCTGCGAGAAGTTCTCGTCGGCGTCCGCATCGGTGGTGTAGTTGCCTCCGACAACAATCTTGAACCGGTCGTCGAAGAGCGATTTCGACACCTTGTAGCTGTAATTCATCGCCGTGGAGTTCACTCCGTCGCGGTTGCGGTCGAGCTGATTTATTCCGAAGGAGATGTCAACCCCCTTGATTGCCGAGGAGGCCAGGTTGTTGAGCTGTCCCTCCAGGAAGGTGTACAGCGGGTTCCCCATCGAGGAAGCGCGGGTTCCGGGACCGGTATATGTGCCGTAGAGCAGCAGGTTCATGGCCTGGTTGGCCCGCTGGTCGGGACTCATCGACTGGATTTCGTTCTGGATTGTCAGGTCATTGTCCGTCGACAGTCCGAAGGCCACGTTCATGGCTTCCAGCGTACCGGTGACGCTGAGGTCCACGTCGAAGTTCACTATCTTCGAGTTGCCGTCGTTGTTGACCGTGGCTTTCACCTCGTCGTAGGCATGGATGTTCAGCACGGGGTTGAGCATCTGGCCGTTGAAGACGATATAGCTGTTGTCGCGGAAATTGAAGAGTTTCTCGGACAGCACGGGGGGCATTCCGTAGCGCACGAAGCCTTCGTTGATGTTGATGCGGCCGGTGACTCGCTCGTCTCCGAGATAGTCCAGCGAGTAGTTTATGCGTCCCGAGGGCTGTACCTGCGCCCGGTTCTTTCCGTCGGCCGAGAGATCCACGGCGATGGTGGAGCCTTCGGAGATTTCCAGGGTGGCGTTGATATTCATCAGCATACCCTCCCGGACAATGGAATCCGCCTGGGCCACGGCGGCGGTGTCGGCGAAGTTGACGAACTTCACCATCTCGGACTGACTGCGGGAAGCGATGGCCGACTGCACGTCGGGAATAACGTATGTGCAGTTCGTGCCGGGGAGGATTTTCAGGTTTGCCTTTATGTCCATGAAATTCAGGGAGCCTCTGACGGCGGCGTCAAGATTGATGTATGCCTTTCCGTAGGCGTCCTGTCCCTTCTTCCGTTTCGAGCCTATTATCTGCGTGTTTGACGCCGTCAGCGAAAGATTTATTTTCGGGTCGGAAAGGGAGGCGATGTTGACCGTTCCGTCGATGCGCAGCGGGTTCTCGTTGACGGCTTTGATGGCGAAATCCTTGAAGCTCACCAGGTTGTTCTCCACCGGAATCTTTTCTTCAGAGAAAGAGAAGCTCGAGCCGAGCATAGTGGCGTCGACGGCCGTGGAATCGAAATTCAGCCATCCGTTGAAGATCGGCGTGGCGAGTTCGCCGGTAATATCCATCTCGCCGTTCAGCATACCGTGGAGGCGCGCCGTACCTTTGGGGAGGAAGGGGTTGACGACCGCCAGGGGGAAGCGGATCATCCTGAAGTCCAGCAGGAACGGATTCCGGGCGGTGGAGTCGTTGAGGTTTCCGGAGGCCGTGATTGTGCGCACGCCGTCGACCAGCAGGGTCGTGTTGGCGCGGATTGTCCCGGAAGCGTTGGTGCGCAGGTCGAGTTCGAGGTCGAAGGTCCCGACGCGGTCAGAACCGTAATACAGGTCGGCGAGCGACACCGTTCCGGAGCCGTTGAGCGACTTGTCGCCCAACGAGATTGCCATGTCGGCCGAGAGATCCCCCTTGACCGGAGGCGCGAAGGGATTGATGGCCAGCCAGTCCTGAAGTTTCAGGTCCTTGACTTGCAGACGGATTGCCTCCTGGGTGGAGTCGTTCTCGTTATGCTCGGTGAAGAGCCGCAGGGAGCTGGCGGGATTCTTCAGGTCGATATTGGCGTCGAGATGCTTCGTCAGGATATTGTAGGAGATGAAGTTGTCGCGGTTGATTTCCCAGTCCTTGTAACCGATGACGGGATGGTAGGGCACGAAGCGCATGGAGAAAGTGTTGGCTTCGGGCATGGTGACCACTGAACCGAAGCTGAATCCGGTCTCCTCCTTGATATTCCGCTGGTTGAAAAGCAGGGCGAACTTGTCGGCTCCGATGAATCCCTTCGCATTGATATGGGCGAACTGGTCGAACGTTCCCGGTTCGTTATTGACGGCCAGATTATAGACAAGGAGATTCCCGCGCTGGCGCATATCCAGCGTTATGGAGTCGAGGCGGGTCTTCCCGGTTACGAATCCGAGAACCCGGGCGCCGGCTGTAATCAGGGAATCATTCCGGGCCGAGAGGGAAAGCGTGTCGAAACTGATCTTGCTTTCGGCCAGGAAGTTTGTCAGTATGTTCTCCGGTCCGGCGCTGAGCGACAGCTCGAAGGGGGGAAGTGCGCGCTGGAGCGAGTCTACATCGAGCTGACGCCGGGCCATGAAGCGGTTCATCAGCGCCGCTGAGGCGGTGAAGCGCGTCAGCAATGAGTCAAGTCCGGTGGCGGCAGACGCTTTCAGGCATAGGTCGCGGTTATCCACGTCGAGCATCACCCGGGAGGAATCTGCCAGGAACCTGGCCGCGATGTCGGAGGCATTGACCGTGCCGGACGACATACGCCAGTAGAGATGGGCCACATCAAGGTCCGCGTCGACAGACATCGGTGTGGTGCGGGTCACTTTCCGGCGTCCCACGCGGGTCACATACGTGCGGGGAAGAGTGAACGCGGCCTTTCCGGCGAGCTGCCCCGAACCTTCCCCTACGGAGTCGGACAGATGGAGCGTCCGGAGATTGATATTGCGGACATCGCCGTCGAAATCCCAGCGGAGAGTGTCTCCGGCGAGGTTTCCGCTGGCGGTGACGGTGAAGTTGGCGCCGGGATTCCTGGATACAGCCGTCAGACCGGCGTTCCCGTCGCCGACGGTCAGGTCGGCGGTGATGTTGTTGTAGCCTACGCCGTGATAACCCACGTGGGTGAGGTCAATCTTTCCGGCCAGGGCAGTCGAGGGGCTGAAGGGGTCGAGGCCTTCCCCCCGGATATCCACTGTTGCCGTAATATCGCTTACGCCCAGAGCGGGGAGAATCGACTGGAGAGGGAACTTACGGGCGTCGAGATTCAGGGCGTAACCCTTCGCACGGTTATGCCATTCCCCGGTGAGGGCTACCGAGCCGTCGGCAGCCGTGGCTGCGATGTCGGCCGAGATATCTCCCCGGTTGAAATCGGCGGTGCCGTCGAGAGTCATCGGAGGAAGATTTATCTGACGAGCCATTTTGGCATCCATCAGCGTGGGCTTGAGGAAGGAGCCGTCGGGCATGGAGCCGGAGATGTCGAGCTGTCCGGAGGCTTTGGCCAGGTCCATGGCGTCGGCCAGATGTCCGGACGCCTCCAGCTGGAGATGGCGGGGCAATTTAAGGGAGATGACCTCCACGTCGATGTCCGACATGGTACCCGAAGCGTCGGCCTCGATGTAGAGAGGTACACCGCGGGGAAGCCCGTCGGCAATCGCCGTCATGGCCGGGGGTGCAAGACGGCGGATGTCGTCATTGCTGATTTCGGCTGAGAGACTTACTGAGAAGGGGGTGTCGGGATTCATGGGCGTTGACTCCCTGCCGTCCGGCGCAGGGGGAGTAAGACCCATCATGGCCGTGAGGGAGATGCCGGAGGTTGCGGTCTTAAGCTCGAATCCACTGGCGCGGAGTGTGACTGAATCCATGTCGAAGACACCGCTGAGTTCCACGGGAATCCCGCACCTTTCGCGGGCCGAGATACGGCGGATGGGGGCGTGGACCGTGGTCCGGCGGTTGAGGAAAGAGTCAATCTCGATGTTGATTTCCGACGCCTGGATATAGTTGAGGTCGAAATTGTTCCCTATGGGACGCGCTCCGTTGAGGGCGTAGAGCGCGCGGGAGTCGGTCAGGGAGATACGGTCGCAGGTGACGGTCCAGGGTACTGTTGCTGCGGTATCGGCCGGTACCTCGGGCACCGGATGGGCGGCCAGGTATTCCGGCGTGGGGTAGATATACCGCGCGTCGGCCCGGCTCATTACGATTTCTTTCACTTTCACCGTATTGTAGCGCATATCGACGTCGGCCTCCGTTATGTCCCCTTTGGCGAGAACGCAGTCGAGGTCGGTGATTGTCGGCTCCAGGGTCATGTTGTAGGCGATGCGGCGCAGACCGCCGTGGCCGAGGGTGATGTGCCAGTTGGCAGGGATGGAATCGTTGCGGGGAGGGGGAGGAACGGTATCGGGGCGCATGGCCATTTCCACCCGGCCGCTGTCGACGGTCAGGTCGGTTACCCAGACGCGCTGGGCGCCAAGATGGACGCGGGCGTCTTCAAGGCGTGCAAGTTCCAGGGCCGCGGTCATATAAAGGGCGGAATCGGGAGTCCCGAGCCGGAAATCAGTGCCGTCGAGCCGAGCCGCCGGGACGACGATCTCGCCGCTGAGCAGCGGCATGAAGGATACTTCCAGGGCGGCCTTGCGGGCGCTCACTCCCATCCCCGGAGTCTCGAACCGGAGGGAATCGGCCGTAAGGTCAAGAGGGAAAGAAAGGCGCAGCTTTTTGACCGAAATCTCCATCTCGCCGGGCTTATTGATGGCGTTCAGTACTTTAGGTACGGCAAAGTCCTGTACGGGAGGAAGATAGAGCAGGAATACGACAAGGGCCGCCAGGCCGATCAGACCCAGCAGCAACCACATCAATATTTTGAAAAATCCTTTCAGGATTCCTGTGAATTTGATTGCGGCCATAATAAACCCTCTCAATAGATAAGTAGTGGAACGTTAAATCTGAAACGCTTCCGGAGTCTGAAAAGTTCCGTTGTCGCGATATTTTCCCAGTACGGGAGAGGGGGCTGATTCCGACAGGAAACCACGTTACTTTACATGGAGGAGATGGTTCAGTCCCAGACGGGCGTCCTTGAGCATCTCTTTCAGAGGGGTGATGACGGGAGTGAAGCTGTGGTCTCCCCCCGGGGTGAAGATTTTCAGGGCGCCCCGGTGGCATTTTACGTCGAGGATATCCCCCAGGGTGACGGGTTCTCCGTCGATATGGGCCTCTCCGTCGCTGTTGCGGTAGATCACGCAGGCGGGAGCGCGGAAAGTGTGGACCATCGTGTTCTTGTTAATATATCCGGTGAATATATCCATCCCCATGACGGCGGCGTCGATGGCCGTCCCGCTGTGTACGATTGTGATGTCGAGCAACCCGTCTGTGATGGACGCCTCGGGGGCGATATAGGCGTTGTTGCCCCACTGGGAGGCATTGCAGACGGCTACCAGGAAGGCTTTTTCGGTCAGCAGCTTGCCGTTGGCCGAGACGGTATAGGTCTGGGGGCGGTACTGGACATATTCCGATACGGCGCTCGTGACGTAGCTAAGCAGTCCGCGGCGCTGGCGCCGGGCGAAGCGGTGGCTTACGGCGGCGTCGAATCCCATGCCGAACGTGCAGAAGAACGGCAGATCGTTGACGGTGCCGTAGTCGGAGTCCACGATATTGTCGGAAGCGATGATTTTCAGTGCTGCCTGAATATCCACCGGGATATGCAGATGGCGAGCCAGACCGTTGCCCGATCCGGCGGGGAGGATTCCCAGGGCTGTCCCGGTGCCGCAGAGTGCGCGGGCGGTCTCGTTGACGGTCCCGTCGCCGCCGCAGGCAAGTACACCGTAATAGCCTTGGCGGGTGGCCTCGCGGGCAAGGCGGGTGGCGTCGCCGCGCGCTCCGGTAAGGCGCACGTCAACCTCATGACCGCACTCGGCCATGGCCTTTTCCACCATCTCCCTGACCCCTTTCTTACTGCCGGTCCCGGAGATGGGATTGATAACAAGCATCAGCTTCGCCATAGTTGCGCAAGTATCGGATAACGAGGGTGAAAATTCAGGCGGCGGTCAGACCCGGGGGATCTGACGCGCCGCCTTGTTGTCTGGTGTCAGTCGGTGACTTTCAGGAGGTAATAGTTTTTCTTCCCTTTCTGGACAAGGATATACTTGTCGTTGAGCAGGAGCGCTTCGGAGGATGGTGCATAGGGGTCGGCGACTTTTTCTTTGTTAATCGCGAAACCGCCCCCCTGGGCCAGTTTGCGCAGCTCCCCTTTGGAGGGGAAGACGGGCGCGTGGTCGACCAGCAGGTCAGCCAGCTTGGTGCCCTCTCTGAGGAGGGTGCGGGAAATCTCGAACTGAGGCACTCCGTCGAACACGGCCAGCAGGGTGGCCTCGTCGATTTTGTGGAGAGCGTCGGTGGCCTTGTTGCTGAAGAGAATCTGCGAGGCTTCGACGGCCATCTCGTAGTCTTCGGCGGAATGTACCATGGTGGTGATTTCCTTTGCCAGGCGCTTCTGCAGGGGACGCTGTCCGGGGTCCTGCTTCTGCTGTTCCACCAGTGCGTCGATTTCCTCTTTGTCGAGGACGGTGAAAATCTTGATGTATTTCTCGGCGTCGGCATCGGAGACATTGAGCCAGAACTGATAGAACTGGTAGGGAGTGGTACGGGCCGGGTCGAGCCATACGTTGCCGCTCTCGGTCTTGCCGAACTTGCCGCCGTCGGCTTTGGTAATCAGCGGGCAGGTCAGGGCGAAAGCGTCGTCCCCTCCGGCGATGCGGCGGATGAGTTCGGTGCCGGTGGTTATGTTGCCCCACTGGTCGGAGCCTCCGAGCTGCAGGTGGCAGTCGTTGTTCTGATACAGGTGGAGGTAGTCATAACCCTGGAGCAGCTGATAGGAGAACTCGGTGAAGGACATCCCCTGGCCCGATTCGCCTGAGAGACGCTTCTTGACGGAGTCCTTGGCCATCATGTAGTTGACGGTGATGCACTTGCCGATTTCACGGATGAAGTCGAGGAAGCCGAAGTCTTTCATCCAGTCGTAGTTGTTGACCAGAATCGCGGCGTTGGGGGCGTCGCTGTCGAAGTCGAGGAACTTGGCCAGCTGCTTCTTGATGCATTCCTGGTTGTGGCGGAGGGTCTCCACGTCCAGGAGCTTCCGTTCCTGGCTCTTCATGGAGGGGTCACCGATCATGCCGGTAGCTCCCCCGACAAGGGCGATGGGTTTGTGGCCCGAGCGCTGGAAATGCTTGAGCATCATCACGCCTACAAGGTGGCCTATATGGAGGGAGTCGGCCGTGGGGTCGATTCCGAGATATGCGCTTGTCATACCTTTCTTGAGGTATTCTTCGGTGCCGGGCATCGACTGGTGGATCATACCTCGCCAGGTAAGTTCTTCAATGAAATTCATCGGATGTTATATCGGATTTATCGGATTGGTTGACAGAAGTTGGTTTGCGGTTCAGGCCAGACGGGCCAGGGCCTCGCGGATGCGGCGCATCGCCTCCGTCAGGAGGGCGTCGGCGGCTGCATAGCTCAGGCGCAGATAGCCCGGCATACAGAACGCGGAGCCGGCTACCGTAGCCACATGGGCCACTTCCAGAAGATACATGGCCAGGTCGGCGTCAGTCCTGATTACGCTGACGGTCTCAGTGCCGTCAGGTGCGGTCACTGTGTAGCTCTTGCCGAGGAAGGCACTGATTTCCGGGAAGATATAGAATGCTCCCTGAGGTTCGTCGAGCTTCAGACCGGGGATTTCGCGGGCGAGGCGGACGATAAGGTCGCGGCGGCGGCGGAAAGCCTGGCACATCTCCTCCACGCAGTCCTGGGGACCGCGGTAAGCGGCTTCGGCTGCCTTCTGGGCTATAGAACAGGTGCCGGAGGTGGTCTGTCCCTGGAGTTTGGTGGTGGCTTTGGCTATCTCGAGCGGTCCGGCCATGTAGCCGATTCGCCATCCGGTCATCGCGTAGGCTTTGGAAACGCCGTTGACAATCACAAGGCGGTCGGCGATTTCGGGGAACTCGGCCATCGAGACGTGTCCCTCGGGAGTATAGTTGATATGCTCGTAGATTTCGTCGGAAAGGACGGTGACCTGCGGATAACGCTTCAGCACCTCGACCAGGCCCCGGAGTTCCTCGCGGGAATATACAGCGCCGGAGGGGTTGGAGGGGGAGCATAGCATTATGAGGCGGGTGCGGTCAGTGATGGCAGCTTCAAGCTGGGCGGGGGTGATCTTGAATCCCTGCTCGATTCCGGCGGGGACAAGCACGGATTTGCCTTCGGCGAGTTTGACCATTTCCACGTAGCTGACCCACGCGGGAACGGGGATGATGACTTCGTCGCCGGGATTGACCACGGCCAGCACCACATTGCTGAGGGCCTGCTTGGCGCCGGTGGAGACAACCACCTGGGCGGCCTCGTAGCCGGCATGGTTCTCCTTGCGGAGCTTTTCGGCCACGGCCTCGCGCAGTCCGGGATAACCGGCTACGGGAGAATAATGGGTGAAGTTGTCGTCGATGGCTTTCTTGGCGGCCTCCTTGATATGAAGGGGGGTGGCGAAGTCAGGCTCGCCGACAGAAAGATTCACTACGTCAACTCCGGCAGCGCGCAGTTCGCTGCTCTTCTGCGACATGGCCAGCGTGGCGGAAGCGGCCAGCTGCCTGATTCTCTCAGCAATTCTTGAGCTTTCCATAAACTGATTTTTAGTTCTCTGCAAAGATAAGCATTATTTCCCAATTCCCGAAATTTTGCACTCCGATTCAGCGGCCGGTCGCCGGGGCCGGAGGGAAGCGGAGTGTGTCGGGGTTCTCTATCAGACCGGCGCGGATCATCCGCAGGGAGTCGGCGTAGCTCATGCGTTCCTCCCCGTCGAGGGGGGATTCCAGCAGTTCCTTCCGCCGGGCGGCTTCTTCCGGGGTAAGTGCCGCCGGGCGGAAACTGAGCCGTCCGGAGCGGGCTTTGCTTACGCCGCGGCGGAAGACGTTGTCGATTTCGCGGACAAGGTTGATGCGGGTGTTGTCGGCGATTATCTGGCGTTCTCCGATCATGTTTTCCTTGAACTTGGCTCCTCCGAGGCGGATTTTCATGTTCTCGGGTGTCCCCTTTATGTTGATGCCGAATTTGAACGGCATCGGGGATTTCAGTACCGAAATGTGGTAGTTGAGGTTCATGGCCAGGTCGTTGTGGCCCATCACACCGAGGCGGTAGCGGTCGATGTCGAACATGAAGGGGTAAAGTTCGATGGTGGAGCTGTCGATGACGACTTCCACGGAGAGATGATCGATCATGTTGTGCTTCTTGTTCTTGAACATGAGCCATTTCGAGAGGGTCTTGAACGTGTCGGCGTCGAGCAGCACCAGGGAGTCTCCTTCGATTTTGATGGCGGCTCGCATGGAGGGGATGTTGATGTCCATGTTCTTTTCCAGGGCGGTTGTGACGGCGATGTCGGCGTTGACGATTCCGGCGAAATCCCTCATCATCGGCATCATGGTGTCGATGGCCGGGACAAGCGAAGTGAGGCGGTCGAGCATGAAGCGGTTCACTTTCATCCCGAGCCCGAACTGGAGGGAGTCGGCGTGGGTGGCCGAATATAGGCCATTGAGGGAGATTGATCCGATGTCGGTCGAGGCCGACAGGTCGCGCAGGTTAAGGGCGCCGTCATAAAGCAGCAGGTCCCCGCGGAAACCGTGCAACTCCAGGTCGGAGTAGAGGATATTCCGGGCCCTTACCCTGATGTGGGCGTCGAGATTGTGGGGGAGCAGCAGGGGGCCGGTGGCGGCGGTGTCGTTTTCCAGCGAGGGGGTGACGGCGGGGAGGTCGTCATCCTGGTCCTGACTGTCGGGTATTTCCGCGGAGCGTGGTGCCGTTCCGGCGAAAAGAGCCTTGACAATCTGGTTGACGTTGATGGTGTCCGACGTTACGTTGAACCGGATGCCCAGCGTATTGTTGCGGCGTGAGGTCAGCGCCCGGCGGATGTTGGAAATCGTGCCGTCGATGAGGAAATCGCTTTCCCCGGCGGTATATTTCAGTCCCGAGAGGATTACGGAATCGGCGTTGAATCGCAGGTCGATACGGCTCAGGCGGTTGTCCAGGGGGAAGACGGGTGTGACGAACCGGCCGCGGGTGGCGCGCAGGGAGCCGTTGTAGTCCCAGCGGCGCAGCATCCGCCGCATACCCCGGTCGAGACGCAGGTCCACGTCGCCGTTGTCGCGGCTTACGGAATCGATGCTGTCGGCGGCATGGCGTCTGCGCGTCCTCTCCTCCTGCGAAAGATCCGGGCGTCCTTCCTTGCGCGGACGCAGGTTGATGTTCAGGGCCATGTCGGTCTCGCGCAGCGAGAAGCGGGTAAAGGCCTGGCGCATCATCATCCGTGCGGCGTTGATGCGCAGGTTCATGAGCGGGGCGCGGGCGTTCCCCTCGAAGCGGCGGAGCGCCCCGCCGATGCGGGCGTCGCGCAGCCGGATCCGAAGCGTGTCGGCCGCCGAATCGAATTTCAGCCGCTCCAGGGCGATGCTCCCTCCGAAAGGATTGATTTCCGAGGTGTCGGACGAACTTTTCCGGTTTACGGAGCCGATTCCTGCCCGGAGATTCTTGAGTTCCAGTACCATGCTGTCGGCCAGGGCGGAGAGTGTGTCGATCTTCAGGGAGACTTTCAGCAGGGAGTCCACTTTATGTCCTTCGCGGACGAAAGAGTCGGTCGTGCCGAATTCTATCCGTCCGTTGTTGAGGCGCAGGAGGAAACCGTCGGGAGCCGATGCCTCCAGACCGGTGAATTCGATGGAGCCGTCGGCGTAGACGCGATGGAACCGCTTGGGAGCCAGGTCGCTGAGCCGGAACCGGAAATCCGATTCTCCGGAAATGCGCCCTACCAGGCGTACAGGCAGCCTGGAGGTGAGCGATGCCGGAAGCGTCCCGAGCGCCACGTTGCCCCGGAAGCGCCCTTCGACCTTGGGATCCGATAGGATCGCGGAGGCTTTTCCGCTCAGACTGACGTCGATGCTGCGGCCGGCCAGACGCAGTTTTTTGAGATTGAACCGGGAGTTGTCGATTTTCTCCCCGTCGAAGTCCACTTCCAGGTCGAGGGCGGCTTCGCGCAGATGGAGCTGCTGGTAGTCCGCCTTGCAGGAGGGGATGGAAAGGGAGGCGCGGAAAGAGGGGAGAATGGCGGTGTCGGTCAGCACCCAGGGGCGCGTCAGCTCCAGCGAGGAACTGACTTTCATGTCGGTCTTCAGGGGAGCAGCATATGTCCGCAGATCCGCGGGGAGATGGGTGAGGGCGTCAGCTACGGGGAAATCCTCCACCCGGGCGCGTAGTTCGGTCAGGGTCGGGGCGTCACTGAGGTCAAGCGCCGTGTCGAATCGGAAAGCATATCGGTCGATGTCCAGTTTCACATCCCGGGCGGCGACGCAGAGCGGCGCGTCGGGCGACCACTCCAGGCGTCCGTCGATGCCGAAGGTGAATTCATGAAGGTTGAAATCTTTCAGCAGAGGGATGGCGGTGGCGCCGCGGGCCGACAGGCGGTAGACCGGCGCGTCCGGACCGTGGAGGGTGACGTTCTCCAGGCTGACGGCAAGATCGGTGCTGTCGGCGAGGGACCGGTAACGCAGCGGACCGGAGTTTTCGATGACGAAGCGGTTTAGGATTATCCCGGGGATGAAGAGCGACGAGGAGTCGGCGGCTTCCTCCGAGGGGGGAACAATGTCATAGTTGGCCACGGAGTCGTTGACGGCCACCAGGTTGACTGTCGGTTCCCGGAAAATCACATCGTAGAGGTGGATGTTTCCGGTCATGAGCGGGAGGATATTCAGGCCGCCGTGGAAGGCGGTGAGCCTCAGAAGCGAGTCGGCGTCGGCGGGGAGGGTGGCGCGTTCGGCGTCGGAAAGTTTTCTCAGGGAGCGGGAGATTACTTCGAGGGAGTCGACGTCGACGGTCATTTTCGGGAAGGTATGCCAGAAGGTCAGTTCGACGCGCCCTATGCGGATGTCGGCGTCGAGGTACTCCGATGCCTGCCGCTCCACTATCGGAGTGAGCTTCCCCGGAGTGAGAATCCAGACAATCAGGGTGCAGACAATCAGAAACAGCGCCACGAGGACGCCGGCGGTGATGCCCGTCCATTTCAGGGCCCTCAGCCACAGCGGACGGCGGCGCTTCCCTGCGGCGGGGGCGCTGTCGGCGGGTGTCGGAGCGGAAGTCTGTCTTTCGGTCTGTTCGTTCATTTCAGCGCGGATGTTATGTGTCGGGGGGTTAGCGGACAGTTATATGATAGCAGGACTGTTTGCGCTCATATTTCACGTAGCAGCGTCCTTTGAGCCGGAAGTCCTGGACGACTTCCCCCAGGAGATTCTTCATATCCTCCTGGGTGCGGGGAATCTGCGTGGAGTCGCAGATGAATTTCAGGTAGGAGATGTCGAAGGTGGTGCCGTAGAGATGGGCGGAAGTGTCGACGGCGTTGCGGTTGCGGCGGCGCAGGCGCTTTACCAGGGCGGGGGTGCGCAGGACGCTTGTGACCTTTATCCGGTAGTAACCGCCGCCGCGGGAGTTGAGCGAGTCGCGGAAGGCCAGGCCGATTTCTTTCAGCAGCGTGTGGGCTTTCGGGACAAGGTAGGGAAGGGAGTGGGTCAGATTGTCGAGGTAGTATGCCTCGCAGGTCTGGAGGCGCTCCAGGCGCGGTGCCTGTCGCCAGACGTCCCCTAAGGTGTGGAGCGGGGCTATGCCGACGCTTTCGGCAGCGGCCAGGTGGACCTTGTTGCTGTCGTTGAAGACGCGCCCCAGGTAGCCTCCCAGTCCGTTGATTTTCATCTTGATGCCTCCGGGAGGCATCGAGTCGAAATGAGCTTCGTAGGGGTTATGGGCTTTTACGGTGTCGTAAGGCATGAGGATTGCCATCACTCCGGCATGGCCGAGCATGGAGGTGACGGCGGCCACCGCCGGGTGTTCTTCCGGGGTTTCGCCTGTCGCCGGCTCTCCGGTCGGGTCGGTATCGTCGGTCCGGAAACTCTCGATTTCCGTTTCCAGGGCGCCGGGGAGGCTTTCGGCACGGTTCTTTTCCCCGGAACAACCGGAAGCGGTGGCAAGTATCGCAAGCAGAATCGCCGGCAGGATTCTCAGGCCGGCTGTTGTCCTTTCATTTTTCATCATTTCATCCGCAAAGTTAACAAAAACCGCGCAATAATTCGCGTGTTTTTCAGTTGTATTATTGAACAATACTGTATATTCCTGATGAAGCTTTTTGAAAGAATCACAATATGCGCGGCCCTCTGTGTCGCTCCGTTGTCTGCGGCGGCTCTTACTGTCGAGACTGAGGCCGGGGGACTGAGAAACGCGGTGCCGAATCCCTCAGAGGAGACCTCCCTGACGGTCACCGGTTCCCTTGACGTTACTGATTTCGATTTTCTCCGCGAGATGACTTCCCTGGAGTCGCTTGACCTCTCCGGGGTCACTATTGCTCCATATCAGGGACGCAAGTCGGAGACCGGCCAGACTTCTTCCCCCGCGGGCGTGCTTCCCTACTGCGCACTGATGTCGGGAAATTTTTCGACGCTTGTCCTCCCCGCCGGGCTTACGGAAATCGCCGACGGAGCGCTCGGCAATACCCGTGTGCGCCAGCTTGTAATCCCTTCCACCGTCACCCGCATAGCCACCGGCGCTTTCTCGGGCATGACCGCTTTGGAGACAATTACCCTGCCGGCTTCGGTCCGGGAAATCGGGAATATGGTTTTCAAGGACTGCAAGGCCCTGAAAACCGTTGTCATCGAGGCTCCGCTGACGGCGCTTCCCGCCTCCTCCTTCCAGGGATGTGAGTCGCTGACTTCAGTGAAACTTCCCGCCTCGCTGACCTCCGTCGGCGCCCGGGCTTTCGCCGGATGTGCGGCCCTGACATCGATAGACTTCCCTGCCTCGCTGACTTCCGTCGGCGACGAGGCGTTCAGCCATTCGGGCCTGACGGCTGCCGACCTTTCCGGATGCGAGGGGCTGAACTCTGTCGGCGACTGGGCTTTCGCCAACTGCGGCTCGCTCAAGGTCGTAGCGTTCCCTGCTTCGGCATCTTCGCTCGGCGTCGGCGCCTTCTTCAAGGACGCCGCCATCGACGCTTCCCTGGCGCAGCTTCTTCCCGAAGGGACGGACACCGTGGCCGACTATCTGCTGTATGGCACTTCGGTGAATCCCGCAGATATCGGCGATACGTCGCTTGAGACCGTGGGAAAATATGCCCTCTCGGGTCTGTCGGCTCAGAAGATTACCCTCCCGGCCACACTTAAAATGCTTGACGACAACGCGATGGAGCGCTGGACCGTAGAGCATATCGACGCCACTGTTCTCCAGGAAGCTCCGGCCCTGGGAACTTCCGTGTGGGAAGGTGTCGACCAGCCGCAGGTGACCCTGCTTGTCGGCGTCGGTCAGGGAGATTATTATAAGGAACTGCCTCAGTGGCAGGATTTCAACATCGTTGCCCTTTCCGGCACCGATGCTCCGACGATTGACAACGATGCCGAAGCCAATAGCGGCCTGACCGCCGCCTTTGACGGCACAGTGCTTCATCTTGCCGCCTCCGTCGATATCCGCGCCGCCCAGCTCTACGACGTTTCCGGCCGCTGCTTCACCATCGCCCAAAACTTCCAGTCCCCGACGATGCAGGTCGATACGGCCCCCTACGACGCCCGCGTCTTCATTGTCCGCGTCCTCCTCGCCGACGGCTCCACCCCCGTCCTGAAACTCGTCCGCTGATCCCCTCCTTCCCAACCCCTTTCCTATATCGATATCCCTCCATCCGGAAATACAAATATACAGTCATCCCCCGTCTGACTCCCTGTTTTACAGCATTATGTCAGCGGGGGATGACTGTCTCAGTCTGGGATAACTGTATGGACCATAGTTCACTTGAATCAATTCGTAGATTTGTAGGATTGCATACCGTTAATCTCGCGAAAAATAGCTAACTTTGCAATAATCACACAGATTATGTTGGAATACCTAAAGACATATTATACTACGGCGCGTAATCTTCTTAAACATAGGAATCACGTTGCTTTTGAATTATGCAAATCTGAGTGCCTTGCGGAGAATTTTGATTCTCATGACAACTGGAATGGAGGCATTGATTATTTCACAATTGTTCTTACTGTTCCAACGAATAAATATGTGGAAATTGAAGACAAAGAGAAAAAAGAGATAGCAGATGCAATTTCGCAAGCGTTTGTTGAGGCGTCCATCAATAACGAATCCATACAAGTAAATGGAGTAATTATTGTGCCTTATGATGAGGAGGGAATAGATTACCCGACATCGGAATCAATGTGGATAATTGATTATTTTCGCTTATTTATAAGTCATATATCTAAAAACAAGACATCCGCAGCCAATCTACAAAAAGCATTATTAGATTGGGGAATCCACGGTTTTGTAGCTCATGAAGATATTGAGCCATCAAAAGAGTGGGTTTCTGAGTTATATAATGCACTATTTTCAATGGATGCTCTATGTGCCATATTGGTTAATGGATTCAGAAGCAGCAGATGGTGTGATCAAGAAGTAGGAATAGCACTTGGCCAAAATAAATTATGCATACCTATTAACAAAGAAATAAATCCATATGGTTTTTTAGACCGATATCAAGTTCTAAAAGCTCATAATCTTGATGCGCGATATGTGGCACAACGTATTGCAGAAATTATTTTTGCCGATGATAGAACACACGGTACATATTGTTGTAATATTATAAGGTTGTTGTTAAATGCCAAAAATAATGAATCTGCTCTTAAAGTTATAAAGATATTGACCCATTTTAGCAAAATGGAAAAATCATATATCGAAATGCTTTGGAAGGACTATTCGAAGAATACTGTTCTATTAGATGGTGATGTCTTAGCAAAGGCAAATAAAATTTTTACGTTCTATGGATTATCTCAAATCCAACCAGTAGTGGAGAGTTCCGTCACAACGACTCAAGAAGAACTGCCATTTTAATAATACACAAAGGACTATGACTATAGACGATATAAAGGCTCTGATTGCAGCGGACGAGTCGAGAACTTTGGAGCTGAAAAAAACTACCGGCGAACTGAAAGACGGTATGCACTCGGCGTGTGCGTTTCTCAACACAGATGGTGGTTGGTTGATTTTCGGAATTGCGCCAAAGTCGCTTAAAATATTAGGACAAGAAGTTACAGACTCAACACAGCAAGAGATAGCCAAAGCTATTACTGGATTAGAGCCCGCTGTCGATGTAAAGATTCATTACGTTGTTGTGCCTGACCGTCCCGGCAATAAAGTGATTGCCATGCACTTTGATGGCTGGGTGTGGGGAGAGCGTCCGCATACCTTCCACGGATGCCCTTATTATAAAGTCGAAAGTACAACGAAGGTAATGCCGCACGAGATGTATGATGAACGAATCCGGGCGCATCAGCCTCAGATGTATGCGTGGGAACGTCAGATGGCAGATGGTGTTACGCTTGCCGACTTGAACGAGAAGCATATTAGAGGGTGCATCCGACTTGGCGTTGAGGGAGGTAGAATCCCAGTAAGTGCCATGAGTGCGCCGATTGATGACACCCTGGCGAAATGGAATCTTCTGAAAAACGGCAATCCGACCAATGGAGCGGTGATGCTTTTCTCAAACAATATCGAAGGGTATCCGCAGTTTCGGCTTCGGATGGCACGATTCCTGGGTAACGATAAGAATGAGTTTATCGACAACCAACGTGCAGAGGGCAATTTCTTTGACTTGCTTGACGCTGGCATGGCTTTTTTCTTCAAGCACCTCAATCTAAGTGGAAAGATTACCAACCACAGCCTTCAGCGCGAAGAACGCCTTGAAGTGCCGTATCACGCTTTGCGCGAAGCACTGATCAACAGTCTGTGCCATCGTCAATGGGAGAAGCATAATCTGACCGGAAGCATTGCTATCTACGACGACCGCATAGAGATTGCCAATCCCGGTATATTCCCTCCTCAAATCTCACCCGCATCCATCAAGGAGCCGCATGAGTCATACCCCTACAATCTAAAGATTGCCGAAGCCTTGTATAAGTCAACCTATCTGGAAAGCTGGGGTTCTGGAGCCAAACGTATAATGGATGCCTGCCGCGAACAAGGCGTAGATGAACCCACATGGCGTTGGGACGGCGGCTTCGTAATCGTTACCTTCAAACGACCGACAAGGAACGTGGCTTCCCAAGAAGCCATCAAATCGAATGGTGAAGGAAACGGCATACAAACAGGCTATTCCGCCAAAGGAACTAAAGAAACCAAAGAAAATCCCAAAGAAACCAAAGAACTCCCCAAAGAAATTATTGACGCAATCAATAATCGCGATTTGACGGAAGTTCAATGCAATCTGCTGTCTCTGATTATAGCAATGCCATCCATAACATTGTCCAAGATGGCGGAAGAATTGAATTTGACCATAGATCAGGTGCGGACTTTGAGAAAGAAAATGGAAAATAAAGGTGTATTTCTTTGTCGTAAAGGAGCAACAAAGAAAGGCACCTGGGAAATAAAATTTGAATGACTATGACTGTTGCACAACAAATAGACCAAGCGGTAGAAGACTTAAGAAGCATTTTGTGTCAATCCGCGGAAGCTTGCCAAGAAGTCATCCATTTGGTCATCTGCCAGCACGTTCGCCAGTCGGGCGAACAATAAGGTGATATGCCGGCTGATTTTGGTATGGTTAAGTGGGGACGTCATACTGAACTTCGTTTCACCGAGCGGGGCGCCCAGGAGGATGGTGCCGTTGCCTGAGATTGCTTGGCCGGGGAGTAGGATATCGCTATGTTTTCCAACAGAAATGATTGCTACCTCAAAAATTATTTGTAGCTTTGCGTTTAACATCAAAGTATTGTATTCAGTAAGCAAGTGAATAATGGAATCGCAGAAGATAAACAGGATAAAAATTGCGTTAGTTGAGAATGGTAAAACCGGGAAATGGCTTGCCGAGCAAGTCGGCAAAAATGAAGCCACTGTTTCCCGATGGTGTTCCAACAAAATGCAGCCCTCTCTTGATACTCTTGTAAGGATTTCAGAATTACTTGACATTGATGTTAAAGACTTAATTTTAAGCAATAAAGCATAGCCATGGACAAGAAAGAAATATTTAACAGAATTGAATATGTGGTGGCTTGTGTCGGAGCTTTCGCCCAGCGGCATCAGCTCTCCAATATGCAGGCCTACGCATATCTGCGCCGTTTCACAGGCATAGATTTCCTTCTTGATTGCTATGCGGCCGAACATACCCTCTCCATTGATGATGCTGTTTCAGACCTTCAGGTCATTTGCCAACGGGAAGGAGGCAAGATATGATACGACTCTATCACGGCTCCAACATGGCCATTGAACATATTGACCTTTCGCGCAGTAAGCGCGGCAAAGATTTTGGACAAGGATTCTATCTCAACACCAATCCCTACCAAGCTCTGGAGATGGCAGTTCGGACAACTCGATTCCTAAATGAGGGCGAACCAATACTATCGTGCTTTGAATTTGATGAAGACGAGGCGACAAATAACGGCCTGAACATAAAGATTTTTTCTGAATACTCTGAGGAATGGGCAGAATTTGTCGTGATGAACCGTAAGAACAACTCAGATGTTCCGGCTCATCCATACGACATTGTTATAGGGCCTATTGCCGATGATACTGTTGGCGTGCAGATTCGCCGTTTCATAATGGGCTATATGTCGGCATCGGCATTGGTTGAAGAACTGAGATTCCGCGGCGACCATGCGGTCCAATACTTTTTCGGCACACCCAAAGCTGTACAATTCTTAAACCGCATCGAATTATGAGACAAGACATACAGTTTCAAATAGAATGCCTTGCGGCAGAACTCGTAGAAATGCTTATGGAAGAATATGGCTGGGACATACACCGAGCCCTTGACGAGCTTTATGCATCAACCACCTTTGCAAAGCTCAATGACTCCGAATGTGGCCTCTACTATCAAGGAGCCGTCTATATTTTCCAGTTTCTTAAGTCCGAAATCGAAACCGGCAAAGTCGCATGATAATATGGATATTCTAAATTTAACACTTCTTCCTCAAATAATCTACTTCCATTGCCATATTATGTATCGATAGGACCGACTCTGAGCTATTGAAGAAGGAACAATTGAACATATCGGACTTAGATGGTTGCTTTCAAGTCCATCCGACCGACAACAGCCATAATCTGACCGCTGGTTATCGCATCCGACCGTTTTTGATTGTAAAGTACCGAGAGTTCGATATAAGATTTCCACAGCTCAAAAATAAATTCTTAAAAACGAAATAACTGTTGCATATTACAAAAAAACATTTTAAATTTGCAGCGCAGACCGTTCTGCAGAGGCCCGGTCACGGGTCAGCGGGAGGGTAGGCGACAAGCCGCCTGAAGTGACGGCATACATAATGGAAAGCGTTTACTCAGCGCTCTTTCCTGACGGATTGAAACTTCGCAAACTTCAAGATTTGGTCAGGGATGAAGCAACGGTAGATGCCTTGTGGAATATGTATATTCTATCTGAAGATGACGCGAGAGCGTTGTCTTCGGACGTGTTCAACATATTCAGCGTGAGGCCTCTGCAATTGCTCGTTCTACCAAATCGGGCAATGCGAAGGCCTCAATCCGTGGGACGAGCAAACAGTACAGGTTCCCACGCTTTTCTTTTTTATAACCAATCCTGAATCCGGGGCACCTATAGGGAAACACATATCTATCATGAAAGAAAACAGTGAAGAACTGCAGTCGCGCCGACAATTCTTCAAGAGTGCCGGCAGCAAGACTCTTCCTATTCTTGCGTTTGCAGCGCTTGGCTCTTCGATGCTTACATCCTGCGAGAAAGACGAACCTGGTTCGGGAGGTAACTCCGGATGCGGTAAATCTTGTTCAGGCGGTTGTGATGACGGCTGCTCCAATAATTGTGACAGCCTCTGTGGTGGCGATTGCTGGGCGTATTGTGAATCCAAAGTGAAAAAGTAAAAATCTATCGTTTCCTATTTTAGCTGTCTGACATCAAGCCGGATAAAAGACAGCTAAAATTGGAAGTGTCCACGCTATCATGCATAAGACAATTACCTTTATAGTAACTAAAGACTGCCAGCTTGCGTGTAAGTATTGCTATTTAGTCTATAAAATCCCATAAATCGACGTAATATCTAAGCACCGAGGCGATTTGTTTCG
>CAJUAF010000026.1 GCA_910584365.1 uncultured Muribaculaceae bacterium | reverse complement strand
ATGAGGAATATCCTTATTCCCGTGCCAAGGGCTATCCCTATGATTCCGAAGAAGAGGATTATGGGGATGAATCCTCAACTTCCGCCAACAAGTTCCTTTTCAATGTAGGCGCAGGTGCGGAGTATGCCCTGACCTCCAAACTCTCCGTAGGAATTGAACTGAAATATCAGTATATGAGCCATTTCGGCCGTCTCCCCATCACTGTTGGCGTAACCTACAAATTCTAAACCAGGATGAAAAAGTATCTATCAATCCTTGTGGCTGTCATGCTGGCAGCCCTATCGTTCACCCTCACTTCCTGCGGTGATGATGAGCCAGACCCAGTGCCAGGTACAATCGTAGATGAGGATGACAATGGCGGCAACAATGACAACGATGACCCGAACAACCCTCAGGAAATCGAGGAACTCCTCATAGGAACTTGGGAATCCGTTAACGACGAAGTTACTTCCGAATATAGCGAAGATGGCATCTTTAGATTTGAGGCCAATGGGAACTATACTCAAGTTCATTTCGGTACAGGCGACAATGGTGAGAATGTAGTCGAATTCGGAACCTGGCGAAAAAAAGGCAATTCTATATATATTACCCTAAAGGATGGAATTCTGGCGGGTGTAACTATTGAATTTGAGATAGTTACTCTAACCGAGAATGAACTTGTGGTTACTATGTGGGGATACTCCACAAAATGTAAGCGAGTTCCCGATTCTGCGATTGACAAATACCTCTGATATAGATATGTTGCTATAACACATCTTATTACCAAGTTCATAAGGGCAGCACCTAATAATAGGTGTTGCTTTTTGTTTTGATATTATTTTGATATTCAGGATATTATGGCTAACTTTGTACTGAAAACAGGTGTAGAATACAGGTAAAAATCACCTACGTAACTGATTCCCAAGGTTCTGCAACAACCAATTTTTTTTGCGCCTGAACGGCCGGACCGCGCCAGACAGGCTAAGGATGAAGATTCTTGAATATTCATTAATTAATTAGACAGACAGCAGATGATTGAGCGTATCAAGAAATTGTTAGCCCGGGAATGTAATTATGTGCTTGACAATGAAGTGATGGACCGCTTCCTTGCCGGAGGGGACCCTGTGACGCTGCGGGGAGGCCAGGTGCTGATTCATGCCGGACAGTATGACCCGAACATATATATCGTGACCCGCGGAGTAATCCGGCATACGTTTATGGATGGCGAAAACGAGCATACGGCCACTTTCGCCCTCCCTCCGACGATGTTCCTGGAATATCATTGCTACTACGCCGGACGTCCTTCATTCTACCAGGTGGAGGCGTGTTGTCCCAGCGAAGTCCTGAAGATTCCCAAGCAGCATTATGAAAAGATGATCCGCGAATCCCACGAATTCGCCAAGTGGGCCCTCTGTATGGCCGACAATCAGTTTTACTATTATGAACTGAAAAACTGCGTTGTCAACGGCGACGCCAAAGAGCGTTTCGAAGCCATGCTAAAGAACCGACCGGAGATTATCGAAAACGTTCCGCTCAAAATCATCGCGTCTTACCTGGGAATCACCCCCCAATACCTCAGCAAGTTAAAAAATGCTAAAAAGCGTCAAACTTAATCTATATTAAACTCCAAGGGACCTCCAATAGATATATTTGCGACAGAATTTATCAACCGGAATCCATTCCGACAGTCAGGACAGCGCTCTCATAACCGGCTCCCGGCTGAACGAAGACATTCCACAGTCAACATCATTACATCCTGTTGCAATTATGAAGAAATTTTTATGTCTGGCTATGCTGGCGTCTTCCATCCTGCCCCTCGCAGGAGAAGAGACCTCGGGCAATTTCAGCAGCCCGCGTTTCTACGGCTATATGCGGTATGATGCTGAAACGTTCACAAAAGCGGGAGGTCCCCGCGGTCTTTACAGCATCGATGTCCTCCCCGAAGGGCGCGTTACCGCGGTAGATCTTACGGTCGGAGGAGTCGGAGGCGCCTGCTTCGGCGAAGGGAAATACTACGTCATCGACTACACCCAGAACAATCAGGGAGAACTTACGTCGGTTACTCTCAGAACCTACAATCCCGCAGACTGGTCGGTAACCTCCGAAATTGAGATTCCGCAGACCTCCATCCCCACCACGATGACCTACAACCCAGCGGACAATAAAATATACGGCTGCTTTTTCAACAACGACACCGACAAGATGGAGTTCGGCATCCTCGACAAAGGGGACGGCACTACTTCGGTAATCAAAGTTCTCGAGACCTCAATCACCGCACTGGCAGCAGACCACAAAGGAAATGTTTACGCTATCGACGCCAACGGCGATTTCCTGAAATATAACCCGGCCGTCGAAAACTTCGACAAAATCGGTGCCACCGGACTGAAGCCCCAATATATCCAGGACGCCGCCTTCGATTTCGGCACCCGGCAGCTCTACTGGTTCGCAATGACCGGCGACCAAAATGAATCCGGGATCTATAATGTCGACGTAGCCACCGGCGCTGCCAGTCGCCTCACCACCTACGTCACAGGCGCGAAAGAAATGACCGGAGTATTCTCGATGACTCCCGTCTATGATGACGCAGTCCCATCCATCGTGACCGATTTCTCGATGGACGTAACCATTGACGGCACCGCGACTCTCACATTCAAGATGCCCTCCGCAACCTACGGCGACGCCCCTCTTTCGGGCAGTCTCGGTTACGAGGTTCTTGTTGACGGCGTTTCCGCCAAAAGCAGCGAAGCGCAGGCAGACACAAAAGTAAATCTGACGCTCAATCTTGAAGACGGCAGCCGCGTGGTCAGCGTCCGCGCCACCAATGCCGCCGGAGCCGGTCCGGAGTACATCGCCCGCCAATTCGTAGGCTTTGACCAACCCGACAAGATAAAGAATATCCTGGCCGTCCGCATTCCGGAAGGGATTCAGGTAAGCTGGGATGCCGTGGAAACCGGCGTACACAATCTTCCGGTCGATATTGACAATATCCGCTACACCGTCACCCGTCTCCCCGATGAAACCGTAGTGGCATCCGGCCTTCAGACCCCCGGTTTCACCGACAAGACCGCTACCGGACAGCCTGCGCTGGTAAGTTATATCGTTACTGCCACCGACGGATCCTCTACATCAGAAAGCGCCCAGTCAAACCAAGTCGTAATGGGAGACGCCATTATGCCCCCCTTCTCATACGATTTCCGCAACAAACCCGGCATGGGACTCTTCACTTCGATAGACAACAACGGCGACGGCGCATCCTGGATGTTCCGCGATAAATACGGTATCCTCTGTATGTACTCCTCGCAAAGCGCGGACGACTGGCTGATCACTCCTCCCATCAAACTCTCGCAAGGACGCAAATATCAGATTACAGCCTCGATAGGCGTAGCCATGTACCCCGAAAGATTTGAGATCAAATATGGCAAGGGTGCCCAGGTCGCCGACATGACGCTGACAGCCGTAGGGCCTACCGACATTGACGACGAGAACGCATATTACCGCGATGTATGGGATGAGCCGGGTAATATCGTAGCCGAAATCGTTCCTGCCCAGGACGGGGAATATCACTTTGCCGTCCATGCCATTTCCGATCCGGACGCGCTCTTCCTCTATTGCTGCGATTTCGCCCTGGAAGACAAGGGAGAAGCCTCCGTATCAGTAGTTTCCGGTGATTCCGACGCAGTGTCCGTAACAGCCGGAGCCGATTATATCGCGGTTTCCGGAGCCACCGGAACCGTAGAAGTCTACACCGCCGCCGGCGCTCTGGCAGCCTCCGCCCAGGCTCCCGCTGACGGACGACTCACCATCCCTGTCGGCAAAGGTTTCTATATCGTCAACGCCGGCGGCCATGCCTGCAAGATAATGGTAAAATAACCATTGCTTCAACCCAGAAATATTTTCCTTACCATCTGTTACAACGGAGAGCGGACAGTCCCGAAGCGACCTGATTCCGCTCTCCGTTTATTACTTTTCCGTAGATACGGATTACAGAAATTCCGCGACGGCACCCGGGAATTCAGGATTTTTTCGTAACTTTGCGGGCTAATAAAAACCGACAGAGCGTGAAACGCTATTTGTTTAATATCTTTGCAGTTATAATCGGGTGGACGAGTCTTTGCGCCGCCAGGCCCGATGATTCCGGAGAAATAACGCTGAAAGACACGGATGTTGCTGTCCTGGGTGACTCCAACACCTGGATAGGCGGGGACGATAATTCTTCTCCACGCGGCTGGAATTACTGGTTCGCCCGGGAAACGCGTCCCCGCTCCATGAGGAGCTATGCCCGCAGCGGAGCCACCTGGAGCAACACCGCCGCCACCGGCCGCGACCTGCGGGAATATACCGAAATCCTCTCCGACAACAATGTCATCTACAACCAGGTGATGCGCCTTGTCGAGGCTGTCGACAGTGGGATCCAGCCTGCTCCAGGGCTTATAATGATAGCCGCCGGAACCAATGACGCCTGGTTTCCGGAACACCGTCCCGAAGAATTCTCCCTGACAGCTTCGGAAGCCCTTTCGCGCGACCCGTTCGAATTGCTGTCGCTTCCTCCCTCGAAAGTGACATCCCTTGCGGCCTCGGTCCGTTACTCTCTGCTTATCCTCAGAGGGCGGTTTCCCGCGGCGCGGATAATCGTGCTGACACCGCTCCAGTCGGTAAAAATCTCCGAAAGGATGCTTTCCGATGTCAGCGCCATAATCCAGGAGGTCGCACGGGTGGAAGGGTGCGGAGTCATCCGCCAGGACACCCAATGCCCCGTCAGGAGCGATTCAGAACGCTTCAACCGGCAACTCACCACCGACGGCACCCACACTTCCGAGGAAGGAGGACGCCTCAACGCCCTCGCGATAGCTGCTGCGGTCAGGACGCTTATGTCGCGTCCCGAATAGACTCTGTACAATATATTCATATCTACGCCTACTCGGAACAAAATCTTTCCGTCCGGCGGAATAAACCAACCACTTTCAACGGCTGACAACAATGGTTTTCTCAGACCTGTTTTTTCTGTTCGTCTTTCTGCCTGCTTTCATCCTGCTCTATAACCTGGCCGGATGGCTCGACCGAAAAAAATCTATTGACAAACTGAACCCGTCGCACGTCTGGCGCAACGGCACTCTGGTTGTCTTCTCCCTCCTGTTCTATGCCTGGGGGGAACCTGTCTATGTGTTGCTGATGATCGTCACCGTGCTGCTCAACTATCTGACGGCGCTGTGGATGGTCCGCTGTATGTCGGTCCGCAAGCTGGCGCTCATCACGGGCCTTACGCTGAACGTGCTGATTCTATGCTCGTTCAAGTATCTCGGCTTTTTCGGACAGATACTCAACAGTATCGGAATCCCGGTCAATGTCCCTCAGATCGGACTTCCTATCGGCATCAGTTTCTACATATTCCAGTCTGTCTCCTACCTGGTCGATGTCTACCGCCTTGAGGCTCCGGCCCAGAAGCGCTACGCCGACCTGCTGCTCTATATCTCCATGTTCCCACAGCTGATTGCCGGACCCATCGTGCGCTACGATACAATCGCCCGCGAAATCAACAACCGCCGCACCGACGCCTCCGACATAGCCGACGGCTCGTTCCGCTTCCTGATCGGCCTGGGAAAGAAAGTAATCCTCGCCAACCAGTTCTCGGAAATCTCCGATACATTCCTTAAAAACGGCCTGGATTCCCTCTCGGCCGGAGGCGCATGGATAGGAATCATCGCCTTCACATTCCAGATTTATTTCGACTTTTCGGGCTACTCCGATATGGCCATCGGCATAGGACGCTGCCTGGGCTTCCATTTTAAAGAAAACTTCAACCACCCCTACTGCTGCAACTCGATTACCGATTTCTGGCGCCGGTGGCATATGTCGCTCGGAAGTTTCTTCCGCGACTACGTCTATATCCCTCTCGGAGGAAACCGGCGCCGCCAGTGGTTCAACATCCTGGCGGTATGGTTCCTTACGGGTATGTGGCACGGCGCGAGCTGGAACTTTATCATCTGGGGACTTTATTTCGGCCTGATAATCATGGTCGAGAAATTCACCATCATCCCCTGGCAGGCAAAAATTCCGCGCCCGCTGCTGCATATCTATGCGCTGGTGGTGGTGGTTCTCGGATGGGGCATCTTTTATTTCGATGACATGACAGCCCTGGGTACCTTCTTCAAAGCGCTCTTCGGAGCGTCATCCCATCCGACGGATTTCACCGTGGAGGGAGCGCTGTTCGACAACTTCTGGCTCTGGATAACGGCCATACTCTTCTGTATGCCCGTCCGGAGCTATGCCTCCTCTCTCCCCTTCCGGATGCTCCCCCGATTCGAGGGAACGGCCAGGAACATCATCCTCCTGTCCCGCATCGGGGTAGGAGCCATCCTGCTGATTGTCAGCGTGGCGCTCCTTATCGGCGCCACCAACAACGCCTTCCTGTACACACGTTTTTAATCACGCTTTTAATCATGAAACGCGACTATATCTTCCTCTTTATCACCGGCGCGATTTTCCTCTCCCTTGCCGTTGTCTTCCTGTTCTTTCCCCGCTCCACTTTCTCGCAGCTGGAACGGCGCGAGCTTAAGACGCCTCCCGATTTCTCCCTTGCCTCCCTCCTGGACGGAAGCTATATGGCCGAAGTCTCCTCCTGGTTCAGCGACAGCCAGCCTTTCCGCGACGAATTCATGACCCTAAGCATGACAATCAAGAAGGGGATGGCCCTCACCCGCGGTTCCGGCGAGGACGCTTTCGTCTTCCATCAGACCGGCGACATAGGCGCCGACATGATTCCCGGAGGGACGGGAGAGGACTCAGCCGGAGAGCCTGCGGACCCTGCGGCCGCCATACCCGAAGGGGACAGGGATATTCCGGAAGGGAATATCGGAGCCGCCGACGGAGAGGAATCCAAGATGTCAAAGTCCGGAATACTGATTGTAGGGAGCGGCGAGAAAGTGCGCGCGCTGATGAATTACGGAGGTTCCCCCTCTGCGGGAAATCCCTATGTGGCCATGGTCAACGAATATGCCTCCCGGATGCCCGATGTCAGGATATATTCCATGGTGGTTCCTATCGCGATGGAATTCTACTGCCCCGCCGAAGCCCGCAAACGTCCCGGGCTGTATAAGTCGCAGCTCCCGGCCATCAATCATATTTACAGCCGGCTGGCGCCGGGTGTGCGGCCGGTGAACGTCTACACCACCCTATCGGAACATACGGGCGAGGACATATACCTGCGCACCGACCACCACTGGGCGCCCCTCGGAGCATATTATGCCGCCCGGAAGTTCGCCGAGACCGCCGGAGTCCATGTTCCCGATCTTTCGGAATTCGACCGTAGGGTCATCCACCGGTTCGTAGGGTCGATGTACGGCTACTCGAAAGACATTTCGGTCAAGAACGCTCCGGAAGATTTCGCATATTATACTCCGAAAGACCTTAACTACACCTCGACGTTCACCGTCATCAACGTAGACAAGGATTTCCATATCACCGGCCAGGGGAAACCCTACAAGACCTCCTATTTCAAGCATTTCAAGGATGGGAGCGGCAATGCCTATCTTACTTTCATGGGAAGCGACTTCCTGATTGTCAAGGTAGAGACACCCGTGCGCAACGGGCGCCGCCTTGCCGTTCTGAAAGACAGCTACGGCAATGCACTGCCCGGATATCTGTTCCGTTCCTTCGAGGAAATCCACGTCCTGGATTTCCGCTATTTCCCGCATAACATTGTGGATTACTGCCGGGCCCACGGAATCACCGATTTCCTGTTCGTGCAGAATATCTTCAATGCCTCGAGCAGCGGTGTGGCCGCCAGATGCCGGGCCATGCTGACACGGAAAGGTTCGCACTTCGATGCTCCGGCTCCGGACAACCACAGGAAAGACACCGTTCCGTCGACGCAGCACCACGGAAAATCACAGGACCCCACCCCGCAGGGCTCTCCCGCGGCGCCCGAATCTCCGGCATCCGGGTCATCCGAGTCTCCGGCAGCGTCAGAACCCGCCAACCCCACTCCCGAAGAAGTCGGAGCGGATAATCAGATCTGAGGCCCTGCGGCAGTCCTCAACCGACACGCTGTCGGTCTCTCCCCCTGCTGCCATCAGACTGTGGCCAATTCCGCGGTATCCGTCCCCGTCATATCCCATCAGATCCAGCACCGTCGGATATACGTCCATCTGCCACGCCGGACGGACAATCCGCTCGGTCATGCCTGTGTTCAGAGCCATAAACACAATCGGACTGACATTCTGGGAAGAGGCCACATCTGTGACATCCCGGTAAAGCTGGTCATGATCTGAGGCTATCACAATCACCGAATTGTCATACAGCCCCTTCTCTTTCAGACCCCGGAGAAACCGTCCAAGCTCCCTGTCGAAATAGGAGGTCATCTGAAGATAGTTACGCTCCGACGTCCCGATTCCCGTCAGAGCCTCAATCCACTCCTGGCGCGGGACACCCGGGTCCTCGTAAGGGAAATGCATCGACAACGTGACAATCTCCGCAAGGAAAGGTTGCGGCAGCGCGGGGAGTTCTGTCAGCGCCATGGTGAACACGGCTCTGTCGCCCCCCAGATCCGCAGGCTCGATGCCGAGACTGTCAAGTCTCGCGGCATCGTTAAGCCGGTCGTAGCCGTAAGCCTTGGAAGTGGCAGTATGAAACCATACCCTACCCTCTTCCACAATATATTCCCTGGCTGCTTTCTTTCCAAGAGTCTTTGCGAGAGACGGAAAGGTAGAGGATGAGGCGTAGAGCTGCGCCGTGCAGCCATGATATACCGGCAGCAGTCCGGTATTGTATATGAGCTGGCCGTCGCTTGACCCTCCGGCTCCAATCTGGGCTTTGATGTTCAGCGCCGCCACAGTACCCGGCATCCGTAGGAGGCTGTCAAGGAGCGGAGTGACGGACCGCCCGGCATATTTCTTGCCGACAATGTCCGCATTCAACGATTCTACAATAATGAATATCAGGTTTTTACTGCGATTGATAGGGGGGGTAAAAGTCAGTTCTTCCCTTTTTCGGACGCGTAGCACCCGGTCCACAAAGGCGCGTTCTTCCTCTGTCAGCTGAAGGCGGCTTCCCCGATCAAAAAGATTCTTGATTTCGAGATAGAAATAAATCGGCAGACCGCTCTGCCAGTTGCCGTACAGACTCGATGAAGAGCGAAGGCGGGAGGCAACCACCGCCCCAGGAGAACTGTCGGCATCAATGCTGCGCAGATAGCCCCGGTGCTGAAGCAATCCACAGGCAAAAGTGAGCGCCCAGAAAACCACGGAAACAAAAAAAGCCACCCCCCGGCGCCGGAAGGATGCATCCGGTTTCCCGGCGCTCCCGCCGGCCTCCGCTTTACCGAGCATCCTTACAACAAATCCATAGACAACAGGGATCAGCAATATGACGCCGTCGGTCAGGCTGAACATTCCGGGGATGCTTCCGGCCACAAAACCGTTCCAGCTCGCAGAAGTGAAAATGGAAGTCAGCGGGAGAAAATCTCCCCAGTAACGGTAATAGATTTCACTCGCGGTCAGATAAAGGGCCAGTAACGCCACCGGGATCACTGCCGTCCAGCGCCACCGGCGCGGAAGCAGGAAAACAGGCGCCACTATCAGCGCGCAGTCGCCGAAGAATACCATGACTTCATATTTCAGTCTTATCCCATGGCCGACAGCAGCCGTAAAAATCATCAGCAACGCGAAGAGGCTGAGCAGGCCCCACAGATACCGCGCGAGAAGTCCCGCCGGTATTCCCCATATTCTGTATCCTATAAGTTTCCTGAATTCCATCTGTCTGTTATTTATTGCAAATTTAAGATTTTTTTCGCGGAAAAGAGCTATCTTTGCGGAAACAAACCTCTTAACGATATTCTACAACGTATGTTACCCGTTCTTAAATTCAATCCTTACTTCAAATCCGTCATCTGGGGCGGCAGCCGCATCGCCCGGTTCAAAGGTATTCCCTCGCAGGGAGACGACATAGGCGAATCCTGGGAACTCTCCCCTATGCCGGGCCATGAATCCGTAGTCTCCGACGGAGAATTCAAGGGTATGACCCTCAACGAACTCGTAGCCCGTTATCCCGCTGAAATCCTCGGAAAGAAAGTTGACGCCAAATGGCACGGTAATTTCCCCCTGCTGGTGAAATTCATCGACTCCAACGACGACCTTTCGATTCAGGTGCATCCCGACGACGCCCTGGCCCGCGAGCGCCACAATTCCCTGGGAAAGACCGAAATGTGGTATTCAATTCTTCCTTCGGAAGGAGCCTATCTCTATGCCGGGTTCAACCGGGAAATGACTCCCGACAAGTTCCGCGCCATGATTGCCGACAACACGATTGTAAGCGCCCTGGGTAAATTCTTCGTAAAGCCCGGCGACGTATTTTTCCTCCCCGCCGGACGCGTCCACGCCATCGGAAAGGGGAACCTGCTGGTGGAAATCCAGGAAGCCAGCGATATCACCTACCGTATTTACGACTACGACCGGCGCGACGCACAGGGTAATCCGCGCGAACTTCATGTGGAGCAGTCGGTCGGCGCTGTAAACTATAACGATGTAGGCCAGGAAGCAAAAAATATCATCCCCGAAAACGGCGCGACCCTTGAAGTAGAGCGATGCGAATACTTCACCACTTCCGTAAGCGATGTCAACGGCACTCTTGACCTCGACCTTGCTCCGCTGGATTCCTTCACAATCCTTATCGGCCTGTCAGGTTCACTGACCATCACCGACCCCGAAGGACGCACTACTCTCCTCCCGGCCGGCCAGACTCTGCTTGTTCCCGCTTCCATTCCTTCCCTCAGAATCGAAGGCAAGGGACACCTGATGACCGTAAATCTCTGATTCACATACCGTATCAAACGAAAGACGACGCGCCGGTCTCCGCCGATACATCGTCTTTCGTTTTATACTGTAATTTTCTGCCGGAAGACAGCTTACTTGACACCGACCATGCTCATCAGCAGGGTCAGTCCCAGGAATTTCTGGCTGACTTCGCGTGCCTTGGTGCCTTCGAGCTTCTCGGCGGGAAGTTCATCGAACTTCATGAATACCTTACCGGCAAGTTCGATTTCGGAGCGATGGGCGTCAGCCCATTTCTGCAGGTCCTCGGTGCTGCCGTTCTGACAGGAGTTGATAGATTCCTCGGCGGAATCCACAAGTTTGCCGACGTAATCAGCCATTGTCTTCACTTCGTCGACTGTAATTTCATCAGCGGGTTTCTCAACCAGCTTCTCTACGCTGTCCGAACCGGAACAGGCAGTGAGGGTCATGGCCACAACCGCCAGCAACAGATAAAGTACTTTTTTCATTTCTTCCGTATATTAGTGAACAATAAATAACTGTACAAGACTTTATATTAACAGTCCCGGTTTCTGTCAAGGAATCGGGAAGCGAGGATGCGGGAAGTAGACCAGGGGCGCGGACTAAGCAGGGAAGCGATCTCGGAGGGATGATGCCAGGCGGCGGCGTCAACCTCGGATGACAGACGCAGAGGACGGTCGCTGACACGGGCGAAAAAACCGATCATCATCATTTCCTTTTTCGGGAACCAGTTGGTCAGGACCAACTCGAGCTGTTCGACCTCCTGGCCTGTCTCCTCCATAATTTCGCGGCGCGCGCAGGTCTCGGCATCTTCCCCGGGAGTGACATACCCCGAGACCAGGTTATGGAATTCGGTCGATATGTAGTTCTGCCGCAGAAGCAATACCTCTCCGCGGCGGTTATAGACAAGGGCGATCACCGCCACAGGGAACATATCGAACCAGGGGCGCGAACAGCCGTCACACCAGGGGACGGCCCCCTCATCGCCAAGCACACGCGACGACAACAAAGCGCCGCAATCAGGACAATATTTAAAGTGCATCGTGAATTAAAAAACTGTCGGCATCCCGTCCGACAGGCATACGACGGCGCAACCGGCGCACTTCCGCAAGGGAAAAGCGGGCCGTCAGGATGGTGCCGTAATCTGTTTCAACCGTTTCCCCCGCTGTCATCGGTTCCGGAGAGTCTTCCGCAAGATCCTCCCGCGGAGGTGCCACCGTCACCCCCATAGGGTCGACAATCAGGCTCAGACCGTCATATACCCCGTAGACATCCTCCCCTCCGCGGTTTGCCCCGACGACCACCTCCTGGTTCTCGATAGCGCGGGCTATCAGAAGCTGGCGCCACGCATATCCCCGGGAACGGGGCCAGTTGGCCGGGACAATAAGCAAATCCGTATTTTGGCCTACATTGCGGCTCCATACGGGAAACCGGAGATCATAGCATATTATCATCGAGAGATTCCACCCCCGGAAATTCACCACGGGAGGAAGCTCCTTTCCCGCGCCAAGCAGCCGGGCTTCGGGCGAAAGGCAGAAAAGATGGCGTTTGTCATAGAAGACCGCCTTCCGGTCAGGGAAAACGATGAATCCGCGGTTGACCATACGGTCGCCGTCGCGGGCGACAACGCTCCCCGCTATCGCCGAATTCCGCTCGCGGGACCATAGGGCAAGCTCCTCCATAGTCGGGCGGAACGCCGTATCGGCCAGGGATAACATGGCGTCTGTGTCCCTCATGAAAGAGGTTGTGAACATCTCGGGAAGCACCGCTACGTCGGTGTTTTCCGGCAAAGCGTCAATCATCGCACGGGCGCGACGCAGATTCGCGGAGACATCTCCCTCGACCATGTCAAGAGACAGCACAGCGACCCTCAGGAGAGCGTCCCCTCCCGGCTGAGGCTGGAGCGATTCGGAGCAGGAAGTCATTCGGCGGTAAAATTCTCGGGGTGACGTCCGGTAAACGGCGCATAATATCGTTTTATAGCCCGCATATCGGCATCCAGGTTTCCCGAGGGCTCGAAGACCTCGTTGATCATGGCCCGTTTCATCCGGAAGTCGATGACTGCCAGACAAATCGGCACATCGGCCTCGTAAGCGATCCGGAGGAATCCGGTATGCCAGGAAGACGTGCGTTTGCGGGTTCCCTCGGGAGTGATGGCCACGACAAGGCGCTCCTCATCGCGGAACCGCACCACCATAGCCTCGACAAGCGACTGCTTTTTGTTCTGGCGCACCACCGGAATTCCCCCGATAGCGCGGAACAGGCATCCCAGCGGGAAAAAGAACCATGAGGATTTCATCATGAAACCGGCCTTACGCCCTACCGAACGGATGGCCAGCTCCCCGATTATGAAATCCCAGTTGGAAGTGTGGGGAGCTACACAGATGATGGCCTTCGGAAAGTCGGGGACCGAGACCTCGACTTTCCATCCGAGCCATCGTAAGATTCCATGAGCTAAATTCATGTTTCAGAATAAGAGCTGTCGCCTCAGGCCTTCTTGTTATTCTCCTTTACCTCCTGGGGAAGGGCGGCGTTCATCTCCCTGACGATGTCGTTGACCTTGTCGAGGAACTTGGACTGGAGCGAGGCGTAGGCTTTCTTGTAGTAGGCGTTGCGGGCCTTGCGGTAGAGATTCTCCGAGGGGAAGTCGGTCGGCAGATGATCGAAGGCGAAAGATACCTTCGCAAGGGTCGAAATCTGCAGGTCGGCGATTTCGGCGATAATCCGTTTCATCGCTTCCGCATCGACACCTTTGACGAAGTTCTTTGCGAGGAGGCACTCGGCGGCAAGGTCGCCGCATACATATTGGATACGTTTCTTGAGTTCGCGTTTGTTTGCCATTTCAGTATTATTTTTTGATTATATATTATTGACGGCGCCGGCGGAGGCAGTCTTCAGACTGTGTGAAGCACACGGCTCAGGGCGGCCATCGTGGGGGGAATTTTCATTGTATGGATGCTGCTCCAGTGGAGTGCGCTCATCTCAGGAGGCCACGGCGCGGTCTTCCCTATCGCCTCCAGTACCGCGGCCGGATATTTGGCAGGATGGCCGGTGGCTACGGCTATGCCCGTCTCATGCTCGTCCATCCGCTGAGGAAGCGCCCTTACGGCGGTCGCGCTCTGCGGTCCGAGAAGATATTTATGGGCGGCATATACCTCCCGGATTGTCATTACAATCTCGCGGTCGGAGAAAGTCACCCCTTCCACGTCGTTTCGCAGTTGCTCGAGGTCACCTCCGTAGAGGTCGATTATCCGGGCAAGATTAGAAGGGTTGCCGACATCCATGGCGCGGGCGAGTGTCATCAGCGCCCGGCGCGGCCGGATACCTCCGGTCTGGAGATATTCTACGAAGGTGTCGTTGGCGTTGTTCGCGCCGATAAAACGCTGGATGGGAAGCCCCATTTTCTTTGCCATCAGTGCCGCCGAAAGATTTCCGAGATTTCCGCACGGCACACTCATCACCACCCGGGAGTCGGGACGCTCCTGCTGCGCCCGGGCGTAGGCATGGAAATAATATATTATCGAGGGGAACTGGCGGGCAAGATTGATGGAATTACCCGACGTCAGCGGTATGGCTGCGTTCAGCTCCCTGTCGGCAAGCGCCTGCTTGACAAGCGTCTGACAGTCATCGAAAGTGCCGCCAACCTCGACAGCCTTCACGTTGGGCACGCCGGAGAACATCGCGATCTGCTCTCGCGAAAGCTCCCCGCGGGGAAAGAGAACGACCACCCGGGTGTCAGGTACTCCGCGGAAGCCGTCGGCCAGAGCGCCACCGCTGTCGCCCGAAGTAGCCAGCAGGACGGTGCGTCCTCTCTGCTCCGGGAGCAGTTCGGGAAGGAGCCGGGCCATAAACCTGGCTCCTATATCCTTGAAGGAAAGAGTCGGTCCGTGGAACAGCTCAAGGACGTAGACGCCACCGTCTCCCAGAGGGACCAGGGGGACCGGAAAATCCAGCGAATCATCGACAATACGTTTTATAACGGCGGACGAGAGACGCTCGCCGAAGATAGTATTGCATACCACATAAGCAATCTCCTGCAGCGACATCTCTGAAATATTCCTGAAAAAAGCCTGGGGGAGGCCCGGAAACTTATCGGGCATAAAGAGGCCGCCATCCTCGGCCAGGCCGTTGGCAATCGCCTCCGGCAAAGTCACGCCCCGGGTCTTTCCGTTTGTACTATGAAAAATCATATATGCTACGTCTGCGTTATGAAATTCACTCTACAAATTTACGCAAACCGCCCCTCTTTTCAAAACATTTCGCACCCTTTTTTACAAAACCTGCTACACAACATATAGCAGACCGCGCCCCGGCAAAGAGGCGCTCCGGGTCAGAGGAGGCTCCAGAAGAAAGCAATCCCAAAGACATACATCGAAATCCAGCGGATGTAGATCCACACAACTTCCCGGGCACGCCAGGCACACCGTCCGTAGATATTCCAGGAGCGCAAGCCGGCTTTCCTGGCCACAAAGCAATCCACCGGAATCAAAGGGAAGAACCCTACGGTAATAAACGAGTAATATACCCTCGGACGTTGCGGAGCGCCGTCTTTCCCGTCGGGATAGGTCTCGCCGGTGAAACGGTTGTAGGCGTTGAACATCGTGACACCCAGGCCGAACGGATACAGCATCATCAGCGAAGGATTGTCGGGAGTGCCGTCGCTGAGTGTGTCAAGGGGAGTGATTGTTCCCCGGAAGGGCCTCTCGCTGACGCGCAGCCAGTTCCAGATATAACAGAATAATGCCAGGGCCATCCAGCACCATAGGGGCAGATGCAGAACTATATTCGACATAGCAGATTATTGAAACGGATTAGAAGATTGTCTGACTGCAAAATTACATCCTGTAAAGCCCGCGGTCAACCCTTTGGCATATATTTTTTACGAAAAGTCAGCTTTTTTGTCTGAAATTCCCCGTTATACGCCCGGTTTTAGACCGGTTACCGGGCTTTACCGCCGTTTGTCATGAATTCCGGCGTTTTCATCACTTATTCCCTGGTATTTGGAACGATATGCGGCGAAACTGTTGGAACCGGGCTTTACGGCGCACTATCTTTGCATCGAAACCAACTAATTATCAACCCAAAATGAAAAAGTCAGCACTATTCTCATTATTGCTTTTGGCCGGCGGATGCGGCTGTCTGCACGCAACCGGCAATCCTGAACTGGAACAGCGCCTCGAGGGCCGTCTGATCCGCTATGTGACAATCGACAGCCAGTCGAAAGACAACAAATCCGATGAGTTCCCCATGACCGACGGACAGCATCGGATGGCCCTTGCCCTTCAGGAGGACATCGAGAAGGAAATCGCTGCATCCGGAGCGCGGAACGTCAGCGTCACCCTCTCCCCCTTCAACTACCTGTATGTAACCATCCCGTCCAACATCTCCTCCGATGAAGCACCCGTACTCGGATTCAGCTGTCACCTCGACGTTACCCCCGAGGCGCCCGGCGGCGACATACGACCCATCGCCGACGTAAAGGATGGCCGGAGAATCATACGCACCGACGGGACAACGTTGCTCGGAGCCGATGACAAATGCGGCTGCTCCATACTGATGGAAGCCATGGCCACGGTTCTGGCCGATCCCTCGGTTCCCCACGGGAAACTCCAGTTTGTCTTCTGTCCCAACGAAGACATAGGAAGAGCCGCCGAAAAAATCGACACCGCTCTGTTCTCGCCCGACATCCTTTTCGACCTTGACGGAGCCGGCGGCAAGGAAATCACCTGCGCCAACTTCACCGCAAAAGGATTCAACGTCCTCTTCAAGGGGCGCGACGCCCACCCCGCCGACGCCAAGGCCGAACGGCTCGGTGACGCTACCGCCGCCGCGGCGACTTTCATAGCCTCCGTTCCTGCGGAATACCGTCCCGAGAACACCGAAGGGCGTCAGGGCTACATCCATCCCTGGGATTTTTCCAAAGAGGGGACCGACGTCACCGTAACCACCCGTGTCCGCTACTTCGACCGCAGGGAGGGAGAGATGTTCGACTCCATCCTTATGGCTGCCGTGGAGCGCTGCCGCAGCACTTTCCCCAACGTGGAGACCGAAATCATCTTCGACGGACTCCAGTATGAGAACGTGGAGTACTCCATGCACCCGGATTCGAGAAGCCTGGTGGAAAAGTGCGCCGCCGACAACGGCCTGGAAATCGTCTTCGCCGATGAACGGGGAGGCACCACAGCCGCCATGTTCGCCGCCAGAGGTCTGAAAGGAGGAATGTGTATCTTCACCGGACAGCATCACATCCACTCCACCGCCGAATACGCCGATCTGGGCGAGATGGCCGATGCCTACCGCCTTGTAATGAGCCTCATCCCCGCTGTCAGCCGCCTCTCCCCCACTCCTTCTCCTCTCTCTTCCGAACCTGTCGTTGACAGCGCGGCACTCTGAAACCTGAAAATTATTCTAGCCGGGAAGCGGCTCTTTTCCGGGAAATGACTATCTTTGCGGTCGGCTCAGCAATCAGCCGACCGCATTGTCGTCAACACAGGAAGCGTTATATCTGTCCCCTTCTCAGGAGAGACAGTATCGTTGACTTACGTTTCCCATATAAACCAATCAGTCTCTCCCGGAGTCAACGGAGAGAGGGAATAAAAAATCTATGAACAAATTCCTTGTTTCAATGGCCTTCGCAGGTCTCGCCGCCCTCTCGGTGACGGCGCAAAACAACATCTTCAACAATCCCGACAACAAAGCCTATTTCGGAATACGCGTCGGAGGTGAAATCACCTGCCCGGGCAAAATAACAGCCGGAAGTGTAGGACTGGATGTCTACAAAAATGGAGGCGGCATTGAATTCGGGGGTATATACAACATCCCCGTGGTCGCCAACTTCTATGTGGAACCTGGTCTGAAGCTCTACTACAACTCCTATTCCCTGAAAGACATCATGATTGAAGCGCTGGATCCGACCGAAATTATCGAAAGCGCCTCTACAAGAAAGTTCGGTATGCGCATCCCCGTTATGGCCGGTTACCACTTCGACTTCTCGAAGGACCTCAGGGTATCGGTATTCACCGGTCCCGAATTCGAGGTTGGCTTCACCGCCAAAGAACACATCAAGGGGCTGGACGCCTCCGAGTCTTACAGCATTTACGGCGATGACGGCGGCATGAAACGATTCGATATGCTGTGGGGCTTCGGCGCCGGCGTAACCTATCAGCACCTTTACTTCGGAGTCAGCGGCGGCATCGGCCTGATCAATATGCTGAGCGATTCGGATGCCTCTTTCCATGAAAACCGCGTGACCTTCAGCGTCGGTTACAACTTCTGATTTCCATCGACTGTCACATAAAAAACACTCCGGAAGCCATCATGATGACTTCCGGAGTGTTTTTTATGTGACAGTTTACTGAAACGATGTCAGAACTCGCTGGAGAAGTGGAAACGGATGGCGGGGAAATCGGCCTGAGCCATCTGGAGGACGTAATTGGAATCGGCCATGAAGACATCGCGGCCGTCGCGGTCCAGGGCCATGAACTGATGTTTGCGTTTCTTGAAAGCATCGAGGGCTGCTTTGTCGTCGCTCTCCACCCAGCAGGCTTTATAAAGGCTTATGGGTTCCCAGCGACACTGGGCGCCGTATTCGTGAAGCAGACGGTACTGGATTACCTCGAACTGCAGCTGTCCCACCGTGCCGATAATCTTTCGTCCGTTGAACTGGTTGACAAACAGCTGAGCGACACCTTCGTCCATAAGCTGCTGGATTCCTTTCTCAAGCTGCTTGGACTTCATGGGGTCGGTGTTCTCTATGTACTTGAACATCTCGGGGGAGAAGCTGGGAAGTCCTTTGAAGTGGAGATTCTCGCCGGAGGTCAGTGTATCGCCGATTTTGAAGTTGCCCGTATCGGGGATGCCGACAATATCGCCGGGATATGCCTCGTCGACGACGCTCTTCTTCTGGGCCATAAACGCTGTCGGGGCGGCGAATCGCATCATTTTCCCGGTGCGGATATGCTTGTAGTTGGCGTTTCGCTCGAATTTTCCGGAGCAGATTTTCACAAAGGCGATGCAGGACCGGTGGTTGGGGTCCATGTTGGCGTGAATCTTGAAGACGAATCCCGAGAAGGCCTCCTCCTGAGGCTCGATGACGCGTTCCACGGCGTTGGTGGGACGGGGGGAGGGCGCTATCTTCACAAAACAGTCCAGAAGCTCCTTCACACCGAAAGTATTCAGCGCCGATCCGAAGAAGACGGGCGCCACCTGGCCGCGCAGATAAGCCTCGGAGTCGAATTCGGGATATACTCCCTCGATAAGTTCCAGGTCCTCGCGCAGTTTGGCCGCATCGGACGCGCCGACGGCCTCGTCGATGGCGGGATCGTTGACATCGTCGATTTCCACGCGCTCGGTGACCTTCTGCTTGTCGGGCTGGAAAAGGTCCAGGCCATGCTCATAGATATTGTAGACCCCCTTGAACTTGGCGCCGATATTAATAGGCCAGGAGAGAGGACGCACCGAGATTTTCAGTTCGTTTTCCAGTTCGTCGAGAATATCGAAGGGGTCGCGCCCTTCGCGGTCGAGCTTGTTGACGAAGATAATCACCGGAGTGTTGCGCATACGGCAGACCTCCATCAGCTTCCGGGTCTGCTGCTCCACACCTTTGGCCACGTCCACCACGATGATGACCGAGTCAACCGCCGTCAGGGTGCGGTAGGTGTCTTCGGCGAAGTCCTGGTGACCCGGAGTGTCGAGGATGTTGATTTTATAGTCGCCGTAATTGAAGCCCATGACGGAAGTAGCGACGGAAATACCCCTCTGCTTCTCGATTTCCATCCAGTCGGAGGTGGCGGTCTTCTTTATCTTGTTGGATTTCACGGCACCGGCCACGTGGATGGCACCTCCGAAAAGGAGGAGTTTCTCGGTCAGCGTGGTCTTTCCGGCGTCGGGATGGGAAATAATGGCAAACGTGCGGCGGCGGGCAATTTCTTCTTGCAGGCTCATTCCAGGGGGAATATATGTTGGTTTATTGCTGAATTACCGGAATTTCCGGGAGATGGTTACGGTTATCGGGCGAGCATGATTTTCATGCAGTCCTCAAGGGATTCCTCCCAGTGGGGAATCTCCACGCCGTAGGTGGCCTTGATCCGGGAACGGTCGAGGACGGAGTAGGCCGGACGGGTGGCGGGCGTTGGGAAATCCTCGGTGGGGATGGGAGTCAGCTTCACCTTCTTTCCGGCGATGCGGTAAATGGCATGGGCGAAATCATACCAGGAAGCCACACCCTCGTCGGTAAAGTGGAAAATTCCGGCTACCCACTGATGCGAGCGGAGAATCCGGAGGATGGCGCGGGCCAGGTCGCGGGCGTAGGTCGGAGTGCCTATCTGGTCGCAGACGACGCGCACTTCCTTCTGGCTGTCGGCCAGGCGCAGCATGGTCTTGATGAAGTTATTGCCGTAGGATGAATAGAGCCATGCCGTGCGGATAATGATGCTCTCGGGAGCGAGAGCAAGCAGCGAGGTTTCCCCCTGGCGTTTGGTGGTACCGTACTGCGAGATGGGGTTCACCTTGTCGCTCTCCTTGTAGGGGCGGTGGTTGGTGCCGTCGAATACATAGTCGGTGGAGATATGTATGATCTTGGCCCCGTTGGCGTCGGCGGCCATCGCGAGGTTCTTCACCGCGTCGATGTTGACGGCCGCACACTGGCGTTTTTCCTCTTCGGCGCGGTCGACGGCCGTATAGGCGGCGCAGTTCACGATATGGGTGATGTCGTTGTCGAGGATGAACGCCTCGACGGCCTTTCCGTCAGTGAGGTCAAGCTCGTCTCGGTCGGCGTATAGGGTGATTCCGGGCATCTCTTTCTCAAGCAGATTGCGCAATTCATTGCCCAATTGCCCGTTGGCCCCGGTAATAAGTATCTTCATAATAAAATAAATTTGCAGAGTTTTTCTTTTCAGACCGCAAAGTTACTCATTTTTTTGCAAACCGCCAACGGCAGAGCCCTCCATCCGCTTCCAGCTGTACCCTTGCGCGGCCGTCAGCGCTCCAGGGCGAAATATTTCCAGAGAGGAGCGGCCATCAGAGCCTGCTTGACACGATCCTCAAGAAGCATTCCGTAAACCTCGTCGCGAGAGAGCAGGCAGACTTCGATATCCTCCGTGGCGTCGAGATGGCGTTCGCCGACAGGCTCCACGTCGCGGGCGATGAAGCAGTAAGTAAGGTTATTGGTGCTGCCGGGGTTGCCGCAGATTACAGTCAGGAGTTCCCACCACCCGTTGCCGTAGCCGGTCTCTTCCATGAGTTCCCGGCGGCCGGCCTGCAGAGGTTCCTCCCCCTCCTCGGCGACTCCGGCCACAAGTTCGGTAAAAATATCGTCGAGTCCGTGGCGGTACTGCCGTACCATCACAAAACGGCCGTCGCGCGTAATAGCGATGACATTCACCCATGTAGGATATTCCAGGACATAATATTCGTCATGCACCCTCCCGTCGGGAAGCTGCAGGCGGTCCTTGCGCACGGTCAGCCAGGGGCGCCGGAAAAGATATTCACTCGAAAGGGTCTTCCATTTTTCCATTGTGCGGGATGCGGATAAGGATTACAGGCCGGTGGCACATTATTTCTTTTCGGGGGTGTCGTCGCTGTGTTTGAAAAGCTTGTCCTCCTCGTCGAGATGGAAATTGCGGGAAAGCGTGGCGATAAAGTGCGATATGCTGTCGATAGCCGCCTGAGTCTCGGGAGAAATCTCTTTTTTCTGAAGACGCATCATCAGCATCCCGTAGAGAGCGGTGAAGCAGGTCTCGATTTCCCCGACCTTGCCGTCGCCGGCCTTGGAGCGGAGTTCGACGATATAGGGCAACGCGCGGTAGAACTCGGCGGTGTAGTCCGGGAACTCCGGGTCGGCCAGGAGGGCCTGGTGGAGCTGGACAAGCTGGTTGAGGATGTTGCGGTTGATCTGAAGATGACCGCTCTGGGTCACCCTCTCGCGGCGCATCATGTCGATAAGCGACTCATACCACTGGGTCATCTCCCGGCGCTGGGCCTCGTCGAGATTGAAACGGCTGATTATGTTGGCGGAGATCCTGTCGATGTCGCAGTCATTGGCCCGGATCATATCCTCTACCTGCCACATATATAATATGTATTCCGCGATATTCTCCTTACGTTTTTTCGATGCTATAATCATAGTTCTGAATTTCTGTATAACAACATAACAACCGGCGGAGCCATTCTGATTTCCCTCTGCGGCCGCGCCTTTATTGAAAACAGCAAGGCGCCCGCGCCGATATGCGGGGCAAAGTTAAGCAATCCCGCCGAGTTTCCCTACCGTCGCCAAAGTTTTTTTCCAAAAAACGGAGATATTTGTTTTTTAATTGCTAAATTTGTGGCATGAAAGAAAATCCGGGCCGGCGCTCTGGCGCCCTCTTCCCGGTATGTACAAAGTAAAGTAAAACCATCTTTATAATTTCTTATTATGGATATCAGCCATATCGAACACATCGGGATAGCAGTCCCCTCCCTGGAGGAAGCTATTCCCTTCTACGAGAACATTCTCGGCCTTAAATGTTTTGCCGTTGAAGAAGTTGAGGACCAGAAAGTGAAGACTGCGTTCTTCCAGGTAGGCCAGACCAAAATCGAGCTTCTCGAAGGAACCGCTCCCGAGAGCGCCATCTCCAAGTTCATCGCCAACAACGGCGGCCGCGGGGGCATCCAGCACGTGGCATTCGCCGTAGAGGACGGCGTGGCCAACGCCCTGGCCGAAGCCGAGGAGAAAGGTTGCCGCCTCATCGACAAGGCCCCCCGCAAAGGCGCCGAAGGCCTCAACATCGCTTTCCTTCACCCCAAATCCACCGTCGGCACCCTGGTGGAACTCTGCGAGGATCCCCGCAAGAAATAATCAGCCAATTCACAGAAACCATATAACAAACATAAATGAGCAGTCAGCTTGAAAAAATACAGGAACTGATAGCCAAGCGCGAACAGGCCCGTCTGGGCGGCGGCGAAAAGGCTATCGCCAAGCAGCACGAAAGAGGCAAATACACAGCCCGCGAACGTATCGCCCAGCTTCTGGACGAAGGTTCTTTCGAGGAACTGGATATGTTCGTAACCCACCGCTGCCATAATTTCGGTCAGGAAAAGAAATCTTTCCTCGGCGACGGCGTCGTTACCGGCTACGGAACAATCGAAGGACGTCTGGTCTATGTCTTCGCCCAGGACTTCACCGTCTTCGGCGGATCCCTTTCGGAGACCATGGCCCTGAAGATCTGCAAGATCATGGACCTGGCAATGGAAATGGGCGCACCCGTAATCGGCCTTAACGACTCGGGTGGCGCACGTATCCAGGAGGGTATCAACGCCCTGGCCGGATATGCCGAGATTTTCCAGCGCAATATCCTCGCTTCTGGTGTGATTCCCCAGATTTCCGCAATCCTCGGTCCCTGCGCCGGCGGAGCCGTTTACTCTCCGGCCCTGACCGACTTCACCATCATGGCCAAGGGAATCAGCTATATGTTCCTCACCGGCCCGAAGGTAGTGAAGACCGTTACCGGCGAGGATGTCACCCAGGAAGACCTCGGAGGCGCCACGGTACACGCAACCAAGAGCGGCGTGGCCCACTTCGCAGCCGAGGACGGCGAAGAAGCCATCAAGATTGTGCGCAAGCTCTTCAGCTATATCCCCAGCAACAACCTCGAGGACGCTCCGGCAACGGAATGTAACGACCCCATCGACCGCACCGAGGATCTTCTGAACGAAATCGTACCCGAGAGCCCCAACCGCCCCTACGATATGTATCAGGTAATCGGCGCCATCGTCGACAACGGCGAATTCCTTGAAATCCAGCGCGATTACGCCAAGAACATCATCATCGGCTTCGCACGCTTCAACGGCCGCTCGGTAGGTATCGTCGCCAATCAGCCCAAAGTGCTGGCCGGCGTACTCGACTCGAACGCCTCCCGCAAGGGTGCCCGCTTCGTCCGCTTCTGCGACGCCTTCAATATCCCCCTGGTAACCCTGGTGGATGTCCCCGGATTCCTCCCCGGAACCGGCCAGGAATACAACGGAGTGATCCTCCACGGCGCCAAACTTCTCTATGCCTACGGAGAAGCTACCGTGCCCAAGGTGACCGTAACCCTCCGCAAGAGCTACGGCGGCAGCCACATCGTGATGAGCTGCAAGCAGCTCCGCGGCGACATGAACTACGCATGGCCCTCGGCTGAAATCGCCGTAATGGGTGGCGCAGGCGCCGTCGAAGTACTCTATGCCAAGGAAGCCAAGGCTTCGGACGATCCCGCAAAGGTACTCAAGGAGAAGGAAGCCGAATACAACGAACTCTTCTGCAACCCCTACAACGCGGCCAAGTACGGTTACATCGATGACATCATCGAACCCCGCAATACCCGTTTCCGCGTGATCCGCGCCCTCCAGCAGCTCGCTACAAAGCGCGTCACCAACCCCGCGAAGAAACACGGCAACATTCCCCTGTAATATATTGCGCTTCATACGGAAAGCGCCCCGGAGCCGGCAGAAAGCCGGTCCGGGGCCACTTCCGGTTACCGGCGATTCACCTTACAACAACTGATTCATGAAACGCAAGATATTGCTTCTGGCAGCCCTGGTTCTGCTGGGTTGCTCCCCGATGTTCTCCCAGGCCCGCAAAGGTCTGAAGATTAACGAGGTGATGGTTCTCAACGACTCCAACGCCGTTGACGAATACGGACGCCACTCGGCCTGGATCGAGCTTTTCAACTCAAACTATGCCTCCATGCAGATTTCGAGTGTCTTCCTGACGAACGACACCACGAAACCTACCCTCTATCCTGTCCCCCTGGGAGATGTCAAGACCCGGATTCCCAAGCGTCAGCACGTGATTTTCTGGGCCGACAACCGCCCCACTGACGGTACTTTCCATGTCAATTTCACCCTTGACCCGAACAAGCCCAACACTATCGCCATCTTCGATGCCGACGGCAAGACGATGATCGACTGTGTGACCGTCCCGGTGCTGAAGCCCGGCCAGTCCTACGCCCGCATCGAAGACGGTGTAGGCGCCGACAAGGGGGACGGACGCCCCGAAGAGGCCTACTGGTCCGTTCGCGACGGCTCCAACACCGAGGGCTCCTACATCACTCCCGGGAGTGCCAACAAAATCAAAGGCACCAATCCCAAGATTGAAGAATTTAAAGAAAAAGACGAAAACGGTTTCGCTATGACTATTACTGCGATGGGCATTGTCTTCTCTGCCCTGATTCTGCTCAGCATCTGTTTCTACATCATCTCACGCTTCAACGCAGCCCGTTCCCAGCGCAAGAAGATGGAGGCACAGGGACTCAGCTATGGAGAGATACATCCCGACGAACACCCCGAAGGGGATTCCGGCGAAGAAATCGCCGCTATCGCCATGGCGCTCCATGACCATCTCGACGCTCATGACCGCGAAAGCTCCGTGCTGACCATCAATAAGGTCCGCAAGGCTTACTCGCCCTGGAGTTCGCATATCTACACTCTCCGCCAGATGCCCAACCGCCGTTAAGGGCGCCCGGTGTCTGACCCCCATCCTCCGTTTATCACCCCTTTTTTAAGCACTCATCAAAAAAATGAAAGAATACAAATATAAAATCAACGGTACCGTCTACAAGGTAGGCATCGGCGACATCGAAAACGGCGTTGCCGAAGTACAGGTCAACGGTACCCCCTATAAGGTTGAACTGGAAAAGGCCAAAGCCCCCACGATCAAATCAGTAAAGCCCGCAGCCGCTCCCCGCACGGCTTCCGGCGAGAAAGTCATCGCCAAGCCCGCGCCCAAGGCTGCCGCCGGAGGCACTCCCGTCAAGGCTCCGCTGCCCGGTGTGGTTCTTGAAATCAATGTTACCGTAGGGCAGGCCGTCAAAGCCGCCGACCAGGTTGTCGTCCTCGAGGCCATGAAGATGGAGAACTCCATCCGCGCCGGAGTGGACGGAACTGTGAAATCCATCGAAGTCAACAAGGGGGACTCTGTGCTGGAAGGCTCCGTACTGCTCACCATCGCGTAATCCCAAGGCGAGACTAATACCATTACCAACTGATGAACGATTTTGGATCATTTATGGCCAGCAATATCGGCCAGTTCTGGGAACTGACCGGTTTTGCCAACGCAACGTGGCAGCACCTGGTGATGCTCTGCGTCGGCCTCTTTTTCATCTGGCTCGCTATCAAGAAGGACTTTGAACCCATGCTGCTGGTGCCTATCGGCTTCGGTATCCTCATCGGCAACATCCCCTTCAATCCCGACGCCGGCCTTGAAGTCGGCATTTACGAGGAAGGCTCGGTTCTGAACATCCTCTACAAAGGTGTGTCCGCCGGCTGGTATCCCCCGCTGATTTTCCTCGGCATCGGAGCCATGACCGACTTTACCGCCCTGATTGCCAATCCCAAGCTGATGCTTGTCGGAGCGGCCGCCCAGTTCGGCATCTTCGGCGCATATATGGTGGCTCTGCTGCTGGGCTTCATGCCCGACCAGGCCGGAGCCATCGCCATCATCGGCGGCGCCGACGGCCCCACGGCCATCTTCCTGTCGTCGAAACTGGCCCCCAACCTGATGGGCGCCATCGCCGTTTCGGCTTACAGCTATATGGCTCTCGTGCCGGTAATCCAGCCTCCCATCATGCGTCTGCTCACCACAAAGCATGAGCGTCTGATAAAGATGAAGCCCGCCCGCGCCGTGGCCCAGAGCGAGAAAATCATCTTCCCGATTGTCGGTCTGCTGCTTACCTGCTTCGTGGTTCCCTCGGGTATTCCTCTGCTGGGTATGCTCTTCTTCGGCAACCTGCTCCGCGAGTGCGGTGTGACCAACCGCCTGGCCAAGACGGCCTCCAACGCTCTTACCGATATTGTCACCATCCTGCTGGGCATGACCGTCGGCGCCTCCACCCAGGCCTCGACCTTCCTCACCAAGGAGACCATCTTCATCTTCGCCCTGGGATTCATGGCCTTCATCATCGCGTCGGCCTCCGGCGTGCTGTTCGTGAAGTTCTTCAACCTCTTCCTCCCGTCGTCGAAGAAAATCAACCCGCTTATCGGTAACGCCGGAGTTTCGGCCGTGCCTATGTCGAGCCGAATCTCCAACAACCTCGGCCTGGAGTACGATCCCTCCAACTACCTGCTGATGCACGCCATGGGCCCCAACGTGGCCGGCGTAATCGGTTCGGCTGTTGCTGCCGGTGTCCTCCTGGGCTTCCTTGCCTAAACGATACTTCCTGTATAAAATACTGTCGGGGCGATGTGTCAGAATTCAAAATTTTGGCACATCGCCTTGTTTTTCGCCCTGACGGAGAGAGTGCAGTCGGATTACATTTCCCATAAATGACCGCAAAAAGTGCAATATTTATTTTATATTCAGGAAAAAATCCATATCTTTGCAACAAAATCTTCCTGCCGGTGGTTATATAAATGACATTCCGGACAGGCGATGTCCGCCCCTTACGACATTTATTTTAAGCACTGTGCAATGTATGGCGCTTTAAATCTAAAATACAGGCTATGATTCAGAAGAAAGCAATAGACTCGATATATAAGAAATTCCGCAAACGTCCTGCATCGCCCGATGAGCTGGATATCCCCCTGCTTTTCGAGAAAGTCCCCATGGAAGCGGGCATCGAAATCGACGGAGAGAATCTTGTTCTCAACTCCGTGGACTCCAATTCCCCTTTCCACAAGATTCCCGTCAGCCATATACACGCCATCCTGGATTTCGACGAGGCGGTGGCCATCGTGCTTCATTCCTCGATTATCTTTATCAGCAAGGAGGACGGTTCGGTCAGCGTCCATCTCAGGGAAATCGGTCTGACGCTCCTCGACCGCGTGCGATCCATGCTGACCGCCCAGGCCTGACCTTTTTCCTCCGGCTTTCCACCATAACCTCAATTCACGGCTGCCGACGCTCCCGTCCGAAGTCCCCTCCGGAGACTTTGCGGCGGGTCTGATTTTTTCCGGGAGAATTATAGGGGAATTTTCCGATTTTCTGTGTAACTTTGCAGTTGGTTATGTGTGCTTTGCTCTCTCCTGCACCGTACCGGGGCGTGCTGCGCCCCCCAGACTATTGTTTTCCGATTTACAAGATTCAACACAACATAGACCATGTACAGGACAAACACGTGCGGCGAGCTTCGTCTTGCCGATGCCGGTAAGACCGTCACCCTGGCCGGGTGGGTACAGCGCGTCAGAAAAATGGGCGGTATGACGTTCATTGACCTCCGCGACCGGTATGGAATCACCCAGATTGTATTCAACAACGCCGACAATGCCCAGCTTTGCGAACAGGCCAACCACCTGGGACGCGAATACGTAATCCAGATTACCGGCACCGTAGCCGAGCGTTCTTCTAAGAACCCCAATCTGCCTACGGGCGATATCGAAATCATCGCTTCCGGGCTGAAGGTTCTCAATCCTTCCGAAATTCCTCCTTTCACAATCGAGGATGAATCGGACGGCGGCGACGACCTGCGCATGAAGTACCGTTACCTTGACCTGCGTCGTCCCTGCGTGCGCAAGAATCTCGAGTTGCGCCACAAGATGACGATGGAGGTGCGCCGCTATCTCGACTCGAAAGGGTTCCTGGAAATCGAGACTCCTATGCTCGTCGGCTCAACCCCCGAGGGCGCGCGCGACTTCGTGGTCCCCTCCCGTATGAATCCGGGGCAGTTCTACGCCCTTCCCCAGTCCCCCCAGACTCTCAAACAGCTTCTGATGGTTTCGGGGATGGACCGCTACTTCCAGATTGTAAAGTGTTTCCGCGACGAAGACCTCCGCGCCGACCGTCAGCCTGAGTTCACCCAGATTGACTGCGAGATGAGCTATGTGGAGCAGGAGGATGTCATCAGCCTCTTCGAGGGAATGGCCAAGCATCTGTTCAAGGAATTGCGCGGAGTGGAACTGACCGAACCGTTCATCCGTATGCCCTGGTCGGAGGCAATGAAATACTACGGTTCCGACAAGCCCGACCTCCGTTTCGACATGAAGTTCGTGGAACTCATGGATATCCTCAAGGGATACGGTTTCGTCGTCTTCGACAACGCGGCCTATATCGGCGGTATCTGCGCCAAAGGCGCGGCTTCATACACCCGCAAGCAGCTTGACCAGCTGACGGAATTTGTGAAACGTCCGCAAATCGGAGCCAAGGGTATGGTATATGCCCGCGTGGAGCCGGACGGCACTGTCAAGTCTTCTGTCGACAAGTTCTACTCCCAGGAGGTTCTCCAGAAGATGAAAGAGGCTTTCAACGCCGTTCCCGGCGACCTGATTCTGATTCTTTCGGGCGACGACGCCATGAAGACGCGCAAGCAGCTTTGCGAGCTTCGCCTGGAGATGGGCAATCGCCTTGGTCTGCGCGACAAGAACAAATTCGCCTGCCTCTGGGTGGTGGACTTCCCGATGTTCGAGTGGTCCGACGAGGAGCAGCGTCTGATGGCCATGCACCATCCCTTCACCCATCCCAAAGACGAGGATATCCCCCTGCTTGACACAACGCCGGAAGCTGTCCGCGCCGATGCCTATGACATGGTTGTCAACGGCGTGGAAGTCGGAGGGGGTTCCATCCGTATCCATGACTCCCAGCTCCAGGCCAAGATGTTCGAGATTCTGGGCTTTACGCCCGAGAAGGCACAGGAGCAGTTCGGCTTCCTGATGAACGCTTTCAAATACGGAGCGCCCCCTCACGGAGGTCTGGCCTATGGCCTCGACCGCTGGGTAAGTCTTTTCGCCGGTCTCGACAGTATCCGCGACTGCATGGCTTTCCCGAAGAACAATTCGGGACGCGATGTCATGCTTGACGCTCCAGCTCCCCTCGACCCCAGGCAGCTCGACGAACTTCAGCTGGCCGTGGATCTCAAGGATAAACAGCCCCAGGCCTGAGACCGGAATTCAATAATTTCCGACGTTGCTAAATGACAAACCGCGAAATCATAAATGCCATTGAAGAGTTTGCCCCGCTTTCTTTCCAGGAGGCGTGGGACAACTCGGGGTGGCAGCTGGGCGAGCCGGATGCGGAATGTACCGGAGTGTTGCTCTGTGTGGATGTGACGCCACCGGTCCTGCTGGAGGCCGCCAGGCGGGGATGCAACCTGATTGTGTCCCATCATCCTCTTATTTTCAAGGGGCTGAAACGCATCACTGGCCGCGACCGGGTGGAACGGTGCGTGGCCGGAGCGTTGCGGCGCGGAATCTCCGTCTATTCCTCGCATACGGCCACGGACTGCGCTCCCGGCGGTGTTTCCTGGGAGATGGCGCGGCGTCTCGGGCTGAAGAATGTCGAGGAACTCGATTCTTCGGGCCTGGGAGTCATCGGTGATCTGGAGCCGGCTTTGGTCTGGGATGAATTCGCCGATAAAGTGAAGCAGGCTTTCGGCGCCCGGGTGCTGAAATGTTCCCGCATACCTTTCGACGGCTGGACCATCGGACGCGTGGGTCTCTGCGGAGGCGCGGCAGCGGAGTTTCTGCCACAGGCTCTCGGCCGCGGCGCCCAGGCTTACGTCACCGCCGACTGCAAGCTCAACCAGTTTATCGACCATGCGGATGACCTTCTCCTGGTCGATGCCGGACATTTTGAGACCGAACAATGCACAAAAGACCTTTTTTATCGTGTCATTTCTGAAAAATTTCCTAACTTTGCAGTCTGGAAATCAACTGAAGAAGAAAATCCGGTGGTCTACGTCTGACCTCTTTTTGTTTGAATAACTACATAGCATGGCTACTGATAAAATAAAATCCGAAAATCTCTCCGTCGAGAGCCGTCTGAAATCTCTCTACAAGCTCCAGACTGTGCTGACGGAAATAGACCGCATCAAGACTATCCGCGGTGAACTCCCCCTGGAAGTGAAAGACCTGGAAGACAATCTCGAAGGTCTCCACACCCGTATTTCCAACTATAAGGCGGAAATCGAGGCCCTCAGGCAGAAGCTCGCTCAGGAGAAGGAAAAAATCGCTGATTCCCAGAACAAAATCGCCCGTTACAAGGAGCAGCTCGACAATGTACGCAACAACCGCGAGTTTGACCTTCTTTCAAAGGAGGTGGAATTCCAGACCCTCGAAATCGAACTGGCCGAAAAGCATATCGGCGAATATAACCGCAGCATCGAGAACCGTACCCGCGACATCGAGGCCACCGAAGAGAAGGTGACCGACCATGAACACGTGCTGGCCGAGAAACGCGCCGAGCTTGAGGAAATCGTAAGCGAGACCCGCCAGGACGAGGAGCGTCTGCGTCAGCAGGCCAAGGACCTGGAGCCTATGATCGATGCACGCACCCTGGCCGCATTCAAGCGTATCCGAAAGAATGCCCGCAACGGCCTCGGCGTGGTTTACATCCAGCGTAATGCCTGCGGCGGCTGCTTCAACCGTATTCCGCCCCAGCGTCAGCTTGAAATCAAGATGCATAAGAAGATTATCGTCTGCGAATACTGCGGACGTATTCTGATCGACCCCGAAATCGCCGGTATCCAGGAGGAAGCTCCTGCCAAGTAAGGCACCGGAATAATTCTTATCAATCTCATAAACCTCCGGCACAGCCATCTTTACGGCTCCTGCCGGAGGTGTTTTTTAATACTGCAACAGCCCCCGCAGATGGAATACTCCGTAGAACAATATTCTCCCGCTCTCAGGGAGCAATGGGACGCTTTCGTGCGTGCGTCCCGCAATGGCACGTTTCTTTTTCTGCGGGACTACATGGATTACCATGCCGACCGCTTCCGGGACTGTTCTCTGGTAGCCCGCAACGGGAAAGGGAAGATTGTGGCCCTTCTCCCGGCCAATGCCGACGGAGAGACGCTGAAATCCCATGCCGGGCTGACCTTCGGCGGATGGATAGGAGGATACAGGGATTTCGACGTTATATCGCTGCTGAACATCCAGCAGGAGGCCGACAGCTTCCTTACCGCCCAAGGGTTCAGGAAGCTGCTCTACAAGCCGGTACCGTATATTTACAGCAACGGTCCCTCGCAGGAGGATCTATATATGCTGTTCCGCCACAACGCTGTCCGCACCGTCTCGCAGGTGTCGGTAGCCCTGGACCTGCTGACCGATGCGGCGCCGGACGCGGCAATGCGGCGCAAAACGCGCCAGGCTGTCGCGGAAGGACTGCAGGTGGTCGAGTCGGATGATCTGGAATCATTCTGGAGGATTCTGTCGGAACTGCTTTCCGACAGATACGGAGTCAGACCCGTCCACTCGCTTGAAGAGATCACCCTGTTGAAAAAACGTTTTCCTGACAATATCCGGCTCTTTGCCGTTCTCAGGCATGGCACAATGCTGGCCGGAACGCTGCTCTATATCTCCGGACAAGTGGTTCATGCCCAGTATATCGCATCCGGGCCGGAAGGGAAACGTCTTAATGCGCTTCCGCTGCTCTTTTCCTTGCTTATCCAGCGCTCCAGGCAGACAGGTTACCGGTGGTTTGATTTCGGCACCTGCAATGAAGATGCAGGCCGCTATCTTAATGAGGGATTGGCGCGCCAGAAGATTTCGTTCGGAGGAAGAGCCGTTGTATATGATACGTATTTAATGCCTCTGAGCCCGCGGGAATGAAAATGCTTCCGGAATATGTGATGCGGCTCCTATCGAAGTGGGCGTCGACGGTAGCGCTTCTGTTGCCGTTATATGGCGTTGCGGCCCACGCGGAAAGCAGGGCTGTCCCGGATGATAAAGCACCCGGAGTTTACGCCGCCAGTCCCGTTGAATCGGAAATTATGGAGATTCTGCGCCATGAGGGCGCCGACGGCATCAAAGGGATATGGCGCATGACCGGCGGAGGGGCGGTAGTGGCAATAGTGCCACTTGCGGCCTGGGAACGTACCCACGGAATTATTTTCAAGGATAAAAAACGCTCTTTAACCTCCGAATCTGTTCTTATTCTGCTGGATTCTCCATCCCCTCGTCTCCAGCCGGGCACAGTAATGGGTTGGGGCGCACCATCGGCAAAACCGGGAGTCTATGAAGCGTGGCTTTATACCAAAGAGAAAGGATTCACCCTTACTTCCCGAAAGAAATTCATTATGACGCTTGCTGATGACGGACATCTTACCCTCCGGGCTGTCCACAAAGGAATCACTATAAATCCCTGGCGGTTTCTTCCCTATATGTTCCGTAGCGCCGTAAAATTCAGGGACGATACTCCGGCAGATCTCAACGGATTCATCCGCCTGTGGCCCGAACCGATGAATCCGCAGCAACCGCGTTACCTATGAGCTACCTTATGAAAATACTCCGCTCCATATTTCTGGTGCTGTTTATCCCGGTTACGCTGAGTCTGACCGCTGATAAAGTCTCCACCACCCGCAAACACCTGCGGCTCTCCCCCGCCATTTCCTGTCCCCGGGACTCGGCGGTTCTACTCGCGGATACAATTCCCCACCCTGTCGGCGTCCTCCGCTTCTGCGGTTACGAAAAATCCCTCCGCGCTCCCCGCGAGACCATCTTCATCGAAAACCTGTCTGACTCATCGACAATCGAGAAGATAAACTTCACAATCGACTACTTCGACACCTCCGCACGGCTTATTCACAGCCGTACCCTGTGGCAGTCCATCGAAATTCCCCCGCACCAGGCACGCCGCATCGATATCCCGACCTGGGACATACAGAGGACATATTATTATCTCCGCGGACCGCGCCCACGCAAATCCGCCACCCCCTACGACGTAACCATACGCCCCGACACAGTCATCATCCGCTGACCACGCTTCCGCCATGCACCCCATCGAACACATACGCCAATTCGCCCGCATCACCCCCGAGATAGAACAAAGCCTCTACTCCACCATGCAGCAACGCTCCTTCCGCAAGGGAGAGACCATACGCGGAGCTATCAACATCGCAACCTACGCCTACTACATCGAAAAAGGCTCAGCCCGAGTATTCTTCACCCAGGGAGGCCGCGAACATACCATATCCTTCTGCTTCGACGACGAATTCATCCTCACCGGAAGCGCCATCCTCAAAAACCATCCCGACACTCTCTCCATCCAGTTCCTGGAACCCACCGACATCGTCTACATCCCCCACCTCAAAATTAAAGACGTCCTGGAAGACTCAGCCTCCATCGACGACGTTCCGGCCCTGATATTCCTCACCAGCGCCCTCTTCCGCTACAACTCCTTCCTTGAAGAACGCCTCCACGTAATGCAGACCCTCAGTGCCCCTGAACGCTACCACTGGGCCATCACCCGCTACCCCCGCCTCCTCCAGACCGCCACCATAACACAAATCGCCTCCTTCCTCGGCCTCACCAAAGAAACCCTCTACCGCATCCGCCACA
>CAJUAF010000025.1 GCA_910584365.1 uncultured Muribaculaceae bacterium | reverse complement strand
ATACATTATGGACAATTGTATCAAAATTGTATCAAAAATACAATTTTTAACATTTGGCGACGGCGTGAAAATAAATAAAGAGCTGAGTCTTTGCGACTTAGCTCTTTATTTAAGTTGCCTTGGTAGGTGGTCTTTTGCAAAGTGCGTTCTATCGAGGATGAGGTATGAGATATGGCGTTTTCAAGACAGCGGAAAAACCAGAGTATCCACTCGGTAATATCCATGTTTCCTTTCTGGGTTCGTTCAAGGATTTCGTAATATGCCTTTTTATTGCGGTTTATTTCTGCCGACATACTGTAATAGCGTGTAATCCCGCCATCCACCCGACTGAGAATCATATCGGCGAGAGTACGTCCTATGCGCCCGTTGCCGTCATCGAAAGGATGGATGGTGACAAACCACAGATGTGCCACCGCAGCCATAAGGAAGGGGGATTTGGAGGCGGTATCGCACCACTCTATCAACTTTGACATTTCGATAGCTACACTTGCCGATGGGGGAGCTTCGTAATGGACTTTCTCATGCCCGAATGCTCCCGAAACTACCTGCATAGGCTCTTCTCCTTTCCGCCAGTTAGCCACAGTAATGTTGTGTATTCCGTTGCGTCCCAGGGGGAACAGCGCCGCGTGCCAGCCGAAGAACCGCTCTTCCGTCAGTGGCTCGCGACAATTGCGCACTGCGTCAAGCATTACATCGACCAGTCCTTCCACATAATGGTCTTCAATCAGCATACCGTCTTCTTCGATTCCGAGGCGACGGGCAATACTGCTTCTGACAGAAGCATGATTAAGCAAAATCCCCTCGATGCAGGAAGAACTTGTCAGCTCCTCTGTCATTGCGGAAAGTACTGACTCGATCTTGTCTTGGAATCCAAGCATATACATCTTGCCGTACAGCTGCCCATGCAACATATTCAGGCGTGCCATAGGCTCAAGCAATTTCTCCGAATCCCATTTGAAATTCGGCCAATCCGCATCCTGCCATATATATTTACCGGAGATGTTTTTTGATTTCATGTCGCAAATATAGCTGTTTGCGGTGAAAATGCCAAATATTCACCGCAAATTTGCGGTGAATAATGGCGCTTTTCACTGCACGGAAGGGGGACTTGCGTGCGGGTGCGGAAGGGGAGAGGGGAAATAAAAAAGCCGGCATACTCACGTATACCGACTTTCACGTTGGGGATTGTATGTTCCCACGAGGGGTCGTGGGAACGGGGGAATTTCTTATTCAGCCACAACTTCGAAAGGAATCTCTACGCTGACTTCCTTGTGAAGGTTGAGTTTGGCTGTATATTTGCCGAGTTCCTTGACGGAACCTTTGATTTCGATGGTCTTGCGGTCGATCTTGTGGCCGAGAGCTTCAAGAGCGTCGGCGATCTGGATGTTGTTGACCGAGCCGAAGATGGTGCCGTTAGCGGAAGCCTTGGCGCCGATTGTGAGGGCTACATCGGCCAGGGAAGCTGCGAGAGCTTCGGCATCAGCCTTGATCTTGGCGAGCTTGTGGGCGCGCTGACGATTGTTTTCTTCGAGCTGGCGGAGGTTGGCGTTGTTGGCGATAACGGCCTTACCCTGGGGGATAAGGAAGTTTCGGCCGTAGCCGTCCTTAACTTCGACGATGTCGTCCTTGTAACCGAGGCCGCGGACGTCTTCTTTCAATATAATCTTCATAATGGAATTTCTGAAAATGGTTGATATGTCTGGGGCCGTTGGCTTATTTCATAAGGTCGGTAACGAAGGGAAGCAGGGCCAGGTGGCGGGCGCGTTTAACGGCCTGGGCCACGCGACGCTGGAACTTCAGCGAGGTACCGGTGATACGGCGGGGAAGGATCTTTCCCTGCTCGTTGAGGAATTTCTTGAGGAATTCGGGATCCTTGTAGTCGATGTACTTGATGCCGGAGCGTTTGAAACGGCAGTATTTTTTCTTCTTGACGTCGACCGACAGGGGGGTAAGATAGCGGATTTCAGATTGGGTCTGTGCCATTGTTGATGATTCTTTATTGGTTGAATGAAAGGGGATGAATCCGGCTGAGATTATTCAGCGGCGGTTTCAGCGGGGGCTGCGGCAGCCTTGCCGGCTTTGAGGGAACGACGCTTGGCGGCGTATTCAGCGGCATACTTGTCGTTGCGGAACACCAGGAAGCGGATTACTCGTTCGTCGCGACGGAAAGCGGTCTCGAGTTTCTTGACCAGCGTGGGGTCTCCGTCAAATTCAACCAGGGCATAGAATCCGGTAGATTTCTTCTGGATGGGGTAGGCGAGTTTGCGCAGACCCCAGATTTCTTCGTTCACAATAGTTGCGCCGTTGTCCTTGAGCGCGTTGGTGAACTTTTCTACCGCTTCCTTCATCTGGGCATCAGACAAAACGGGAGTTAAAATGAAAACGGTTTCGTAATGGTTCATCGGTTAAACTTTTGAAGTATAATGACTTTGTAACCGGACCGGGGGCTGTGTCCCCAATCCGGCTGCAAAGTTACAACATTCTCCGGAAATATCCAAACCTTTTCCAAAAATAAAACGAAGCAGGAACCCGACATCGCGTCGCATTCCTGCTTACTACCTAACCTTTGTTTTTTGCTATATATCTAAATAAACAATCTAATCAACCTTATGTAACTGAGTTTATAATTAACTTATCTTATTCTTTTGTCTGATTCTGTCATCTAAGGAATCCGAGGCGCTTACTTCACCAGGATTTTCTGCACGAGGTTACCCTGGCGGATTATATAGAGACCGGGAGCCTTCGCATCGGCAACGCGGCGTCCGTCGGTGGAGTAGGCCTCGTAGGGTCGGGTGAGGTCGACTGTCAGATTCTCCCGGGTTTCGGCGGACACCGATTCTATGGCGGCAACCGACATCGGAGAGCGGAGTTTGATGCTCTGGATGTCAGCATTGTAGCCGGACATCCACAGACCGTATCTGCTCATTTTATTGACATGATCGGAGTTCAGGGGGAACTCGACAGTGACCTCAGTTTTGCTGTCGCTTCCGGGATCACCTATCTGGATTTCTTCTTCATGATAATTGCCGGATTCAGGTGTTTCATCGGCCCTTCTTGCCATCATGGCAGAACTTTCTTCGGGATAAGCGGCGGCGTAGAATTCGTTCAGCGGGTCGATGTTGGAGGGATGGGTATTTTCGCTGTCATAGGAGAGCGAGAAGCGGGCGTCGCGGCCGGCCCACGGGAAGCGGAATGACAGGCGGTAGCCCTTATAGTCGTTGGTGCCCTGCTGGAGCCAGTCATCTGCGATAGCTCTCTGGAAATGGATGTAGGACACATATATTCTGACTTGTCCGCTGTACCAGGTGTCCCCCTCGTAGTCCTTGCCGGAGTCGTGGCCGAGGGTAACCCAGTCATTGTGGATCCACAGGTCCTGCGCTTTGATGTCCCCCTCGATTTTGGAGAGACCGAATACGATTTCCTTTAGCCTGAGATTGCTGCCGTCGAGGAACAGCCCGTTGGCTTCGAGGGCGCGGATTTCCCGCTGGGTGGGGACATATTCGGCGACAAGGCCGTCTTTGGTTTCAGTAAAGTATCGGCAGATACCGTCGTCTGTTCCGGTCAGGCCTTGCGATACGCGCATATTGGAGGAATGAGGACGAACGAAATTGATGCGGAACCAGGGATCTGCGTCGGTCTTCTCGAATACGAAGCGGATACGTTCGCCGTTGCGGTAGTTGGTGAAAGCACGGGGGCGCACGCGGCGCGGCGTGGAGGTAAGGGTCGGATCATAAGCCGGGTCATCCTGGACAACGTCGAAACCTCGTTCTTTCGTATAGTCCACCTGATCTTGGTCGACATTCTGTTTGGGGTCACCTTTGAAGCGGGGATAAGTGGAGGCTTCATCGTTGGAGAGAGCGGTGTTGTCGTAGTGGATAAGTTCGATTTTTACGATTTCGGCGTTCTTGCCGTCAATCCATAGGCCGTTGGTATGCAGAGCGCCAACACCCCGGTAGTTGACGACCAGGCGCGTCTGGCGGGGGGAAGTGATTGCAAAATGGTCGGCCACGTTGCCGGCATCGCCGGTTCCGCGTGTGAAACCGTTGCCGTTGGTGTCGATGAAGCAGAAACGGCCTTCGCTTTCATCGCCGTAACCGGCGAAAGTAACGACCATTTTGTCATCGAGGTTTACGTCGCTGAACGTTGAGGCGGGGATATATACGGAGCCGGTATAGTCGGGATTCTCAAATGTCGCGGAAGGAGACTTCCAGTCGGAGGAGAATACGATCTCGTTAACAGCGGTTCCTCCGAAAGTAACATCGGAATAATCCGTGGTGCCCTTACCTTTTTCCCAGATGACGGTAACGGTGCGGGTCATGTAGTCGGGCAGCAGTTCTTCCTCGTCTTCTGATGATGGGCCGACAGGGATTTCGACTCCCTCCTCAACCGTTCCGAAAATGCGGATTTTGTTAAGCGTATAATTCTGTCCTTTGATTATCAGGCCGGTGGTCTTGAGCGTGGCGAACATTTCGGCAGTTATGGGGAAATCATAAACGTCCGAATCGAGGTTGTCGGCGTCTCCTCCGAGGTTGCCGGAGCTGTCACCGTAGCGGAGCTGTACCTGGGCGTTTTCGCCGCGGCTGCTGATTTCAAGGCGTATGGATGTAAGGGTGGAGAACAGTGCGATAGTTTTTGCGGGAACCAGCGCATTCACATTCCAGTCGCCTCCCATATCAAGGGAGCTGTCCCATACAAGATAACCGTCTTTGGAGGGATCGACAGGGTCAACGTTTTCGTCAGCCTTGATGTCGGGGACATCCTGGGCGTGTCTGTTGTAGATGAATTCCACTTTGGTAACTTTCGGAGAGCCGTTTGCATCTACGAAAAGACCGTTCTCGAGCAGAGATGCAACCTGTTCGTCGGTGCTTACTTCAAATGTATAGGGACCCGTGCCGGTGAGGTCCCAGTAGCCGCCGTTGTCGGCTTCTTTGGAACCGGCCTTTACCCATTCATTGGAGCTGCGGTAGATATACTGAGCCTGCCCTTTAGCTTCCTCGAAAGTGATGCGCACGGCATCGCCTTTCTGCAGTCCGGGCATATATGAGGGCTTGATCCAGAGGACTGTGAAGTCTTCGGGTTTGTTGTCTGCATTGTCGGGGAATCCGGTCCAATCGCCGAACTGGAATGTCAGGCCCTGGATTTCCTTTACGCCGCTGAAAGTTTTGTCGGGTTCGGTAGGATCCTCAACATTTATATCCGGTACGTCAGCGGCGTGGTTATTGTAGATGAATTCTACGTTGGTTACTTTCGGAGAACCGTTCGCATCTACGAAAAGGCCGTTGGCGAGCAGGGATGCAACTTGTTCGTCGGTGTTTACTTCAAATGTATAGGGACCCGTGCCGGTGATGTCCCAGTAGCCGTTGTTATCGGCTTCTTTGGATCCGGCTTTGATCCATGCGTCCGAGCCGCGGTAGATATATTGTGCCTGTCCTTTGGCTTCAGCAAATGTTATGCGCACGGCGTCGCCTTTCTGCAGTCCGGGCATATATGCGGGTTTAATCCATAGGACATTGAAATTTTCAGGTTTATTGTCTGCATTATCGGGGAATCCGGTCCAATTACCGAAATCGAAAGTCAGACCTTCAATTACTTTAGATCCGCTGAAAGTTTGTTGGTCGGTGGATGGGGATTCATCGGCCCGTCGGGAGGCAGCCGTAAGGAGGGCGAAGCCAATCAGAAGGATGGCGCCGATGAGAGATAGGCGTTTCAACATGATTGATAATGTTTGGGAAAGTAGGTCGAGTGTAGTAAGGAAGTTGCACCCGGCTGTGGGTTAAAGTTAGGATTATGTCTGTATGTTTCAGCGCGGAGTCCGCGCACAGAGGCAGGTTTTTTAAGCAGGGAAGGAAACGGAGAGGGGAGGGGAGGAAAAAGACAGGGAGCGCGTTTTTCAGAGGGGCGCGCTCCCTGTCGGTATGTGTCAGATGCGGAGTGGCTTAACGGGCAAGTTTGGTAACCTTGTTGCCCTGGCGGAGGATGTAGATATGACCGGGAGTCATTTCCATTACGCGACGGCCTTCGATGGTGTAGATCTCGACGGGAGCGTCGAAGTCGATGGTGTTGTCAACGGTTACGTTCTCCACGCCTGCGCCCTTCTTGATAAGTTCGACTTTCACGAGGGTTGCGTTCTGGCCCTTGACGGCGAAACCGCGTTCGGAGAGCATTTCAACGTCGGTGAAGTCTCCGTAGGGGTCACCGGTGATGTCGTAAGTGTAAGTGTTGCCGGTGATATTGTCATATTTCACGAGTTCTGTCCATGCCCATGCTGCGTCGGGAGTGAAGGCGGCGAGCTGAATCTGGCCGGGGGCTTCGGGATCTGTGGATACGTCGGTGTAGTGGAAAAGCAGTTTGTCACCGGCGTCGATGCGGCTCATCAGAGCGGCTTTCCACTGGGTGTTTTCGGGGATGTTCTTGTATTCGAGAATACCGGCCCATGCGCCCATTACGGTCTCGCCTTCCCAGAGGACAGAGCCTTCTACGGGATCAACGGGTTTGGTGGCGCCGTCCAGAGCGAGTTCTACTTTCACGAGGGTGGCGTTCTTGCCCTTGACGATGAAGCCGCGTTCCTGCATCACTTCCAGGACGGTGTAGTCGCCGGCGAGTTCGTCGAGCTTATAAGTATAGGTAGTGCCGGAGATGTTTTCCCAGTTGACGACATCGGTCCAGGTCCAGGAGGGACCTACCTTGACAACGAGTTCGATCTGCCCGGGGTTGGCGGGATCGGAGGAAACATTGGCATAGGTGAAGATAAGCGAGGACTTGTCGGTAGCCTTTGCCAGGGCCGGGGCTACTTTGGAGGCCCAGTCGGCACCCTCGCAGAAGCATCCGTTGAATTCGGCGCTTCCGTCCATTACGAATTCACCTTCCCAGAGGGCGATGTTCTCGCCGGGCTGTACGGGGGTATCACCTCCCCCTTCGCCTTCCTCCCCTTCGCCGAGGAGTTCCACTTTGGCCAGGGTGGCGTTCTTACCCTTGACGATGAAGCCGCGTTCCTGCATCACTTCCAGGACGGTATAGTCGCCGGTAAGTTCGTCGAGAGTGTAAGTATAGGCTTTTCCGGGGATGTCTTTCCATGCCACCAGGTCGGTCCAGGTCCAGGAGGGACCTACTTTTACAACGAGTTCAATCTGTCCGGGATTTTCGGCGTCGGTCGATACCTCGGAATAAGTGAAGACAAGTTTCGACTTGTCGGTAGCCTTTGCCAGGGCGGGGGCTACTTTGGAAGCCCAGTCAGTGCCTTCGCAGAAACATTCGTTGAATTCCGCGCTTCCGTCCATTACGAATTCACCCTCCCACAGGACGGTGGCGTTTGCCGACATGGCGAGGCCTGCGGCGGCAAGCAGGGTAAAAAATTTGTTCATAACAGCAATTTGATTAATAGTTTGGTATTAGTTAGTTGATTTGTCTGATAAGGATTCCGGTTAAAGGGGGAATCCTCGGCTCTAAGTAGTTAAGGAGGGAACGGGTTATTGTCGTTCGATCTTTATGTTTAGGATTACACTGCAAAGTTAGTGCAATTATCCGGCCCTGTCTAATACTATTTTACCTTAATCTGACACAATTTTTACAAAATTGTACAATATACCCCCACCATTAGTGTCAAAAATATGTTGTAAAACAGATTGTAAGCAAAAATGGAAGGGGTAATTGCGATTCGTTATAAATCACAGTCCAGCGCCGATAATACCTCAAGACACATCCTGGAGTTGTGATAAGGGCATTTCCAGAACCCCGCCTTGTCATCGTCGCGGTTGATTTTACCGTCTTCGCGGATGCTCCAGAACCATTCCCCGCGGGCGCGGTCGACAAGGTTGCGGTCGATCCACTGCCATGAGTTCCATGCCTTGTCGAGGGCCGGCAGAACATGGTGGAAACGGAAAAGGTAGACAAGCCCGACGACGTCTTCGGCCTGGACCCACCAGTGGCGGTCGGCGTCGAGGCGTCCGTCGGCGAATCGCTCATAGATCATATATCCCTTGTCGGAGCGACCTTCGAGGGCGGCGTTGGCGATGGCCCGGCAGTCGGCGAGGGTCTTTTCGAGCAGCGGACGCAGACGCGGATCCTCTCCGGCGCCGGGAGCGGCGTTCAGCACCTGTGCGGCTTCAAGCAGCAGCCAGGAAGCTTCGATGTCGTGGCCGTAGGAGATATTCCCGTCATGGCGCACCCAGTTCTCATCGAAGAAGAGCCCAAGGTGGAAGGTGCGGCGGTCGAGCATCACGTCCAGGAATATGCGGAGCAGGTCGATGATGGCTTCCTTCAGTTCGGGAGCTGGCCAGACGCGGTAGAGATTCGTGTAGGGTTCGAGGATGTGGAGATGGGTGTTCATGGTCTTCTTCTCGTTGGCGTCCTTTTCGGAAAGACGCATATCGGAAATTTCGGACCAGTCGCGGTTGAAAGCCTCGATGTAGCCTCCGCCGCGGGATGCCTCGTCGCGTGCGTTCTTCTCAAGGACGCCGAACAGTTCGCGGGCAAGCGCGAGGGCCTCGGGGCTGGAGGTGGCGCGGACATATTCCGACAGGCCGTAGATGGCGAACCCGATGGCATAGCTTTGCTTCTTGGTGTCGAGCGGAGTGCCGTCGGCGCCGACCGACCAGTAGACGCCCCCTTCCTCCCGGTCGATGAAATGATCGCGGAGATATTCGTAGGCCGAGGTGGCCGCGGCAAGATACTGCGGGTCGCGCAGCTGGCGGTAGGCGGCCGAGAAGCTCCAGAGGATGCGGGCGTTGAGGATGGCTCCGCGGGGAGCCGCGGGGTGAAGGCGGTTGTTGCCGTCCATACGGCCGAAGAATCCCCCGGCGGGGTCGGCCATGCGGTTAAGCCAGAAAGGGAGGATATTTTCGGTAAGGTTCGCGCGGAGACTTACGCAAAGTTGTTCCTGAAGTGTCATTGACTGGAAGTGTTTGATGTTTCCTGAGGTGAAGATGGCGGGTTATAAGGCGGCTTCGGCTTCGGCTGTGGCGAAAGCGGCAGATTCCTCCGGCGCGTTTTCCCCGCGTGAGGCGCGGAGCTGACTGTCGATGGAAGCCATGCGGGAGGTTGTCAGGGGGTAGAAAATCAGGATGAAGGCGCCGAAGAGGGCTACTGCGGCGGGGATGTAGCTCATAAGGTAGCGCAGACCGTCGAGTGCCTGGGCGGTCTGGGTGATTTCCAGCCCTTTGTCGAGTTCATAGGTGACGTAGCCGAAAGCCGACAGGAGCCACAGGGCGCCCGAGCCGCCGAAAGCGGAGCCGAATTTCTGGGCCATCGAGGCGGAGGAGAATATAAGGCCGGTGGAAGCCGTGTGGTATTTAAGCTCGGAATAGTCGGAGACATCGGCGTACATCGACCATACCAGCGGGGAGATGATTCCGGTGCCGACAGAGATAAGAATCTGGAGGACAAGCATCATCCAGTAGCCGCCCGTGGTCCCCAGGGGAATGTAGAAGAAGAGGACCGAGAGCATGGCCAGCAGAAGATTGATGGCGATGAAAGAGTTCTTTTTCCCGAGGGCGCCGACGATGGGGACGGTAATCATCACGCCGACCATATTGAACAGCTCGCCCACGGCCAGGAAAAGTCCGGCGAAGAACGCGAAGGTAAGTCCGAAGGCTGTCAGCGACGCATCGGGGGAGACGAGGTCGGCGAAGTAGAAGGCAACGGTCGAACCGCGGACGGTGTTGAACAGGTTGGTGGAGAGGGCGGCGCCGATCAGGAGCCACCAGGGTCCGTTGTGGAGGAGCTTCGAGAGGTCGGAGCCGACGGAGACGCGCGAGACGGTCTTCACCTGCTCGCGGGTCATGCGGAAGCAGAGGAAGAACAGCAGGGCGCAGGCTGCGGCGATGACAATCATCGCCCACTGCCATCCGCCGGCGGCGCTCATCGAGAAGCTGTTCTGGAAGAAGTTACAGAGGGGCTCCCAGGCGGCCAGGGCGATGAAGGAACCTCCGTAGGCGAAAAACATCCGGTAGGAGGAGAAGACGGTTTTCTCGGCGGAATCGGGGGTGATTACTCCGAGCATGGCCCCGTAGGGGACGTTGATGCCGGTGTAGACGGTCATCATCATGATGTAGGTGACGTAGGCCCAGACGAGTTTGCCCGAGGGGGAGAAAGAGGGGGTGGTGAACAGGAGGACGCCGCAGACGGCGAAGGGGATCGCGAACCACAGGACATAGGGGCGGTATTTGCCCCAGCGGGTCTGGGTACGGTCGGCGATGATTCCCATCATGGGGTCGGAGACGGCGTCCCAGATGCGGGTGATCAGGAAGAGGACGGCGGCGTGTTCCAGGCCGATGCCGAAGATATGGGCGTAGAAGAAGGGGAGGTAATAGGAGAAGATTTTCCAGAACATCGACGAGGCCATGTCGCCGAAGCCGTATCCTATTTTGTCTTTGATTGAAGCCATTGCGGGGAAGTGATTTAGGGGTTAGCCGGGGAGGGAGGGGAAGTTCGCCTATGGGCGAACCACAGGACAGGCAGGGAGGGGGAGCGAGAGGGCGGCGAGTTAGCGGATGAGGACTTTGCGGCCGGCGCGGATGTAGAGGCCTGGAACGGTGGGGGCGGAGACGGGGATGCCCTGGAGGGTGAACCAGGGAGCCGCGGGGTCGGCGGCGTCAGGGGTGGGATCCGGGTCGGGGAGGGAGATGCCCGAGCGCGAGAGGTAGTCTTCGCGGAGGGGGCGCATTTCGTCGAGAGTGATGGTGTTGTCACGCGAGAACCAGTCGGTCCACCAGTCTTTGTTGGCGTACTGGTGGTTGCCGCCGAGGGTGAACTGATAGTGGTACCAGGGCATGGCGAAGCTCCAGCGGGCGCCGGCGTCCCATTGCTCGGTGATGTAGGGGTTGGTGCCGCCGCTGTAACCGCACTCGGAGAGGGCGATCATCTTGTGGGGATAGTAGGCGGTGAGGTACCGGAAGTTATATACGGCGTCCTCGGTCTTGTAGTTGTAGAGGTCGCGGCCGATGATGTCGACGTATTCGTCGCCGGGGTACCAGTCGGAGTCCTTTGTCTGGGAAGTCCATACCCAGATGAGGTTGTCGAGGCCGGCTTCCTGGAAGTAATCGAACATCATTTTCCAGAGGGCCACGCAGGGCGCGGCACCGTCGGCGCCCCACCAGAACCATGCCTTTCCGTCGGGATAGATGGTGGCATTACCGGCTGCCTCATGGAAGGGGCGCCAGATTACCACGATTCCGGCCTCGCGGAGGAGTTTGAGGCGTTCGGCCACCTTTGCGATGTCGGATTTGACGAATTCGTTCTCCCAGGTCCCTTCGCGGACGGCGTTAGCGGCGCTGAAGGTTGTGCTGGGGGAGCCGCCTCCGGGGGCGTAGAACCCTTCGAAGACGGTGTTCTTGTTGTTGGATTTCTTGTAGGCCTCCCAGACAGCCTCGCTGTCGGGGGCGCGCCAGTGCCAGCAGATGGTCACCAGGCCTCCCATGTCCCACCATTCCTTGACCGGGGTGATGTCGGAATAGGGTTCCCAGTCGTAGGTCAGATGGATGAAATCGAAACCGTTTATCGCGGGATATCTGCCGGTCCATGCCTTGACGTAGCCCGCCTCCTTGTAGTTCCAGTCCACTTCGGCCATGGAGCAGGAGATGCTCTGTTTGCCGTAGGCGTCGCGAAGGAGGTTGTAGACCTGGCGGGTGGCGTCGCCGGCCCGGGGATTGCAGAGGTCGTCGTAGCCCACGCGGGTGTCCTCGGGACGCTCGGTCAGGAGGGTCACTTTCTCGATGGTGTAGCCGCTGCCGCCGAACATCAGGGTCTGGTTGTTGATCACGCCGATGAGATGTTCGTCGAGGGGGCACTCGAAGTCGCCTGACAGCCGGAAGTTGTCATATTCGGGACTGATGGCGGCCCAGCCGTTGCTGCGGGTGCGGATGTAGCCCACGGCGTAGCTCTGGACATTGCTGGTGTAGACTCGGATGATGTCTCCGGCGGAGACACCGACCATCTGCATGGGATCGACACAGTGGGTGTCGCTCCAGTCGGCCTCGAACGGACCGTCGAGCAGCACGATTTCACGTGCGTTGCCCGACAGTCCGGCGATGGCGACAATTATGGCGATAAGGATTTTTTTCATGGCACGGGGGGCGCTTGCAGCCTCCGGGGTTATTTGTTGATGATAGCCAGATTGGAGTCAATCAGGCGGTTGAGCGTCTTTACGGACTCGCCTGTGGAAAGACCGTCGGCGGGAGTGTTGACGCAGTAGTCGACCAGGCGGTCGATGGAGGAGACGGCCACGTGCATACGGGTGTCGGAAGAGGCATAATAGATATACACTGTTCCGTCCTCGTCGGCGATCCAGCCGTTTGTGAACAGCACGTTCATCACGTCGCCGATATATTCCTCGCCGACGGGGGCCATAAGATATCCGCCGGGGGTGTAGATGGGGCGCCAGGGTTCGTCGAGGGCCGTCATGTACATATAGAGGACATACCTGAGGCCGGAGGCGCAGCCGCGCACACCGTGGGCCAGGTGAAGCCATCCCAGGGGGGTCTTGATTGGATGGGGACCCTCGCCGTTCTTGAGTTCCTTGATGGTATGGTAATAACGGGTGTCGACGATGATTTCCGACTCGATTACGGCGTGGGTCATGTCGTCGACAAGCGCCCAGCCGATGCCGCCGCCGCTGCCGGCGTCGATGAAGCTGTCCTGCGGGCGGGTATAGAGGGCATATTTTCCGTTGACGAACTCGGGATGGAGGACCACGTTGCGCTGCTGGCTCTTGGCTTTCAGGTCGGGGAGACGTTCCCAGGTGATCAGGTCCTTGGTGCGGGCGATGCCGCATGACGCGGTCGCCGCCGAGAGGTCGCCGGGCTTGGAGTCATCGTGGCGTTCGACACAGAAAAGGCCGTAGATCCATCCGTCTTCATGGCGGGTAAGGCGCATATCGTAGATATTCACTCCGGGAACATCATCTTCAGGCATTGTGATGGGATGGTCCCAGAAGCGGAAATTGTCGACGCCGTTGGGGCTTTCGGCCACGGCGAAGAAAGATTTGCGGTCGGAGCCTTCCACACGCACTACCAGCAGATAGCGTCCGTCGATTTTGATGGCGCCGGAGTTGAGGGTGGCGTTTACCCCGATGCGTTCCTCGAAGAAAGGATTCGTCTCTTTGTTATAATCGTATTTCCAGAAAGGGGGCACCATAGCGGCGGTGATGACCGGGTTCTTGTAACGGCAGTAGACACCGTTGCCGGGAAGCGGCTCGTTTGGGGCGGTCACCAGGGCTTCGTATTGTTTTTCAACAAACTCTTTACGTTCTTCAAAGGTCAACATTTAAGAATGAGTTTTTGAGTTGCAGGGTTCTGAATAAGGATTCTGATAGTTTAAGTAATGTAAAGAGAGGGGAAATCAGCGGATTTCCCTGACCTCGCGGGCGAAGAGAGTGAGGGAGTCGGCATGAAAGGTCCGGAAAGCCACGACCTCGGGGTGGCCGGGATAGGGGGCGTAGAAATGGCCCGGCTTGAGGCGTTCCTGGCCGTTGCGCCATACGGTCATGTAGACCGGATGGTAGCGGCGGATAACCGGAAGCATACAGTCGGTGTACCAGTTCAGCACCGGCAGACCTTCGCATCCGGTTTCGGTCAGGGCCGCGATTTTTCCTTTTTCTTTGGCCACGGCCCGGGCGGCGCCGAGGGTGGAGGCGATATTGTCGAACCAGCGGGCGGTTCCCTGGTCTCCGTCGCGGTGATATACGTCGGCGCCGAGGATGTCGACCATTTCGTCACCGGGATACCAGGTCATGTACTGCTCGCGGTCGCTCACTACGTCGGGGGAGTAGGCCCACACGATATTGGTCAGCCCTTTGGCGTCGAAAGCCTCGCGGGTCATCTTCCAGAGGGCAACGTAGGAGTCGACGGTAGTGTTGGGGCCTCCCCACCAGAACCATCCCCCAGACATCTCATGCCAGGGGCGGAAGATCAGCGGGAGGGGGTTCCCCCGGCTGTCTTTCAGCGAGGCCAGGTAGTCGGCGGCGCGGTCAAGCCAGACCTTCAGGGTGTCGTTCTCCGGGGTGCCGGGGGTTACGGCCAGGGTGACCACGTCGGTGTCGACGGGCTGCCATGCGTCCAGGCCCGAACGGGGATTTCGGGGGTGCCAGGAGATGGCGTTCAGACCTCCGCGGGCTTCCTGGGCGGCCATTTCGGCGCGCATCCGGTCAAAGGGAACCGAGTCGAGATTGACGGGAGCGCCAAGCTCGATCATGCCCAGGTCCCAGTGCATCATGCCGGGGTAGTCGCCGACAACTTCCAGGACATCGGAACGCCCCGAGTCGAGGGTCCATTTGACGCCGTAGACGGGGTCGTCGTCGTGGCCGTAGACGGTCTTGCCGGTGGCCTCTATTGCCTGGAGACGCCTGATAAGCCCCTGTGCCACGGTCAGGGAGTCCTGGCCTTCTTCCCGGGCGGAAGTCCCGGAGCCGGCGCAGGAAGCGCCTCCCATGGATACGGCGCACAGAACGGCCGGGATAAGTATGGAACTGAGTTTCATTGTCGCATTTAATGTTGTAGTGTCATCCGTGATTTCCGGATCCGCAACAGGGAGGGGAAAAGGAAGCGGCCCGGCATTAACCCGATTCCGGGCCGCCTCCATCACTCATATGACTTCAAATTCAAGAGCTTCGGGGGAGAATTATTTGCGGAGAGCCTTTACTTCGTCGCGTCCCAGGGTGTAAGGTGAGGCTACGACCTGGCGCCAGGTCTCGGCGGGAGAGTAGTCATACATCCCGAACTGGCCGCTCTGGTTCTCATACCACTGCATGAAGTAGAGCCATGTCTCCCCTTTTGGGAAGGCCGTTTCGGGGTCGAACAGATTGCCGCATTCCGAGAGGGCCACCATCTTTTTCCCTTCGACAAGCTCGCGGGTGAGGTAGAAGGTGTCGAAATCGGAGAAGAGGTCGGTATCGCTGTATATGTCGACGCCTACGAAGTCGCATTTGTCGTTGCCGGGATATGCGTTCTGAAGCAGGTCGATGGAGGCAAGTTCGCCGCTGTTGAGGGTCTGGACGGTCCAGCACCATACAAGGTTGTGGATGCCGTACTGGTTCATGAGCTTGTCGCGCAGATGGTCCCAGAGCTGTTTTGTCACTTCCACGCCCTCGGCTCCCCACCAGAACCAGGCGCCGTAGCCGTAATCGCCGGCGGCCTCATGGAAGGGGCGGAAAATGACGGGAATACCGGCGTCCTGGACCAGCTTGAGATAACCGGCCATCTTGGCGATGTCTTTCTCCATCACGTCATATTCCCAGTTTCCGGGAACCATCGCGTTGGAGGGGGAGAAGCGGGAGGGGGCGGTGGAGAGCTGGGCCTTAGGGTTGTTCAGGCGCGGTACGTTCCAGTGCCACATGATCTGGGGAATAGCTCCGGCTTCCCAGGCCTCGCGGACGGGTGTGATGTCGCCGTAGTCGATCCAGTTGGCGGGGGAGGAGGCCAGGTGGATGTAGTCGAAGCCGATGATGGCCGGGGCCTCGCCGGAAGCGGCGGTGATGATGTCGTAATATTGTGTATCCCAGGCGATGTCACCCATGCATCCTGACATGGTTTTCTGGCCGTACTGACTCCGGAGGAGTCCGAACAGGGCCTTGGCTTCGGCGGTGGCGGCGGGGTCGGAAAGCTCGGTGTCAAGCACCGGGGCGGGACGGGTGGAGAACTTCAGCGAATAGGCGTCCACGGCGATTTCCGGATGGTCGTAGCGGACCAGGGCACCGGGAGCGACGGTCAGCGTGTAGTCCTTTCCGGCCTCGAGGGGGAGGGGGATGTTAAGTTCGCAGACTTTGGCGACAGCTCCGGGCACGGGGGTGCCGTTGAGGGTGATTCCGTCGGGGTTCACTATTTTTACCGGATGGGAATATTTGACAGTGATGTCCCGGTGGAGCAGCAGGTCGATGGTGGAACCCTCGGCGATGGCTTCGGAGGATGCCGTGGTGGGAGTCAGGGTGACATCGTCCTCCATGTTGTCGGAGCAGGAAGCGGCGGCAACGGCGAAAAGTCCGAGGGGAAGAAAATATCTGAGGAATTTCATTTCTTAGTCGTTTGAGGAAGATTCTTAAAGTTTATTTCTTGGGCTTTTCGGGCATGGGTTCCGAAAGGGGAGCCACGCGGATGTTGTCAAGCGCCATTGTGACGGGGACGTTGGTTGCCTCGGAGAAAGGACCCCAGGCCACGATCATGCTCAGTCCGGCGAAGTCGTCGGCGGTCATCTTGCGGTTGCAGGGATTCAGGGAGCGGTCCTTGTTGAGTTCGGACAGTGGGATTGTGACGGTCTGCCACTTGTCTCCCGTATCATAGGAGCCGCCGGCAGACTGCCAGGGGGTCCACATCGCGCGGGGATAGGGGTAGGGGTCATCCTCGCCGAAAAGGTAAGTATTGTCGCCGAATATGCTTGCGGGAGTGAAAAGAATGTTCAGCGAGCAGAGGGTCCAGGGAGTCGAAGAGGGGATGAAGGCTTCGAACTTGATGCAGTAGTCCATCCAGTCGGCGGTGTCGAAGAGGGTGGAGATGTCAAGCGAGCTGATGTTGTTCTCGTCGACGGGCCAGTGGTTGAAAGAGAACTGGTCCTCGCCCATGTCGTTGTAATCGGCTTTCACGCCGGAGAAGAGGATGAACTTGCCGTCCAGGCCGGGAATTCCGTCGGCGGAGGTGAAGGTGTTCTTGTCCCCCTTGCGCCAGCCGTTGGCCAGGGCGACGGCTTTGCCGTGGGTGCCGTCCCAGTCGAGAATCATGCCGCGGGTGTCATGCCATACGAAGGCGGCAAGTCCCTCGCCGTAGCGGGAGGTAGCGGTGATGCGTCCTTCCTGAGTCGCGCCCTGAGGAACCTTGACGGTTACCGTGGTACGGGTCATTGAGACTATATCCTCCTGAGGAACGGTCACGTCGCCGGGGAAGGTAATCTGGAGGGGATACTCGGCATCGGCCACAAAGTAGTCACCGTTGATGTCGACAACGTCGCCGGGTCTGGCCCACTCGCAGCTCATGGAGGAGATTACCGGCTCGGGTACCATAGTGTTGAAAGGAACTTCGGCGGCATTGCCTTTGGAAGTCACAAGGCGCACGGTGTTGGTGACGTGTTCGGAGATGGCGTTGGGAATCTCGACGATGATGACGTCGGAAGTCACATAGGCGGGATTGAGCATTGCTTTCTGGTCGTTGAACCAGATCTGCTGCACGTCTCCGAGGTTGGAGCCGCAGATTGCTATTTTATCGCCGAGATATGCTTCGGTGATATGCTCGTCGGCCGTGGCGGGGTCGGTCATGCGGAAATAGCTTACCTGGGGGGTCTTGCCCTTGTCTTTGTCGGCGTCGGATTCCGAGCATCCGGTCAGGGCGATGGCGGCCACGGCTAAGGGAGCCGCAAGGATATATTTGAGAAATCGTTTCATGATTTAATCCTGTTCAGAAATAAGTTGGATGCTTTGGATCAATTATAGGGAGAGACATAGTCGACGGGCTGTCCCAGCAACTGGGGCGAAGTGGTGGAGGCTGCCGCGGGAATCGGGAGTTTGAAAGCCTCGGTGGAGATATAGATGGGATCGTATGCACCCCATTCGGCCTTGTTGTCGACAATCTGGTACTGGCTCATGTTGTTCTCGTTGGAAGTGGAGGTGCCGTCTTTCTGGATATACATGGCCGAGCGGTTGTAGCCCGTGCCCCATCCGGAGTTGAGGAAGTCGATGGCCTTCTGGTCGCCGCTGCGGTAGCGGTAGCGGAGGATGTCAAACCAGTTGGTTCCCTCGAAGGCGAATTCCATGCGCCGTTCCTGGAGAAGCTGCTCGTAAGTCAGTGAGGTCAGGTCGTTGGACCACAGGCCTGCGCGGTGACGGACCTGATTGACCAGGTCGAGAACCTGGGGGTCGGAGGTCTCGTCGGAGGCGCCCATCAGGGCCTCGGCGCGGACGAAGTACATATCGGCCAGACGCAGCAGGTAGATATTGTTGGCGGCGTCCTGGTTGAGACCCACGTTGCCGTCGCAGTCGGCTGACTTGCCGATGACATACTTCTTGATGTGGGCGCACATCTCGTTCTTGTCCTCGACGATCGAGCCGTCATCACCGCGGTTGATAATCTTGTAGGTATAGCCTCCGCCGGCCTTGTTGAGGTTGGGATAATAGTCGCCGGAAGTCATGTAGACCCACGGGCGGCGCTGGTCGCGGTCGTCGTAGAGACTCTGCAGGGAGATTGTCGGGCCTTTGCCGGCGCCCCAGGTCTGGTCGGCGATGACGGAGGAGCGGCTCCAGGCGCAGTTGCGGCCGTTACCGAAGGAGTAGCCCAAAACGCCGCACTGGATTGCCAGCAGGGATTCGGGACCATTGTTGGCCTCTACGTCGAAGAGGGTGGAGTAGTCTATTTCGGTGATGGCGGGCTTGTTGTCGATAACCTCCTTGGCGTCGGCGGCAGCCTAGGTGAAGAGGGCGTTGCGGTCGTAGCCATAGTCGGTGTGGGAAGCCATCGTCAGGGCAAGTTTGGCGCGGACCGCAAGTGCCGTAAGGCGTGTGGCGCGGTATGCGTCTCCGTCGGTCATCGGCAGGTTGTTGACGGCGAAGTCGGCGTCGGCCATCGCGAACTGATAGATACTCTTCTGAGTGGCGGGGGGAAGCTGGAGATTGTTGGCGGTGATGTTCTCGGAGTTGTTCTCCACCACGGGGACGTTCGTCCATGCCTCGGTCAGCAGGTAATAGCAGTAGGCGCGGATGCAGCGGGCTTCGGCCTGGGCCTGGAGGATTGCGGCGTCGCTGACTCCGTTCTTGCATTTGCCCGGCATATCATGTATCACGGAGTTGCAGAAGGAGATGACATTGTAGAGACCTTCCCATCCCTGGTTGATATACTGGTTGACGGAGGTGTAGGTTCCGAAATACCACTGCCCTTCGGCGGAGTAGGTGTAGAACATATCGCCCGAGAGCATATCGAATTTCCACTGGAAGTCATGGGCGAACTGATCCCAGGTGACGGCGGCGTAGAGGGCCATCGTGTTGGCGCGGACGCGCTCGTCGGAGGTATAGAAGTTATCCTGGGTCAGCTTGTCGACGGGGTCGACGGTCAGGAAGTCGTTGCAGGAAGAGAGCATCCCGGCCAGGGCCGTCCCGAGGATAATGGATTTATAAAAGGGTTTCATCGTTGGATTCAGGTATTTGAATGGTTAGAAAGAGAGATTCAGGCCGAGAGTGAATGTGCGCGGTGTCGGATAACGTCCGCGGTCGATGTTCTGGAGAAGAGCGCTCTGGTTGAAAGCTCCGATTTCGGGGTCGTAGCCCTTGTACTTTGTGAAGGTGTGGACGTTCTGGACGTTGAAATAGATTTTCGCGGACTGGAGGCCGACCTTGCTTCCCCATTTGCGGGGGAGATTGTAGCTAAGGGAGATGTTCTGGATGCGGAGGTATGTTCCGTCTTCGATCCAGCGGTCGCTCATGCGGTTGTTGGAGTTACCGTCGAGGTTGGAGAAGCGGGGCAGACCGTTGCCGCCGGGCACCAGGTAGACATTGTCGGGGTCATAGCCTCTGGAGGGGTCGATCATGGCCACTTGGGCGCGTTCGAGGGCGCGGGCGGTCTGGTTGTCCCAGATTGAGGTGAGGCCTTCGGTCTTGTAGCGGGCCCAGTTGAGGATGTCGCCTCCGATCTGGCCGTTCAGGCCGATGGAAAGCTCGAAGTCCTTGTAGGTGAAGGCGGTGGTGAAACCGAAAGTGAGGTCGGGGTTGGGGTCGCCGATGATGGTCTGGTCATCTTCGTTGATGACGCCGTCGTCGTTGAGGTCCTTGAACTTGATGTCGCCGATGTAGGCACCGGAAGTGCGGTCAAGACGGTTGGCGTAAGGTTCGGCGCCGCCGGTCTGGGTAGCGTGGTTGCGGATTTCGTCGGCGCTCTGGAAGAGACCGTCGGTAACGTAGCCGTAGAATACACCCATAGGCTTGCCCACGGTGATGAGCGTGGCGGACTGGAATTCGGAGTACCAGTCGATTTTGCCTCGCATATCCTGGGAGTTCTCGTTGAGGGAGACAACCTTGTTCTTGTTGTGGGAGAGGGTGAGGTTCATGCGCCAGGAGAAATCGTTGGTGACGATGGGGCGGGCGTTGAGGGCGAAGTCGATACCGGTGTTCTGGGTCTTTCCTACGTTGGCGTAGGGGGGACGGATGGTGTAGCCGTTGGAACCCGAGAGATAGCCGGGGGTGAAGACCTCGAGCAGAAGGCCGTCGGTCTGTTTCTTATATACGTCGAAGGTGAATTCCAGGCGGTTGTTGAACACGGCGAAGTCGATACCGGCGTTGAACTGCTCGGAAGCCTCCCATTTCAGGTCGGGGTTGGCGAGGTTGGCGGGATAGTAGGCCGTTCCGAAGGGGGTCTTGATGGCGGTCATGGCTGCGGCGTAGCGGTAGGTGTCGATGTTGGAGTTGCCGACCTTACCGTAACCCAGACGGAGCTTGAGGTTGTCGAGCCATGAGGTTGTGCCTTCCATGAACTTCTCCTGGGTGACGCGCCAGGCGAGGGCCACCGAGGGGAAGGTACCCCACTTGTTGTTGGGACCGAACTTCGAGGAACCGTCGCGGCGGATGGTGGCCGTGATGAGGTAGCGGTTGTCGAAGGCGTAGTTGGCGCGGGCGAAGACGGAGGCTGTGGTAGCCGAATCCTCGTAACCGCTGTTGGAGACAAATTCACCGTCATTGGTCATGACGAAAATCTGGTCGGAGGAGAAATTCTTCTTGATGAGGGTGGTGTTGTTCCAGGTAGACTTGGAAGCTTCGAAACCGGCCATTACGGTCAGGTCATGCTTCTGGGCGAACTTCTGATGGTAGGTGACGTAGTCTTTCTGCACCCAGAAGAAAGAGTGGTCCTCGCGGTGCATCATCTGGTTGATGTCGTTGGAGACCAGACCGAACTGATAGCGGGGGATGTAGCTCTTGTTCTGGTTCTGGGAGGCGTCGAAGCCGTATTCCGCGCGGAAAGTGAAATATTTCAGGAAGTCGGCGTTGACATAGAAGTTACCCATTATACGCTGACGCAGCAGGCGGTTGTTCTTCTGAAGAGCCAGGGCCACGGGGTTCCAGGTCGAAGAGCCGTCGACGGTTGTCGGGCCGGCCCAGTTGCCGTCGAAGTCGCGCACGGGGACATGGGGCTGCATTGTCATGGCCTGCATGATAACGCCGTCCGAACCGTCGTTGAGGGTGATCTTCTCATTGGTGCGGGTATAGGCAAGGGAGCCGCCGAGTTTCAGCCAGCTTGTAAACTGTGAGTCGAGGTTGAAGCGTGTGTTGAAACGGTTGAAGTCGGAGCCGATGATGATACCGTCCTGGTTCATCCAGCCGCCGGACATGGCGTAGGTAACCTTGTCGTTACCGCCGGAGACGCCGACCTGATGGCTCTGCATGAAGGCCGTGCGGAAGATTTCGTCCTGCCAGTCGGTTCCCTTGCCGAGCAGGGAGGGATCGAGGAAAGCCTTGTCGAGCTGCTTCTCGGTGATGACCCCTTCGGCGTAGAGCTGGTTCTGATAGCGGGCGTAGTCGCTCAGGTCCATCATATCGATTTTCTTGGCGACTTTCTGCCAGGCCACATAGCCGTCGTATGTGACGTTGGTGTGGCCGGCCTCACCGCGGCGGGTGGTGACGATGACGACACCGTTGGCACCGGCAGCACCGTAGATGGCGCAGGCCGATGCGTCCTTGAGGACGTCGATCGAGACGATGTCGCTCGGGGCGATGGAAGCCAGGGGGTTGACCTTAGTCTGGCCGTTGGTGCCGCCGGCCCAGTCGAAACCGCCTATATCGTTGGCGGCGTTGGACATCTGCACACCGTCTATAATATATAGAGGTTCATTGGAGGAGTTGATGGAGCTTGCGCCGCGGATTCGGATGGAGGTGGCGGCGCCGGGGGCACCGGAGTTGGAGGTTACCTGTACGCCGGCGATTTTACCCTGGAGCATCTGGTCGGCGTTGGTGACGATGGACTCTTTCATCTGGTCTTTCGACAGGGAGGCCACCGAACCGGTGACGTCGGTGCGGCGCTGTGTGCCGTATCCGACAACGACAACTTCGTCGAGGTTGACTCCGCCGTCGGCTTTGAGTTTGATGTTGAGGTCGGACTGGCCGTTGACGGCCACTTTCTGGGTCTGCATTCCGATGTAGGAGACAACCAGGGTTGCCTTGCCTGACTTGACGGAAAGGGTGAAATTACCGTCGATGTCGGTGGAGGTACCGCTGTTGGTACCGTCTTCCCTGACGGTAGCTCCGATGATGGGTTCGTCATCCGGGTCGACGACTGTACCCTTTACTGTCACCTGTGCCGATGCTCCGATGGCTATCAAGCCGAGGAGGGCGACAAGGGCAGCTCTGAAGTTGAAAAATTTGCCTGTCATCATGAGCGGTTGTTAAGGTAAAAACAGATTTGTTTGATTAAAGATATTGAGTTATTAAGTAAGGAAGGACCGGAGTCCGGACAGCTGTGTCCGGGAGGTCCCGGTATTTCTATTCGGGGAAATGTTTTCATCAGTTCAGGTCTTTTTTCATGGTGATGCAAAGTTAGTCATAGAAATCCGATTTGACTGATACAATTTTACCCATTACCGATACTAATTTTGCAAAGTTGCGCGCGAAATGTTAAAATTTTCGGAGAGATTTTCCTGACTGATACTATTTTTGCCGATTCTTGACTTATTTTGACAAACTGAGTGAAAGAAGTTGAAAAGTATGTTAGAAAATAACTATATTTGCAATATGAAATCTTCAGGTTTGTCAGTCGGTGTCTTACATCCCGCTGCGCCCTGACAGATACATTAATTTATATAGATAAACCGATTTTGCCATGAAAAGAAAATTCTTGCTCGCCGGGGCGTTTCTTGCGAATATCGCCGCATGGGCTACGCCTGAATACGTTCCTGTAAGCACTTTCAATACTTCTTTGATATTGCAGCTCGACTCGGCCGCCGCGCCCGCGCTGGTGTATTATGGTCCGGCGGTAAAGGGTGACCTGGCTCAGATTGCCGCTTCGGCTCCCGAGGACGGAAAGTCCGACGCCTATCCCGTCTTCGGCAACTATCCCGAGAGGGAGAGTGCCCTGAGCATGACGATGCCCGACGGCAACATGACCCTGGAGCTTGTGCCGGCCGGAGAGCCTGAAACCGAGGTGGACCACAACGGCAACACCGTAGTCTCCATCCCCCTTGCCGACAGGCATTATCCCGTTGCAGTGACACTCAATTACCGCGCATTCCCCAAAGAGGACATCATAGAGACCTGGACCGAAATAACCAACAAGGGGAAGAAGCCCGTAACCCTGACGCGCTTCGATTCCGGGGCGATTCCTTTCCGCAGCACCGACGCGTGGCTGACCAGCCTTTACGGCACCTGGGCCAACGAAGGGAGAGTCAACACCGAACCGCTTACCCCGGGGATGAAGATAATCCAGAACAAGGACGGGGTCAGAAACTCCCACACCTCCCATGCCGAGGTCATGATGTCGCTTGACGGGAAGCCCCGCGAGACTTCTGGACGCATTATCGGCGCAGCCCTGGTGTACGGGGGGAACTACCGCCTGAGGGTCAGCACCGATGACCACGGACGCCATCAGTTTTTTGCCGGAATCCATCCCGAGGAATCGGCCTACCGCCTGATGCCGGGGGAGACGTTCACCACTCCGCTGCTCGCCCTGACTTTCTCCGACAGGGGGATGGGGGAGGCCAGCCGTAATTTCCACCGCTGGGGACGCCAGTATCATATCGCCCACGGGACAGAGGTTAATCCTATTCTTCTGAATTCCTGGGAGGGAGTGTATTTCAACATTGACGAGCCGACGATGGCCGGCATGATGCAGGACATCGCCGACATGGGGGGCGAACTGTTCGTGATGGATGACGGATGGTTCGGACGCCGCGACGATGATTCATCATCGCTCGGAGACTGGGAGGTGGACGCCCGCAAGCTCCCCCACGGATTGAAAGGGCTGACCGACGAGGCTGCCCGCAAGGGTGTCAGATTCGGTATCTGGATTGAGCCGGAGATGACCAACTCGAATTCCGAACTCTACAAAAAGCATCCCGACTGGGTGCTGAAGGCTCCTCACCGCGATATTGTAGAGGGACGCGGCGGCACACAGCTTGTACTGGATCTTTCCAATCCGCAGGTACAGGATTTCATCTATAACCTTGTGGACACGATGCTGACAAATAACCCTGAAATCGCGTATATCAAGTGGGACGCCAATGCTCCGGTGATGCAGTACGGTTCCCAGACACTTCCCGCCGACCGTCAGAGTGAGCTTTCGATACGTTTCCACCGGGGGCTGACGTCGGTATTGCAGCGTATCCGCGAGAAATATCCCGATGTGGCTATCCAGGCCTGTGCTTCCGGAGGGGGACGCGCCAACTACGGACTGCTGGACTACACCGACGAGTTCTGGGTGTCGGACAATACTGACGCTCTTCAGCGTCTGGGCGCCCAGTGGGGCACGAGCCTGTTTTTCCCCGCTGTGACGATGGGGAGTCATATAAGCGCTGTGCCGAACCATACCACTTACCGCGTTGTGCCGCTGAAATTCCGCTGCGATGTCGCCATGACCGGGCGTCTCGGTATGGAAATCCAGCCACGCGATATGTCGGCCGAAGACCGCGATTTCTGCCGCCGGGTTATCGAGACCTACAAGGGGGTGCGCGATGTTGTCCAGCTGGGCGACCTTTACCGGCTGGTTTCCCCGTTTGACAACCGCGGGGCAGTATCGCTGATGTATGTTTCGCCGACGAAGGACAAGGCCGTATATTACTGGTTCCGAACCAACAACGATTACTCCGCGCCTTTGGTCACCCGCACTCCGATGGAGGGCCTGGATCCGGATGCCTCCTATAAGGTCACTGAGCTGAACGCCATCGACCAGCGTCCCCTTGCTTCCGAGGGGAAGGTCTTCACCGGCAAGTTCCTGATGGACAACGGACTGGAGATCCGTCCCAATCATGACCTTCCCTGGGGGAAGAAGGTGGACTATTGTTCGCGTGTCCTTCTGCTCGAAAAACAGTGAGAGAGGGATAAAAAAATGCAGTTGCCGCCGGGGTTGTCCGGCGGTTAATATTAACCGCCTTGAAAGGGCCGCATGGCCCTTTCAAGGAATATATCATCAACCTTAGACGATACCATGTCACCTGCCATTACCGAAATTACCCCGCTGTCGGATGAGGATTGTTTTTACCTCGTGGACCGCTTCAAGAGTGAGTTTGACTATCCGCTCCACCGTCATGAAGAAATAGAGCTGAACTTCGTGGAGAACTGCGAGGGAGCGCGCCGGATCGTGGGGGATTCGGTGGAGATTCTCGGCAAGTATGACCTTGTGATGGTCGGTACCGGACTGGAACACGTCTGGGAGCAATACAAATGCCGCTCGCCGCGTATCCGGGAAATCACCATCCAGTTCTCTCCGAAGGTGTTCGGCGATACGTTCCTGGCCAAGAATCAGCTGAAATCGATGAGCGGTCTGTTCGACAGGGCCAAATCGGGGGTGGCGTTCTCGCTCGCTACGGTGGTGAAGATGTATAAGCTCTTCGATGAGATTACCCAGGCTCAGCCGGACTTTTACCGAGTGCTGAAACTGATGGAGATTCTTTATCTGCTGTCGAAGGAGGAGGACTATCAGCTGTTGAGTTCCACGTCGTTCGCCAATACGGTGGCGACTGCCGAGTCGCGGCGAATCCACAAGGTTGAGGAATATATCAAGGAGCATTACCGGCGAGATGTCAGGCTGGAGGATCTTGCCGTGCTGGTCTGCATGACTCCGTCGGCTTTTTCGCGTTTCTTCAAGCTGCGCACGGGACGTACGGTCAGCGATTATATCATTGATGTGCGCCTGGGCCACGCCGCCCGGTTGTTGGCGGGGAGTATGTCTTCAGTGCTTGAAATCTGTTTTGAGTGCGGTTTCAACAACGTATCCAATTTCAACCGCATCTTCAAGAGGAAAAAAGGGTGTTCCCCGTCGGCTTTCCGGGAGTATTACCGCAAGAACAAGATTGTAATCTGAGCTGTATGCGTTAATCCTTTAAATCTGTGAGAGAAAATATTTGAGGGGAGGGGAGTTTGGCCGATTTTTTGTAACTTTGCGGTGTAAACCAACCGATTGAAACAAGTCGATATGAACGGAACCGTATGGAACAGGAGGGTATATGTCATGCTGCGGTACTGCCTGGCGCTTGTCTTTTCAGGGGTGTTGACCGGAGTGTGGGCCTCGGATGACGCCACGATTGACCGCGTGGAGATGTCGCCGATGGATGTCACCGCGATGGCTCGCGGGCGCCTGGACCTTAACAATGAGCAGTGCGCCTTGGTAAAGGTCAATGTACTTGCTGATGATGTCGTGTTTCAGGGTAATGTGGTCGGGGATGTTCCGCGCTACGGCGGCGAGCATTGGGTTTACATGATCGACGGTACTAAGGAACTGAGGTTCCAGAGCCTTAAATTCCGCACCGTGCGTGTGTATTTCCCAGACTGGGGGATACCGCACCTGGAGGGGGGCGTCACCTATACGGTAGATGTGTCGCTTCCGGCCGTGGCGAGCGCCCCGGTGTCGGTTTCCGCGGGGCATAGCTATCTGGTCCTGACTGTCAATCCGGCGAACGCAAAGGTGTACGTTGACGGCACCGAACGCGGTGTTTCCGACGGACAGGTGTCTGTATTCTTGAAAAACGGACTGCATACCTACCGTGTGGAAGCAGTCGGATTTCTGCCGCAGGATGGAGAAGTAACCATCGCCTCCAAGAAGGTCATGCGGGACATACGGCTGACATCGTCGCTGGCAAGTCTGTCGTTGAGCTGTCCTACGGACGGCGCCCAACTTTATGTCAATGGGGAGGCCAAAGGAATGTCCACCTGGAACGGCGAACTGTTTCCCGGGGAATACCTTGTGGAGGCACGCAAGGAGGGTTATCGCACCGCAGAGAAGATTGTGAAACTTGCCAGTCAGCAACAGTTGGCGGTGTCGCTCCCCGAGCTTACACCGGTTACCGGTTCTCTTAATATCAACTATCTTCCTGCCGGGGCAACTATCACGCTGGATGGTAAGCCAATGGGCAGCACTCCCGACGTCTTCGACAACATCATGATCGGTGCCCATACCGTTACAATCTCCCATCCCGCCTATTCATCCGTCACCCTCCCGGTGGCTGTCGCCGAAAATCAACTTGCCACTTTGGAAGGCAAACTTCCCGAGAAGCCGAAATACCCCGAGGATTCGGAGTTGTTCGCCTACAAGGATAGCACCACAGATAAATGGGGTTTTAAAACCGAGGAAGGCAAAATCGTTATCCCGGCCAAATATGATAATGTGGAGCGTTTTGGTGAAGGAGTGGCAAATGTAACTCTTGATGGTCGTTCCTTTTTTATCGACAAAACCGGAGAGCAGGCAATCCCTGGAAATTTTGAGACTCCGGGATGGTTTGTTAATGGAGTATGTGTGGTAGTAAATGACAAATATAAATACGGGTTGATCGACAGGAATGGCAACCTGATTATTGATTATAAATATGATGGACTGACACTTCTCAATGAAAAAGATACTTATGCTATTGCTACCCTGAGAAGGCCTGACAGGAAGAGTGGGGTAGTTGATTTTTCGGGGAGAGAAATAATACCAATGGGTGATGATCTTATCTGTACGCCCTATAACGACAGGATGTTTATCTATAGCCGTGACAATAAATATGGATATATGGGAACAAACGGGAGGAAAGTCACTCAATCCATAAGCGATAGAGTTGTTGCTTTCAAAGAGGGAATTGGCATGATATTTAATAAGGACGAAATGTATTATATCGATACCCTGGGGAACCAATTATTTGGCAGGGCTTTTGATGATGGAACGTCTTTTGACAATGGCATCGCCAGTGTAAACAAAGATGGAAAATGGTATATAATGAATAAGAAAGGGGAATATATCGTTACCACAGACTATCAAGAGCTATCTGAACCTATTAATGGAAGGATTGCGTTTAAAGATAGATTCAATAAATGGGGATTTATCAATTATTACGGGGAGATTATCTGTAGTCCTGAATATGATGATGCGCTCCCATTTTTTGAGGGATTCGCCGCAGTGCAGAAGCATGATAAGTGGGGGTACATTGATATGGCAGGAAAAGTCGTTATTCCGTGCGAATATGATGATGTTCGCTCATTCCATGATGGAGTTGCTTCAGTACAACGAGGTAGTAAATGGGGGTATATTGACAGATTGGGCAAAGTAATTATTCCATTTCAATATGACTATGCAGGCTATTTTAAGAATAACAGGGCATACGTTAAACCATACAATGAATATGACTACATCTGGATTAACAAGAAAGGGGAGGAGACGAAATGATTGAGAGGATCGAGAGACTGGATGACGAGAGGGTGGCGGTGTTCGCCCGACTTACTGAGGCACAGTTGCGCAACAGGCTGAATCCCGGCGAGGGGCTGTTTGTGGCCGAGAGTCCGAAGGTCATCAAGGTGGCGTTGGGGGCCGGGATGGAGCCGGTCTGTATGCTCTGTGAACAGAAACATATCGAAGGGGATGCTGCGGAAATTATCGCCGCCAATCCCGGGATGCCGATCTATACAGGAAGTCGGGAACTGCTGGCTGGGCTGACGGGATATACGCTGACGCGGGGAGTGCTTTGTGCTATGCGGCGTCCGGCGCCGAAGACCCCTGAGGAGGTCTGTCGCGGGGCGCGACGCGTGGCTGTCATAGACGAGGTCACAGACACTACGAATATCGGCGCGATTTTCCGATCGGCAGCCGCCCTGGGAATTGATGCAGTGCTGCTGACTCCTACGGCTTGTGACCCTCTGAACCGTAGGGCTGTGCGAGTTTCGATGGGGTCGGTGTTTCTTGTACCCTGGGCATATCTCGGGGAGAGTCCGGACCGCGGAGGGTATCTGCGGGAACTGTCGGCCTTAGGTCTCAAGACTGCCGCATTGGCGCTGTCGGATGACTCGGTGCCTATCGATGACCCGGCTCTGTGCGGTGAACCGCGCCTGGCGCTTATCCTGGGAACGGAGGGGGACGGACTGAGCCGCGAAGTTATAGCCGGCACTGATTACGTCGCCCGTATTCCGATGGCCCACTGCGTGGATTCGCTGAATGTGGCTGCGGCTTCTGCCGTGGCGTTCTGGCAGACCACCCGCTTCCATTGAAAGTCTGACAATATCCTCGTCAGCCGGGCGAAAAACAAGACGATGTGCCAAAATGTTGAATATTGACACACCGTCTTCTGGGTGGCGGTAAAGCCCGGCAATCGGTTGCAACCGATGGAGTTGCCTGAGTTTTAACGCTTTGAGTTGTTGCGCGGGGTGAACGTCGCTTCCAACGTCCTTGTGGGATTTTCGATCCCGCCCCTACATCATTATCCTTTGTAAGTTAAACGTCTGAGGCCTATCGACTGTTCAATCCCTTTTTCCGGGATGCTTTCCTCCTTGTTGCATTTTATGGCAGGATTTGGTTATTTAAGTTTTAATTATTATCTTTGCAATAATTGAAAGTATGATAATCTGATTGAGAGATATGAATAAAGATAGTATGTTGATGATAAATCCCTTTGTGGTAGGAAGATACGCCGGAGAAAAATATTTCTGCGATCGAGAGGAGGAGACCGCCCAGCTAATCAAACAGATAGAAAACGGGCGAAGTGTAACGTTGGTGGCAGAGCGGCGTATGGGAAAGACGGGGCTGATCAGACATTTGTTCCATCAGCCGGAAATCGACAGCAGATATTATACTTTTTTTGTAGATATATATGCCACTTCTTCCGTGGAGGAGCTTGTCAGAGAACTCAGCAGGGCAATTTTCCGGGGACTGAAACCTCGTGGGAAGTCGTTGATAGATAAATTTATAGCCACTGTGAAATCGCTGCAGTTCGGGATTGGGGTTGACCCGATGACAGGAGAACCGTCGTTTCAGATTTCCCAGGGGAATGTCGCACGGCCCGAAACTACTCTGGAGGAGATTTTCCGATATATCGACAATGCGGACCGCCCCTGCATAATCGCTTTTGATGAATTCCAGCAGGTGGCGGAGTATAAAGACAACAATGCCGAAGCTCTGTTGAGAACTTACATCCAGAACGCAGCCAACGCTGTATTTATATTTGCCGGGAGTCGCCGCCACATGATGCTGAATATGTTTAACTCGGCCAAAAGACCCTTCTATAATTCCACTTTATCCCTTTCATTAGGGCCGATTCCTCAGGAGAAATATACCCTTTTCGCTTCTTCTCTGTTCGTGCAGGAGGGAAAACGGTTGTCGCCGGAAGTTGCGGCTGAGATCTACCGCCTTGTCCGTGGAACTACCTGGTATATGCAGCTTCTGATGAACGAAGGGTTTGCGCTGACAAGGAAAGGTGAGGAATATACTCCTGCGATTCTGTCGGCCGCACTGAGGAATATACTCGACATCCAGAGGGACAGTTATCTCCAACAACTGGCAACTCTGAGTCCCCGGCAGAGGGACCTGGTGCGAATAATTGCTTCCGAGCCGGAGGCGCGGGAACTGATGTCCGGTGGATTCGCCATGCAGAACGGCTTCACATCTGTAAGTTCCGTACAGTCCGCTCTTAAAAAACTTGTGGAGAACGAAGTGGTAAGGGGAAGTGCCCGGGAAGGATACAGCCTGACGGACTACTTTTTCGCCGAATGGCTTCGCCGGGAAGAATAGCAGGGGGTTACCAGCCGCCGCTGGCACCGCCGCCGCCGGTCATGCCCCCACCGAAGGAGCCTCCCGAGAAGCCTCCACCGCCGCCGAAGCCTCCACCGCCTCCACCGAAAATGATGGGGGCCGCGGCCGCAGCTACTTTGGGAATATCGTAGGGGATGCCGGAGGAGTGGTTGCAGTTGAAGCATTGGTAGGTGCGGAGTCCCTGGCCTTTGGCAGCGGTAGTCGGACGGCGGATGATGCGGTCCGAGACAAGGGCTGAGGTGCGGGCGCCGCAGACAGGGCAAACCTTATAGTTTTTCTGGCGGTTGATGAAGGGGATTATCTCGGTCTGGTTGCAGGTGGGGCAGAGCCATACGTCGTAGTCCACCGAGTTGAGGCGCTCCTCGGCGTCCTGCGCCGGGGTGAGATACAGATTGTCGGTCTGTTCGTCGAGTTTCTTCATTTTTGCGGAACAGTTGGGGCAGCGATGAACGTGGTCGCGGATGCGCCGCATCTTCCAGAGCCACAGCAGCAGGACAGGGAGGAGGATACCCAATGTAGCGATAGTCAGTACTATCATCATCAGCTTCTTTCCCTCGAAAAGATGGTAAGCCTGGGGCGCCGACATCTTCCGCGCCTTTATTACAAGCCAGAAATAGTAGATAAGGAAGCCGACCAGCGCCAGCAACGACAATCTGATGTAATTGACAAACAGATTGGGTCCGGCGTCGGGATTGCTGGCATCGTTTTTATATTCCGACATGAGTTCTCCACGGGCTTCCTCGCTGGTTAGAACATCCCGCATGGATTCGGCGGTGGCAATGACCCCTCCGTCGTAATCCCCGCGCCGGAAACGGGGTTTCATCTCCCGCTCAAGAATCCGCCAGCAGAGGGCGTCGGGCAACAGCCCCTCGACGCCGTAACCGGTGCGAATGACGAATTTCCTGTCATTGAGGGAGACCAGCAGTATCACTCCGCTGTCCTTGTCTTTTTTGCCCGGTTTCCAAAGGTCGAAAAGGCGCGTGGCATAATCGTCGACATCCATGCCGTCGAGATTATCGACAATCACCACAACGGGCTCGGCTGACGACTGGCGCCAGATGTCGGCCATTATGGAGTCCAGCCGGGTGACAGCCTGCGGTGACAGCATCCCTGCCATGTCGGTTACATAGCGGCTGCGGTCCCTGACATGGACGTTCTCGACATCCTCCACGGCTACGGCTCCCGCGTCCAGGCAGACGGGCAACATGAGGAGGAAAGACAGCAATATTCTAACGGATAACTTCATTATCAGGTGATTGATTGTTTTAAAACTGACTCTTAAACGGCCGGCAGACTCATACCGTTGAGTTTCCGGAACAGGTTAAGGGCGTAGACATCGGTCATCGCCGACACGTGGTCAACGACGCCCTGAATTTTGGAGAATAGCAGAGGAGAGCTTACATCATACTGGTCCGGGACCTGCGACAGCAGCAGACGCGAGTAATTGAGTTCGGGATGGCAGACCGCATGAATCAGCTTCTCAAGGAGGAAAGAGATGATGCGGTTACCGGCCAATTCCACTTCCACAACCTCCCGGGCTCGGTAAATCCGGTCCCAGGAAATGGCGTTGCACCGCTCGTAGGCATCGCACAGACGCCGGGGCATCCGGGACAGTAGGCGTCCCCGGAACGTACCGTCCAGGATGGCCTGTTCATTTTCGGCGAAAGCCCGGGCACAGGCTGTCACCATCTCGCCGATAACCCCGGACCGGAGATAGGCTATCTGCTCATTCGGGTCGCTGATGGTTGACATAATCTTCCGGCATCTCTCCCGCCTCTCCTCGGGAATAAAATCGAGGAAAAGGTCGATTACCGTCGGAGAGTCGAGAATCTTCAGCTTATGGGCGTCCTCGAGGTCCATTACCTCATAACAGATGTCATCGGCGGCCTCAACGATATAAACCAGCGGATGGCGGGCGAAGTGGAGTTCTCCCTCCGGTGCCTCCAGGCGCGGCAACCCGAGTTCTCCGGCGATGCGGAGATATGTATCATGTTCGGAGGTGAAGAAACCGAACTTGTTTTTCTCCCCGGCAAGCCCCGAGGAGTAGGGGTACTTGACGATGGAAGCCAGCATCGGATAGGTCATGGCGAAACCTCCGGTGCGACGCCCGTGGAACTTGTGGGTCAGCACACGCAGGGCATTGGCGTTCCCTTCGAAGTGGACCAGGTCGGCCCACTGGGCCGGCGTCAGACTGTCGCGAAGCACCGAACCTTCCCCTTCGGAAAAGAACGTGGAGATCGCCTTTTCCCCCGAATGGCCGAAAGGCGGATTCCCCAGGTCGTGGGCCAGACAGGCGGCGCTGACTATTTCGCCGATGGATTCCAGGACGCGCTTTTCCGCCTCGGGGCGCTGGCGCTCCAGCAGGAGATTCACAATCTCGTTGGCCATCGAGCGTCCTACGGATGCTACCTCCAGGCTGTGGGTCAGACGGTTGTGGACGAAGATGCTTCCCGGCAGGGGGAAAACCTGCGTTTTGTTCTGCATCCGCCGGAACGGTGAGGAAAAGACCAGGCGGTCGAAGTCGCGCTGGAAATCGCTGCGGCTTCCGCGCCGGGGATCATGGTAGTCCTCCAGCCCGAAACGTTTGTCGGAAATCAGTTGCTGCCAGTCCATAAGCGGGGATTATTTGTCCTCCTCGGCGTGGGAGGCGTCCTCCTCTCCCTGGGGGAGGGACAGATCATCGTATTTCTGATAAAGGAAATCATTGTAGGGGAAACGCTCGATATGGATTTCCTTTGCTTTCGCGTAGATTTTTTCTTTCAGTTCGTCGATATTTATCCCCTTCTTGGCCGATATGAACACGCAGTTGCCCGGCTCGAGACGGTTCATCCACGTCTGCCTGAGTTCCTCCAGGGGTATATTCTCGCGTGTACGTGGGGTAAGGTCGTCGGCGTCCTTCTCGACATGGCTGAAAGCGTCGATTTTGTTGAACACCACGATGACGGGCTTACCGGCCGCTCCGCAGATTTCGGAGAGCGTCTTGTTGACTACCTCTATCTGCTCCTCAAACTGGGGATGGGAGATGTCAACGACATGGACCAGCAGGTCGGCGTCGCGCACCTCGTCGAGAGTCGATTTGAACGACTCCACCAGGTTCGTGGGGAGCTTGCGGATGAACCCTACGGTGTCGGTCAGCAGGAAGGGAAGGTTGTCGATGGTCACCTTGCGGACCGTAGTGTCGAGGGTGGCGAACAGTTTGTTCTCGGCGAACACATCGCTCTTGCTCAGGAGATTCATCAGCGTGGATTTCCCGACATTGGTATATCCTACGAGAGCCACGCGGGTCAGCTTTCCGCGGTTCTTGCGCTGGAGAGTCTTCTGGCGGTCAATGTCGGCGAGCTGTTCCTTGAGCCAGGCGATGCGCCGCTGGATGATACGGCGGTCGGTCTCGATCTGGGTCTCGCCCGGGCCGCGCATACCGATACCTCCTTTCTGGCGTTCAAGGTGGGTCCACAGACGGGTCAGGCGGGGGAGAAGATACTGGTACTGGGCCAGTTCCACCTGCGTTTTCGCCGTGGCCGTCTGGGCGCGGCGGGCGAATATGTCGAGAATCAGGCTGGAGCGGTCGAGAATCTTCACCTGCAGCTCTTTCTCGATATTGGCGATCTGCTTGGTGGAAAGGTCATCGTCGAAAATCACCATCCCGATATCGTTCTTTTCTACATATTCCTTTATCTCGGCCAGTTTTCCCTGACCGACGAAAGTACGGGAGTTGGGATTGTCGAGTTTCTGGGTGAAGCGGCGCACGACCTCGGCACCTGCGGTGTCGGCGAGGAATTCCAGTTCGTCGAGATATTCCCTGACCTTGTTCTCAGGCTGCCGGGGAGTGACAAGGCCCACGACTACAGCCCTTTCGGTTGTTTCTTTCGATATGACTAAATCTTTCATTGATATCCGTTTAGTAGATGACAAAATTCAAATTTATGCTGTTAAACATCTAGTTTTCAAGTG
>CAJUAF010000024.1 GCA_910584365.1 uncultured Muribaculaceae bacterium | reverse complement strand
ACAAATCGCCTCGGTGCTTAGATATTACGTCGATTTATGGGATTTTATAGATTAATCTATCGCTTGTTTTATAGTTTCAGAATGCCCTTGTTTCTTTTTGTTTCAGGTTTTCTGATGATACATTCCATAAAACGCACAGCAATTCTATCGGTTCATAAATTTTTCAAGCTGAAGGTCAAAAGACTTATCATTCCTCTGGCGTTCCTTTGCATTATCACTTTCATCCCACGCTGTATCTTGTCTTCAATGGCAGATGACGCTATTGATTTGTCATGGCACTCTCTGATACGCGGTTTAATTTTTGGTAATGAACTGATTATTCCTTTCTTTTGGTTTCTCCAGACAAGTTTTCTCCTACTGACGTTCTGTTATGGATTTATTTCTCTCTTTCATAGATTTCATATTAATCCTAAGCTGATATTCTCCGCATTATTTTTGTTCTTTATCGGCCTTTATTTACTGCCTTTTCGCTTGCCGGACTTATTTTCTGTGAATCAGGTACAAAGACTCGGCATATATTTTGTGGCAGGTGCTTGCTATGGCTGGTATAATACGTATATTGATACGCGTATAAACTTTGCATCGCCTATAACAGGGGTTGCCTTTTGTATACTGTGGATAAGCCTGTTTTTCATCTTTGAAAATTCAGAATTTATCGTCTTTTGCAGCGCTGCCGGAATATGTATGTGTATATCCGTTGCCAAACTTCTTGAAAAGCGCGGAAATCGTTTGCTGGACTTATTCGTAGGAGCCAATTACATGATATTTCTGCTTTCATGGTACTGCAATGTATTCAGTCAGCAGATACTTCATCACTATTTTGACTTCCCGTGGTGGATATTCACTATCCTATCTTTATGCTCCGGCATTTTAGTACCATGGTTCTTATATCAGCTTATGTTAATGACCAAAACCAGCCGCCTGACCAAGATCATAGCTTTTTGCCTCGGACAATCCTTATCGAAAACCTCCGTGTTACATCTGAACAACGATAAAAAGACTTCTTCGTGCTGTAAGCAGATTGTCTGATTTGCGCATAATAAAATGGTAAGAACCCCGTTATATAGGTTGAGGAAATTAGACTGAACGCAATGCAGAAAAAGCTGGTTTTTGCCACTAACAATGAGCATAAACTTGAGGAAATAAAAGCTATCATCGGCGATGGCTATGATATCCTGTCTCTAAAGGAGATAGGGTGCGATAGCGATATTCCGGAGACGGCGGCGACTCTTGAAGGGAATGCTCTTCAGAAGGCACGCTGGATTCACGAACAGTCCGGATGCGATTGTTTCGCAGATGATACCGGATTGGAAGTAAAAGCTCTTGACGGAGAGCCCGGTGTACTGTCAGCCCGGTATGCACAGAGTAACGGACGCGGCGACGGCCATGACGCGGAAGCAAATTCCCGGCTGCTGCTTGAACGTCTGGACGGATGCACAGACCGCGCGGCCCGCTTCCGGACAGTCATCGCTCTAATCCTCAACGGCAGGGAAATTCTTGCTGAAGGAATTGTAAACGGTGTTATCGCGACTTCTCCTCGAGGGACCGACGGATTCGGATATGATCCTCTGTTTATTCCTGAAGGAGAAGAACGGACCTTTGCAGAAATGGATGCTTCAGAGAAAAACGCCATTTCCCATCGGCGCCGTGCAGCCGATGAACTTCTGAAAGTTCTTGAAACCTCATTTATCTGATAACCTTTTCTATATAATATCATAAATATACCTCAACATACCGCGATGATTAAGAAAATCACCATATTGCTCTCAATCCTGTGGACCGCCATAAGCCTCTACGGACAACTTCCCGTGGGCGGATGGACGCTTCACTCCCCTTTTAACGGTGTATCCAAAATCGCCGAGACCAAGGGTATGACTTATTATTTGTCTTCCGGTTCCTTATTCTCTGTCGACAAAAAGACTCAGGAGGTACGGGCACTTAACAACGGCAATATTCTCAACGGAGCGCCTATTACCGGTATATATCCCCATCCGGAAGGCAAATATCTGATAGTTACATACGAGAACTGCAATATGGATAAACTGCTGGACGACGGATCGGTAGTCAATATCCCCGACATTTCCAATGCGTTGCTGACGGGACGTCCCTCCATAAACCATGTCGGGTTCGGAAAGGACAAATTCTATGTATCGGCGTCTTTCGGCCTGGTAACATTCAATGATAAAAAGAATGAGACCCTCGAGACGATGTTTACACCCAATCCTGTAACGGCGGCTTTCGGCCTCGGGGATTACGTAGTTATCCATTATGACAGACATCTGCGCAGCGTATCCCAGAGTGAACGTATCGTTTCTCTTGACCAGACACATCTGATGAGTGACTGGGCATTTGATCTGCATGGTGCCGCCCCGGTCGGGGACAAGCGATTGGTAATGCTTGTCGGGTCTGCCAACAATCAGGAAGTATCGGTGGCTGATTTCGATTTCGACAATATGACAGCGTCTACAACCGGTCTGCGTCAGAACAATAACATTGTCCGTGGCATCAAGCATTTGGTCTCGATGGGCGCGCAGAAAGTTGCAGTATCCCAGGAAGGTTCCTGGTTTACTTTCGACCCGGAATGTCCGGCTGCCCAGCCGGCCGTCACTGCCTTCCCGGCCGTATTGAAAGGTAATGCTTTGTCCGCAATGAACGGTTTCGGTGAAGTTTGGGCAGGAAATGCGGAAGGTATCTGCAAATTTGATCTTTCCACTCAAGGAACACCCACTCAATTGTGTGACCGTTTCGGTAAGACCGACTTTGCGACTGCCAATTGCAATAGAATTTTCACACAGCCTGATGGCAGTTTGTATTTTTGGCAAGAAGATGCAGAAGGGGGTATGCAGTATGGTTTCTCAGGATCAGCTCCACTCACATTAAGTCAGCGAGATTCCAATAAAGACTTTGCGAATATAAGCCCTACCCAAATATTGCATAACGGTAACCCTTTATCAAATGTACCTCGGCCTTTTTGGGTTGTCCAAGACGCACATGATCCAGACGCATATTTCGTAACTACCTGGAGTCATGGAGCTTTCAGATTCAAAAACGGAGAACAGACTCATCAGCTTACATCATCCAATTCTGCTCTGAACTCTGACTACAGTTATCGTTCTTCGTATGTTGGATTTGATGCTTTTGGCAACCTATGGATAACCCAGGAGCGTCCCTTTGTGCGGAATCAAAATATACATGCAATCGCATACAGTGATCTATTCAAAGAAACTCCCGATATATCCGACTGGAAAACATTTGATGCAGGAGACCTCATCGGAAGATGTACATTTGGTTGTACGTTGTTTTCAGCAAAAATGATGGTTTTTGCAAAAGGTTATTGGTCCACTGTCTTGACATTTATCCGACAAAACAACACAGCATCTTTTGATGATGATGAAATAATTCAGACTAGAACATACATCGATCAGGATAATAAAAGCCTTTCCTTCTCCCATGTCTGCGCATTGGCAGAGGACAAGAAAGGTCGTTTATGGGTAGGAACCAACATGGGTATCTTTGAAATTACCGACCCGTCGAAGATAACATCGGACGTTGTAAATATCAATCACCTGAAGGTTCCCCGCAACGACGGTACCGGTCTGGCGGATTATCTGCTGGACGCCATTACCGTCACCGGTATTGCCGTCGATTCCTCCAACCGCAAATGGCTCTCCACCACCACTTCCGGAGTCTACCTTGTAAGCGAGGACGGTGACCAGATCATTGAACACTACACTACCGAGAACTCCATTCTCCCCTCCAACAAAGTCTTCTCCGTGGCGTGTGACCCGAACTCCTCAAGCGTCTTCTTCGCGACGGCGAACGGTGTTGTGGAATATAATTCCACTTCCATGCCTCCGAGCGAAAATCTCGACAATGTGTATGCCTATCCCAACCCGGTCCGTCCCGACTATTCCGGCTGGATTACGGTTACCGGCCTTATGGACAATACACTGGTCAAGATCGCCGATTCCGCAGGAAACGTGTTCTTCCAGGGACGCAGCGAAGGAGGCATGATAACCTGGGACGGCTGCAATGCCGCCGGCGACCGCGTCAAGACCGGAGTCTACTATGTTTTTGCATCCCAGGGCACTTCCAATGATTCCGGAAGTGACGCCTGTGTAACTAAAATCATGGTTATCAACTGATGACACCCATATCACTCAAATATACAGACCGCACAGACCGCGCATTCGGCCTGTGCGGTATGGCAATGGCGCTGTTCGTCTATGATGCCGAACAATATATCGGCACCCTCTCCCTTGACGCGCCGGCTGATGCAGGCATTACTTTCACACCCGATTTCTTTGTAACCTCAAATCCGAATCTTTCGGTAAAAAGCGTCTGGGCGTCCTCTCTGAAACACTTCCAGCTGGTAACGGCGATGGTACTGGCAAATATGCTTTCCCGCACCCTGGCACGCCGGAAGACGAATCCCGAGCGAGATGTGCGCCGCTCCCTGGTGCTGCATCTGATTGAGGAAGGGCAGCACGCCTGTGGCCTGGAAGCATCTGAAGTGGAAGCCCTGTGCGATAATTCCTTCAATTATATCCAGCGGCTTCTCTGCCATCCGACAGTCAACACAGCCGTCAACGCCATGGCGGCCGAACTTGAACAGCAGGCAACCCTTTCCCGGGAAAGGATTCTGTATTTCCTCATCCCCCTGAGCCGGTTGTAGGCAATAAAAACAACATTTTGAAGTTATATTAACAAGAGCCGCTGATGCTTTCTACGGTTCTCCGACCCGATTTTACCTCTATCGGCCCAGGACTACCCCATTAATACCTCTGACAGCAATGATGACATCCTCCTCCAGATATAAATCCAAATCTTCCATCACGAAGATTTTTGCCTCCGGAACCGCCATGCTTGCGCTGGTATCGGCTGCGGCTCCTGTTGCCCTTGCCGATGACCAGATCAAGAATGAGTTCAACCCCGTCCAGACCGGCGTAACCTCCCTCGGAATCGCACCCGATGCCCGCGGCGCCTCGATGGGAGACCTCGGTGCTGCCACGGACCCGGATGCTAACTCCCAGTTCTGGAACCCTTCGAAATACGCTTTCGCATATTCCCAGGGCGCCGTTGCCCTGAGCTATACCCCCTGGCTCCGCAAACTTGTCAACGACATCTTCCTTGCGAATCTGGCCGGTTACTGGAAAATCGGCAGCAATGACAATCAGGCCATTAGTGCTTCGCTGCGCTACTTCTCCCTGGGTGAAGTGAACTCCCAGAGTATCGGTGGTGTGAACGAAAGTGTCAACCCCTATGAAATGGCTTTCGACATAGGTTACTCCCGTAAACTCTCGGAAAAATTTTCTATGGGTGTAGTATTCCGTTACATCTATTCCGACCTCGGCTTCGGTGCCTCCAGCACCTCCACACAGCCCAGCGGAGCCTCCGCATTCTCGGCCGACTTATCGGGATATTTTGTCACCTACCCTATTGTCGGACAAAGCGAGTGTCAGTTCTCCTGGGGCTGGGACATCTCGAATATCGGTACGAAAGTTTCACCCGAAGGACAGCCCCCCGCCTTCCTGCCGACGAATTTCCGTCTGGGAGCTTCGTTCATGTTCCCTCTGGCTGATTACCATAATCTTGCCATCAGCCTCGACCTGAACAAACTCCTTGTCCCCACGCGCCCACGCCGCGACGACTATCGGGATGACGACGGACAGGTCGATGAAGCCGCCTACGCCGAAGCCCTAAACAACTGGGAGACCATCTCGCCCATCACTGGTATTTTCAAATCTTTTTCCGATGCGCCCGGTGGCTTCAAGGAGGAACTCCGCGAAATCAGTTACTCCCTGGGAGCTGAGTACAACTATAACCAGCAGTTCTTCCTCCGCGCAGGCTATTACCACGAAAGCCAGTATAAAGGCAACCGCCAATACTTCGGTTTCGGTGCCGGCTTCTCCCTTAACGTAGTACGCCTCGACGCCGCCTATATGCTCGCCACGGCTCAGACCTCCCCTCTCGACCAGACCCTCCGTTTCACCCTTACCTTCGACATGGATGGCCTTCGGGACCTCATTGGCCGCCGCAAATAAGCCGCTTCCGCCCCCGATTATTAATTCTTTCCTCCTCACCCGCTTTCCCTCTCCGCCCCGAGAGAAGCATCCCCCTATTAACATCATTCTCCAGGCAATCGATTTGTTTCCTGCGCCGGACTTCAGTCTGGCCCTTTTTACCCCTCTGTTATGTTCCGAATCGGCAACGGCTTCGACGTCCATCGTCTTGTACCTGACCGCAAACTAATACTGTGCGGCGTAGAAATCCCATACGACCGCGGCCTACTCGGCCACAGCGATGCCGACGTGGCCCTCCACGCCCTCTGCGACGCCCTCCTTGGCGCGGCTGCTCTCCGTGACATCGGCTACCACTTTCCTGATACTGATCCGCGCTACAAGGGCGCAGACTCGCGTCAGCTCCTGCGTGAGACCCTCCGCATAATCCGCGAGCAGCGCAACCTCCGCCCCGTAAACGTCGATATCACCATCATTGCCCAGGCGCCCAAACTCCTCCCCTATATTCCTTCGATGTTAGAGAACGTCGCCACAGATCTTAACCTCTCCCCCGACTTCGTCTCTGTCAAAGTCACCACCACCGAACACCTCGGCTTCACCGGCCGTGGCGAGGGTATAGCCGCCCAGGCCACAGCACTCCTATCTTTGTAGATAAATGTTTTAAGTAATAGCAAATCACATAAGGAGATATTAGGCTCAAGCCGAAAAAGAATCTATCCCGATAGTCTTCTTCCATTGCAGAATAACAGTCGTTATTCAAGGCCGATAAATAGTTTCAAGCGTAACATCTCCCAACAAAGCGGCCGCCTCAGAGAAAGAACTGTAATATGATCCGTAGATAGTCTGGCATCGGGAGAGAATAAACATTTCCTTCACTGCACTTCTTATTCCTGAAAGAGTAGTGCGGGATGCCGGATTATCATCGCAAATCAAAGCCGTTTTGAATAGCTTTTTGAAGTCCGATTTCACAGTTTCTGAATCGGTAGCTAAATAGAACTTCATCTCAGGATTGTTTCCCAATAAATCAATAATATTTTCCTTAAATATTTCTAAAGGACTATGACATATCGACTGAGTATTATCTGTACGTCTTATATGCACCCCAGTACGTAAAGGTCCCATTCTGAGGATGACCTCATCGATTTCAACCTGTATGTTTTTTTTAGGAGAAAATAAACTTCGATAAAAGCCAGGTTGATATGGGAAAAAATTTGTTCCTCCCTGTATATATCCACTTAGATCTTTTGTACCAGAAAAATATTGTAGCAAATGAGATTTTTCATCATTTTCTGTTAATTTCCAGTCTTTAATATCTGATAATAAGCATCTATTGAACCTTTTCAAGAAGACTGAAGATACAAAAAGATTTTTTTTACGCGGGACTGAATATGAAAAAGCATATTTGATTTTCCTTGGGTATTGGATTTTATTTTTAAGTATCTCCGGAACTTCAAAAATATCGTCGAAACGGGCATATAATTCATCGTTTACAGCCCAGATTATTTCAAAATCAGCATCTAGCTCATGTGCAAGGGATATTCCTGATGCAATCGCTCTCATTCTGTTGGCTAAACCTCCGATAGGATTTATACTCAGCTTCTTCATAGGTTCTATGTTTAACGTGAGTTCGGTGAAATTAAATGATTGAAAATTCGGTGGTTAGCTATACGGGTATTCAATTTATAGTGCTGAATCTCAAACCAATACTCTTATAGCTTTGCTCACCGACAACAAAATTACTGAAATATTAGTAATGATAGATAAATTCTGCAAGTATTTTTCATCAGAGTTCAAAAAACATAAGGTCCGAGATAGCAAATTGCATCGCAATAGGCCGCGGCGTCTTTCCGGCGCCCTGAGTAACATAGCTGCATTCTGCTTTTTCCCAAAGAAATCAGGAAAATCGATTCTGATCCACAGTTATATCTCGCCATGCTGAACGCCCCTCAACGACTGGCAGATAAAACTGCCGATTATGACTCCAGGCTTTCTGAATTTCTTAACGAGATTGCGGACAACCCCCAAATATACCGTCCGCAATATGGAGAAATACGTCTATATTCAATGCGTAACCGTATTGTCCATCCGCTATCACAACACAGAATTTTTCTACGCTTAAGTACATTTGCTGGCAGATTTCTTCAACCTGCTTATTTCTCCCGTTTATCCCGCTGTTTAAAGCCCTGAATAACCTGCGTTAGCCTGTTTTCTTGCAACGTCGTTTTAAAAATGGATAATCGACTGATCCCATCAGCATACGTTCAGAAAGACGGTAACGGTGTTGAAGTTCTTCGTATTCATCAGGATGTTCTAACGAATCCGTATAAAGACAATCGAAATTTCTTCCGAAAGCAATCGTGGACAAACTCTTCCGAAAAAAGCTTTCACCGAAACCAGGCCAAGCTGAATCATCCAGGACACCCATGACATCCAGTAAGGTAGGAAACACATCGATTTGACCAATCTGCTCATTTGAGCATAAACTTATACCGCTGTTCAATATCATTAATGGAATTAATTGCGGATCGTTTGATCTAAATCTATGAGGGACGTGATCGGAAGCCAGGACTATTACGCTTTTGTCATATTCCCCATTGCTTTTTAGAGTCTCTATAAACTCTTGCAATAATCTGTCAAAAAGACTTGTCATCTCAAGCCATTTGCATCTTTTATAATCACATCCGGTGTTATGTGGGAAATATTTCTTCAACGAATAAGCCTGCGCATCACCATGCATTCCCAAAGTACACAATGTCAGTAATTTAATATCGGGATGCTCATCGAGATACCGGGATGCTTCTGCAAAAAGTATCGGGTCTACCAAGTCACATCTTTTGACATGATTGTCTTCAAAAACTTTGCCGCAAATAACGTCGCCGTATCCCCACGCCTTATTTGTTTTTCCGTGAGAATAATGATCATAGGGTTCTCCAAAAATTTCGGCTGAATTCCCTTCAGGAGCCAATTGACGTGCCAATGTAGGCATATCCGGTAAACGGGATTCATTTGCTGCACATCCCGAATGTAAAGGATATAACCCGGTATTATACATCAGATGGGCATCTGAACTGACTCCACCTCTAACCTGAGTACGGACGCCCGGGATAAAAATTGTACCGGCAGCCGTTGACAACGAATCCAGAAATGGCGTTACTGCCATCCCGTTGATCTTTTTATGGAACGTAGAAGAACTCCATGATTCCACAATTATGAGTATCAGCCGTTTGTTTCTGTTAGCCGCGAAAATCTCATGACCGGAAAAGGTCTTTTTTTGCCTGCTTATATAGGCTTTTATATCTGTTATATCTTTTTGGGTTAGATCATTACGGCTAAAACCAGGGACCAGCTGAGCCAAATAATAGGATGAATACCCCCATTTTGCAACATAGTTTATTCCAGATGCTTGCTGAGCCTTATAGATTTTGGCAGCTTCCGCAAATCGGTTTCCTCTCAATTCTTTATCTGTCAGAGTATTTCCCAATATTATCCAAAATCCGAAGAACACACCCAAAACAGAAACTGTAAATCCTGTCATGCGCCATCGCATCGCCATTTGTGAATTTTCTATCCATTTTCTGTATCTGATATAAAATCCTAATAATATTGTAAATGAGGCCACTAAGAGAAGTTGCCAAATTGCCAACTCATCAAACGCAAAATGCAGAATATCTGTATCAAGATCTATTATTCTCTTTATATCAGAAATTGCAAATATATCTCTGAAATACTTAAAATACACTGCATTTACGACCTGGCTAATCATTGCCAGACAGGGTATTGCAAGTGCCATCCACCGACATCGTCCAGGAAGAATAAAAAGCAGCATCAACGATGTGGCGCTTTCTGTAACAATAAAATTCAGGATATTATACCGGTTGACAATTATCGCGCCGGAACATCGGGAGAATATAATAAACTGCGTTACTACCGCCACAGCAATCATTATACCGAAACAAAATAACGGATAATGCCTTACGAATCGGACTATATCACGGGCAAACCGGGATGTTTCTTTGTGGCAGATTTCACTGACAGGCATAGGAAAGGGGAAGATGGATATGGTGGATAGAAGGGGGGTATGACAGATGCAGGATGGAGGATAGTAAAAGGGGGGAAAACGCAACGTCTGCGGAACGGGGTCCGCAGACGTTGTGGATATAGGGGGAGGTGTCCCCGCGGAGGGGGACACGTGTTGGCGGGATGTTATTCGGCGGCGGGAGCCTCGGTTGCGGGTGCTTCGGCAGCAGGGGCTGCTTCGGCGGCGGCAGAGGACTTGCGGGAACGGCGTGTGCGGCCTTTCTTTTCGGTCTTCTTGTCCTTGAGCATATTCTCGTTGTAGTCTACCAGCTCGATGAAGCAGGTCTTGGCGTTGTCGCCCAGGCGGTTGCCGGTCTTGAGGATACGGGTGTAGCCTCCGGGACGGTCGGCGATCTTCTGGGAGATTTCGCGGAAGAGTTCGGTGACGGCTTCCTTGTTCTGGAGATAGGAGAATACCAGGCGGCGGTTGGCCATGGAGTCTTCTTTGGCGCGGTTGATCAGGGGCTCGGCGTACATACGCAGGGCTTTAGCCTTTGCCAGGGTGGTGAAGATTCTCTTGTGTTTGATAAGAGAAATGGTCATGTTGGCCAGCAGGGCGTCGCGATGGGCTTTCTTGCGGGAAAGATGGTTGAATGATTTATTGTGTCTCATCGTTGTTGTTCTGTTTTACTCTTTGTCGAGTTTGTATTTGGAAATATCCATGCCGAACGACAAGCCGAGGTTGGCAAGGAGTTCGTCGAGTTCCGTCAGCGACTTTTTACCGAAGTTGCGGAATTTCAGCAGGTCGGTCTTGTTGAAGACCACCAGTTCGCCGAGGGTTTCCACTTCCGCGCTCTTGAGGCAGTTGAGGGCACGGACGGAGAGGTCCATGTCGACAAGTTTTGTCTTGAGGAGCTGGCGCATGTGGAGAGCGTCTTCATCGAATTCTTCAGCGCCGTCGGCCTCGGTTGTCTCGATGGTGATTTTGTCATCCGAGAAAAGCATCAGATGGTAAATCAGGATCTTGGCGGCCTCCTTGAGGGCGTCTTTGGGGAGGATGGAGCCGTTGGTGGTGATTTCGATGATAAGTTTCTCGTAGTCGGTCTTTTGGTCTACGCGGAAGTTTTCGACTGCATACTTGACGTTCTTGATCGGGGTATAGATGGAGTCGATGGCAAGGGTCTGGATGTCGGTGATTTCCAGCTGATTTTCATCGGCGGGAACCCATCCGCGGCCCTTGTTGACGGTAACCTCGATGTTGAAGCTTGCGTCGGGATCCAGATGACAGATGACTTCCTCGGGGTTGAGGACTTCAAAGCCCGTCAGGGCTTTGCCTATGTCACCGGCTTTGAACACTTCCTGACCCGACACGTGTATGGAAGCTTTTTCTGTCTCGGCATCTTCGGTGACCTGCTTCAGGTCTACCTTCTTGAGGTTGAGGATGATGTTTGTTACATCCTCCTTAACGCCAGCGATGGTATCAAACTCGTGTTTTACGCCGTCAATCTTGATTGCGGAGATGGCATAGCCTTCGAGCGAGGAAAGAAGTACGCGGCGAAGGGCGTTGCCCACAGTGATACCATAGCCGGGTTCCAAAGGCTTGAACTCGAACTTGCCGTAGAAGCTGTTGGCTTCCAACATTACGACTTTGTCAGGTTTTTGGAATGCTAAAATAGCCATGGATCTTGGTGTTTACGGATTACTTGGAATAGAGTTCGACGATGAGCTGCTCCTTGATGTTTTCGGGGATATCCTCGCGGGTGGGGACATGAAGCAGTTTGCCGCTCTTGGTTGACTCGTCCCATTCGAGCCAGGGGTATTTGCTGTGGTTGAAGCCTGCCAGGCAGTCGGCGATGACTTCCAGGGATTTGGATTTCTCGCGGACACCGATTACCATTCCGGGCTCTACGGCGAAGGAGGGGATGTTGACAACCTGGCCGTTGACGGTCACGTGCTTGTGGAGGACAAGCTGGCGGGCGGCGGCGCGGGTCTTGGCGATTCCCAGGCGGTAAACGACGTTGTCCAGGCGCCCTTCGAGAAGCTGGAGAAGGATTTCACCGGTGATACCCTTCATGGAGGATGCTTTCTCGAAGAGGTTGCGGAACTGACGTTCAAGGACGCCGTAGGTGTATTTTGCCTTCTGCTTTTCGCGCAGCTGGGTGCCGTACTCGGAAGTCTTGCGGCGACGGTTCTGTCCGTGCTGGCCGGGGGGGAAGTTGCGACGGCTCAGGATTTTGTCCTCGCCGAAGATGGGTTCGCCAAATTTGCGTGCGATTTTGGTCTTGGGACCTGTGTATCTAGCCATTTGTATTTTAACTTTTGGAGTTTGTTGTTTTGGGAGAATTCCGGATTTCCGCCTGGGCGCGGGGGGCTGTTGCCCTGCCTTGGCCCGGAACCATCAACTGGCGGAACCTCGTGTCGGGGGCGTCTTAATCGGAAGCCGGAGGGACAGCGGGGGGAATTTTCCCGGGTTGATTTCTGCCTTTGTGAATCGGGCGGGATTATACGCGACGACGTTTGGGAGGACGGCATCCGTTGTGGGGCAGCGGAGTAACGTCGATGATTTCGGTCACTTCGATTCCCATTCCATGTACGGTACGGATGGCGGATTCACGGCCGTTGCCGGGTCCTTTGACGTAAGCCTTTACTTTGCGGAGGCCGAGGTCGTATGCGACTTTGCCACAATCCTGAGCAGCCATCTGAGCGGCGTAGGGGGTGTTCTTCTTGGAACCGCGGAAGCCCATCTTGCCTGCGGAAGACCAGGAAATCACCTGTCCTTCGCTGTTGGCTAAGCACACGATGATGTTGTTGAAAGAGGAGTGAACGTGAAGCTGTCCGGCTGCGTCAACCTTGACGTTGCGCTTTTTGGCTGCGACTGTTTTCTTTGCCATAATACTTTAACGGGGTATTGATTATTTAGTGGCTTTCTTCTTGTTAGCGACGGTTTTCTTGCGTCCCTTGCGGGTACGGGCGTTGTTCTTGGTCGACTGACCGCGTACGGGAAGACCGTTGCGGTGGCGGATGCCGCGGTAGCAGCCGATATCCATCAGGCGCTTGATGTTGAGCTGGATTTCGCTGCGGAGGTCACCTTCCACCTTGTAGTTTTCCTGGATGACTTCGCGGACTTTCGCAGCCTGGTCGTCGGTCCAGTCCTTCACTTTGATGTTCACGTCTACACCGGCTTTATCCAGGATGGTTTTGGCTGCGGAGCGGCCGATGCCGAAGATGTAGGTCAAGGCGATTTCGCCTCGTTTGTTCTGGGGGAGGTCAACTCCCACGATTCTTACTGCCATAAATGCTTTGGTTGAGTAATTTTGTTTTACGTTGAGACAACAGAAAACCGGAGATTGGCGAAACGGTCAGTAGGGTTTCATTGACGGACGCTCCGGGGCGTCCTCAATATCCTGACAAACCCCTTGATGGCTTCCTCCGGCGGCTTCTGCTCGCAGACGGAGCTTTCCGTTATCCCTGACGCTGTTTGTTTTTGGGATTCTTTTTGTTGATCACATAGAGGCGTCCCTTGCGGCGGACAATCTTGTCGTCGGCGGAGCGCTTCTTGATGGAAGCTCTTACTTTCATTGTGAGTTGAGGTTGTTTGGAATTATTTGATGGTTCGTTGTTTCTTTACTTGTAACGGAACGCGATTCGACCCTTAGAGAGGTCGTAGGGAGACATCTCGACCTTCACTTTGTCGCCGGGGAGAATCTTGATATAGTGCATACGCATCTTGCCCGAGATATGGGCTGTGATTTCATGACCGTTCTCAAGCTCCACGCGGAACATAGCGTTGGAAAGGGCTTCAAGAATGACGCCGTCTTGTTCAATTGCCGATTGTTTTGACATACAGTTTCTCTAAAGGAATCAAATTGTGTTGTTGTCGGGCGTGCCTTCCGTCGGAGCGTGGCGCCCGGGATTAAGTAAATCAGATGAAGCGGTCACCGAGGACTTCGCGGATGGGCTCGAATGATGTCAGAATCTCAGTCTGCCCGTCATGGATGGCCACGGTGTGTTCGTAATGGGCCGAGGGCTTGCGGTCGCGGGTGCGGCAGTTCCAGCCGTCGGACTCTATCACGATGTTTCTGCTTCCCATGTTGACCATCGGCTCGATCGCCAGACACATCCCGTTTTTCAGCAGCGGTCCTGTGCCGCGACGTCCGTAGTTGGGAATCTCGGGGTCTTCATGCATCTTGCGTCCGATACCATGGCCGCACATTTCCCTGACGATAGAGTATCCGCGCTTCTCGCAGTAGGTCTGGACCGCGTTGCAGATATCTCCCAGGCGGTGTCCCTCCCGGCAGGCGTCGATTCCTTTGTAGAGGGATTCCTTGGTTGTCGTCAGGAGGTTCATTACCTCGGGGGAAACTTCCCCGACGGGGAACGTATAGCACATATCGCCGTGGTATCCGTCAAGCTCGACCACCAGGTCGATGCCGACGATATCCCCTTCCCGGAGGGTGTAGGTCGAGGGGAAGCCGTGGACCACTGTCTCGTTGACCTCCACGCATATCGTGCCGGGAAAACCGCCGTAGCCCAGGCAGGCGGGGCGGCCGCCGTTGGCCACGATGAACTCGCGGGCGCAGGTGTCGAGGCGGTGGGTGGGCACACCCGGCTGTATCATCCGCGCCACCTGCCCCAGGGTGAGGCTGGTAAGCTCGCAGGCTTTGCGCATCTTGTCGATTTCGTCGGGTGTCTTGAGGTAAATCATCTTTTCAGTATATTACCCCCTGCCTTCGGGAGCCTCTTGGGGCGCCTTCGGGCAGCGGGTGAAATAAGCGGGTTGGGTTGACTGTTAGTAGGCGGAACCGGTGGTGCGGCCTTTGATTTTGCCGTCTTTCATCAGTCCGTCATAGTGGTGCATCATCAGGTGCGACTCAATCTGCTGGAGGGTATCGAGAACGACACCTACCATAATCAGCAGGGATGTTCCTCCGAAGAACTGCGCGAAGTTCTGGCTGATGCCGAACAGGCGGGCGAAAGCCGGAAGGATAGCCACGATGCCGAGGAAGAGGGAGCCGGGCAGGGTGATGCGCGACATGATGGAGTCGAGGTATTCGGCCGTCTTCTTGCCGGGCTTGACGCCGGGGATGAATCCGTTGTTGCGCTTCATGTCCTCAGCCATCTGGGTGGGACGCACGGTGATGGCGGTGTAGAAGTAGGTGAAGGCTACAATCAGGATGAAATAGACGAAGTTATACCAGAATCCGTTGATGTCGGCGAAAGTGGCGAAGAAGCCGGTGGCACCTTCGCGGGCCCCGAAGCCCGAGAGGGTCAAGGGGATGAACATGATGGCCTGGGCGAAGATGATGGGCATTACGCCGGCGGCGTTGACCTTCAGGGGGATGTACTGGCGTACACCGCCTACCTGCTTGTTGCCCACGATACGCTTGGCGTACTGTACGGGCACCTTGCGGGTTCCCTGGACCAGAAGGACTGCGCCCACGGTCACGGCGAACAGAAGGACAATTTCGACGATGAACATTATCAGACCGCCTTCAGAACCTGTCGACCCCGGCAGACGGCTGGTGAACTCGTAGAACAGGGCCATCGGCAGGCGGGCGATGATACCCACCAGGATGATGAACGAGATACCGTTGCCGATACCGCGGTCGGTGATTCTCTCGCCGAGCCACATGATGAACATGGAGCCGGCTGCGAGGATTACCGTCAGGAACATCACCATCCAGATACCCATGTCGCTGGTACCGCCGGCGTTCACAATCTGCTGACGCAGGTTGAAAAGGTAAGCGGGACCCTGGACCAGGAGAATCAGTACGGTAAGATAGCGGGTGTACTGATTGAGCTTCTGACGGCCGCTCTCGCCTTCGCGCTGCATCTTCTGGAAGGAAGGCAGCACCATGCCGGCCAGCTGGATCACGATGGACGCTGTGATATAGGGCATGATACCGAGGGCGAAAATCGATGCCTGGGAGAAGGCTCCGCCTGAGAACATGTCGAGAAGCTGCATCAGGCCGCTCTTGTTGGTGAAGTTTGTCATGGCCTCGAGGTCAGCGGGATTGATGCCCGGCAGGACCACGTAGCAGCCAAGACGGTAGACCAGCACGAGAAGCACAGTGATTGTCAGTCGCTGGCGCAGCTCCTGGATAGTCCAGATGTTTTTGAGGGTTTGAACGAATTTCATTTACTTTTGGAAGCTTGTTAGCTGATGGAGAGGGGAGTTTACTTCACTTTGGAGACCGAGCCGCCGGCTTCGGTGATGGCCTTTTCGGCTGCGGCCGAGAAAGCGTTGGCTTCTACCTGGAGAGCGCGGGTTACAGCGCCGTTGGCCAGGATCTTGACCAGCTGCTTGCGGTTGATGAAGCCTGCTGCGCGCAGGTCATCGAGACCGATTTTCTCCAGGTTCTTTTCAGCTGCGAGAGCTTCCAGAACGGAAAGGTTGATAGCCTTGTATTCCACACGGCTGATATTCTTGAAACCGAATTTCGGCAGACGGCGCTGCAGAGGCATCTGACCGCCTTCGAAACCGATTTTACGTTTATAGCCGGAGCGCGACTTGGCGCCCTTGTGTCCGCGGGTAGATGTTCCACCCTTGCCGGAGCCGGGTCCGCGGCCGATGCGGGTCGAGCGGGTGGTGGCGCCTACGGCGGGTTTTAAGTTACTTAAATCCATAGTTGCTTGAATACTGAAGATATTGATTAAGCGTTGGTCACTTCTACCAAATGACGAACACGGTTTACCATACCCATCACGGAGGGGGTGTCTTCCTTGACAACCTCGTGATTCATTTTCTTGAGGCCGAGGGCGTCGAGGGTGCGCTTCTGCACAGCCGGGGCGCCGATGCGGCTCTTTATCTGCTTGATTTTAATCTGTGCCATTGTTGTAGCTTCGATGAAGATTAGCCGTTGAATACCTGGTTGACGGAGATGCCGCGGTTCTGGGCAACCTGGGCGGGCGAGCGCATCTCGCCGAGGGCGGCGATGGTAGCCTTGACAAGGTTGTGGGGGTTGGAGGAACCCTTCGACTTGGCAAGCACGTCGGTGATACCCACGCTTTCGAGTACGGCACGCATGGCGCCGCCGGCCTTCACACCGGTACCGTGGCTGGCGGGCTTGAGAAGCACGCGCGAGCCGCCGAATTTGGCATACTGTTCGTGGGGGATCGTACCCTTGTGGACGGGCACGCGGATAAGGTTCTTCTTGGCGGATTCTACGCCTTTGGCGATAGCGGCGGTGACTTCGTTGGCTTTGCCCAGGCCCCAGCCGATGATGCCGTCTTCGTTACCTACCACCACGATGGCGGCGAAAGTGAACGTACGTCCACCCTTGGTAACTTTGGTAACGCGGTTGATGGCTACCAGGCGGTCCTTGAGTTCTATGTCGTTGGTTGACTTAACGCGGTTGTTCTTATTTACCATAGCTGTTTAGAATTTAAGTCCGCCTTCGCGAGCAGCGTCAGCCAGTGATTTAACTCGGCCGTGGAAAAGGTAGCCGTTACGGTCGAACACTACGGTTTCGTATCCGGCAGCCAGGGCCTTCTCGGCGATGGCTTTTCCTACTTTAGCGGCAATTTCAGTCTTTGTTCCCTCGGCGATTCCCTTGGAGGAAGCGCTGGCCAGGGTCTGGCCCTTGAGGTCGTCAACAAGCTGGACGTAAATCTGCTTGTTGGAACGGAACACGGTCATGCGGGGGCGGGCGGCGGTGCCGGAGATGCGGCCGCGGATACGTGCCTTGATTTTATTTCTTCTTTCTTGCTTTGAGATCATTGTGGTTGTAGTCTGTAAAGATTCAACGTTTTATGTTTACTTGGCACCGGCTGTCTTGCCGCTCTTGCGACGGATAACCTCGCCAACAAACTTGATACCTTTACCCTTGTAGGGTTCGGGCTTGCGCAGGGAACGGATCTTGGCGCACACCTGGCCCAGGAGCTGCTTGTCGTCGCTCTCGAGGATGATCAGGGGGTTCTTGTTACGTTCCGACTTGGCTTCCACCTTGATCTCGGCGGGAAGTTTGATGAAGATGGCGTGGGAGAAACCCAGGGAGAGTTCCAGGACCTGGCCCGTGGCCGAGGCGCGGTAACCTACACCGACGAGTTCCATTTCCTTGCGGTAACCGGTCGACACGCCTACCACCATGTTGTGGAGCAGCGAACGGTACAGACCGTGCTGGGCGCGATGCTCGCGGTCGTCGGAGGGACGGTTCACATGGAGATGACCGTCTTCGATCTTAACCTCGAATTCGGGATTCACGGCCTGGACAAGGGTACCCTTGGGGCCTTTTACGGTGACTACATTGTCTTTGGCGATATCGATGGTTACGCCTGCGGGGATTTCGATGGGGGCTTTACCTATACGTGACATATTGCTTCTTCCTCCTTTCGATTAATAAACGTAACACAGGACTTCACCGCCGACCTTCTCCTGGGCGGCCTTTTTGTTGGTCATCACACCCTTGGAAGTGGAGAGGATGGCGATACCGAGTCCGTTAAGCACTCGGGGAATCGACTTGTAGCCGCAGTACTGGCGCAGACCGGGACGGCTTACGCGCTTGAGACCCTTGATGGCGTTGACGCGGTCAACGGGGTCATACTTGAGAGCTACCTTGATTGTGCCCGAAGGAGTCTCGCCTTCGATAAACTTGTAGTTGAGGATGTAACCCTGCTCGAAGAGAATCTTGGTGATTTCCTTCTTGAGGTTGGAGGCCGGAATCTCCACCACGCGGTGGTTGGCCTTGATGGCATTCCTCAATCTGGTCAGATAATCTGCTATTGGATCTGTCATTGTTGTGGTTTTGTTAAAAAATTGATGATTGGCGGCCGGACGGGGATTGCCGTTCCGGGGGGTCCCGCAGAAAATGGGCTTACCCGGGGGATCTTCCGCCCGCTACGAGGCCGCGGAGCTTACCAGCTTGCTTTCTTCACACCGGGGATAAGGCCTGCCGAAGCCATTTCGCGGAACTGGATACGCGAGATGCCGAACTGGCGGATGTAGCCTTTGGGACGGCCGGTGATGGAGCAGCGGTTGTGGAGGCGCACGCTGGATGCGTTCTTGGGGAGAAGCTGAAGGGCTTCGTAGTCGCCGGCAGCCTTGAGGGCGGCTTTCTTGGCGGCATACTTGGCGACAAGCTTCGCGCGCTTCACTTCGCGGGCTTTCATTGATTCTTTTGCCATGTCCTGAAGTTAACGATTAATAATATGGTTGATTAATACAATTGATTTCTGTTGGTTTACATCGATTTAGGCTTTCCGGTGAGCGTTCCGGGCGGGGTCGGCGCCCTGGGGGGGGAGCGGACCGGAACCGGCGGGGCTGCAACATATAGAAAACTTCCGATTCATCACTGCTTCCCGCAAAATCGTCACTTCAAAAGAAGCGGCGGGAAGTACCTCAGAACCGCAAGCACCGTATGGCTGTGATTTACAGTGGCTCCCATGGAAGCCCGGCGGCCTCGGGAATCCCGCGCAGAGCTGCCCGCGGCAGCCTCCGGACTCCGTCCGAGCGCCCTCCGGCGCGTCATCGGCCTCTAAATCGACTGCAAAGTTCGTAATTTTTTCCTGAATTACAAAGAGTTCACCCCTCCCATCCCCCTGCATAAGCCTTAAATCATAGTTAAACTTTGTTAAATCATCCGGAGCCGGCCGTCAGCTCATGGAATACAGCGAGGCGTCGCATCCCGGGAAAGAGAAGCGACGCCTCGTATTGTGAGGGATCAGCCCTGACTGCGGCCTGAGGGTTTATTTCTTGAAGGGGAGGCCGAAGTGCTTGAGCAGAGCGTAGCCTTCTTCGTCGGTGTTGGCCGAGGTAACGAAGGTGATGTTCATACCCATGAGCTTGGAGATGTTGTCGATGTTGATTTCGGGGAAGATGATCTGCTCGGTGATGCCGAGGGTGTAGTTACCGCGGCCGTCGAGCTTGCCTTCGATACCCTTGAAGTCGCGGATACGGGGCAGAGCCACGCGCACGAGTCTTTCAAGGAACTCATACATCTTGTCGCGGCGCAGGGTCACGCGGGCGCCGATGGGCATCTTTTTGCGGACCTTGAAGTTGGAGATGTCTTTCTTCGAGAGGGTCTGCACGGCTTTCTGACCGGTGATGGCTGTAAGCTCGTTGATGGCAGTCTCGATGATTTTCTTATCCTGGGTAGCTTCGCCGAGGCCCTGGTTGATTACGATCTTCTTCAGACGGGGCACCTGCATGGGAGTCGTGTAATTGAACTCCTTGGTCATAGCGGGCGCGATGGTCTCTTCGTATTTTTTCTGGAGTGTTGTACTCATTTGATTTCCTCTCCGGATTTTTTAGCGTAACGAACTTTCTCGCCCTTATCGTTTACGCGGATACCGATGCGGGTCGGCTTGCCGCTTTTGGGATCGATGAGGCTGAGGTTAGAAATATTGATGGGGGCTTCCATCTTTACGATACCTCCCTGGGGGTACTTGGCGGTGGGCTTGGTACTCTTGGAGACGATGTTGACGCCTTCTACGACGGCGCGGTTCTTGGCAGCGTCCACAGAAAGCACGCGACCCTGTTTGCCGCGGTCCTCGCCTGAGAGAACGTAAACGGTATCGCCCTTTTTAATATGCATTTTGCTCATAATGGGGATTACGTGTCAGTTGTTGTTTACGGTTTTGTTGACAGAAATTAGAGGACCTCGGGAGCGAGGGAGACAATCTTCATGTTGGTGGCGCGCAGTTCGCGGGCAACGGGGCCGAAGATACGGGTTCCGCGGAGTTCACCGGCGTTGTTGAGCAGCACGCAGGCGTTGTCATCGAAGCGGATGTAGGAACCGTCGGGACGGCGGATTTCCTTCTTTGTGCGGACAACGACAGCTTTGGAGACAGTACCCTTCTTGACGTCGGAGGAGGGGATGACGCTCTTTACGGAGACAACGATGATGTCTCCTACGGAAGCGTAACGACGGCCGGTACCACCGAGTACGTGGATGCACAGGGCCTCTTTTGCACCGCTGTTGTCGGCAACGGTCAGTCGAGATTCGGTCTGTATCATGGCTTACTTAACTTTTTCGATGATTTCAACTAATCTCCATCGCTTTGTCTTGGACAGAGGACGGGTTTCCATGAGGCGAACTTTGTCGCCGACGCTGCAGACGTTGTTTTCGTCGTGGGCGTGATATTTCTTGGTCTTGTTGACGAACTTGCCGTAGATGGGGTGTTTCTCCTTCCATTTCACCGTAACGGTGATCGACTTGTCGCCCTTGTTGCTCGACACGATGCCGATGCGCTCTTTGCGCAGATTTCTTTTTTCTTCCATGATCGGTTGAATAAGAGTAAGGGGTTATTACGGTTAATATGGGGATTACTTCTGGGCGAGTTCGCGGGCGCGCAGCTCGGTTTTCACACGTGCGATCATCTTGCGGTCAGCTGTGATTTTCGCGGGGTTGTCCAGGGGGGAGACAGCGTGGTTGGCCTTCTGCTGAAGGTAGTCCTTCTCCATCTCAGCCAGGCGCTCGCGAAGATCGGCCGTAGACAGCTCTTTGATTTCTTCTTTCTTCATAGCTTTCTTCTGTGGCTTTTGAATGTTAAACTGACGGGATGATTACAGGGTGAGCGAGGGATCGTAGTCGCGGGATACGACGAACTTGGTGGTGACGGGGAGCTTCTGGGCGCCCAGGCGGAGGGCTTCCTTTGCTACGTCGAAGGGTACGCCGTCGATTTCGATGATCATGCGGCCGGGGGTGACGGAAGCCACGAATCCTTCGGGGTTACCTTTACCTTTACCCATACGTACGTCAAGAGGCTTCTTGGTGATGGGTTTGTCGGGGAAGATGCGGATCCAGAGCTGTCCCTGGCGTTGCATATAACGGGTCACAGCGATACGAGCAGCCTCAATCTGGCGTCCGGTAATCCATTTGGTCTCGAGGGTCTTGATACCGAACGAACCGAATGCGAGCTGATTGCCGCGCTGGGCGTTACCTTTGGCGCGGCCTTTCTGTACTCTGCGAAATTTAGTTTTTTTCGGTTGTAACATTTTTAGTAGATGTTAAAAAGGGGGGCTGTCCTCCGTGGGGCGCCGGGGCGGAAGCTTGTCGATCAATCCGCCCCGGGCGCTTTATGGTCTGCAGGGCGCCGCGGCCTATGAGGAAGGGGGCGGCCGGCGGCAGGGTTACATTCCTCGGGAGGGGGGAGCCGAAGTCCCGGTGAGAGAATTAACGGCTGTTGTTGGAGGAGGCGTTACGGGGTTTGCGGAAGCCGCCGCGGCGCTGGTTGCCGCGGTCGCCGCCGGCGGGGCGGCCTTCCTTGCCGGTGTTGGTGAAGTTGGGAGCGAGGTCGCGCTTGCCGTAGACTTCACCGCGGCAGATCCATACCTTCACACCTACCACACCTACTTTGGTGTGGGCTTCCACCAGTGCGTAGTCGATGTCGGCACGCAGTGTGTGGAGCGGTGTACGGCCTTCCTTGAACATTTCGGAGCGGGCCATTTCGGCGCCGTTGAGGCGGCCGCTGACCTGAACCTTGATGCCTTCGGCGCCGGAGCGCATGGTGGCTGCGACAGCCATCTTCACGGCGCGGCGGTAGGCGATTTTGCCTTCAATCTGGCGGGCGATGGTGGAAGCTACAATCTGGGCGTCGAGTTCGGGACGCTTCACTTCGAAGATGTTGATCTGAACATCCTTGTCGGTGATTTTCTTGAGTTCTTCCTTGAGTTTGTCTACCTCGGCGCCACCCTTGCCGATGATCAGGCCGGGGCGGGAGGTGCAGACGGTTATTGTAATGAGCTTGAGAGTACGCTCGATAACGATGCGGGAGACGCTTGATTTGGCCAGACGGACGTTGAGGTACTTACGGAGCTTAGAGTCTTCCAGAAGGGTTTCGCCGTACTTCTTGCCGCCGAACCAGTTGGAATCCCAGCCGCGGATAACGCCGAGGCGGTTGCTGATAGGATTTACTTTCTGTCCCATAGGTTAGTCTTTGTCCTTGATGGTTACATCTTTGTCGATTGTGTCTACCACGAGAGTCACGTGGTTGGCACGTTTGCGGATACGGTAACCGCGGCCCTGGGGAGCTGTGCGAAGACGCTTGAGCATGGGAGCCGGGTCAACGAAGATAGTGGAGATATAGAGTTCGCCGGATTCAGCCTTGCGGTCGTTTTTGGCCTCCCAGTTGGCGATGGCCGAGCGCAGGAGCTTTTCGACACGAGCGGCAGCCTCCTTGTTGGAGAACTTGAGGATACCCAGGGCGCGGAACACTTCTTTGCCGCGGACCAGGTCAGCCACCAGGCGCATCTTGCGAGGCGACGAGGGGACGTTGGTCAGCTTGGCGAAAGCGATGTCCTTGAGGGCGTCCTTTCTTGCCTGAGCGGAGTTTCTTTTTCTTACACCCATTTTATTTGATGTTCGTTTTTTTAAAGGGAATTTTTACTTAAGCCTTTTCTGTTATCAGCTTTTGAGAAGTTGGTTGGAAGAGAATCCGCCGGGGATTATTTCTTCTTGTTGCCGCCGTGGCCGCGGAAGTTGCGGGTGGGGGCGAACTCGCCGAGCTTGTGGCCTACCATGTTCTCGGTCACGTAGACCGGAATGAACTTGTTGCCGTTGTGGACGGCGAAGGTGTGGCCTACGAATTCAGGAGCAATCATCGAAGCGCGGCTCCAGGTCTTGATGACCGACTTCTTGCCGGAAGCTTCCATTGCGTTTACCTTCTTTTCGAGCTTGACGCTGATAAAGGGGCCTTTTTTAAGTGAACGACTCATTCTTTTGAGATCTGGTTAGAAGTTAGCTACGAGATTACTTTTTCCTTCTTTCGATAATGTACTTCGAAGAACTCTTCTTCGGCGCACGGGTCTTGAGACCCTTCGAGTAAAGGCCCTTGCGCGAACGGGGATGACCTCCGGAAGCGCGGCCTTCGCCACCACCCATGGGGTGATCGACAGGGTTCATGACAACACCGCGGTTGTGGGGGCGGCGTCCCAGCCAGCGGCTGCGGCCGGCCTTGCCCGAACGCTCCAGGGAGTGTTCCGAGTTGCCGACAACTCCGATGGTTGCCTTGCAGGCGCAAAGGATCTTGCGGGTCTCGCCCGAAGGGAGCTTCACGATGGCGTAGTCCCCTTCGCGGGATACGAGCTGGGCGAAAGTGCCGGCGGAGCGGGCCATGAAGGCTCCCTGGCCGGGGCGAAGCTCGATGTTGTGGATTACAGTACCGACAGGGATCTTGCCCAGGGGGAGGGCGTTGCCCACTTCGGGGGCTGCCTCGGCGCCTGAGAGGACTGTCTGGCCAACTTCTAAGCCGTTGGGTGCAATGATGTAGGTTTTGGAACCGTCAGCGTAGTAGAGCAGGGCGATTCGGGCCGAACGGTTGGGATCGTACTCGATGCTCTTTACGACTGCGGGCACACCGTCTTTGTTTCTCTTAAAGTCAATGATACGGTATTTGCGTTTGTGGCCTCCTCCAAGGTAGCGGGTGGTCAGGTGGCCTTCGGCGTTACGTCCGCCGGTGCTTTTTTTACCGACTGTAAGAGATTTCTCTGGCGTTGTAGCAGTGATCGCTCCTTTGAACACGCCAATAACTTTGTGTCTCTGCCCGGGTGTGGTGGGCTTGAATTTTCTTACTGCCATTTCTTGTTAATAGATAATATCATTGCGGGTGGCGGGGATTGGTGCGGACCGATAGGTTTTCCGGCCCTGGAACGTGTTCCCGACATAGCTGCTCTCCGGCCCGGGGTCCCGGCCGCCGTTCCCGCCGGAGCGGGAATCGGCCTTGGACCGTCAGGGGGGAGCGGCGCGCCGGGCTGCGCCCCGCATCCCGAAGGATGTTATTAGATATTGCTGTAGAAATCAATGGTCTGGCCTTCAGCAAGAGTGATGTAGGCTTTTTTCCACTGATTGGTTTTTCCGCGCAGGAGGCCGGACTTGGTGTAACGGCTCTTGTTCTTGCCGCGGACAACTGCGGTGTTGACTGCTTCAACCTTCACGCCGTAGAGTTTTTCTACCAGGTCCTTGATCTGGAACTTGTTGGCATCGGGCGAAACACGGAAAGTGTAGCGGTTGAGCTTGTCGGTAAGCTTGGTGGCCGCTTCTGTAACGATGGGCTGGATTGAAATTTCCATTGTTGATGTTCCTCCTGAAGGTTAGAGTTTGTTAACGATTTCGAGGCCGCTCTCGGTGATTACCATAGCCTTGTTGTTCATCACGGCGTAGGTGTTGAGGTCGGCGGCGCGCATAACCCGGGTTTCGGGCAGGTTGCGGGCCGAAAGGGCCACGTTCACATCGGCTGCGCCAAGCACGAAGAGGGCTCTCTTGTCGGCAACCTTGAGGCTGTCGGCCACGGAGAGGAAGTTCTTGGTCTTGGGGGCCTCGAAAGTGAAGTCCTCGACGATTGTGATCTGGCCGTCCTTTGCCTTCTGGGAGAGGGCGGAGCGACGGGCGAGATTCTTGAGTTTCTTGTTGAGTTTGAAACGGTAGTCGCGGGGACGGGGACCGAAGACGCGGCCACCGCCTACGAGAACGGGCGAGTTGATATCACCGATACGGCTGCCGCCGCCACCCTTCTGCTTGTGGAGCTTGCGGGTAGAGCCGGAAACCTCGCTGCGCTCTTTCGACTTGTGGGTACCCTGACGCTGGTTGGCCAGGTACTGCTTAACGTCGAGATAGATAGCGTGTTCGTTAACGTCGATGGCGAACACCTCGTCGTTGAGGAGAGCCTTGCGGCCGGTATCCTCTCCTTTTATGTTGTAGATTGCGAGTTCCATTGACTATTTCTCTATCATTACGATTGAACCTTTACTTCCGGGGATTGAACCCTTGATCATCAACACGTTGTGTTCGGGTATGATTTTAACGACCTTGAGGTTTTGAACGGTTACACGTTCGTTGCCTGTCTGGCCGGCCATGCGCATTCCCTTGAACACCTTTGCGGGGTAGGAGCAGGCACCGATCGAACCAGGTGCGCGCAGACGGTTGTGCTGGCCGTGCGTAGCCTGGCCGACACCGCCGAAACCGTGGCGTTTTACCACACCTTGGAAACCCTTACCCTTCGATGTGCCGACGATATCGACAAAATCGTTTTCGGTGAAGAAGTCAACGTTAATAACGTCGCCGGGCTTGTATTCGCCCTCGAATCCTTTGAACTCGGCCAAGTGGCGCATGGGGGTAACACCGGCCTTCTTGAAGTGACCAAGTTCGGGTTTGGTGCAGTGCTTTTCTTTCTGCTCCTGGAATCCGAGCTGAAGGGCATTGTAGCCGTCGGTCTCAACAGTCTTGACCTGGGTAACCACACAGGGGCCTACTTCGATAACAGTGCACGGCATGTTCTTGCCGTCGGCACTGAAAACGGATGTCATTCCGATTTTCTTTCCTAATAATCCTGGCATTTCAGTTTATTGTTTGTTGAGATTGTTTGCTGATTTGTTCAAATCCTGGGATTCTGATTTCCTTGTCGGGGATAATCCGCGGGGGGTATCAGACCTTGATTTCGACCTCTACGCCGGAGGGGAGTTCGAGCTTCATGAGGGCGTCTACGGTCTTGGCCGTCGAGTTGTAGATGTCGATCAGACGCTTGTAGGAGGAAAGCTGGAACTGTTCGCGGCTCTTCTTGTTGACGAAGGTGGAGCGGTTTACGGTGAAGATACGCTTGTGGGTAGGCAGGGGGATAGGACCGGAGATAACGGCGCCCGTGGCCTTCACTGTCTTCACAATCTTCTCGGCCGACTTGTCAACCAGATTGTGGTCGTAAGATTTGAGTTTGATTCGGATTTTCTGGCTCATTGCTGAGTTAGTTTTGTTGTTTTTGTTGTTTTATATGTCCCGTCGCGGAAGGCGGGGGTGATGAAGGCGGGGGAGTCAAGAATCATTTGCTGCCTCCCCCGCCTTGTGTTTCGGGAGATGACGCCTTCAGGAGATTACTTGATGAGGTCTACGCGGCCCTGGCACTCGGTAAGTACCTGCTTGGCGATGGAGGAGGAGACTTCTGCGTAATGGCTGAAGGTCATGGTGGAGGTGGCGCGGCCGGAAGTGATGGTACGCAGGGCGGTCACATAGCCGAACATTTCGGCCAGGGGGGCCTGGGCCTTCACCACGCGGGCACCGGAACGGGAGGTTTCCATACCTTCTACCTGACCGCGGCGCTTGTTGAGGTCGGAGATTACGTCACCCATCGATTCCTCGGGGGTAACGACCTCGATCTTCATGATAGGCTCCATCAGGACGGGACCGGCCTTTTCGGAAGCCTTCTTGAAGGCCTGGATGGCGCAAAGTTCGAAGGAGAGCTGATCGGAGTCCACGGGGTGGAAGCTGCCGTCGATCACGGTCACTTTCAGACGCTCCACGGGATAGCCGGCAAGGACGCCGTTCTTCATCGCGTTTGTGAAGCCCTTCTGGATAGCGGGGATGAATTCCTTGGGGATGTTACCGCCCTTGACCTCGTCAACGAACTGGAGGCTGCCCTCGAAGTTCTCGTCGGCGGGTTCCACGCGGCAGATGATGTCGGCGAACTTACCGCGGCCACCGGTCTGCTTCTTGAACACCTCGCGGAGTTCGACGGGCTTGGTGATGGCTTCCTTGTAGGTAACCTGGGGACGGCCCTGATTACATTCTACCTTGAATTCGCGTTTGAGACGATCGATGATGATGTCCAGGTGAAGCTCGCCCATACCGGAGATGACGGTCTGGCCGGTCTCTTCGTTGGTCTCCACACGGAAGGTGGGGTCCTCTTCGGCCAGTTTCTGCAGGCCGACGCCGAGCTTGTCGAGATCTTTCTGAGTCTTGGGTTCCACGGCGATACCGATAACGGGATCGGGGAATTCCATGGCTTCGAGAACGATGGGGTGGTTCTCGTCGCAGAGGGTGTCACCGGTGCGGATATCCTTGAAGCCCACGCCTGCGCCGATGTCACCGCAGCCGATTTTCTCCATCGGGTTTTGCTTGTTGGAGTGCATCTGGAACAGACGGGAAACACGCTCTTTCTTATCGGAGCGGGCGTTGAGGATATAGGATCCTGCGACAACGTCGCCGGAATATACGCGGAAGAAGGTCAGACGGCCTACATAGGGGTCGGTGGCAATCTTGAACGCCAGGGCGCACATGGGAGCCTCGGAGGAGGGTTCGCGGGTCTCGATCTTGTCGGGATCGCCTACGGCATGGCCTTCTACGGCGCCTGCATCGAGGGGGGAGGGAAGGTAAGCGCAGACTGCGTTGAGCAGGGGCTGCACACCCTTGTTCTTGAAGGAGGAACCGCAGATCATGGGGACGATCTCCATCTTGAGGGTGGCGGCACGCAGGGCGCGGCGGATTTCATCCTCGGTGATGGTGGAGGGGTCGTCGAAGTACTTCTCCATGAGGGCGTCGTCGAATTCGGCGATTTTCTCCAGCATCTTGTCGCGCCATTCCTCAGCTTCCTCGCGGAGGTTGGCGGGGATTTCCTCTTCAGTATAATCGGCGCCCATTGTTTCATCATGCCAGTAGATGGCTTTCATGGTCACCAGGTCGATGAGGCCCTTGAAGGTCTCTTCGGCGCCGATAGGCATCTGGATGGGGCAGGGATTAGCGCCCAGTACATCCTTCACCTGGCGAACAACCTCGAAGAAGTTGGCGCCCGAGCGGTCCATCTTGTTTACGTAACCGATACGGGGTACGTTGTATTTGTCAGCCTGACGCCATACGGTCTCCGACTGGGGCTCTACGCCGCCGACGGCACAGAAAGTGGCCACGGCACCGTCAAGGATACGGAGCGAACGCTCTACCTCTACGGTAAAATCGACGTGTCCCGGAGTATCGATCAGGTTGATTTTATATTTGTCTCCGGCATACTTCCAGAAAGCGGTAGTGGCGGCGGAGGTAATTGTAATACCGCGCTCCTGCTCCTGCTCCATCCAGTCCATGGTGGCGGCACCGTCATGCACCTCACCGATTTTGTGGGTCAGGCCGGTGTAGAAAAGGATGCGCTCGGAGGTAGTGGTCTTACCGGCATCGATGTGGGCCATGATACCGATGTTGCGCGTGTATTTAAGATGTTCGTCTTGTTTAGCCATTTTGGTTTTGGAATCGTTAGTTCAATGAAACGAAATTTCAGGTGGTCAAGCGGCCTGCGGCTTAAAAACGGAAGTGGGCGAAAGCGCGGTTGGCCTCGGCCATCTTGTGCATATCTTCCTTGCGCTTGAATGCACCGCCCTGATCGTTGAAGGCGTCCATGATTTCAGCGGCGAGTTTGTCGCTCATGGTCTTGCCGCCACGTTTGCGGGCGTAGTTGATAAGGTTTTTCATTGAAATGGATTCCTTACGGTCGGGGCGGATTTCGGTGGGGACCTGGAAAGTGGCGCCACCGACGCGGCGGCTCTTCACCTCAACCTGGGGAGTAACGTTCTCGAGGGCTTTCTTCCAGATTTCGAGAGCGGTCTTCTCTTCGTTGGGCATCTTGGACTTAACGGTCTCAAGTGCGGAGTAGAAGATAGTGTAGGCGGTGTTCTTCTTGCCGTCGTACATCAGATGGTTCACAAACTTCGATACTTTCACGTCATGAAAGACGGGATCGGGCAGTACGAGGCGTTTCTTAGGCTTTGCTTTTCTCATTGTTTAGTTTAAGCAGCGAAATGTTTTTGCTTGTCGTGGCTGGTGTCTTCTTCAGCTCCGGGCCTCCGCCGCGGGGCTTACTCAACCGTTGTCAGCTCGAGGAATCAAAAACAGGTTGTAAAAAACTTAGGGTTGATTTCTCGTGGTGCTTTCAGTAAAAACTTCACCGGGGGTTATGCCCGATTACTTCTTGGCAGCACCTGCCTTGGGACGCTTGGCTCCATATTTGGAACGGCGCTGGGTACGGTCCTTGACACCGGAGGTATCGAGGGTACCGCGGACGATGTGGTAGCGCACACCGGGAAGGTCCTTCACACGACCGCCGCGCACCAGAACGATGGAGTGTTCCTGCAGGTTGTGACCTTCACCGGGGATGTAGGAGTTGACCTCCTTGCCGTTGGTGAGGCGCACACGGGCAACCTTACGCATAGCCGAGTTAGGTTTCTTGGGGGTGGTGGTGTAAACGCGCACACAAACGCCGCGACGCTGAGGACAGGAGTCCAGCGCGGGCGATTTGCTCTTGTCCACAAGAGTCTCGCGTCCTTTTCTTACTAATTGCTGAATAGTAGGCATCTTAGTTTTTTAGTCGGTTTTAACTTTTGTTTATTCTTCGTTGTTATTCTTTTCAGTTCAGCACATATCCGGAGCTGCAGGAGCCAATACGCACCTCCAGCACACTCCACACCCTTAACTATCAGACAGTTGCAGGGCGCGACAGCGCGCTTTACTCCGAAAAGCGTTGCAAAGTTACAACTTTTTTCGCTGATAGCCAAACATTTCCGCAATTATTTTTATCGCTGTTCTCCGGAAAGGTCACCGGAAAGATTCGCGGCAGGATCCGGGCGCCGCATCGTTCCGGGACCGCAGCCCCGGCTTGCTTTTGTCAGGCCGGTTAACTACCCTGACCTCCGGAACCATTGTCTGCGGAATTCAGCATTAAAACTTTTACATAGTTCATCGGAAATTCCCGATTATTTCAGTAATTTTGTCCTCGGTCAGCACAGCGAAATGTCTTGTTTCTGTCAAGTCAATGTTTTTCACAGAGAATATACCGATGTTAAATTTCATATTTCGGCACAAAACATTTTTCATCATAATTTTATCACTATTGCTTATCAAAGTAATATGGGTTGCGGGAATCTGCTGGAATAACGGCTCTTTTGACGGTGAGAAAGATGATTTGCTCCAACGAAGGAATTATCTTGTAAACAAGATCAAAGTCGAGCCATGCCAACTGCTTGATGAGATGCCTGCCGGTATCGGATTGCAGTTCCAGGGTGAATGGGCGCTATATTCCTGTTCGATGCTGACAGAGGCTTTATCAAATATGGCCGAACTTTATCCTGAGACCAAAAATGAATCCCTCGTGTCAATTGACAGCCTTATTGCAATTGTCATGTCTCCCGAACTTCGTTTATATGATAAATTGCGCTGGGGAGAAGATCCACTGGAGTCTCTGGAGGGAAATAAAAGTCATATTTCTTATCTGAGCCATCTCGCATGGATGATAGGCAATTATCGGCGTATCGGCGGAGATGACAGGTACGATCATCTGCATGACTCAATATGCCGTACGATGAATCGGCGCATCGTGCAATCCCAGGTTATGAATATCCCGACATATCCTGAGGAACCTGTATATGTCCCTGATATGATGGTGGCAATAGTAGCATTGTCGGATTATGCCCGGCTCAACGATGGAAAATATTCCGTTACTGTTGACACTTGGCTACGCAGGGCGCAGACGGAATGGCTTGACGACACAACCGGACTCCTTGTCTCTTTTCTTGATGAAAACGGAAAGACCGATGCTCCCGTCAAAGGCTCGTATTCCGCCCTTAACTGCTACTACCTGACTAAGATAGATGGCGCCTTTGCCAAAAATCAATATGACCGGCTGAAGTCCCGTTTCAGCCAGGACTTCCCGGTTTCCGGCATTAAGGAATATCACGATCATGCCTGTTGGTTCGGTATGGATATTGATGCGGGGCCAATAATCCTCAATCTAAGTCCAAGCGGAACAGCTTTCGCCATAGGAAGTGCCACATATTTTGGTGACAATGATTTTCGCAACAAACTGCTAAAAACAGCGGAAATTGCCGGGCACACAGTCCCGTGGGGGAATTGCCGGCATTATCTTCTCGCGGAGGCAGCCTTAGTTGGCGAGGCAATCACATTAGCCATGCGGACAAATAAGAATCACCAGGCGACTCTCTGAGTCTCCGTCCCCTTATGCTCTGTCATGCTCAACCCCGGAATTCAGAGATAGCTGTAACATTGCGACAAAATTTCCAAATTATCCGACGGATATACCAATATTTCAGAAAATTTAACTATCTTTGCGAATCAATGACCTTTAAACAGTTTTATCACAAATGAAAAAGTATTTTGCCATCGCACTGCTGTCGATTGTCTCGGTATGCTCCTTATCCGTACGGGCGCAAGTCAAAGATTTCCTCGGCATCGCAAACCACCTGGGGGTGAACATCAATGTCGGAACCACCGGTATCGGTTTCGAGGCCGCCACCCCCATTACCCCCTTCGTCCAGGCCCGCGCCGGAATCTCCGTTATGCCGGGCATCAAATTCCACGTGGACAGCGACGTAGACCTCGGCACCTACCAGGGCTATACTGCCGAGCGGGAAATCCAGCTCGACGGTTCGCTCAAGAGAGTGCAGGGTTCGCTGATTTTCAATGTCTATCCGCTTGGCAACCGCTTCCCGCTGTTCGTGGCCGTGGGCGGTTATTTCGGAGGGCGCGACATGGTGAAAATCACCGGGCAGGTCAACGACTACGATCCCGCGATGATGGGTTCGGTGGAAATCGGTGACTACCGTCTCCCCCTGGGTCCCCACGGCGAAGTACGCGGCGCCCTGCGCACCAACTCTTTCCGCCCCTACATCGGCATCGGCACCGGGCGCCCGTGCCCTACCGGGCGCCTGAACTTCATGTGGGAACTCGGTATTCAGATTCAGGGGAAACCCTATCTCTGGGACGACATCAACAAGGATAAGGTTGACCTCAAAGGAATCGAGGATTCCGACGATACTTTCCAGAAAATCATGGACCACTTCACGGTTTATCCCGTGCTGAAATTCACCCTTTCGGGACGTATTTTCTGATTCCGTCCGGCGAAATTTATTTGGCGCGGGGCCCTCGGGTCTCGCGCTTTTTTATTAACTTTGGGGCATGGAAGAAAACTATATCGTCTCGGCGCGGAAGTATCGTCCGTCGACCTTCTCCTCCGTAGTGGGGCAGAAAGCTCTGACGGCCACCCTGCGCAACGCCATCCAGACAGGGCGTCTGGCCCATGCCTATCTCTTCTGCGGCTCCCGCGGAGTCGGCAAGACCACCTGCGCCCGAATCTTCGCCAAGACAATCAACTGCGCCAGTCCGACGCCTCAGGGAGACCCCTGCAACGAATGTCCCTCCTGTCGCGCCTTCAACGAGAACCGCTCGCTGAACATCATCGAACTTGACGCGGCGTCGAACAATTCGGTCGACGATATCCGCAACCTGACCGACCAGGTGCAGATTCCTCCGACCGACGGCCGTTACCGCGTGTTCATTGTCGACGAGGTCCATATGCTCTCCCAGGCGGCCTTCAACGCTTTCCTCAAGACCCTCGAGGAACCCCCGGCCCATGCCATTTTCATCCTCGCCACGACGGAAAAACATAAAATCATCCCTACGATTCTGTCGCGCTGCCAGATTTATGATTTCAAGCGCATCACGATCGCCGACATCATAGACCACCTGGAATATGTAGCTTCCAGCGAGGGGATGACCGCCGAGCGTCAGGCCCTGGGCGTAATCGCCCGCAAAGCCGACGGCGCCATGCGCGACGCCCTCTCGATTTTCGACCAGGTGGCGGCCTCCTCCCGAGGGGCAATAACCTATCAGTCGGCCATCGACAACCTCAATATCCTCGACGAGCGTTACTATGGACGGCTGACCGAGGCTTTCCGCACGGGCAACGTCCCGGAAGCGCTCCTTATATATAAAGAGATACGCGACCGTGGGTTCGACTCCTACTTCTTCCTGGGAGGATTGGCCGGATATCTCCGCAATCTGATGGTTGCCCGCGACCCGCAGACCATAGCGCTGCTCGATACCGACGACGAGACTCGCCAGGCGATGACCGCCCAGGCCGCGCAGCTTCCGGTACAGTTCTTCTATGCCGCCATGAGCCTCTGCAATGACGCCGACATGGCCTACCGCACAGCCTCCTCCAAAACTTTCCTCATAGAGCTGCTGCTCATCAAACTGTGCCAACTACAAAGCCCCTCCCCCGACTCTGAGTCCGGCAGCGGGGAGGGGCAAAAGCTCCGTCCGGTCCAGCCGGCCTCTCCGGCGCCGCAAACCGGAGAATCTCAGGGACAAGCCTCCCCGGTTTCTCCGGGCCCCGCTCCGGCGGCAGCATCTTCTGCTCCGGATCCTTCACCGACCGCGCACGCAACGGCTCCGGCAACACCCCCGGCGGCAACGCGGATTCCCGCCCCGGCGGCGCCCCCTTCCCGTCCGTCGCAAAGACCTTCTGGAGGAACTCCCCGCAGCAAAGCGCACGTCTCGATGCGCGACGCTTTCGCGGCAAAAACGGAGACCGCGGCCGCCGAGACCGGCACGTTTGTGCCCCGGAAACGGAATCCGTTTACCGACAAGTCTTTTGACGATGCCTGGGAGGCCTACATGAAACTCCACAGCAAAGCCCACGTGCTGTGCAACACCATGCGCGCCTCCCGTCCGACGCGCACCGAGCCGGACGCCACTACCCTGACGATGCTTGTGGCCAATCAGCCTCAGGTTGACATCATCACCCAGGAACTCCCTTCGCTTCTTCCCTATCTGCGCAACGCCCTGGGAAACGACTTCATCGAACTGGCGGTCAAGGTGGCCGACGACCCCAATTCCCCCGCCGCCTGGAGCGACCGCGACCTACTGAAGCACATCGTCGAGACAAACCCCGCCGCCGCCGACTTCATCAATACGTTCAGTCTCACCATCAGCTGACGCCCCTCCGGAAAACAGCCTCATGTTTTCATGAACACATTCCTGCAACCGGAAACATGGATATACTAAGGAAAGAACTTGACGCCATATACGCGAGCCAAAGGCTCGGGGAGGAGACCCTTGATGCAAGGACGCTGACGGAAGCCATCGGCCGGATCAAAGTGTTCACGTCGGTCAGTGACTGCTGCTGCGTCATCACCGACGCCTCGGCCGACCGGTGCTACATCATCGGGGGCAGGTTCTGCCGCACAATGGGCATCGCCGGAACCGACCGGCTATATGAGGAGGTGGACTCCAGCGACGAAGACGTCATATATTCCAGGCTGCACCCCGAGGATCTTGTCGAAAAGAGGATGCTGGAATATGAATTTTTCAAACACATCGATTCCCTTCCGGGAGCGGATAAAGTGAGATTCAAGGCCACCTGCACCGTCCGGATCCGCGACTGCCGGGGGGAGTATGTCTCAGTGGCCAATTCCACGCAGGTTCTCCATCCCTCCCCGGCCGGGAAGACGTGGCTCATACTGTGCTGTTACGATCTGGCGCCGGCACCTCAGACCGTCAACGGCATCGAACCGCACATCGTGAACAATTCAACCGGCGAACGGATTGCCGTAGCCACCAGCGAACGACGTCCTTACGTGCTGACTGGCCGCGAGAAGGAAATCCTGCGGTTGATCCGAGATGGAAAACCGAGCAAACAGATAGCCGATATCCTGGGAATCAGTATCCATACGGTAAACCGCCACCGTCAGAATATCATCGGTAAACTGAGCGTGGGAAGTACGGTCGAAGCTCTCCGGGCGGCCGAGCTGATGAAGCTCATGTAGGCGCGTCCTGTGGTTATAAATCAGTATTGACAGACGTCGGATTACGCGCTAATTTTGCAAAAAAATTCCGACATGATGAAACACTGTCTGTTCCTGCTGCTCTTCCTGCTTGGATTCCAGCCGCTTCGGGCGGAAAACGTTCCGGCTTTTGACTGGGGCAACGCCAATGTATATTTCGTAATCACCGACCGTTTCGCCAACGGCGATACGGCCAACGATGTCAACTACGGCCGTATCACAGACTACGGCAGTGAACGCCTCAACGCCGCCACCTTTCACGGCGGCGATTTCAAGGGAATGCTCCGGAAAGCCCGCGAAGGCTATTTCCGGGACCTGGGGGTGGACGTGGTCTGGATGACTGACGTCTATGAGCAGATCCACGGATGGATGTCGGGGAGCGGCTCCATAAATGATTTTCCCCACTATGGCTATCACGGCTATTACCCCCTGGACTACACCCAGATTGACAAGAACTACGGCACGGTTGAAGAATTCCGGGAACTTGTCGACGAACTTCATAGCCAGGGGATCCGGGTGATGCTCGGGGCGAACCTCAACGATCCGGGCTACCCCACCCTGCTCGATGCCGTGCAGCTCGGCTTCGCCGACACGGGCCTCACCCCCGAAGAGGCCGCCCGCCATATCCGAGACTGGAGTTTCGACAAGTTCTTTGCAGAAAGGCTTAATTGGAAAGGATGGTACGACCGCGGATGGATACGTATGCCCGACGAAGGGTGGGACGAATCCGATCCACTGGAAGCGACCTTGTACGGTATGCCGGATTTCAAGGACGAAAGCAACAGTCCCGTCAGGATTCCGGATTTTCTCAAACGCAAATGGAAAAAGGAGGGGACGGCCAACGATCCCTGGGTCAACCCATCGGCCCGCGCTCTGCGGAAAGACCGCGACTGGTCCCCGATGCAGTACGTCATCGCCTGGATCGCCTCCTGGGTGGAGGAGTTCGGCATCGACGGATTCCGGTGTGACATCGTCGAGAACGTACATCTCAACCGCTGGAAAGAGCTTCACCAGGCTTGCGACAAAGCCCTGGCCGTATGGCGTGCCCGCCACCCCGATGACCCCGCAGCGAAATGGACCGACAGCTTCTATATGACCGGAGATTTCGACATGGCCGGCATCGATTACAAGCCCGCATACGCCGACGCCGGATTCTCCAGCATGGTGAACTTCTATTTCCCCAAGCACGGCGACCTCGACGGAATCGTCTATACCTGGCAGGCTTATTCCGACAGCATCCAGGCCCATCCGGGATGGCATCCCTTCAGCTACCTCAACAACTCCTACCACCGCGACGCCGATATGTCGAACATGATTGACTGCGCCACCACTCTGCTTCTCTCCCCCGGCGTTTCCCAGGTGTTCTACGGCGACGAAACCGGGCGCACCCTCAGCGACGCCCGTCTCAACGTCGACAGCGACCAGGCTTTCCGCTCCGACATGAACTGGAATTCCGTGGATTCCCTTCAGCTCGACCACTTCCGCCGCCTGGGCAGAATCCGCAACCACCACCACGCCATAGGCAAAGGACGCCAGATAACCATCGACACCCACACCTGTTTCCGGCACCTTGACGGCGACAGCCTCATCATCCGCCTCCTACCCCTCCCGGAGCAACCCGTCCGCGTAGCTCCCTTCTTCCCCGACGGCACCCTCCTCACCGACCTCTGCACCGGCCATACAGCCACCGTCACCGACGGCACCGTCCGCTTCCCCTCCTACCGCAACCGCGTCGCCCTCCTCTCCCCCCGCTGACCCCTTCCCTCACGCCTTTATTACATTGACGGCGTGACTTATAGAAATTCCATTCGGTTATACCGAGTTCACGCAATCTGACCTTGCGCTGAACTCCGTGGTCATCGCAATAGGCGATGATTTCCAACACCTGTTCCTTGCTGAGCATATTCTTTTTGCCCGCGAAGTTAGCCCTGACTATTCAACCAGCAAACACGCGCCTCACCGGATACTTACGCATATTGCGGCCATATTCGACCTTGCAGGCGAAAGAACATAGCGGGCTTTTGCATAATCGGGACGATTTGATTAACTTTGTCATCGTTTCTAAGAGTTGTCGTAACTTTCATGAAAAAAGCGGTCAAACTTTTCTTTAAAGTTACTAATTTTCAGGGACTTTTATAGGCTATAACTAATTAAAAATCAACCATATGACTAGCAAAATCATTTTTGTCATCTACTAAAGTGTTTTTGTAGTTTTGTGATTGGAAAAATACCAAGACCCTCTCTGATGTTTTTACCTTAAAATTTCTTATCAATAATCTTTAATCATTAATTCAACACTCTCATGAGGCCAAAGTTTTTTCTTGCTTTGATGGCTTTTGTCCTGCCCTCGATATGTTGGGCTGCCGGACAGCAGGCTTCTGCTTCGTCAGATCCTTCTCCTGCCGTGACAAACAAGCCTGTGACCGTCACGGTCACCACAAATTCAATGGGCGATGATGTATACGCCTATACATGGTGTATGGTATCAGGTGCTGAGGTGTCGCCGTTCACGTGGGACGGCGCAATCAATGCCAAATTTAAGATGACCGCTGTCAACGGCGGCTATCAGATTCGCATTGACAACATTCAGCAGTTCTACGGTCTGACCGACTCACAGATGGAAGGTCTCACCGAATTGTGCTTCATCGCGCGCACATCGAGTGCTCAGACCGACGATACCAAGATCAGCGTGGTGCAGGGTCGCAAGACCGCATATTCGGGCGGTGAGGGCACTGCTGCATCGCCTTTCCTGATCAACAACGCCAAGGATCTCAAGGATCTCGCGGAATATCCCGCAGACTGGGCTGCTGGCATCTATCTTAAGCTCACTGCCAATATCGTAGCCCCTGCAGGTGTGACTATCGGCTCGATAGGCTCACCGTTCAAGGCTCACTTTGATGGTGACGGAT
>CAJUAF010000023.1 GCA_910584365.1 uncultured Muribaculaceae bacterium | reverse complement strand
TTATGCTACTAAGCAATTAATATACAGCCTTATGGGCGCACTTGAGATACCAGATGATTGCGGCAAACAGCACTATCGGGGATTCCACGAAGAAATCGCCCTGTTTCTGTATCCATGTGCGGTTCAAATTCATCATAATGGTGTATGCCGATTCGTATGCGTCGGCAATATCCGACATGAAATCAGGGTGTATCGGATTGCACCTGTGAGAGTGTTCCGGATCATCGAAATTTATGACGCAGAACGTGGGCGGATTCTTACCGTAACTGTCGGCATGGTTGAGCATATGGTTATACGCAATCAACGATAAATCAGGGAATTTGTAGTCATACACATAAAGCCCGAAGCCCTTTTCTATCTGCTGTTTGATGAAATTGTTGACCACCGCGAATGACTTGCCGGAACCGGGAGTGCCGAGGACTATCGAGGCTCGAAACGGATTGACCACGTTTATCCAGCCCCTGTTCCACCGCTTTTTATAGTAAAAGCGTGTAGGTAGGTTTACTGAATATTCATTCTTCATCAGCTTGGTCTCCTGCATGAACGATTCGTTTTCCTCGTTGAAACGGTCGTCCATCATGTTGTTCTTCAGCAGACGGCTCATCCACACCCCTCCGAGTAGCAGGCACACATAACCAGATATGGTGGTGAATATATATGTGTAGTACCAGCCGAGAGACACCATCCACCAATCGAGGAAAAACAGCACGGCACCAATAGAGATTATGAGCCATATCTGGCTCCATTTGATTTTCTCGTTCTTGACACCTTTGGTGCCAAAACAAGATAGAGCCAATAATAGCAGCGTCCACCATTTCGCGTTCCACGGATTGTGGAACAGGCTCCCGGCCTCGTCAAGACCGCGAAGGACTTTCATGGTCTGCGGGTGGAACTCCCAGCCCGACACAAGGGGCTGACAGAACCAGTAAATGTTGGCAACCATCACGGCGATGCTGACACCACGGAGCAGATCCATGATTTTCGACAACGCCCTGAGGTCATCTTCCTGTTGTGACATAATAAATCTTGTGTTTGTAGTTTGACAAATTATAGTTTGGGGCCACGGCGTTTTTTCTTCCTGCGCCGCTGCATCTCGCGGTAGAAGGCTTCCTCCTGCGGGTCGAATCCGGGTCCGGTCTGGAACAGGTCAAGACCGGGGAGTGTCGGTGCATCATCGTAAGCGGAAGAATTGTTCTGCCGCGTCTGGGGTTGAGGTTGGCTGAACGGCTGACTTTGAGAACTACCCGAACCGCTGCCGCCCGTCGTGCTTTGCCAGCCGTTTGCGTTACCAGATTGCGTATTGCCGGATTGAGATTGGCTGTTGCCCTGTTGATACTGTCGGGTATCAGGCTGTGGCTGTTCCTGCTGAACATCGGGTTCAACGGGTATGACCGAAGGCTTTTCTCCGACGGTGAACCACTTTTCAAGTGAGTTGGCGGAGAACTCCTTACCCAGACGCGATCCGTTGAGGACTGTCATAGTATTGTGGTCTATAAATGTCGCGCCGTATATGCGCCCGGTATCGGTATAGCGCAGGATAAGGTCGATGTTCCTCTCCTTGAGCTTGGCGATGAAATCATCCTTGCCGGAAGATTCTGCCATAGCCTCCGAAACAGCTTGCTTGGTCGGACGGATGTCGATTTTGTCTTTCGCCCTATCCATTCTTCCGTCTATCGCCGTGCGGCTGGCGAACTTGCCGAGGCGCGACGCCTTGAACGGCGATGCGATGGTCTTGCCGTTGTCGTCAGTAGCAAAATACACCAGACCGTGATATTCCCTGCCGTTGACCCTGCCCTCGGTCTGCTCACACCTTACATTATATAGATCGAGAATAGCGTTATACTCGCCGATGGTCTGGAACTTGTAGCGCATACCGACCATCTTGACCGTGTTGGCAACCTGTCGCTTGATGTCGCCTGACGGATCAATCTTCCTGATGGGCATATCGGGAGTGATTTTTTGACGCTCGGCGGTATGTAGCCCGTACTTCCTCTCCAGCTCCCGTGTTATCTCTTTGCTGCGGTAGAAATTGTTTTTGTCAGAGATACAGGAGCCGTCGGGACGGACACGGAGAGCCACGATATGTATATGGTGGCGGTCTATGTCCTCGTGCTTCACGATTAGATACGGCATTTCCGAGAATCCCATCTTCTCCATGTACTCGTGGGCAAGCTGCGTGTATTGCATTTCGCTCAATACATCGTCAGGATGGGGATTGAGGGAAATGTGCATCATCGTCTTCTCGGCTCTGGTATGCTGCGGCATCCACCGTTTGAAATCCTCGAAAGCCCGGTGTATGTCTATGTTGCCGGAACCGTCATTATAGATTTTGTTGGTGTCGAGGACACGCCCCTTCTCCTTGTTTATCTTCTCGGCGTTGTATGACAATGCCCCGTAGATGGACTTGCCTAAAGAGATTTTTGCAACCATCGGGCATCGAACTCTTTGGCGAGTGCGACAATCTCGCGGTTGACTTTTACTATCTCCACGGCAGTCTGCTCCAATTTGTAAAGCAATGACAACGCCTTCTTCTCGGTGAAATGCTGTTTAAGCATATCGACGAACTTGTCATAGTCAATGACAAATGTACGGTAAAGCGCGTTGAGCGAAGAAAGCCTGTCTATGAAGATGCGGGTGTTATCATCTATATAATGCACCTTGAATGGTTTGGCGAATATCCGCATTTTGACAAATGCCGACAGGGATTCAATGCCAGACTGCTCGTGCATGGTCTGGAGTGCGGCGTGTTCCGATGCCGAAAAATTGACGGAGCATCGGAAAGCCGTGGCGTCTATCTTGGGATGACGCCCGGTTTTCTTAAAATTCTGTTTCATAAAAACGGGGATTAAGTGGTCGTTTTGGGAAATCACGGTGTATTGCAGCACCGCAGGTTCTTATGGCGATTACGACTTTGGAGTAACCGCAGGCTCCATGCACATGGCAAGGGTTTTCTGCTGCAAATCTTATTTCATGCAGCGGGAAACATACCTTGCTATGTTCATGTGAACATCTCTATAATATTGAGAAATATGACAGCGGGAATAATCCGGCTATGACGGATGAAAAAATGGAATCAGCGGGGTAATTCATGGCTGACCGCGCCGGTCCTGGCGGTCGAGGTATATTATTTCGGCACTGTCTGACATCTTTGTCGTGTGCCGGGGCTGATTCCTGCGGTTCGCTGTCACCGCATTTATAACAATGTATCCGTGTGCGACGGTTTTCCGCCGAATGAAAAGTAACGCAAAGTAGCGCAATCGTTACGCAAAGTAACGCAAAATCAGATGGTTGTAAATCTTTTTGTGATTTGTCCTCGTTTAACTTGCACAGAGGCTCGAATGACAGAGACGATGTAGGAACGATAATCGGAACACTGATTCCTAAATACAATCATTGATTTCTTCATTCTCTGTCATGAGTTTTCTGCCACAGGCATTGCAATCTTATCCGTCATGCCCACACCTGCGTGCAGGTGTGTATGAGTGATAAAGTGAGTTTGTTGTCCCATGTGTGAAAGTGTGAAATAATGATTGAATGACAACACACTCCTGCACGCAAGGCATAACGGGAATGAAACGGTTGCAACCCACAATACAGACGCCATGCACCGCTGACCATATTATAACAAGACCGGTCCTGTGAGTCAGCGTATGTGCCTTCTGCCCGGACAAGGCTATCAAGCCGGGGGGAATTCCATACGGAAATGGCAAGATAATCCACCCGAATCATTAACATTAAAACGCGAAAATTATGAGCGAACCAGTTTTCGTTGCCTTTGCCACGCAGAAAGGTGGCGCGGGCAAGTCAACCCTCACAGCTCTTACGGCGAGTTACCTCTATTATCTGGAGGACGTCGATGTGATTGTCATAGACTGCGACGATAGGCAGCATTCACAGAAAGACTACCGCGAGAACGACCTCAATGTCACCGGAGAGAATCCATACCTTAAAAGGGTGATGCAGAACTTCTACCGCAATTTCGGCAAGAAGGCATACGAGATTATTCTCTCCAATCCGGCAGAGGCCGCGAAAGTCGCCGTTGAGAGGCTCGACGAGGGCGCAAATCCCCAAGTGGTGTTTTTTGACATCACCGGTACGGTGAACGATATAGAAATCGTGAAACTCCTGTCTGTGATGGACTATCTTTTCGTGCCGATAACCACCGACACCGCCGACATGAAAAGCTCAATCCGCTTCGCCAGCCATGTGGTGAACAACATGATCACCACGGGCAAAACGAAAATCAAGGATGTGAACCTTGTATGGAACCGTGTGCCGTCAAAGGCCAAAACCCGTCTGTGCGGCATCATCGACAACTATCTTGACGAACTTGGGCTGCACTCTCTCGACACGGTGCTGGCAAACAGCTCCAGATTTTTCAAGGACGGTGCCGCTGTCGGAAAGGTCGGAATGTTCCGGTCAACTATGTTGCCTCCCGACAAGCGTCTGCTGAAAGGGAGCAATCTGCCGGAGCTTGTTGCCGAGATCCGCAAGATAATAAATGTATGAACCCTATGGCGAAAAAGGATATAACCAGCGGCTTCGACACACAGGACGCGCAGGACTTCCTTGACGGCTACCGTGAGGACGCGATGCCGTCCTACCGTAAAGCCAAGAGGGAGCCTCCCGCCACAGAATCGCCGCCCGCCGAAGTGAAAGATGAGTTGGCGAGAAAGCCCGTCACACCCGACCGCACGAAAGAGGAAGATGAATATCTGCGCACATTCGTTGAGGGATGCCCCATAGACGCCTTCAATAAGAAAGGCCGTCAGGTCATGGTTGTAAACGAGTTCCGGCACAAGATACTGAAGATACAGGCTTTATTCAATGAAGACCTGTCAATCGCCCAGTATGTGCATAATGTCCTCGCAGAACATTTCCGGGAAGTCGAGCCGATATTACAGAGCCTGTATCAAAAAAGTAAACAATTCTAAAAGATGAAATAAACATGAACAATCCGAAATACTGTGATTTGCGCGTCTGCGCAAAAGCGTCGGAAGAAGTCGGAACAGACTTCCATGACGAGACGGCGGTCAAAGCGTACCGCTCAGAGTTCCTCGCCCCCTATACCGTCGGGGCGCGAAAAGGAATATTCGTTCCCCGTGAGCTTGTCAACAAACTCGCAAAGACGGTGGCCCTGTTTGACGACAGAGACCTGACAATCGGGGCATACGTTACCAATATCATAATCTCTCACCTTGTAGCCAACAGGGATGTCATCAACGAACTGACAGACCGTGGTTCTAAAACTGTAACGCTATGATTAATATATTCCTGATAATCGCTATAATCATAGTCAATGTCGTACTTTTCACATATTTGTTTGTAAACGGGAAAAGAGACAAGTACAAGAGTAATATCATAGAGGTCCTCACAGCCTCCGGCACTATGATTTCAGCACTTGACACCTTCCGGAAAAACATTCCGCAAATGTCTGAGGAATTTGTTTCTGATGTTAAACCCGCGATTGACACTTACATCAGGGAGCGTGTCGAGGCCTACATTCAGGCAAGTGCGGTAGTCATGCCGACCGTTACTGACTTTCAGGAGCAGACACCGATACAAAGCCGGCCTGACAATGCCAAAAGCGGTTCAAGCACTTATGGTGAAGAGGGAGACAGAGATAACCCTATGCCGCAGGAATTATCATCCGAGGAAATAGAAAGCGCGTTTGAAGCAGTCCCCATCGCTGATTTATACAAGGATGCTTTTCTTCACGAGACCGAAAATCCGTTCAGGACTACTTCTGGCAAACAAGTCTGTATCAGAAAAGGGTATCATAGGGTAATAACGATGCTTCTTGAATCGGCAGAATGTCCCTGTTCCACTATCACAGGTTTTATTGACAATGTGCTTTCCGACCATTTCAATATGAACCGTGATAGTATCGAGGCAATAATAACATCCCGGTATGTAAATCAGAAAAGCCTATGACCGGATTTGAAATATTCATAGTGGGGGGCATACTGGCGTGTAATGCTGTCCTTGTCGGTTATCTGGTTATGGATAGGCGCAAACCCAAGTCCACCGAGAAGAAAGAGAACGGCGTTGCCGCTGACAGTTCAGGGCAACAGCCGGATGTACCGGTGCCGGAGACTGAAAACAAATCTCTGGTAGGCGCAAGTTCATTCGATATTGACAGTCTGGAGGCAAGGATGATGAAAGTCATAACCGACACTGTTACCGAGACTTTACCCAAAGTGGTTAAAAGTATGATTGGCGACGTAAATTTCAAGGATGTCGAATTTGCCGAAGAAAACCCCGATATGTCGGAACCGCAGACAACGCAGTCTCAAAAATTCACCCCTCTGTCGGCTGCCGAGACTGATACTGCATTTGATGTTGACATCCGCGATATTGAGGATGCCGTTCCCTCCGCGCCTTCAGCGACAGGGATACCCCTTGACGAACTGGAGGAAAAAATCAATACTGCCATGAATCCCGACGCGACACCCGAACAACAGGCAGAGGCAGGTAAAATCCTTTCTGACCTACGGGATACGGAGTTGATGGAGCGTCTTACATCGACTAACGATGATATAGACCGCCGCGTAAACCTCTGCATCCGGATGAGCATACAGGCTGAAATAAGGGAGAAGAATTCCGCTGACGGATTGCCTCGACCTGTGAAAAAAGTGTCAGAGTTCAAAACCGTTACCGTCAAGCCGGAAGATTTCAATCCCGCTGATATGCTGCCATAAGGCGCAAAACCACTAATCCGCGTCCGCAAGGACAAAAATCCAACCCCAATTTATCAACCCGAAGTGTGGGCTGCTCCTGTCCGTGGAGCGGCCGGGGGCTGCCTGTGCTTCAAAAAATGAAACAAAAAGCATGAAAGAAACAATCAAGAATTTAAGAAAGACATTTTACAAATTCCTCGGAAGCCGAGGTTTCCAGTTCGCGGTACTATGCGTTATGGCACTCGCAACCGGAATACGCGCCTACGCCGCCGGCAACGGCATGGCGGGTATCAACGAGGCGACATCAATGGTAACCTCGTATTTTGACCCAGGGACGAAACTGATATACGCCATCGGTGCCGTGGTGGGTCTCATCGGAGGCATCAAGGTCTATTCCAAGTGGTCGAGCGGAGACCCCGACACAAGCAAGACCGCCGCATCGTGGTTCGGTGCGTGTATCTTCCTGATTGTCGCCGCCACAATCCTCCGCTCGTTCTTCCTCTAATCATCCGAGCCAATGGCCGAATATGCTGTCAACAAGGGCATAGGACGGTCGGTGGAATACAAGGGTCTGAAGGCGCAGTACCTGTTCATCTTCGCAGGCGGACTGCTCGCCCTGTTCGTGGTGTTTGTCATCATGTATATCGCGGGCATATCGCAATGGATCTGCATCGGGTTCGGCGTTACTGCCGCCTCAGCCCTTGTCTGGCTCACCTTCCATCTTAACGCCAAATATGGCGAACACGGTCTGATGAAACTCTCGGCTGTGAAATATTATCCCCGGTACATCATCAACCGTCTCCGCCTCAAACGACTGATAAAAGGAGGAAAGAAATGAGAAATACACTTAAAGCCACGACACTGGAGACAAAGCTGCCGATTCTCGCCGTGGAACACGGCTGCATCATCAGCAAGGACGCCGACATTACCGTCGCCTTCGAGGTAGCTCTGCCGGAACTGTTCACAGTTACCTCTGCCGAATATGAGGCGATGCACGCCGCATGGTGCAAGGCTATCAAGGTGTTGCCCCACTACTCGGTGGTGCATAAACAGGACTGGTTCATCAGTGAACGCTACAAGCCGGAACTGCAAAAAGATGATCTGTCTTTTCTTGACAGGAGCTTTGAACGCCATTTCAATGAGCGTCCGTACCTTTCACACAGATGCTATCTGTTCCTGACAAAAACGACAAAAGAACGTGCGCGTCAGCAGAGCAACTTCTCTACGCTCTGCCGTGGTCGCCTGACACCGAAAGAACTGAATCACGAAATGGTGGTGAAGTTCATGGAGAGTGTCGAGCAGTTTGAAAGAATCATCAATGACACCGGCTATATCAGGCTGCGCCGCCTGACAGATGATGAGATTGTCGGCACCGACGACAAATCCGGTCTTATAGAGCGGTATATGTCGCTGACAATGGAGGACGTGAACTGTCTGGAGGACATAGACCTGTCGGCGCGTCAGATGCGTATCGGCGACAAGATGCTGTGCCTGCATACGCTGTCAGACACGGATGACCTTCCGGCAAAGGTAAGCACCGACAACCGATATGAACGGCTATCCACTGACCGCTCTGACTGCCGTCTTTCATTTGCAAGTCCCGTCGGGTTGCTGTTGCCGTGCAACCATATCTACAACCAATATGTGTTTATCGACGACCACGACGAGAATCTGGCGAAGTTTGAAAAGACCGCCCGCAACATGAACTCGTTGAGCCGCTACTCACGCTCAAACGCTATCAATAAGGAGTGGATAGACCGCTATCTCAACGAGGCTCACAGCTACGGCCTTACATCGGTACGTTGCCACTGCAACATAATGGCTTGGAGCGATGATACCGAGGAACTGCGCAGGATAAAGAACGATGTCGGAGGGCAGCTTGCCACTATGGGTTGTATGCCGAGGCACAACACAATAGACTGTCCGACGCTGTTCTGGTCGGCAATGCCGGGTAATGAGGCGGATTTCCCTGCCGAGGAATCGTTTTACACATTCATCGAACCTGCTGCCTGTTTTTTCACCGCCGAAACGAACTATCGCTCATCACTGTCGCCATTTGGAATAAAAATGGTGGATCGCCTCACTGGTAAGCCTATTCACTTGGATATTTCCGACGAACCTATGAAACGCGGTCTAACCACTAACCGCAACAAGTTCATTCTCGGTCCGTCAGGTAGCGGTAAGTCATTCTTTACCAATCATCTGGTGCGCCAATATTATGAGCAAGGAACCCATGTGCTGCTGATTGACACCGGCAATTCCTATGAAGGACTGTGTAATCTGATTCACAACCGTACCCACGGCGAGGACGGCATCTATTACACCTATACGGAGGATAACCCAATATCTTTCAATCCCTTCTATACGGATGACGGCGTTTTCGATGTCGAAAAGAAGGATTCAATCAAGACCTTACTGCTGACACTATGGAAATCGGAAGATGACAGGGTTACAAAAACGGAGAGTGGCGAACTTGGCTCGGCGTTGTCTATGTTCCTTGACAGGATGAGGGCGAATAAGGATATAATGCCGTGTTTTAATTCGTTTTACGAATTTATGCGCGATGAATACCGTGCTGAAATGGCTCAGCGTCCTATCCCTATCTATAAGCAGGATTTTGATATAGATAATTTCCTGACAACCTTGCGCCAGTATTACCACGGAGGCCGGTATGACTTCCTGCTCAATTCCAAAGAAAACATTGACCTGCTCAACAAGAGGTTTGTGGTCTTTGAAATTGATGCCGTGAAAGATAACAAAGAGTTATTCCCGGTAGTCACTATCATCATTATGGAAGCCTTCATCAACAAAATGAGGCGGTTAAAGGGTATCCGCAAGATGATGGTGGTGGAAGAAGCATGGAAGGCTCTTTCTTCGGCGAACATGGCTGAATATCTGAGATATATGTTCAAGACCGTCCGAAAGTATTTCGGTGAGGCTGTGGTGGTTACACAGGAGGTTGACGACATAATATCATCACCGATTGTTAAGGAGACCATTATTAATAACTCCGACTGCAAGATTCTTCTGGATCAGCGTAAGTATATGAACCGCTTTGACCAGATTCAGGAACTGTTGGGTCTTACCGACAAGGAGAAAGCGCAGATACTCAGTATCAACATGGCTAATAATCCGAATCGCCTGTATAAAGAGGTGTGGATTGGTCTTGGCGGCACACAGTCAGCCGTATATGCCACGGAGGTATCCACCGAGGAATATCTCTGCTACACCACCGAGGAAACGGAGAAGATTCAGGTACTGAACAGAGCTGCCCAGCTCGGTGGTAGCGTCGAGGCGGCGATAAAGATGCTCGCCAACGAGAGAAGGGAGGGTGCCACATGAAGATTCCCAAAGTGTTTCACCCGATACTCGGAGTGCTGACAGGTACAATCCTCTTTCTCGCCGGAATAGCGGTGCTGTCCGCAGTATTCGTAGGAGCTTATAAAGCTGTCCAGTATGCCGGGCCGTTTGTGTCGGATGTGTTCTCCAGATTAGTCAGTTACCTCTCACAATGGCTGCCATTATGAAAGTCCTCTATATGCTGTGGGTGATACTGGCCGGACTGTTCATCGGACTTGCCGCCATTATCGCCGCCCCATTGCTCCTGCTCTATGTAGGAGTAAAAATAATCGGAGGCATGGCCTCCAAAATCAGATAACCCCAAAAATCCAACGTAAAAAAATGAGACAACTGAAATATCTATTTCCCCTTATCGCCCTGTGCCTACTGTTAGGTACTGGCAGGGCAAACGCCCAATGGACGGTCATAGATCCGTCAAACATCGCCCAATCCATCGTAAATTCCTCAAAATCACTCGTGCAGGAATCAACGACCGCTCAAAATATGATTAACAACTTCAAGGAGACGGTCAAGATTTATCAGCAGGCGAAAAAGTATTACGATGCCCTGCAATCGGTAAATAACCTCGTCCGCGATGCCCGCAAGGTGCAGCAGACAGTCCTGATGCTGGGCGATATATCAGGCTACTATGTCAACAATTTCAAGAAGATGCTGACAGATCCGAATTTCACCAGCGCGGAACTCTCGGCAATCGCCTCAGGCTACACCCGGATTCTGGAAGAAGCCAACGGAGTCCTCGGCGATCTGAAACAGGTGGTCAACATAACTACACTGAGCATGACCGACAAGGACAGAATGGATGTGGTAGATGACTGCTACAAGGAGATGAAACGCCTGAAGAACCTAACGGCATACTTCACCAACAAGAATATCAGCGTTTCATATCTCCGCGCCAAGAAGAAAGCCGACACCCAGCGTGTCATAAGTCTTTACGGCGACGGCTCTGAAAAATACTGGTGATGCCTATGCTTTGCGCGATAGATTTCTCAAATCTCCACTCCATACTCCGGTCGCTCTACGATGAAATGATGCCATTGTGCGGCGACATGGCTGGAGTGGCCCAGGGAATAGCCGGATTAGGTGCGTTGTTCTTTGTCGCATACCGAATATGGCAGGCTCTGGCAAGAGTCGAACCGATAGATGTATTCCCGCTCCTGCGTCCTTTCGCCATCGGATTCTGCATAATGTTCTTCCCCACGGTCGTACTCGGCACAATCAATTCCGTGATGTCGCCGATTGTGCAAGGTACCGCCTCGATGCTCGAAGGCCAGACCCTTGACATGAAAAAATATCGTGAGGAAAAAGACCGCTTGGAATACGAGGCGATGATGAATGACCCGTCAACCGCCTACCTCGTGGATGACGCCGAGTTTGACAGGCAGATTGATGAGTTGGGCGTGACGGAGATAGGAACCGCCGCCGGAATGTATATCGAGAGAGGAATGTATAAAGTGAAGAAGGCAATCCAGAATTTCTTTCGTGAGCTGCTGGAGATGCTCTTTCAGGCTGCCTCGCTCACGATAGACACCATAAGGACATTCTTCCTTATTGTTCTGGCGATATTGGGACCGATTTCCTTTGCCATATCGGTCTGGGACGGATTCCAGAACACCCTTGTCCAATGGATATGCCGATACATTCAGACCTATCTATGGCTACCGGTTGCAGATCTCTTTTCGACTATTTTGGCGAAAATACAGGTGTTGATGTTGCAGAACGACATTTCAGAACTGACTAATAATCCGAATGTTGACCTTGACGGGAGCAACGCCGCTTACACGATTTTTATGATAATCGGCATTATCGGCTACTTCACGATTCCGACTGTCGCAGGCTGGATTATTCAGGCAGGAGGCATGGGCAGCTACAACCGCTCCATCAACAACACCGCCATGACGGGAGGCTCGTGGGCCGGAAGTATCGCCGGTGGTGTGGCTGGAAATGCGGCAGGACGAATAGGAAAACTCCTTAAATAGTATTCTGACACTATTCAAACACTGATTAAATGGAATTTAAGTCATTAAAAAACATCGAGACCTCTTTTCGGCAGATAAGGTTGTTCGGCATAGTCATGGTATCGCTCTGCGCCTTCATCGCAATCGGCTCCGTGGTGCTGTCGCTGAATTTCGCCGAAAAGCAGCGCGAGAAAATCTATGTCCTCGACAACGGCAAGTCGCTTATGCTTGCCTTGTCTCAGGACATGGAGCAGAACAGGCCGGCGGAGGCGCGTGAACACGTCCGACGTTTTCACGAACTGTTCTTCACCCTGTCGCCCGACAAGTCGGCGATTGAACACAACATCAACCGTGCCATGTCTCTGGCCGACAGAAGTGCCTACAATTATTACTCCGATTATGTGGAGAAGGGATATTACAACCGCATCATCGCCGGAAATATCACACAGGTGTTGCAGGTGGACAGCATAGTCGCCGATTTCAACGACTATCCCTATCAGGTGAGAACCTATGCCCGGCAGATGATTATCCGTCAGAGCAACGTGACAGAAAGGTCGCTCATAACACAATGCCGTCTTTCCAATGTGTCGCGCTCCGACGACAATCCCAACGGCTTCATGATCGAGGGTCTGACAATCCTTGAAAACAAAGATTTGATAACCACAAAAAGAACATTGTCCCAATGAGTATAAAAAATAAAATCCGCAATCTCGTGGCACCCATATATAATAAGGTGTGGCACGGCCCGAAAGGGAAAATCAAAGAACGGGTGAGAAAAGCCTGTGACGATATGCCCCACAAGCAACGCCTTATGGTCGTTACCATTCTTCTATCGGCATTTATTCTTGTAGCCTTCTTCGTGTTCGGACACGCCTGCTACAAGATGGGTGCCGGCCACGCTCGTCAGGCGGTCGAGATAGAGCATATCAGGCAACTGGAATTACCCACAAACAGCACGGGCCATGAAATTCCTTGACGACCTTAAAGCGAAGTTCACGCCCAAAACTGCGGCTGAACGGGAGCGGCTAAAACGCCTCACGGTCTATACGCTGCTGATACTGTCCTTTCTCGTATGCCTCTGGATCATCTTCGCCCCAAGCGGTGATGATGAGGCGGCAAAGGGGAAGGCGAACATGGAGCTGCCAGACCAGACTTCCGCCGGTATGCCCGACACTAAACTAAAGGCATACGAACAGGAGGCGGCGCAGAAAGACAAGTCGCGCAATGACAGCACAATCAACGCCGTATCGCTACAACTCGACACGGTTACTGCCCCGGCAACACCGACAGTCCCCGATGAAATCCAGAACTCTGCGGCGGCATACCAGCAGGCGCAGGCATCGTTACAGGATTTTTATGTGCCTGACTATAATGAATCGGCGCAGGTTGCTGAATTGCAGGCGCGGATTGATGAGCTGGAGATGCAGAATGCCATGACGCAACAGTCTCAGCAACCCAACGAGATGGAATTGCTTGAAAGGTCTTATCAGTTGGCGGCGCAGTATATGGGTAACGGCAATAATGCCGACGGTCAGGCACCTCCGGCTCAGTCCGATGAGAAAGGGAAACGCAACGTGCAGCCGGTGCAGAACGTGACCCACAATGTCGTATCGACTTTGAGTGCCGCCACAAACGACCGTGGCTTCAATACATCGGTGGGCATAAAACACTCGGCAGGCAGGAACACAATCGCCGCTGTAATTGCCGGAGACCAGTCGGTAACCAACGGTCAATCCGTGAAACTGCGGACAACCGAACCGATGTGGATTGGCAACAGGCTTATTCCTCGACAGACCACGCTGACGGGACTGGCAAGGTTGCAGGACGAGCGTCTGGAGATAGAGATTACCTCGGTAGAAACGGGAGGCTCAATCTATGAAGTGGAGCTGAAAGTCTATGATTCCGACGGTCAGGAGGGAATAAACATCCCCAACTCAATGGAATCGGACGCGCTCCACGAAATCGGTGCCAACATGGGCAGCACGATGGGCAGCTCCATCAACATCTCCACCGATGCCGGAGCGCAGATTGCCTCCGATGTGGGGAGAGGTCTGATAAACGGTGTCAGCCAGTATCTCTCCAAGAAGATGCGTACCGTCAAGGTGCATCTTAAATCAGGGTACCGTGTAATGCTTTACCAGCCCGAAAACAATTAAACCACTTAAATCCAACGTAAAAAATGAAACTGAAAACATTTATTCTTTCCGCCATCGCCGTCATAGGCATGGCAACACCCGCCTTTGCAAAAGGCAAAAAGACGGTCAATAGTGCCGATAACAACGTGTCGCCAGATACGGAACAGGTTGCTGAATACGACTTGAACGTGTACGGCTCCAACTACACCGACGGCGACAAGTTCAGCGGTCTTACCAGAAAAGTAGGCTTCGACCGCATGATTCCGCCTCACGCTCTGGAAGTGTGTTATGAGAAAACGACGCACATCATCTTTCCGGCTGAAATCACTTATGTCGATTTGGGCAACGAGAACCTTGTCGCCGGACTCGCTGACGGTGCGAAGAATGTGCTGCGTGTCAAATCTGCCTTCAAGTCGTTCAAGAAGGAAACAAACCTGTCGGTCATTACCGAGGACGGATCATATTACAGCTTCAACGTGAAATTTGCCAAAGAGCCGCTGTTGCTCAGTATCGAGATGACTGACTTTCTCCACGACGGCGAATCGGTGAACCGTCCCAACAACGCGCAGGAAATCTACCTTGAACGCCTCGGCAGTGAAAGCCCTATGCTTGTCAAGCTGATAATGAAGAGTATCCACAAGCAGAACAAACGCGAAATCAAACATATAGGCTCAAAGCGTTTCGGGGTACAGTTCCTACTGAAATCCATCTATGCCAACAACGGTTTGTTGTATTTCCACACGGAACTGAAGAATACCTCCAACATTCCTTTCGATGTGGATTTTGTGAGCTTCAAGATTGTGGACAAGAAAGTTATCAAGCGAACCGCAATGCAGGAGCAGGTATTGGAACCTCTCCGCGCCCAGAACTATGTAGTGGTCGTTCCTGCGAAATCATCGGAGAGAACAGTGTTTGCGCTGGAGAAATTTACGATTCCCGATGATAAGCAGCTTGTCATCGAAGTCGCCGAGAAGGAAGGTGGCAGACACCAGTCTTTTGTGGTGGAAAACGAGGATATTGTGCGTGCAAACGTAATCGACGAACTTTCAATTCAGTAATCCATGAGAAAAACGATAATGATAATCGCTGCCATGCTTGCCCTTTTCACGGGGCAGGCAATGGCCCAGCGATGTCTCCCCGGTATGTCAGCGGTGGAAATAAAGGCGGATATGGCAGACGGTTTCTATACCGGCAATTCCCGTGACTGCGGCTATTCATTCGGCGTGTATTACTCGGTGTTCAAGGGTGGCGCAAACACATGGAGCTTCGGCGGCGAGTATCTCCAGACCTATAAGCCTTACGCGGAAAAAGGTCGTATCCCCGTGGCGCAGTTCACGGCGGAGGCGGGATATAATCTCCACCTTGTCAGCGACTATTCGCAGACATTCCACCTCTATGGCGGCGTGTCGGCTCTCGGTGGCTACGAAACGGTGAACTGGGGCAGACACACACTGTCCGACGGCTCCACGCTCCATAACGGCGACGCCTTCATCTATGGCGGTGCGCTCACTCTCTCGGCGGATTTCTATCTCTCTGATAAAATCGCCCTGACAGCAAATGTTAAGGAGCGGTTTGTATTCGGCAACTCCACCGGACATTTCCATACGCAGTATGGTGTCGGCATAAAATTTATAATCGAGTGAACTATGGGTATCAAAGTATTCGACCTTGACATACATAATCTTCCTCTTACGGATTTTATGCGGGCTATGGGCTATGAGCCGACAGCGCGCGACGGCAACCGTCTGACATACGACAGCCCGTATTCCTCCAACGGCTCCATCGTCGTGGATACCGAAAAGAACGGTTGGTACGACAAGCAGGAGCCGGAGAAATGCTACGGCGGAATATACGACCTCGCCTATGAGATAACCGGCAGTTGCAACCGCTCGGAACTAAATCTTTTCATCGCCGTGGAGATGAAAAAGATTATGGACTTCAAATGTTACGAGGTTCTGGGTAACGGCGAGAGTGCCAATGCTGATATGATACTGGCAATGCCTGTAAAGAACAAAGATGGCAAAAGAGCCGATGCCATGCAGGAGCAGCCGGAGGAGGAAACCCGAAAGCCGAACCCCGGTCGCAAAATGCGCTTTTAGCCTATGGATATAGACGCAATCAAAGAAATATCCCTTGTGGATTTCCTGCACCGCCTCGGCTTCGATCCGACCGGACGCGACAGCAAAGGTCTGTGGTTCTATGCCCCGTACCGCAATGAGAGAAAACCGTCGTTTCATGTCAACCCGCATAAAAACGTATGGTTCGATTTTGGCACAGGCGAAGGCGGCGACATCTTCACTCTCGCAGGGGTATTGTCGGACAAGACGGATTTCGTTGAGCAGGCACGATACATCGCCGAAAAGATGGATATGCCCGTGGCAGAGCCATACAAGCCCGTGCCGTTTGTCGAGGAACCGACATTCGAGAACCTTGAAATATCCCGGCTGGAGTCGCCCGCGTTGCTCCGCTACTTAGAACAGCGTGGCATACCGAAAGAGATTGCACAACGCTACTGCGTGCAGGTTGACTATGAGCTTCACGGCAAAAGGTATTACGCCATCGGTTTTGAGAACAACGCACATGGATTTGAGCTTAGAAATCCATTTTTTAAGGGAAGCTATCCGCCAAAAAACATAACACACATATCCGAAGGTAATCCGCGATGTAACGTGTACGAGGGCTTCATAGACTTTCTTTCGGCTGAACGCCTCGGCTACAACGACGGCAACGACAGTGTTGTGCTTAACTCCGTGGCTAATGTCGGCAAGGCAATCCCGGTACTGGCTGAATACCCGCTGATACTGTGCTATCTCGACAACGACACCGCCGGGCGTGCCGCAGTCGCCAGACTGCGCCGCGAGTTCGGCGACAGGGTGAGCGACAAATCCGCGCTCTATCCCGACCACAAGGATCTGAACGATTACCTGCAATCGCTCACTCCCAAGAAAACATCAAAACTCAAACTATAAAAAACAGACACCAATATGAAAAAATCCAATAAAAAATCATTCGGCTTAATCGCCTTCCTCTCCCTCGTAATCGCTGCCGTGTGCAGCCTCACATCCTGTTCCGATGACCTCGATGTGCAGCAGTCCTATCCGTTCACGGTGGAAGTGATGCCCTACGCTGACAAAATCACGCAAGGGCAGACAGTGGAGCTGCGCTTTGAAATCAAGCCGGAGGGCAACTACACCAACACCCTCTATACAATCCGCTATTTCCAGTATGACGGCGAAGGCACTCTCAAGCTCGTCGATGGCCCGGTGCTTGTCAACAACGACCGTGTGCTTCTTGAAAGCAAGACATTCCGGCTCAACTACACCGCCAAGAGTACTGATGCCCATAAATTCCTCGTGGTGGTTGAAGACAATTTCGGCTCTACACCGTGGGAGCAGACCTTCGAGTTCAACGGCAAGGATAAAGGAGATGATAACGGCGGTACAATCATCGGCCCGGTTGTCGGTCCCGTAACCCCGATTGTGCGATGAGAAAACTGTTGTTCTTCTTCGTGGCGTTGCTGTCCCTTGTGGCGGCAACGCCCGCCGCCAACGCAAAGAGATCTATTATGGAGCTGCCGCCGTTTGAACGTGCCGTGCTGATAATAAAAAAGTTTGAGACGCTCCACAAACCGAAACACTGGCCCTATGTCGGCTACGGTCACCAAGTCCAGCCGGGAGAACCTTACCGCCGTGGCGTGCAGCTTACCGAAAGACAGGCAGATGCCCTGTTGCGAAAAGACCTCCGCAAGTTCTGTGCCCTGTATTCGCAGTACGGCAAGGATTCTATTCTGTTAGGCTGCCTTGCCTACAACTGCGGTCCCGGTGTCGTCAACAAAAGCACCGTCCTGAAGAAACTCAAAGCCGGCAATCGCGACATCTTCAAAGCCTACACTGCACACTGCCGTTATAAAGGAAAATTCCACAAGCAGTTACACCAGCGGAGGATAATGGAATTTATGGTATTGTTCCAGTAATAATCTGATTTGCGATAGCAATTATTATACATCAATGCCGCCTGTGGCGGCCGAAATTTTTAGCGAAAATCAGTGGAGCGACTTCATCACGAGGCCGCTCCACTTGCTATATTACGACTTGGCAAATTTTATCTCAGTTGTTGATTTTCTTGTTGAGCCATTCATCGCGGCGTTGTCTACACTCTTTAAGAGTATCAGCCACGCAGGAGTACAATTCCCCGTCAGTGTGGCGGTAATCGTATTGGTAGTGTTTCTTTCGCCGTGTGCGGTAGCCGGTGTAAAACACCTCGTATTGTTCAGTGCCGGGAGTGGTGGTTGTGCTTACTCCGTGGGCGGTAAGTTTCGTTGCCATATCTTCAAGTTTTAGAATTTTACAAATATCATACGTTGTTCAAAAGTCTGTTCAGGGTCGCTGACCCTGCGTTGTTTTACCCAAAAGTGGTGTTTGCCAAAGCCATAGACGAAGTATCTGTCAAGGTCGCTACGAAGAGCATATGCCGAGATAGTTTCCCGCAATTCCTTTTCGTCTTTTGTAAGCACTATGCGGTTTATCAGTTCAAGGACTGTTTCACGCACCTTGTTGTCAAAATCAAATATCAGACTTTCAATTATTACGTTCATATTCGGTGGGTTTTATGACCTGCGCCATTGCTGACGCAGGTCGGATTAAACTTTAGGCGGTCATTCTCTCCTTGATTAGTCGGGCGTTGGAGTTCACAAGGTCGATGATGCGGTCGTGGTACTCTGTGTCCTTGTTATATTTGCCGTGGCACTGCACAACTTTGAGGGTCTGCAAGTCAACCTCTACTGTCTCTATTATGGTATCGCCAATCCTTGCCGACAATACCAGCGTGTTCTTTTTAAGGTAATAGGAAGATGAGAATACGCAGATGTGTTGTGTGTTACCCTCCTGGCAGTATTCCTCTATGCTCTCAAGCACCTTCACCGATATTTCATTGTCGGAGATTACCAGACCGAAGAACTTGGATTTTAGAGCCTTGAACTGTTCCTCGTTCTCTTTTTCTCGGAGCAGTTTTTCCTCGGCTCTTCTGCGCTCGGCTTCCTCACGCTCCCGTCTGCGTCTGTCCTCTATCATTCGGCTCAATCTGTCGTGCGCCTCTATGAAATCTTCGGGGCAGATGTTCTTGGGATTGCGGAGGTCTTTGCCGATGTTCTTCAGCATCCGCAGATAGTCGCACCACATTCCTATGTTGTTGATATGATAGCGGTGGCGTTTGGCGATAAGGTACGATGCCCAAAATTCATTCGCATTGTCGGGATTGGCGAGAAAGTATTTCATTTCCTCAATCTCTCCAGCTTTCATCAGCGTCTCCATTCTTGGGTCTGCAAGCAGAGCCTTGAAAAGTCTGACGGGGGATATTCCATAGAAATCACCCTTGAAGCCGTTGCGTTTGAGTTGGGTAATAACCGACATTCTCGGATAGACATCGCTCCATGCGACAACATCATCATACAGAGGGTTGTGCGGGCGTATCTCCATGTCGCTCCAATAAGACCAGCAGTCGCAGTAATGGAAGGTAAATCCACGGAGCAGAGCCATGTCGGTAACTTTGCCTTCCGGAGAAATCCACCTTTGCACGACCTCCTGACAATAGAGTTGTCTGACCTCTCCCTTACGGCTTTCGCTCGTTATCTGCGACACACGGATTACTTGAAAACCCTTGTGAGCTGTTATGACGCTGAAATATGCGGTTTCCTTATGGGTGCGTTTGCGGGTGTCCTTCACTTTCAGTTCAGTACCGCAGTGAGGGCATTTGCAACCGGCAATAGTGTCGCAAAGGTTGCCTTTCTCTCCCTTCCAAACGTGTCCGCAGTCGGAGCAGGTCATTGTTCCGCTATTGGTGCGATAGGCGAAATGCTCAAAGCAGTGGCGGTATGCCCATTTCTCTTGTGTCGCGGTTATGGGGCGCAGTGTGGCGGATAGTGCTGCCACTTGCTTTTGTAATGCTGTCCTGGGTTTCATAGCCGTAATGTTTTAGAGGTCAAAAAGACTGGGTTGTGCGATTTGGGGATTGTTCTCTGTGGTTTTCTTTTCAGTGGTCTTGGGTCTGCGCATTTTAGCCATTTCCTCATCACGGAGTCTGTTGATGGCATCCTGTCGTGCCTGTTCCTTTTCTTCCTCGGTGAGTTCTACCGTATGGTTTACCACCACCTTGCAGTTGATTGGGTTGCCGACCTCAATCTCGCTTTCCTCCCAATAGTGTACTGCCATTCCGAAGATTTCATCATCGGCAAAGCCGTTGCAACCGCTTTTCTGCACTTGATTGATGATGTATGTAACGCAGTCCTCTACCGATTTAGAGGGGTTCGCAAAGCGGATAGCGAACAGTGCGTCATTGTCGGCTCTCTTTTCAAGATAAGCCTTGATTGTGTCGTTGAAGGCTCGTGTGCCTCTGTTTTCTCTTGTGGTTGCCATAGTCGTAAATATTTTTTAGAGTGTTAAAATCCAATAGATTACTCCGATTGCGGTAAGGATTGAAATGAGCCAGCCTATTCCCCTCAATATGGGTCTTGCTATCGCCCACAACGCTATCCCGATAACCGCTCCGATGATGATTGCCACCGCCTTGACCGCCCTTGTGATTATGCGGTATTGATAGGAGGATTGGCGAGCTTGCCTTGACCTAATATCTTTATGTTTTCCTGTGGCTTTCATATCGGTGGGAGCTTTTTTTTAACCATGCGTCCAAAGACAGTGTGGTTGTATGAGTTGCTTGACACCTGAAAGGCGTGGGGCGGCAAAAGAGGGATGTTCGGGCCTTGACATAAAAAATACGAGTGCAAAATGAAGTATTCGCCGGAGCTTGCGCAGGCAAATACCATTTTGTGTCTGGAGATTTTTTATGCCAAAGCCAAAAGAATATCCCTCCGCCACACGTTAGGTTATGGCAAGCAACTCGTACTGACCCACTTGTTGATGGTACGCCTTGTTGAGAAGGCTCCCCCGGATGAAAGTCCGTGAAAACATAAATCGTCGCCGACCCAACGGTGGCGGCGATGGATTGAAACACTGAAAAAAGAAAATCGGTGCAACCCCGATAAAAAAGAAGTGTGCCGCAATGACGAGGATCTGAAAGTCCCGTCATTGCGACACTGTTCTTTTCGGTGGATGCTGTTTAAGCGGTGAGTGAGGGGGCGGTCGTAAAAGTCCTTATCCGGCAATGCGTCCCGGAACACGGACGACAGCCATTCAGTCTTATGGTGAAACGTCCCCGATGCCATTCCATAAGGCGATGGCCGTTGTCGGTGTTCAGCATTGCCCATAGGCGTGATGCGGTAAACAGGTGTCAGGGGACTTGTCCACCGTCACTTGTTGACGGCATATCGCCGCAGACACGGCAGACCGCCCCGTCTCTCACCGCTTCTCTAAAGAAAAAACATTCCTCTACTTAACTTTAAGGTGAATCTATTTGTTGTATTGGGAAAGAGTTATTAACTTTGCAAAGTTAATCTTTAAGTTAAGTATGACGCAGAAATATTCCATAGAACTGATTGAAGAGCATGACGCTGTGAATTTTTACAGCGTTCATCTTGATGAGGAAGAACTCTCTGAACTTGAAAGGTTCTTTGAGAAATTTCCCGAAGGCTGTGAGTATGATGAAGACATTGACACCATAATCGCATGGCTGGACAAAATTGGCGAGAGCGGAGCATTAGAGAGATATTTCCGCTATGAAGGAAAGTTTGGTGATGGGGTCAGTGCGATACCTATTGAAACAAGCAATCTGCGTCTTTACTGTATTCGGCTTTCAGACAAGATTCTTATCTTCGGCAACGGAGGAGTCAAAGACTGCGCCACATGGCAGGAAAGTGAATCGTTGTCAGATTATGTGGAGACACTCGTTGATACAAGTCGGTTTATTTCATCCCGGCTTTCGAACGGAACTCTCTATATTGTAGATAAAGAAATTATAGGAAATCTAAATTTTACCCGCGATGAAAAGAAGTAGCATCATAGAGGCTCGCCGGGCTAAAGTTTCTCCCGAAGTCCGTCGTCGAGTTGACCTGTCTTTCCTGATAGTTGACAGGATTCACAGCATACTGAAAGAAAAGGGGCTTAAACAAAAAGACCTCGCCAATATGCTTGGCAAGAAAGAATCTGAAATCAGCAAATGGATGCGAGGCACCCACAACTTCACGATTGAGACAATTTCATCAATCGAGAATGTTCTGGGTATTCCGATTCTTCAAGTTGCCGGAGTTTGATTGACGGATTACCTCATCAGGTTGTTTAACACTTAGCCATAAAAGAGTTAAAACGAACCTTCGGACTTGCACGAGCGAGAAAAAATGACTAAATTTGCATATGGCTTGGATACTTGTGGAGACAAGTAATGCAGCAGAAAAATCAGAACTGAATTTTCAGGCACTACCAAGGCACTAAGGAATTTTGAGATTATCTAACTGCTTGATAACAGCATATTTGGAGAATTAGGAACAAGTCCAATAAGGACCTGACCGAGGTAGGCCGCATCGGCCGCAGCTTCCGTCCGGTGGAAGGTACGTTCAGATATCAGACTTCCCTCTACGCCACCAACGATATTTCCTGCGGCAATGAGTTCGTATGCGACACTCCGGATGCTTTCTACTACGTTGTATTCAACTACGGCACTCCCAACACCACCCTGTCGTTCACTCCCGATTTCGAACGGCTCGGTGTGAACAGCAGCGAATTTGTCTCCTGCAAGGAACTCTGGCAGGGAAATGTTTACAATCCCGCTTCGATGCAGGTATCGGTCCCCTCGAAGGATGTCCGCATCTACCGCTTCGAGCGTAAGAACTACGGCGGTGTCGAAGCCGTGGCCGCCGACCCCGAAGGATCGGTTGCCGCGAGCTGCGACGGAGGCCGGGTGAAGGTCACCGCCAGCGAGCCGATCCGCGAGGCTTCCCTGTTTAATATGCAGGGGGGCCTTGTGGCCCGTGGTGTCTGTGCTGCCGGTGAGAAAGAGATTGCACTGGAAAGCTCCCTTCAGGGGGCTTTCCCGGCCATCCTTTCCGTCACCCTCGAATCCGGAGCGATTGCCAACCGTAAAATCATGATGAATTAATCGCCGGGGGCGCGTTCCGACGGACCGTCCCGACCTCCTCGGTTTCCGGAGAGGCAATGGTAGTTCATACCCTTGTCTATACCGATAGTAATGAAAAACAGTTTCAGTAAGAGAATATTATGCGGGTTTCTCCTTGCGGGGTGCGCGATGTGCGCCCAGGGGAGAGACTTTACTGCTGTTGTGGACCCCTTTATCGGATGCGGAGCGATCGAGGGTGGTCTTTCCGGCAACAATTATCCCGGGGCGACGGTGCCTTTCGGGATGGTTCAGCTCAGTCCCGACACCCATCCGGTCCCCGACTGGTATAACGCTTCGGGGTATGACTACAACGATTCGACGATATACTGTTTCTCCCATACGCGTCTTAGCGGTACGGGAGCGAGCGATCTGATTGACATAGGAGTATTCCCCACGGTGACGGGAAAGACTTCCTCGGGATTCTCCCATGACGCCGAGACGGCTTCCCCGGGATATTATTCCGTAATGCTCAAGGACGAGGGCATCCTGGCGGAACTGACCGCCACCACCCGCACCGGTATCCACCGCTATACTTTTCCCGCCGATACCGCCACCCTGATTTTCGACCTCGACCACTCGGCCAACAAGGGGAGTTGGGGAAGGCAGATAATCCAGTCTCAGCTGCGCCGCACGGGTCCGCGCACCATAGAGGGCTTCCGCGTCATCACAGGGTGGGCGAAGCTCCGCAAGGTCTATTTCGTGGCTGAATTTTCCGAGGATATCGCCGGGATGGATATCGCCGACGGCGCCGGAACCGTTTTCCGCGACGCCGCCGTTGCCAACGGAAAGGCGCTGAAAGGGACCCTGAGGTTCCGGCTTCCGGAAAGACAGCTGACGGTGAAGGTCGGACTTTCCGGCACCTCCGTCGACAACGCCCGGCGCAATCTCCGGGCCGAGGCTCCCCATTTCGATTTCGACCGTTACCGCGCTTCGGCGAAGGAGCGATGGAACGATATGCTCGGGCGCGTCGAGGTCACCAAAGGGGATCCCCTGGATGTCCGGCTCTTTTATACGGCGCTGTATCATACCCTGGTGCAGCCCAACACGTTCAGCGATATTTCCGGCCACTACGCGACGCCGGCTTACAGCGTGGCAACCGTGCCGGAAGGGGAGACCCAGTACACGACTTTCTCCCTCTGGGACACCTACCGGGGTGCCCATCCGCTCTACACAATCCTTTATCCGGAGTTCGATGCCGCATTTGTCAACAGTATGCTGCGTCATTACCGCGACTACGGCTATCTCCCCATCTGGCATCTCTGGGGCCACGACAACTACTGCATGATAGGGAACCATGCTATCCCGGTGGTCGTGGACGCCGTTCTCAAGGGACTTCCCGACATCGATCCCGAGGAGGCTTATGAGGCCGTCAGGGAATCCTCCCTGCGTCCCCATCCCAATTCCCCCTTTGACATCTGGGAGCGTTACGGTTATATGCCCGAACCGCTGCAGACTCAGTCGGTTTCCATCACACTGGAGATGGCTTACGACGACTGGTGTGTGGCCCGGCTGGCGCGCCACCTCGGGAAAACTGAGGATTACGAACGATTCTCGGCCCGTGCGCAGTATTACCGCAATCTGCACGACCCGGCGACCGGATTCTTCCGCGCCAAAGATGAGGAAGGGCGATGGATCGAGCCTTTCGATCCTCTGCGCCACGGCGCCAACGGCGGTTTCCCCTTCACCGAAGGGAACGCCTGGCAATATTACTGGTATGTTCCCCACGATGTCCCGGGCCTCATAGAACTTACCGGCGGAGAGAAAGCGTTCCGGAAGAAACTCGACACGTTCTTCACCCTGACCGACACCAGCTGGGAGAAAAACGACAATATTTCGGGATGTATAGGCCAGTATGCCCACGGCAATGAGCCGAGCCATCATGTGGCCTATCTCTACAATTACGCCGGAGAGCCGCAGAAGACTCAGGACATGGTGATGCGCATTATGAAAACTCTTTACAACGATACCTCGTCGGGTTATGCTGGCAACGACGACTGCGGCGAGATGTCGGCCTGGTATGTCTTCAGCGCCCTGGGATTCTATCCGGTCAATCCCGCATCGGGACGCTACGACATAGGCACACCGCTGTTCGACGAAGTTGTATTGCATCTTCCCGGCGGAAAGGATTTCACAATCACCGCCGACAGAAAGACCGGGGGTGCCCACCGCGTAAGCCGGGTTACTCTCGACGGCAAGCCTGTTGCCGACTACCGGCTTCCCCATGAGGCAATTGTCCGGGGAGGCGAGATGCGTTTCTCTCTCAAATAGATATTAATGTTGCCTCTTCTGACCTATGACCATGAAACTTCTCCGCACGATAATATTTATTGTGACGCTGGCGCTGGCCTGCAGGCCAGTTTCCGGCGAGACCCCCGGAAACGTATATAATTTCCGGCATATCGACAGCCGCAACGGGCTTACCAACGCTAATGTGAAGTGCATTGTCCGTGATAATGACGGCTTTCTCTGGTTCGGGACCAAAAACGGACTGAACCGCTACGACGGCAACAATATGAAGCGCGTCGAGGTATTCGATACGCGCCTGAACCGGGGCAACAACAATATCGGCGCTCTCTGCGTGGACAACAATTCCAACCTCTGGGTAGGCACCGACAGGGGCATATACATCTATGACCAGCATACGGAGAAGATAAGCTATGTCGACCGGCGCGCCCCGTCGGGTGCGGAGGCCGACAACTGGGTCCAGTCCATCAGGGGGGATAAGGACGGGAATGTCTGGGCATTGTTGCCCGACGTGGGTATTTTTCTGTACACCCCCGACAAGGTACGCCATTTCCGGATCAGCAGTTCCGATCAGTTCAAGACAGTCCATCCCTCGGAATTCTGCATAGATCCTGATGGCAATGTATGGGTTGTCACTACCGGTCTCGGTCTGTTCAAATACGATCCCAGGGCAGAGCGTTTCCAGCATATCAATGTTTCAGGAACCGATGGACTCTCCGGCGCCGAAGGACTTATACTGGTCTCTGTCTGTGTGGACGGTGACGGGAACCTGGTAATGGGTACAAGCGACGGACATCTCTACCGCTACGACATCGTTTCCAACCGGTTCAGTCAGATAAGATTCCCCTATGCGGGAGCGATCTATCTCCGTGCGCTGCACTGCCACAGGAATAAACTGCTTGTCGGTTCCCAGACAGGACTGTTCATTATCGATATGGATAAAATGGATATTGCTGAAATCCGGGAGAACCCTCTGAATCCTTTTTCCCTTTCTGACAATGCCATTTACTGTATTTACGGAGATAAGGAAAGCGGCGTATGGCTGGGGACACTGTTCGGAGGGGTGAATTATTATCCTGACAAAGATTTCCGTTTTGAAAATTACGGAATCGACCGGGGACTGTCAAGCCGCATCATAATAGGCCTGGCACGGGATTCCGACGGGAAAATCTGGATCGGTACCGAGAACGCCGGGGTCAATCTTCTGGATCCGGCAATGAGTACAGTGGTCCCGGCCACCGTCTTTTCTCCGTCAGACAAAATTGTATTGAGTATGGCTTCGGTGGGAGGGAACGTCTATACCGGATTCATGCAGGGAGGTCTGCAACGGAGCGGTCCTGGCATAGGGAAAGCCGAGCTGGTATTTCCGGTCGACTCGGTGAAAGACAGCAATGTCTACTGCTATCTCGTCGACAGCAAGGGGAACGAATGGGTCGGAGTAGGGTTCGCCCTGTACCGCCGGACAAAAGGGGAACCTCATTTCCGTCATATACCGGAGACGTCGTATGACTGGATTTATGCCATGCTTGAAAGCCGTGACGGAAATATATGGTTTGCCACAATGGGGAACGGAATATGGCGTTACAATCCGGCCAATGGTTCATATAAATGTTATATTTATGATTCCCAGGCGAAGAACCCATCCGGACTGCGGTCCAACTCGATAAATTCCATAACCGAGGATGCGCAGGGAGTATTGTGGTTCTCGACCGACCGCGGCGGACTGAGCCGCTATAACAAAGATACGGATGACTTTACCACTTTCGGTGTTGAGGAAGGACTGCCCGACGATATGGTCTACGATGTTCTTGAGGATGAAGGGGGTAACTTGTGGTTCGGGACAAACAATGGCCTGGTAAGGTTCACTCCGTCGACGGGGAAGGTCAAGGTGTTTACTACGAAAGACGGGCTGCCCGGCAACCAGTTCAATTATAAATCCGCCCTGAGAATGCCTGACGGAAAATTCTATTTCGGAGGCACGAACGGCGTGGTTTCCTTCTATCCGGCCAAATATCATGACGAAAACACCCCTCCGGGGGTATATTTTACGGAACTCAGTGTAATGAACGACCCGGTAAGGGCCGGAGATGAAGGGATGCCCCTGTCGGAAAATATCCTGTTTACTGAAAAGCTGGAGCTGGGCTATGACCAGTCCACGTTCTCCCTTACCGTGGCCACCCCCGACCTGATCGGTTCGGGGACGCCCCGTCTGAGCTACCGGTTGCTTCCCGTCAACAAGGAGTGGATAACCATGAACGACAGCAAGATTTCTTTCGTCAATCTCGCTCCCGGTCAGTATCGGCTCGAGGTCATGGCTGAAATCGGTAATGTAACCGGAGTGAAGGAACTGGAGATTGTCATCACTCCCCCCTGGTATGAATCGGTGTGGGCGCTGCTGGGATATGCGCTGCTTATCGTTGTGGCGTGTGTCATCTGGTTCCGCTGGTACCGCAACCGCAAGGAAGCCCAGCTGCAGGAGCGTCAGGAGGCGTTCACCGCCATCAAGGAAAAGGAGGTCTACCGCTCCAAGGTGGATTTCTTCACCGAAATAGCCCATGAGATACGTACCCCTCTGTCGCTCATCGATCTCCCTCTCGAGGCGATCGAGGACATGGAGATTGACAATGAGGACGTGAAGCGCTATGTCTCCGTGTCGAGGATGAACGTCAACCGACTGCTGAAACTTACAGCCCAGCTGCTCGATTTCCAGAAAATAGATTCCCAGAAGCTGATGCTCAAGAGCGAGAACGTAGATATTCCGGCCCTGGTGAAATCCACGGCCAGACGGTTCGAGCCCGCCATTCAGCTCAAAGGACGTAATCTTGTCTGCGAGCTTGACGGGAAGCCCCTGGTCGTGGCCGTGGACAGGGAGGCGCTGACGAAAATCCTGAGCAATCTGCTGAACAATGCCCTGAAATACGGAGTAGGGGATATCAGGCTGCGGTTCGGGCGCGGAGAGACCACTTACAGTATCGTCGTGGAGAGCAACGGCAACAAGATAGCCCCCGAAGAACGCGAGAAGATCTTCACCATGTTCTTCCAGTCGGGTTCCGCCCAGGAAGAGATGAATGGCGTCGGGATCGGTCTCCCTCTGTCGCGTTCGCTTGCCATGCTGCTGGGGGGCACCCTTGTGCTGGAGGACAATGCCGATGACCGCAATATATTCACCCTGACGCTTCCGGTGACCGAACCGCTGGAGGAGAATATCGCCGTGGCGCCTGACAAGGTTGTGGAATATGCCTTCCATGAGGATTCCAATCAGACCAAGAGGCGCACGGATGTATGCACCGTCCTGCTTGTGGAGGACAATGACAGCATCCGCAACTTCATCGCCGAACAGCTCAGAACCTCCTTCATCGTGGAGACCGCCTCAAACGGAGCGGAAGCCCTGGAAAAAACGAAGGCCACGCAGTTCGACATTATCGTCACCGACATCATGATGCCTGTCATGGACGGTCTGGAACTCTGCCGGGCTGTCAAGGAGGATGTCAGCATCTCCCAGACGCCGGTAATATTCATCACAGCCAAGAACGACCTCGACAGTAAAATCAAGGGGCTGCAGTATGGCGCGGAGGCCTACGTCGAGAAACCTTTCTCGATAAAATATCTCAAGCAGCTTATCCGCTCGATTCTCGAGAACCGGCGCCGCGAGAGGGAAGCGTTCTCGAAGAATCCGCTCTATTCCGTAGACAAGATGCAGATGAGCAAGGCCGAGGAAGAGTTCATGGCGAAAGTCACAGGAATTATCGAGGACAATGTCAGCGAAGAGGACTTCAACGTGGAGACCCTGTGTGACCGTCTGTGCATGAGCCGTTCCAGCCTGTTGCGCAAGATAAAGACGATTTTCAATCTCTCCCCGATCGAGCTTATCCGGGTCATCAAGCTGAAGAAGGCCGCCGAGCTTATCCGGGAGGGAAGCTACCGCATCTCCGACGTGTGCTTCATGGTCGGCATCACCTCCCCGTCTTATTTCAGCAAATTGTTCTTCAAACAGTTCGGCATCTCCCCGAAGGATTTCGAGAAGCAGTGCCGCGCCAGCTCCCAGCAGCAATCCGACAATCCGAAAACGGATGCGGATTAAGCGGTTACAGGCTATAATTGGAGAGTTAATGCTAAATTTTGGGCGTTTTGTGTTGTTTCCTACGGCTTATCTGTTATAACTTTGCATTGTCGAAAAAGACATTCTGTTATCTACGGAAAGCCAATCAATATCATGAAAGGAAATATCATAAAACTTATTCTTGCCACGGGGATTGTGGCACTTCAGCCGGCGTCGGCGCGGGGAGAACTGACAGTTCCTTCTTTCATGACCGACAGCATGGTCATACAGCGCAACGACGTCCTGTCTATCGCCGGAAAGTCTGACAGTCCGGTCCGGGTGGCTTCCTCCTGGGACGGTAAGACCGTGAGGGCTGTACCCGACAAAGAGGGACGCTATCTGATTTCTGTTCCGACCCCGGAAGCCGGCGGACCCTTTGAGATCGAGATTTCCAACGCCGGGAGCCGACGGATCCTGAAGGAAATCTATTCCGGAGAGGTATGGCTCTGTTCCGGGCAGTCCAATATGGAGATGCCTGTCGGGGGATGGGGAAAAGTGATGAACTATCAGGAGGAAATCGCCAACGCCGGCGAGCCGGACGTGCATCTTCTCCAGATCACGAAGAACACGTCGTTCCTCCCCCTGGAGGATGCCGCCGTAAATATGGGAGGATGGCGCACCGCCACTCCCGCCACGGTCGAGAATTTTTCATCGATAGCTTATTTTTATGCCCGTCAGCTGGCCCGGGAACTGGGAATGCACGTCGGGGTAATCGACTGTACCTGGGGCGGTACTCCCGCCGAGGCGTGGACCCCCCTGGCCGGGGTTAAATCCGTAGCCGGTTTCGAGGCGCAGACCGATCTGCTGGAAAGCACCGGAGGGGACCGCCGGAAGATGGAGGCGGGCTATGAACGCCAGGTCGAGGAGTGGGCCAGGGCGCTGAACGAGATCCCGTTCGACGCTTCGGATCCTTCGTTCCGTTCCGACTGGAAAACAATGCCTGTCCCGGGACTGTGGGAGAACAGTGTTCTGCCTGACTTCGACGGCATCGTATGGATGCAGCGACAGGTGGAGCTTCCCGCAGGATGGGCCGGAAAACCTCTGACCCTGCGACTGGGGATGATCGACGACGAGGATATATGCTATTTCAACGGCGTCAGAATCGCCGCCGGCTCGGGTTACAACGTGCAGCGCGAATATGCTGTCCCGGCGTCGCTTGCCAGGGAAGGCAAGAACGTGATTACCCTGCGGGTTTCCGACTTCGGGGGAGGGGGCGGCATCGACGGCGCTCCGTCGGATATGTCGCTTTCGGACGGCGCGGACACTGTTCCGCTGGCCGGAGACTGGGCCTACAACGTTGCCGCGGATTTCTCCATGACGGAAGCCCGTCCGGTAGCGGTAGGGGGCAGTTCGTATCCGACAGTGCTTTACAACGCGATGCTCTATCCGCTGCATCTGATGCCGGTAAGGGGTGTGCTGTGGTATCAGGGATGTGCCAACGTCGGTCGCGCCGACCAGTATTCCCCTCTGTTCCGCCGTATGATTTCAGACTGGCGTACCCTGTGGGAGCGTCCGGAAATGCCGTTCTGCTTCGTGCAGCTCGCCGGATATCTCAAGCCGCAGACCGTCCAGCCCGATTCCGAATGGGCCGCCCTGCGCCAGGCCCAGGCCGACGCCCTGTCGCTTCCGGCAACCATGATGGTATCGGCCATCGACATAGGTAATCCCGACGATATCCATCCCAAGAACAAACAGGAAGTGGCCCGACGCCTGTGTGCCACCGCCCTGGCCAATGTCTACGGACGGGAGGATGTCACCGCGGAAGCGCCCGTCGTCACCGGCCACGAAATCAAGGGGCAGACTGCCCGGCTGACTTTCGACAGCGCGATTTATGCCGACGGCACACCCCGCGGGTTCATCGTCATGGGACCTGACGGCGAATGGTCCAGGCCCGAGGTACGTCTTGACGGCGACCGGAGCGTCTTCCTTTCCGCCCGCGCCCCGATCACCGGGATAAAATACAACTGGGCGGATTTCCCCGACGGCAATCTGCGCGGGGCAACCGGGCTCCCTGTGGTTCCTTTCGGAATAAGGCAATGAAGGGGTCTGACATTTTACTGACAGGACAAACTCTAAAAACTTTAAAACAGATTATATCGTGACAGCAAAGAAACTTTTATTTGCCGCCATGTCCGCCGGTATCGCAATGTCGATGTATGCCGCCGGAGAACAGATTGTGGTGGAGACCGATGACAACGCGATAGTCTTTACCGTCGGCGACAACAACAGACTTTATCAGTCCTATTTCGGCCAGCGCCTCAACGGAGCGGCCGATTACAAAGCCCTTCCCCTGGGTACAGAGGCTTACCTGACCCACGGCATGGAGGATTATTTCGAGCCGGCGCTCCACATCAACCGCGCCGACGGAAATCCCTCGACGCTGCTCGAATACAAGAAACACGAGACCGTAAGCCATGAGGGTTCCACCGAGACGGTCATCACCCTGGCCGATCCGGTGTACGGCGACGAAGTGGTCCTCCATTACGAGGCTTTCGGCCCGGAAAATGTCTTCAAGTCCTGGACCGAAATCACCAACAGGGAGAAGACTCCCGTAGAGCTGGAGAAGTTTGCCTCCTCGATGCTGCATTTCGACGCACCTAAGTATATAGTCACCCAGTACAGCGGCGACTGGGCCAACGAGGTCAACAGCCTTGACCAGGAACTGCATTTCGGCAAAAAGGTAATAGACACGAAGCTCGGCGCCCGTGAGAATATGTTTGTCTCCCCCTTCTTTCAGTTGTCACTCGGAGACAAGGCCACGGAGACTTCCGGCGATGTGCTGGTCGGCACCCTCGGCTGGTCGGGCAATTTCCGCTTCGTCTTCGAAGTCGACAATCTCGGCAAGCTCCGCGTCATCAGCGGAATCAATCCCTACTTCTCCCAGTATCCCCTGGCCAAAGGGGAGACGTTCCGCACTCCGGAATTCATCTTCACTCTCAGCGACAAAGGTACCGGCGAGGCCAGCCGCAATCTCCACGACTGGGCACGCCGCCATCAGATCAAGGACGGCAAGGGGGACCGCATGACCCTGCTGAACAACTGGGAAGCCACTTATTTCGATTTCGACGAGAACAAACTGGTTTCGCTTATCGGAGAGGCCAAAGAACTCGGAGTGGATATGTTCCTGCTGGATGACGGTTGGTTCGGCAACAAATATCCCCGCCATAGCGACACGCAGGCGCTGGGCGACTGGGAAGTGACCGCCGACAAACTCCCCAACGGCATCGCCCGTCTGACCGAGGAAGCCGACAGGCAGGGAGTCAAGTTCGGTCTGTGGATCGAACCTGAGATGGTTAGCCCGAAGTCGGAACTGTACGAGAAGCACAAGGACTGGGTCATCACTCTTCCCAACCGCGACGAATATTATTTCCGCAACCAGCTTGTCCTGGACCTCACCAATCCGAAAGTGCAGGACTATGTTTTCGGAGTGGTCGACGGCCTGATGACCAAATATCCCGGCATCGCGTATTTCAAATGGGACTGCAACAGCCCCATTACCAACATCTTCTCCAACTACGAGGGGAAAAATCAGTCGAAGCTGTATATAGATTATGTAAAGGGCCTTTACTCGGTGCTTGACCGCATCGCGGCCAAATATCCCGACCTGCCCATGATGCTTTGCTCCGGCGGCGGCGGTCGTACCGACTACAAGGGTCTGGAATACTTTACCGAAATGTGGCCCAGCGACAATACCGACCCTATCGAACGCCTGTTTATCCAGTGGGGTTACTCGCAGGTGTTCCCCGCCAAAGTGCAGTGCGCCCATGTGACGACATGGAACAAGAAGGCTCCCGTCAAGTTCCGCACCAACGTGGCCATGATGGGTAAGCTCGGTTTCGATCTCAACCTTCATGAGCTGACTTCCGAAGAACTGGCTTTCTGCAAGGGCGCCATCAAGGATTACAACCGCCTGAAACCCGTTATTCTCGACGGTGACCAGTATCGCCTGGTATCGCCTTACAGCGGCAATCATGCCTCCACGATGTTCGTCGGCAAGGATGGCCGGCAGGCAGTGGTGTTCGCCTTCGACGTTCATCCCCGCTACAACGAGAAACTCGACAATGTGAAGCTCCAGGGACTCGACGCAACAAGGAATTACAGCGTCCGCGAAATCAATCTCGCCGACGGAAGCCAGTCGCAGGATGTAAAGACCTATTCGGGCAAGTACCTGATGACCGTAGGGCTGCCTCTGTTCACCCGCAACGACCTCGCCAGCCGCGTCTACGAGCTTAAGGCGCAGTAAACAAGGTAATTACTTGAGAAGATTATGATAGAAAGATGTGACTGCGGAGAGATAACGCTGTTCACAATCACCAACGCCAGGGGTGGTGCAGTCAGACTGTCCACCCTTGGCGCGGGTGTTTTGTCGGCAGTGGTGCCTGACGCGGACGGAAATATGTCGGATGTCGTGCTGGGGTATGCCGATCCACGGGATTATATGGCTGACGGTCCCTGCGCCGGAAAAATTCCCGGACGTTTCGCCAACAGGATTGGGAGAGCCCGATTCAGCATCGACGGCAGGGAGTACCGGCTGAACCGCAATGACGGGGAAAACTCTCTCCACGGCGGTCCCTCGGGATTTCAGAACCGGATATGGCGCTGCGTCGCAGCCGAAGGGGATAGCGTGGAGATGGAATATGTCTCCGCCGACGGCGAGGAGGGTTATCCCGGAGAACTGACCGCCCGGGTGAGTTACACCTGGACCGACTCCTGCGAGCTGATTATCCGTATTTCGGCCGTGACAGACCGCCCCACCGCAGTGAATCTCACCAACCACGCTTATTTCAATCATGCCGGACACGGTAGCGGCAGCGTGCTTGACCACAGGCTCCGGGTCTTCGGCGACAGATTTGTTGTCACAGACGCCGCTTTTATCCCTACCGGAGAGATAGCCCCGGTGGCGGGAACAGCGCTGGATTTTACCGCGTCCCGTTCTTTCCGGGATGGGATGAAGCCCGACGGAAGCGTGCTGCTTTCTCCTAAGGGATATAATCATTGCTGGGTACTGGAGGACGGAAACGGATACGTTCCTCTTCCCGCCGGAACTGAGGGACCCCTGTCGGGACGACTCCGCATGGCCGCAAGGCTGACAGCTCCGGACGGGAGCCGTACCCTGGAGGTGGCGACCACTTATCCCGGTATCCAGATTTACACCGGCGGCTGGCTCGACGGCGCTCCTGCCGGAAAAGAGGGCGCAGTCTACGGCGACTATTCCGGTGTGGCCCTCGAGTGTCAGCAATTTCCCGACGCTCCCAATCATCCCTCTTTCCCGTCGGCCCTCCTGCGTCCCGGTCAGCTGTACTCCCATCTGATTATCTTCCGCTTTACCGTGGACTGAGACCACTTATTTCGCTGCCTCGGGTGGTGGCGGTAGAATTTTTTGTAGCGGAGAATATGGACGCCGGATAGAATCACTCGGCGGGAAGAGCGTTGTATTCCTCGTCGTTTACCGGCTCGAGCCAGAGAGTCTGGGCTTCCTCGCCGGGAACGGAGAAGGCCAGGTGGGCGAACCAGGAGTCACGGGCTGCTCCATGCCAGTGTTTTACGTTGGCGGGGATATGGATTACGGTGCCGGGAAGAATTTCAACGGCGGGTTTTCCCTCTTCCTGATACCATCCGCGGCCTGCTACTCCGACAAGCATCTGGCCTCCCCCCTTTTCGGCCTTGTGGATGTGCCAGTTGTTGCGGCATCCCGGCTCGAAGGTGACGTTGGCGAAAGGAATCTGCTGCGAGGATACAGGGGCGAGATAGCTGTTGCCGATGAAATATTTGGCGTAGGCTGCGTTAGGCTCGCCGATGGGGAAAATCATCTCGCGCTGGAAGGCGGCTTTGGCGTCCTCTCCCTTGATGTCTTCGTTCCATACGTCTTTGGCCAGTCGGAAAGCAGCCCAGGCTTTCGGCCAACCGGCGTAGAAGGCGATGTGGGTTATGATTTCGGCGGCCTCGGTGCGGGTGATTCCGTTTTTCTTGGCTTCCCGGAGATGGAAAGTCAGGGAGGAATCGGTAATCCCCTGAGAGATCAGGGAGGTGATGGTTACAAGACTGCGGTCGCGCAGCGACAGGAGGTCGTTCCGGCTCCATACTTCGCCGAAAAGGATGTCGTCGTTGAGGTGGGCGAACTCGGGGGCGAAGTCGCCGAGGGCGTCGCGCCCGGCGGTCTGAATTATCTTTTGCTGTGCCATAATGGTTGTCGTTAATGCCGAAAGTATCAGCAGGATTATTGTTTTTTTCATTTTGTGATTAACGTTTTGTCGCCGTGGATGGTGGAAGTCCCGGGGCATCATCCGGCGGATTCAGTCTCGCTTTGCGGTATTATAGATTTCACACTGCAAAGTTACACTGCCGGGAGCAAAAGGACTTTGCTGGCAGGCTCAATCTTCTTTGTCGGGAAGCTCAATGGGTGGCGAAGCTCATTGCGGAGGCGACGCCGTATGAGCCATTTCTGAGGGGAGAGGTCGTTCATATAGTTATGCTCCAACAACCGATGCCGCGGGGTAAGCGGAATAGTAGACAATGCCGACAACCAGAAGCGCCCGGGGGTGTTATATTTTTAAACAGACGGATTGAACGATGATATGTTGATCAGTGCCCTGCTCTTGTGTGGCTGAGGTGGACTGGATAATAGCGTCGATGAGGTCCCGGGGCGAAGAATACGGGGTGGGCCACGCCACGATTGAGGTGTAGGCCCGAGTGTGTCAGTGTGAGGACCGGGAACTGTTTGACAATGACTGACGGGATAACAGAAGAAACAAGTTTTGGAGATGAGACAGATAATAAAATATTTTACTGATGATGATTTATATAAGTTCACGATGAGTTGCGCGGTAATCGAGAATTTTCCGCGTACACAGGTGAGGTATAAATTCAATGACCGGGACAATACGGTATATCCGGAGGGGTTTGCGGAGGAATTGCGCCGGCAGCTGGAGATGCTGGAGACGGTGACGATTACCGATGAGGAGATAGCGTTCATGCGCGAGAGCTGCCGGTATATTCCGGCGTGGTTTTACAGTTATCTGAAAGGGTTCCGCTATGACCGGAAATGGGTGAGGGTGAATCAGGACGAGGAGGGGCACCTGGATATAGTCATTGAAGGGTGCTGGAGCGATACTATCCTTCTTGAAGTCAAGGTGCTGGCTATAGTGTCGGAACTGTATTATATAATGACCGGCAAGGACCGGTGGTTTGATTACGCGTCGTATTATGTCAGGTCGGGAGAGAAAGCCCGCAGGATGATAGGGGCGGGATGTACGTTCAGCGATTTCGGAACGCGGAGACGAGCGTCGTTCCAGGCGCAGGATACGGCCATACGGGCGATGAAGGAGCGGCAGGAAGCGATGGGCGGACCGGGTAATTTTATCGGGACGAGCAACGTGTATTTCGCCATGAAGTATAATCTTGTGCCGATAGGGACGATGGCCCATGAACTGATATGCGCGATTGCGGGTATGTTCGGTCCGCAGATGGCCAATTACCTGGCGATGAGGACCTGGGCGAGTACATATAGGGGTGCCCTGGGGACGTTCCTGTATGATACTTACGGATGGCGTATCTTCAGTCTTAATTTTTCGGAGGATTATGCCAATATGTTCAAGGGTCTCAGGGTTGACAGCGGAGATAATTTTACGGAACTGGACCGTATCGTTGCCAAGTATCGCAGCCTGAATATTGATCCGCGGAGCAAGCAGATCGTTTTCAGCAACGGACTGAATGTAGACAGCGCGATAGAGATACAGAACTACGCCCGGGGAAAATGTATCCCCTCCTTCGGAATCGGCACCCATTTCACCAACGATTTCGAAGGAGTGCGCCCGATGAATATCGTGATAAAGCTGGTAGCGGTAAAAATCACCGAATCCTGGCCATTCTATTGCAGTACGTGCAAACTGAGTGAGGATCGCGGTAAATATTCCGGCGATGAGGCTACCGTCCGCCGCTTCCTGGAACTCCTTCACCTTGACCCCGACTGAGCGCCTGAATGTAAGATGCTTGTCAGCGGAATCTCCGGCGGAATTATGAGGAGCAATGTATGCCATTAGATTTTCCTTAGCAACCGGTAAGTGGGAGTTTTACCCCAAGAACTTTTTGAGGTATAGGGAGATGAAAGTTTCATCAAATAGGCGTCTATTGAATATGCGGAGGTAATTTTTTGCTTTTGTATTTGAAATTAGCATCTTCGGATGGCATCTTTGGAACCGTCCTTTAATCATTCTTTAATCATCCTTTGAGAGTAGATTTAATCGTACTTTTTACATTAATTGCACTTTTTTTCATGAAAATTTTGTAGATTCAAAAAAACTTACTACCTTTGCATCGCAAAAGCAAGGAGCTTTGCTTGAAAACAAGTTTTCTTGTCTTTTATATGGTGCCATAGCTCAGTTGGTAGAGCAAAGGACTGAAAATCCTTGTGTCCCCGGTTCGATTCCTGGTGGCACCACCAAAGACCGCTAATTCTCAATGAGTTAGCGGTCTTTTATTCATCCACACACCTCCGGGTCACCACAGAAGTCACCACGCCCACTCTAACGCGCTATGGTATTGCAGGTTATGTGCGTCAGCTCAGACGCATATCTATTCTTACTGCGATTTAATTTACTGATAATCAGTACTCAAATCATACCCATTCAAAATTATTCAGCATCATTCAACCCTACATTACCGCCTCATAGCCTCAAACTTTAACAGATTTTAACCATAATCGTGCAGTAAAAATGTGGTGACCTCAGCCAAATTTTCGTCGGGTCACCACGCATAGCCGTTAAAATCTCATAATAATTTCGTAACTTTGTGGTCGGGTTGACATAAGTCTGCCCATGACATTTTAGAAATAAGAAGCGGTATGCTCTCTTGTAAGTCGAGAACGTAGGAAATTCAAGACACTGCACAAGGATAGCATAGCGGTTCTCACGCATACGGCGTGGGCTGCTATACTACATTCGTGCATTTAGGTTTCCTACGACCTTCGACTTAGAATGTTGCATTGGTAGTCCACGCTTCTGTATTATAATAGTATGCATCATCGGACTGTGGTGCATTTGGTATATGAAGGATATCGAAGCAAACAAAGAACTCATAGCGGCGTGCGGCCTCTACTGCGGAGCGTGCCGTAAGTATCTGTCGGTCAAATGTCCCGGTTGCCATAATAACGAAAAGGCTTCGTGGTGCAAGATAAGGTCTTGCGCTATAGGTAATGGTTACCACTCTTGTGCCGAATGTCGTAAGGATGTAAGCGAGTGTAAGATATATTCCAATTTCATAGGAAAGATATTTGCCTTCATTTTCAAGTCAGACCGTCCGGCTTGCATCCGCTACATTCGCGAGCATGGCGAACAAGCTTTCGCCGAGGAAATGACTAAACGTAAATGCCAGACAATTAAACGGAAATAAAACCATGTTTATCGCAATTTTAACATATAAGAAACCGTTGAGCGAGGTTGATAAATTCCTTGCCGCGCACCGTGAATACCTCGCTGAGCATTATGTCATTGGAGATTTCATCGCCTCAGGGCCACAGACCCCGCGTGTGGGCGGAGTGATTATGATTAAGGCTAAAAACCGCACAGCAGTGGACGCCATCATTGCAAAAGACCCGTTTAACATCAACGGCATTGCCGATTATCAGATTGTGGAGTTTACTCCGACAATGTTCTGCGATGATATTTTCAAAACAATTCTCTGATTATGCCATACATATCAATCGAAAGCGGAACCCTGACCGCAGAACAGAAGAAACAGTTGATTGAACGCCTGACAGCAACCGCCTCCGAGATAACTCATATTCCGGAACAGTTCTTCACTGTCACCATTAAGGAACTGCCTGATGAGAACTTCGGTATTGGCGGCAAGTCAATCGACGAGATTAAACGCAACTACAAACCATGAGTTTGACATTACGCTCATATTAACCTTCGGATGCCGCTGTGATTACATCGTGGCTTAAAAGCGAGTATTTTATGCGCCAATGGTGCGCCGATAGGTATGAGCGTTATCCCGTCACACCCGAAGATATGAAAACATATCACGAGAGGAATATTGACGGACAACACTCACGCGCCCTGACAATGACGGATGGCGATGAGATTGTCGGGTATATCACACTGCGCACTCAGGCGGACAATCCGACAGAGCAACGACTGGTTTTTGTTATTGTAGATGATTCAAAACGTGGTCGCGGTTTAGGCAAAGCTCTTGTTTCAATGGCAGTCAAATATGCATTTGAAACGCTTGGAGCTACAAAAGTGTTGCTCGGTGTCTTTGAAAATAATCCATCCGCCATCCATTGCTATGAAACCGCCGGTTTTCATCGAGTGTCACTACCTAAAACCGAGAGTTACGAATGTCTGGGCGAAACATGGAATTGCATCGAAATGGAACAGCATAAAGAGCTATGAAAGCAATCGGAATAT
>CAJUAF010000022.1 GCA_910584365.1 uncultured Muribaculaceae bacterium | reverse complement strand
ACGGCAAGAAGCGATTCCCCGGAGCGGTGGTAAGCATCCGGGAACTGGTGAACCTCCCCATCGTCGTCCGCGACTTCGAAATGGGCGTAAAGACCTCGCAGGGCGAAGACCGCTGCGTGGTGGCCATCGAGCAGAACGGGGAGCAAAAAAAGTTCTTCACCAACTCGGAGGAGATGAAAAACATCCTCCAGCAAGTGAGTGAAATGCCCGACGGCTTCCCCTTTGAGACCACCATCAAGGCCGAAACCTTCGGCAAGGGTAAAACAAAATACGTATTCACCTAAAGAATCATGCGCAGAGTCCAAGGCAATCCTGATGTGGCACTCCTGGAGTGCACAAACCCGGTCAAAAACAAATGGCGCGTCCGCTGGGACATGTCGACCGATGAATCCGGCATCACCTCCTATATGGAGGAAGAGTTCGACCACAAACCGGCAGTCGATGAAATCAAATCTCTTATCGAGGGATGGATCAGCGACGCGACCCGGGAGAAGATTATATCCGGCTTCTCTTACGAGGGCGTCCCGGTATGGCTCTCCACCGAGAACCAGGCCAACTATGAACGTGCCTACATCCAGAGCAAAATAGGAACCGGTGTGTCGGTGGTCTTCAAGTTCGGCACCGATGACAAGCCTGTCTACCGCCGGTTTGAGAAGGCCGCCGACATCGAGGCTTTCTACCGCACGTTCTCGGAACACATCCAGCAGACTCAGCTTGACGGATGGAATGCCCGGGAGAATATTGACTTGGAACCTTACCGCTTGGACTGACCGCACCGCCCTTCGGGGGAGGGCACAAAAAATGCCCCCGGCCTGTTATTTAGACGTCTCACTTTCTAAAAACATAAACAACCGTAAAGGTGCCAGCCGGGGGCATTATGCCCTTCTCGGCACCTTTACGGTTGTTTTTGCGCTTTAACGCGCAGTTTTTATAAGTGAGACACTGCAAAATTAGCAATTTTCGCCGACATGACAATATTTGAAGTGCTGAATTTCAACCGCGAACTGCTCGAGAGACTGCGCCGCATAGGGGTCAGACTCGAGGACACCGCCTACATCGACCTTTTTGTTGACTTCAACAATATGGTCGGCGCCGGCGACAAGGTATCGTATGCGGTGGCGGTTCTGGCCGACAAATATAGCGTGAGCGAGAGAAAGGTCTACAGCCTGATAAAGCGTTTTCAGAACGACTGCAATCCGGGTGCAGTGTGATTCCCGGTTCCGATAGTGTGCCGCTGATGGCGCGTACCTACCTTTGCACCATCACCAATCATCACCCGAAATGGCACGCAACAAATATCACCAAATCCTCGCCCGGATTCTTGACACAGGCAAGCACCAGGCCAACAAGAAGGGCAACATCACCTACCTTATCAACGAGCAGCTCTCGCTTACCCCGGCCGACCTGCTTGAAATTTTCGAAGGGCACGGCATCGCCCGCAAGAAGCTACGCTCCGAGCTGAGGCTCTTCATGAGCGGCGAGCGGTCGGTGGAAAAGTACCGTGAGGCCGGCATAAACTGGTGGGACTACTGCGGCTCGATCCTGGTCAACTCCTACCCTACCTATTTCGAGAAGCTGCCGCCGCTGCTCGCCAGGATCAACACTGAACGACGACCGTCCAAGAACTATGTGCTGTTCCTCGGGGCAACCGAAGCCGAGAGCAACCAGGCTCCTTGCCTGTCGCTCGTGCAATTCCAGATCGAGGACGGCGAACTGGTGGTATCGGCCTATCAGCGCAGCTCCGATGCGAACCTCGGGCTGCCGGCCGACATATACCACCTCTATCTCATGGCCCGGCACATTGACTTCCCTCTCAAGTCAATCACGCTGTTCCTGGGCAACGTGCATGTGTACGACAACAATATCGACAACACCCGCCGCCTCCTTGCCGGAGAGGACAGCGTCAAATTCGAGCTTAACGTATGAGTCGCCTTTATTTGTCCGCCCCCCTGCCCTTCGTCGGGCAGAAGCGTATGTTCGCAAAACACTTCATCGAGGTGATTAAGCAGTACCCCTCCGGCACTGTGTTCGTAGACCTTTTCGGCGGGTCCGGGCTGCTGTCGCATATTACCAAGCACATCCATCCCGATTCAAGGGTAATCTACAATGACTTCGACGACTACCGTCTGCGCATAGCCAACATCCCGCGCACCAATGCCCTGCTCGACCGGATCAGGCCAATATCTAACGGCTTCGGGCGACACAAGCCTATAATCGGAGAGGCGAGGGAACGCATATTCGCCCTGCTCGAGCAGGAAGAGCGCGAGGCCGGCTATCTCGACTTCATCACACTCTCGTCATCCCTGATGTTCTCGATGAAGTACAAACTGAGCATCCCGGAGATGCGCAAGGAAACGCTCTACAACAATGTCCGCAAAGCCGGATACGCCGATTGCCCGGACTATCTCGCCGGACTGGAGATAGAGTCGTGCGACTACCGGGAGTTGTTCGATCGGTTCAAGGATGTGCCCGGGGTGGTGTTCCTCGTAGACCCGCCATATCTGTCTACCGAAGTAGGCACATACCGCATGTACTGGAGGCTCGCGGATTACCTTGATGTGCTGTCGGTACTGTCAGGACACAACTTTGTATATTTTACCTCCGAGAAATCGTGCCTCGTGGAGTTGTGCGAGTGGATGGGACGCAACCCGGCACTCGGCAATCCATTCGAGCGTTGCAGCCGCAAGGAGTTTAACGCGACCATGAACTATAATGCCCGGTACACGGACATCATGCTGTTCACCACACCCGACCTCCCCGCCGTCGATGCCGTATGAGGCCGTTTTCTCGCCCATATATCGCCGAGAGAGCCGCAACCCGATAAAGGATGCGGCTCTCTCTTTTCTTTGCGACACGGCGCGTTTATGGGCCTTATTTCAGATGTCGGAACCCGACGCATGTATAGGTTTCTATATTCTCGACGATATCCTCGTGGTTGTGGTTGGTTGCGGAGCTGTAGATGTCAAACTCCATGAAGCTCCCACCTTCCAGTCCGGCAAGCTGCTCATGGATCTTGTCAAGCAACCTGAACTCGCCGATGTCTTTCTGCTCCGCCCAGTCGGTCACCACATGGAGGTTGATCAGCGGTTGCGCACGGTATTCGACTCCCGGCACGATAGCGTGCCACTTGAAGGGCACAAACTCGATGAATACAGCCGGACGCGGCCACGGGGCCTCTTGCTCGAGGAAATCGACATTGTGGTTCCAGAGGTCGATATGCTTGATGACGCGGTCATCCGGCTCTGTCTCCACTCCGTCATCAACGCAGAAGTATTCGTCTTCGGCATTGGCACACAAAGCCTCAAGTCGGTATTTAATTTTGCGGTATAATTCTTCTCTCATTTGAGTTGATTTTTAGCATCGAAATACAATTTTGTGAGTTTTGAGCTACCACCTATCCGAAAGACGCTCTTTACCATTGCGTCGGATATATCCTTTCTCCAATAATTGGATTGGGCTTCACGGGATATGGCATTGGCAAAATCCCATAGTACCTCCTCATTATGCTTCTTGCGGGAAACTACCCTGTCCCGCATCCAGTTCTTCCATTCCTTGAATGACGTCGGAATTCTTAGTGTTATGGTTTTCATTTGATATTGAAATCTATGTTGTTAACGTATTCGGTAAGGTTCTCCTCGATGATCTGCCGGACGGCGGCCTCCACCTCGGGCGAGGTTCCGAGGAATTTGCGCTGGGGTATCTTTATTGTCGCACCGACCTTCATGAGTGCCATCGCTTTCCAGAAGTCAGCCTCGGAGGATAGTTGGTTGTTCTTTTTGTCTTGCCGGAGCGAGCCATCCTTTCTACGGCCGAAAGAGCCGGTGGCGGCATAATACTTATGCCAGAAATAGCGTTTCATTTTGGCCGTCACCTTTATTTCACCGCCTTCGTTATGTATGGCTGCTCCCGGGTGGTCAGACATGAACACTATGCTGCTCTCGCGGATCTCACTACGGATGCTCTGCCTCAAGGCTCCGGAGTCAACCAATATAAGACCGCCGGGCCGTGTCGGGCTTTTACGTCGCGCCCACTTCTCGCTAAAGAAGGCCTGACGCTCGAAATTCTGGTCGAATTCATCGCCAAGCTCCACCTGTATGTCCCGGAGTATGCGCCCGAATATTTCCCGGATCTGCGCGTCAATATCGGTCATTTCTCTTGCTTTTTTGGAGGTTCTTCAGGCAAAAAATCAAAGAAGCTCGGCATGTCGGACGCCACGACCGGGGTTTCAAGCCCTGCCGTGGCGTTCATTATGTTGTAGAAAGTTCGTTCGCTTATGGCATAAACCGGATATATGTATCTGCGCCATATCTCCCGGTTACTTAACCCGCTCCTGGCGTGTTCATCGTATATCCGGTTTATGTCTGCGACGCGCTTTCTGTAGGACATGCCGCGCTTGTTTGCCATTGTCTGTTACATGACTTTTAACGGTTTCTGTCTGTATGGTCTGATATCGAGCGTAGTCACGCTGCTTACGGTAACCCGGCCGCTGCCTTCACACTGGGGGCAAGGTGACGGATAACGTTGTGGCGATTCGGTTTTCAGTATCCCGGTACCATTGCATTCCCGGCACACTGCAATCCGGGGCGGTCTTTTGATTTCTTTTTCCATATTCTTGCGTTTTAGTCGACATCGGTCATGCCGAGGGGAATGTAACACCATGCGCCCTTGTCGTTCTTGTACTGGGCACGGATGAATTTCTTTGAAATGGTGGGCTGGTAGGCTTCCTCGATGATTTTCACGCCCTCGAGGAACTGTTCGTTGCCGCTGTCCTCGGCCATCTTGCGGAGCTGAAGCACCCGACTGGCCTTGATGTTACCCTGCCCATCGCGGCTCAACAGACGCAGAACGGCGTTGACGAGGGCTTTGGTGGCATCGTCTTTGGCCAAGCTCTCGATATAGCCCTTTACCATTGCAATACCGTCTTCTACGGTGTCACGGTAGCCATCGATGGTGTTCACGCCGAGGATGACGCGCAGGGTGCTGTCGGAGTTAGTGAATGTGTGGCTGTTCTGGTCGTCGCGAGCCACGCCGGTGATCTCGGTCTTCATCTTGAGGATAGCCTCGAAGTTGCCGAAGATGGTCTCCTTGACCAGTTTGATCTGTTCGCTCAGCTCGCGGAGCTGCGGGATAGTGGTGGCGATTTCGTCATCGACCATGCTTGCATAGTCCTGGCGCATCTGCTTGCGCTCCTGCTCACGGCGTTTTTTCTCTTTTTCGGCTCTGAAGGCCTCGAATTCCTGACGCTCTTCGGCAGTCATTTCAACTTTTTCTATCATATCACTTATTTTTAGTTGGTTGGTTAATCGTTTTCTTTGTAGGGAACTTCCTTGATCTCGTACCACTCGACATCGGGGTTCTCGAGTCCGAAAAACTCTATCACCTCTTCGCGGTTATGGTAGCCTATGTATTCCGGCGTAAGGATGTGCCCGGTCTTGCGCTCCTTGAGTTTTATTTTCCAGTGTCGCTTCTTCATAATTTTATGCCTGGCCCATATTCATGGGGATTATTATAACTTGCTGCCGGGGTTGCTGAGTCTTTGGTTGCTCCGGCATTTCCACCGGCTGATGTCTGATGCCGCCTTTGCGCTCGATACTCTTGAGCTTCCGGCGCAGTTCCTTGTGTTCCTCGGCCGTGATGTAATAGAAATCCTTGCCGATTATCCTGGCATCGCGGCATAAAAGGTTGACGCGGCCCCAGTCGGTTGTGTCGACACCCATCTTCTGCATCAGCTTGAGGGTCGCACTGCGTTCTTTGCGGAGTTCATCTTTCTGCCCGGTCTTGCGCTCGAGATCTTCACAACAGCGGTCGTATTCTGCTCTGGTCATCTCGCGGAGGCTGTCGGTGCGCCCGTCGGTGTATTGATACACCAGGCTCTTCTTGACATCGTCGCGATCACCTATGGGATCCAACGCCCTGACTGCGGTGTAGAACCGGCCGAAATTAGTTACCTGTTGAGCCATTTATTTTATCTCTATTTAAGTTACTTAATCGGTTTCTTTCCTTGAGGACTACTGTCCAGTTGCAGTAGTTACAGCACCGGCCATCCTCTTTAATAGGCCACGGATCGTTGCCGTACTCCTTGACCTCTTTGCCACAGATGCAGCAGGTAAATCTTGTCTCACTCATTATCTTTTTATTTCAAGTTTGGTTTCCAGTCTATCGTTACCATTGCCACTACCTCGCCAGTTCCCTCGCAGTCGGGACAGTTCGTGAATACCGGCCCGGTGGCGGCGTCATGGCTGAATCCGCCTCTGCCATTGCAGTAAGGACATACCATCGGGGCCGTCATAAACGCCTCCTTGTGTATCCGGCCTTCCGGCTCAAGCTCTATTACTGTACGCTTCTTGCTCATGTTATCCTAAATTATTGGTTGTTTTAAGAATTCCTTCTGCCCACACAGTGTAATAGACTCCGGGGGCTGGTATGAAACGGCCCTGGCAGTATGCCTTGTAACCGCTGACTCTAACTTTTACACCGGCATAGTATTTGAGCCTCTGCGCCGGTTTGCCCATCGGCTGCCCTTTGTACTCCTGGCTGATGAAGATGAAACATTTTCGGGGGAAGCGCTTTATCAATGCCTCGGTTTCGGGATAATCCCACCCTGCCGCCTGAAAACTGTCTATTATCACGAACTTGGGACTTTTCTTGCATTTGAGCCGGGCTGTCAGATCCTCGATTGTGTCGGCTGTGGCGATACGGAACCGCCCCTGAACCTCGTTCATCTTGAACCGGGCGATACGTTTCTGGAATGACTGCCCTACCCCTTCCTCGTAGCTCATGAAGAGTACAGTGCCATACTCGGTGAGCTTGCGGGCAAGCTGCATGACAAAGCTGCTCTTGCCGGAACCGGACGGACCGTGTATCAGCCATGTCTCGTTGACGGTGGGCAGACCGAAAGCATCGGCCCACTCGCCGTCCCACGGCAGAGTCTTGAAGGTCTTGGCAAGCACCTCTTTGGGGCTGAATGCTCTCTTGGGCATGGTTATTTGTTTTTTCTGGTTTTACGTTCTACGGTTTCATAGCACCATCCGAGCATCCTGTTGAATGGTAGCGCTATGCTGTGAATGGTTCCAAATATGCCGAAATCGCCTTCATCATCGATTTCGCCATCGGAGTATCCGATATATATTTTCCAGTTATCCATGACGAACATCGCCTTGCGATTTTTGTCAATGCCCCTGAATTCTTCCGGAGATTTCAATACGCGCCTACGGCCATTGGGGAGCGTTACTGTTATTTTCATGCTCATGGCTTACTGTCTTTTGAGTTTTTCGATTTCGGTATATACGCGGCGCAGACCACCCTGGGTCTTGCGCACGATCTGGGCGATGTCGGCTCCGTCAGGGGCGTTGACCTGTGCCACAATCCGGGCCTGCTCAAGCAGAAAAACCCTGCGGTCGTCGCCGTTGTCAGGCGTAACCTTGCTGAATCGGTCACCGTAGCGGCTCAGCATCTCGGTATAACCGACCTTCCGGCACTCGATTGAGCGATTGATCTTCTCCTTGAGGCCATCGGCACCCATCATGTACCACGCACAGCAACGCTCGGTGGCGTTCCACAGTGCCTTCAACTCGAGGAAGGCTTCGTACTGCAGGTCGCCGGCTTCGTCGAGTATGATCAGCGGCTGCTCGATGGAGCGGAGGTAGAAGACGAGGTCATCGTAGACGTCGCTGTAACGGCCCTTGCTGTCGACTCCGAATTCGGCTGCAATCTTGCGGATCAGCTTCAGCTTGGTCTTGACCTGTGAGCAGTCTATATAGACGGCGTTGCGGTGGCTCTGAACATAGAGCCGGGCGGTGAATGTCTTGCCGATGTTGGGTTCGTCGCAGAGGATGCCACTGACGTTCGACTGCTGACAGAATTCCAACTGGGCGGTGACATACTGGAACACCGGTGTCTTAGCGGCCTTCCATTCGATTTCGTCGCGTAGGCTTACGCCGAGCTTGCGGGCTATGCTTATCCAGTTGGCATCGCTCAATACCCGGTCGGTCTGGCCGTTCTTTACGGCACTGTAGACCGAGGTGGTGATGCCAAGCGACGCGGCATGCTTGGCGTCGCTCGGATAGTTCTTCCGGGCCGACGTGATCGCGGCGGTGATTTTTTGTTTGATTTCGGTTGTAATCATATTCTAATGCTGTTATAATATCGTTTTAAGAGTCCTGAAATCCTGCCTGACTCCAGTCCATGCCGGCGAATCTTGATGCGATGTCGACCTCGTCAGGCGAGATTGCCACCGGGGCCATTTCTACGGCTTCTGCCGACGTTTGCGATCTCGTGGTACGTTTGGCCACTCCTACCTGAATCGCGGCGTTGTCGTCGATATATTTGCCCCATTTGGCCACCTTTTTGCGCTGCTCTATATAGTTGGCTACATCTTCCTCGGTCTGCTCTGCCATGACGCGGTTGTAGGTCTGGACCTTCTCTACCTTGTCGATGTAGCGGTCGCCTTGAAAAATATAGACATCCTGCGGTGCTCCGTTCTCGTCCGGGAGATAGTAGGCTGTGACTTTGTAGTTGTTCGGCTCAAGCTGCTCGAGGATTTCAGGGGAGCTGAGCCACCAGTCTTCATAACATACCCGGACGGTGGAGTTACGCCTGATACTCGTTTCGACTCGTTCTCCGATATACCGGCTCAAGGTGAGCTTGTCAAACTGCTGCAGTGTCGGGTTGACATTGGCGACAAGCACGTCCCACCGGGTCATGCCGGGGTATTTCTTTTGATTCGGATGCAGGGTATTGTTCCACTCCAGATTGTCGGCGCGGTCGTCGGCCACAAGCTGCTCGAAGGTATAATATTGCTGATCCTCGTAGGTTTCATTGGTCTCGTCGCTGATTTTCTTACTTTCCACGCGGTTCTTGCCCTTGCCGTAGAATCGACCTATGGAGGCATGGTTCTTGTGGGCTATCGACCGTTTGAAAGCACCGTTCAAAGGCTCGGCGTACTTTTCCTGAGAGTTTTGTGGTGCGCAGAAGTGTACGAAGGGGAAGGCAACGCCGGCCCGGAGGAATCCGTCCTTGTACTGGCTCATAAGGTGCTGCTCAACCTCGATGCCGGCCGGCATCCCCCAGCCGTTGCGCTCGATCAGCCTGAACATATCCCTGAAACAGTCCACCACAAGGCGCTCATCCTTCTTCCGGCCATAAGAGGCTCCGATTCGACACTGGCTCACCACGTCGTAGGCATAGTAGGCGTGTACGCGCTCGTTGCCTTTCATGCGGCGCGGAAGGTCAACGTCGTCCATCGTGATCTGCGACAGTGAGAATTCCCCGTTGTGGCGATGCATGTGTGGCATCTGCTCGTGCATGAAGGCCGTGCGGCTGCGGTGGCGTTTTTCGATCAGCATCTTGTTTTTGGGACGGTTGAGGTAGTTGGCTATGGTAGCATCGCTTGGTATCCACGGTTCCTCACCTTTCTTTGCGAATGTCTCGGGGTCGAACAGCTCGCCGGTGGTGATGTCATACACGTCAAGCTCCCCGGTGAGGAACATGATATACATTTCCCTGACTGTCGTATTGTACGGTTGATTCTCAAGACACGCGATGCCGAGTATCACCTGCTCCTCGCGGTGGGTCATCCTACGGGCGGTCTGGTTACCGAACTTGCCGCTGATAAGGCTGGCGTAGCCCTCCTTGCGGTATTGCGCCACCTTCTTGCGGAAGCGGAACATAGAGGTCGGCAATGTGTGGCCGAACTGTTCCCGCAAGCTCTCGACGGCCTTTGTCATCTTCTCCCACTGGTAGGTGTTACCGAGAATCCGTTGGAAGTCGCTTGCCCGGCTGTGGAGCCGGATGCAGCAGTTCAGTACACTGGCATTGACCACACACTCTTCCACCCATTGACGGCGTTTTTTCTCGTCCTTGAATTCGATAGGACACTTCTGGCGGTCGTTAAACCATGCAACGGCAGCCTGATCACGCTCGTAGTTCTCGCGGAACCACCCGGCGGCAAGTACCTCGTCACCGCTGCCGAGTTTTTCCTTGACCTCTTCAAGATGCTGTGTCGGCAGGGAGTCGACAACGACGAGGGCATAATGATTTTTTGCACCTCCACCACGACGTGCCATAGTCAGCCGACCGCGTGAGGCAAGCTGACGACAGTATTCCTGCGTCATTATGCCGGCAGCTTCAAGCTCGCTTGGCCTTATACATATCCGTCCGTCGTAGTATTCCATTGTCACGAGGGGTTAAAGTGCCTGGGCTATACGCGAAAGTTCCGGAATCTGTGTCATCATGACATGCTCTCGTCTTTCTATAAGGTCACCTTTGGGTCCATAGACGAAGCCTTCTCCTGTCTGCTTATCAAGGCGGACCTCGGCTCCGTTATTATAGACCGCAAACGCACAACTGTCCGAGTCGAAGAAGAACTCACCCTCCGGCAGGTTGTAGTAGGTGCAGCCTCCGTGATGCTTGACCGCCGCGAAACGTATCTTACGGGCAAGCTCGTTATTCGTGCGGTAGGCCAGAGCGTTTTTTACGCACCGTTCGCAGATTTCCTTACCTTTGACCTTGAAAGCGCGCTGCAGGGCCTTGATGCCCTCCTTGTTGACTGAGATGTACTTGTTCATTTTTCTCACTTATTGGGTTTTATTCGTTATCTTTGTGTTTATTTTCCAAATGGAATATCTTATGAGAGATGTTATCCGAATAATGATTGTCGACTACAAGTCTGCCACTGATAGGAAGCGACATACGCGCGACCTATTCGCGTTTTGCAAAGCTGCTCAAATTCAGCAGCCGGTACTACTACCCTTTCCAGCAGAGGACTATTACGAAATCGATTTAGCAGGTCTGAGCGAACATACAGCACTTCTTTGGCTTCATATTCTTTGTAATCTTGCCGCACTGAATCCGCATTTTGTCGTTGAATTTCAGCAACGGGAAACATACTCTTTCTGTCCATAATCTCACTTGTTTAGCCGGTTATTGATTTTGTCGATGGCATCCTTCATGGCAAAGTAGCCGGCATTGAGTGCGCTGTATTGCTTTGACTCGCACAGCTCACAGTCATCATGGGTGGCCTCAAACTCATCGAGGATGGTCCCCGTGTCGGCCACGTTCTGCTCCAAAGTCTGCAATAGCAGCCCTACGGCACGTTCGGTTCTTTGCTCTGAATGTTGTTTCATCTTTGTTGATATTAGTGGGAGGAAGGGGAGTCGAACCCCTATACCGCTCACTGGCGGCTACAGGTCGCGAAGGCCTGGCATCCGGCCCTCCCAAATGCCGCCGACCTTGCAATACCGGCGGCGGTTCAAATGTTGTGCCTTTCGGCTTTAACCGGCTCTCTTGCCGGAGGATTGCCCTCTCTTGGGTCTAACCCTCTTTATCGTTTGACTCCAGCAACTCAATTATCCATGCCTGCTCACGGTCATCCATTGGGAGTGCCATGTGGCATTTGCGAAGAATATACTGCTTTGTCCCTCCAAGCAGTTGAACTGCGTACTTGCGGAAAGACTCATCTTTGGTCTCAGTATGCTTTGCTATCAAAAAATCAATCATCTCTCCTCGCTCTTCTTCGAGCCCTGCAATCTTTTTATCAAGTTTCCGGATGTGGTTACGTTGATCATCGGCTTTCTGACTGAGATAGCTCATTATCTCGTGCCCGTTACCTTTGGCGTAATCACGGCAGAATTCATCCTTATCCATTTCGCCGGCATTCAAATAAATTTTCTCAATCTGTGCGTAATCGTCGTCAGATACTTCCCAGCCGGTCCGTGCTTCAAATTCATGTCTATTCATCGTCTCGCTTATTTATGATTATTTGATTTCGTTGATTTCAGGATAGCGGCGGCAGCCGTAAGCGCATACAAGCCGGTGCTTAAGCTTCTCCACGTAGAAGCTCGGGGCAGTGAACATGATGCCGTTCTCTTCGTCGTAGCTGAAGGGAATCTTATCCAACATCAACACGGCTGCTACTTTGGTCTTGGCACTGTGTGTCTGCCATTCCTTGATTTCGTCTGTCTCACTCATTAGTTTATGTTTGCTTAACCGTTAATTTTTGTCTATCTCGCGGCTTTTTCGTATCTTTGGCCGCTCGTTCCATCTGGAACACGCTGCAAAGATACAAAACATTTCGCCACCATGCAAGCAAAAGAACAAAATATTTCGCCAATAAAACAAAGAATTTTGTATTTTGCTGGTACATTGGGTATCAGCAAGCGTGACTTTTACACTAAAATAGGGGTTTCTCGAGGCACTTTAGAGAGTAAGACAGGAATTACCGAAGATGTGATTACAAAATTTTTCGCCACCTACCCCGAGGTGAATGTGGAATGGCTTATGTTGGGTATGGGTGAAATGCTTAAAACGAAACGTACCTCTAAAACACAACCAGACAGTAATCCGAGTAATATAGAGGATAAAGTTAATGAAATTTCACCGAAAATACAATCCTCTAATCCAATGATAGACCGACTTTTCGACTTATTAACAGCTAAGGATAAAGAGATTGGAGATTTAAGAGAGGAGACTGGGCGGCTAAAGGCTCGGATTGACGAGTTAGAGAGAGAGAGATCGGTGCCTATCACCCCCCAATATGTCCACTCTACCTCGAAGGAGACTGTGGAAACCTAAGACCATTATCCCGGCATGATCTGCAGCAGCTGCTTGGCACCCTGTGCCACCTGAATTGACCCCACGGCGCACCCTCTGTCATCCTCTTTTAGGTATACCCCTCCCCTATTTCTTTGAAACCACAAGCGAAGGTTCTGATTATAGGCTGCTTCCACAAGGCAAAATCAAAAAAGAGTGGGTATTTTGCTTCACACTCAAACGCCGTTTTTGAAAATTGATGCCCGATTTTGGGCGTTTATCTCATCACAATTATTTGCATCGAAAAACCCGGAATTTGTCACTCCAGTTTTATAAGGCTGTCACTCCAGTTTGTCACCCCACTCTGTCACTCCACCTGTCACTCCAGTTCTAAAAATCGCTGTTCTCGACTGTGATTAAGCCTAAAAATAGGGCATCACCAGCCTATAGCTGACAATGCCCTTGAAATACCGTTATATTTGCCTTCTAAGGCCGCTCAAACACCATCCTTATAGTCTGCGCCATCGCCACCCGATATAAGCGTAGACTGCTTGATTATAGCGCGTTTAGTTACAACCGTGCCGTTGCCTGACAACCCGGCATGACGCAGATAATTGTAGGTCGCACCGACCTGATCCGTCGAAAACACGCTGAAAACGGCCTTTATACTACTAAAATACCAGTCCTTACGCCTCGTTCCCTCGATGGGATGCGTCAGATGAACATGAATAACTTTTGCCATATATCCTTGTATTATTCGTGCAAATATACCAAATAATAGTTATATGGCATATTTTGAACTCACAAAATTTCGGAGCAACACATAAAAAAGCGGCTCACAGCCGCGACCGCCCTACTCTATCTCATCCCGATGACCGACCACATGCCCGACGTAAACCACGCGACAACCCCATGCAAAGCCCATGTAAGCCGACCGTATCAAAACTGGCCATCCATGTAAACCAAAATTAAGTCCATGTAAACTTTTTGCACGTTTCGTTTTATTCCGGCCCGACTCCCCTACCCCACCTAACTAACTGAAACCAAAAGGCTTTCACGCCAAACCACCGTCACGCACTTTGCACGCTTCGTTTTGTGGCCCATATTATAGCGATCTGTGAAGGGGATGTCGGTAAGGAAAATAAAGCGGCCGCCGAGCGCCTCGGCCTCGGCGCGTATGGCTTTTTCCGCCGGGGAAATAAACGGGGAGACAAGGACACCCCCGTTGGCAGCAACGTGAAGCCACTCCTGACGACGGAGGGCGCGGGCGGCCTCGTCATCCCTGCGATGGACGACGACCTGGCTCTTGAAAGGATTACGCAGAAGAAACGGATTGCCGTAAGCCTCGCAGCGGGTCTCTCCGAAAGTCAGGGAGCGCAACCGCCGGAAATATTCGGGCCGCGCCCGTCTGACCGCCAGGCGGTAAGGATTCTGGCGGATATACTGGAACAGCCGGTCGAGACTGCGGTCGGTTTTCAGAATCTGATCATTGAACCCCTCCTCAAAAACTGGCTCTCCGCCAGCCGCACGGTTTACGGCGATTTTGAACCGCGCTATTACACTTCCCAGGGGTTCCGTCATCGGACGGGTCACAAAAAGCAGGATATGCAGATGGTCAGGCATAACGGCGTACTGAAGGACCCGTATGGCCGGCTCTATGAGAGACAACCCGTGAACCTGATCGCGGACGGCGCGTCCCGTGGGCGAGCATACAATCCTGACGGAAGAAGGATCAGTCACCTCCCCGGCAAGCTGGCCGAACGGCTCCACCTCAGGCCGCTTGCTGAGAGTCACCATATAGATACAGCGGGAGGAGTAATCATGCCAGGAGGCGCGGAAAGTCATCGGCCGGGTCATTGGATTGCAGTTTTCGGGGATTAGAACCTGAGCTAAAGCTCAGAGCCGTTACAAATCAATTTGTCTGATAAATAAGGGAGGGAGAAAGTAATTGGGGGAAAGAGAGGGAAAAGGAACCAGAGAGGAAAACTCCGGGGGAAGGAAGTTGCAGGAGCAGGGGGCGTCGCAGGAATGGTAAATGATTTGTTCCGGCGCCGGGCTTTAGCCCGGTCGAGCGAAGCGAGGGGGAGGAGTTACCGGAGCCCCCAGGAGGCGCGGTCGAGATTGCGGTAGCCGACAGCCTCGGCGATATGGGCGGCTGTAATCGGCGGACAGAGTTCCGGGGAGGAGGGATCGGAGACCGGGGAGGCAGGGAAAGAGGAGGCTTCCAGGTCGGCGATGGTGCGGGCAACGCGGAGGATGCGGTCGTAGGCGCGGGCCGACATATCGAAGCGCGTCATGGCATTGCGCAGGATTGCCATCGCGTCGGAGTCAAGGGGGCAATAAGCCGAGAGGAGGCGCGAATTCATCTGGGCGTTGCAGTGGATGCCTTCCTCGGCGGCATAGCGGGCTGCCTGGAGGGCGCGGGCGCGCACTACCCGGCGCCGCATATCGGCGCTGGTCTCCCCGGTCGGCATGGAGGCGAGCTTCTCGAAAGGAACGGGGAGGATTTCGACCTGGATGTCGATGCGGTCAAGCAGCGGACCGGAGATGCGCCCCAGGTAGCGGCTCACCTGCGCCGGAGAGCAGGTGCAGTCCTTCGTGGGATGGTTGTAATACCCGCAGGGACACGGATTCATGGAAGCCACCAGCATGAACCCGGCCGGATAGTCGATGGTATAGGATGCGCGGGAGATGGTGATATGGCGGTCTTCCAGCGGCTGGCGCATCACCTCCAGCACCGACCGCGAAAATTCCGGAAATTCATCGAGGAAAAGAATCCCGTTGTGGGCCAGGGAAATCTCTCCGGGCATCGGGGAGCTGCCCCCGCCGACGAGAGCGACGTTTGAGATGGTGTGATGGGGAGAACGGAACGGACGGTGGCTCATGAGATTCGAACCGGACTTCAGTTTTCCGGCCACGGAATGGATTTTGGTAGTCTCCAGGGCCTCATGGAGCGTCAGCGGAGGCATGATGGAGGGGAGCCGCTTGGCCATCATCGACTTTCCGGCTCCGGGAGGCCCCACCAGCAGAATATTGTGTCCTCCGGCACAGGCCACCTCGAATGCGCGTTTGACGTTCTCCTGCCCCTTGACCTCGGCGAAGTCAAAGGGAAAAGTCTCCACGGCCTTTCCGAACTCCGCGCGGGTATCTATTTCCGTCGGAGGAATCGGGATGACGCCCGACAGATGATCGATCACCTCCCGCAGGGAGCGGGCGCCGCAGACCTCCAGATTGTTCACCACCGCGGCCTCCGAAGCGTTCTGCGCCGGAAGGATAATCCCTTTCAGGCCGAGACTACGGGCGAGGATAGCCATCGGAAGCACTCCCTTTATCGGGAGCAGAGAACCGTCGAGCGACAGTTCCCCCATTATCATGTATCGTTCCAGCAACTGAGCGGGAATCCGGTTGTCGGCCGCCAGGATTCCCACTGCCAGCGGCAGATCATAGGCCGCTCCCTCCTTGCGGACCTCCGCAGGAGCCATATTTACAAGTATTTTCCTGCGCGGGAATTCCATGCCGCAGTGACTCACGGCGGATTCCACACGCTGGACGCTCTCCTTGACGGCCTTGTCGGGCATCCCGACGAGCGTAATCGAAAATCCGCTCTCGACCAGAGCTTCAATAGAAATTTTAATGGCGTCTATCCCCTGGAGAGCCGCCCCGCAGACTTTGACGAGCATAACAGAGATTCTTGATGAAAGGAAGATTTAAGGGAAAACTCAGCGCTTGATGCGGCCGTAAGCCGCCCTGGCGCCGGTGGCCGAACATCCGCGGTAGACCATGTGACCTGCCGAATCGGCCAGGATAAAGAAGGGCACATCCGTCGGAGCCGCGCCCGCCAGATCCGCCGAAGCCGGACCGGCGGCGAGCCACAGACGTTCCACATCCGCCGGATAATCCTCAGGCAGATTGCGCAGGGCCGTTTTCCAGAGCATCGTGTCGCGGTCGCATCCGAAATCCACGATTCTCAGTTTCGACGCAGGCGCCCCTGCCCTCAGCACCGAGACAACGGTCCGGATCGAATCGGCACCGCGGGATTTGTCATCGGTAAGCATCATCAGGGTGTAGGGCGCTCCGGAGGGCGTGAACAGAGCCGCCGTATCGACCGGAGCAAATGCCCTGACCGTATCCACCGCCAGGGTGTCGGAAGCCAGTGTGACGCTTAGCATCTGCTCGAATCCCAGGGTAAATCCCCCTTCGCGCCATTTCGACGGAATCAACTGGAGCAGTTCCGCAGCCTCGGCCTCATATCCGTTGACCGTATAATAATTATTGAGAAGCACCGCCGAGACAAAATCCCGTGGATTCTCCCGGATATAATTTCCGATATTCCGGTTCAGGGCGTCGAAATCGTTTTTCTGAATCAGCGGCCGATTGTCTTTAAGAAATTCCTCCAGCTCTTCGGCGTCGTCGTTCCCCCGGACGGAGATATTTTCGGGATTGAGCGCCGACAGACGGGCCTCGACATGATCTCCCCCCTCCACGATAAGCTCCCCGAGCAGAGTGCCGTTGCCGACGAACACCTCGATGAAGGCGGGAGCGTCCAGCGAACCGATAACGGTAAACTTTCCGTCGATAGCCGATACCGTCTGCGCCTTATAAGCCCCGTCGGAATAATATACGAGGGTTACGTTCTGGGTACCGATGTCATCGGAAGCCACGTCCAGGCGGAACTCCCGGGAACCTGAACATGAGGCCACCGCGGCAAGCAACATCAAAAAGGAAAATATCCGGAGCAGGTTTCGTTTCATCGCTAAAAGACTTTCTCTTCCGGGGCGCGACAGACTCCCCGGCGGGGAGACGTACCCCCGGAATCAATAAAAACTCAATTTCGGGATTTCTGACAACAAAAAAGAGAATAAAAAAAGAAGGAGTAATGCAAACCGAAGTTTAACACTACTCCTTCTCCTCTCTCTCCAGCGGTGCGGACGAGACTCGAACTCGCGACCCCCTGCGTGACAGGCAGGTATTCTAACCAGCTGAACTACCGCACCAATCGGTAATAGGTCTTAGAGAGAATTTCAGAGAACTATTTTTTGCAACCTTCAGGAGTTGTTTCCTTGTCGATTGCGAGTGCAAAGTTACATCCTTTTTTTGAACCCGCCAAATTTTTCGGCAAGAATTTTCAAAAAAAATGAAATTTTATTGATTCCGGCGTCTGCGGCAGTGCCGGAAGGGGTACCGCAGACACCGGATAAGGGGGTTATGCCTTCAGTACGGCCACAAGATTGTTGATGGAGTGGACGTAGGTGAGCAACTGCTGGTGGAGCTTGGCAAGGAAACGCTGGCTTCCGATATTTCCGCGCACACGTTCGAAATCATCGCGGATTTCCGCGCAGTCGTCCGAGGAATCGATTCCGAAACCGATGGATGCCTTATCGGGATTGAACTCCTTGTCGGCGTCCTTGCGCAGATAATCCTCCAGGGATTCGGCCGCGGCGGCTCCGCGGGTAAGAATATCGATTACGTTCTCCAGGCTGAACTCCGAGGGAGCGGAGCCGGTGAATTCCTCCATGCGGTGCCAGAGCCAGCTCCAGGAGAGGGAGAAGTAGCGGTCATGGAGAGCCCAGAGGTCGCGGTTGAGTTCGGTAAACGTCGGATTCTCAGCCTCAATGAGCCTGTCGACGAGCTTGTCGAGTTCCCCGCGGGGAGCCTGCATACCGGCCATGTCGACCCACACTCCCGTTCCCTCTTCGCCGGGATCGGCGCGGAGGACATCCAGCAGACCCGAGGGGGTAATCTCCGGGCGGGTGGCGACGGTGGTCATGATCTTGCGGCGTACCATCATGCCGGCGAACAGTTCCATCAGAAGCTGATAAAGGCGGATGCCCCGACGGATCCCCTTTCCGTTAAGGACAACGCCGTTGTAGTCGATTTCCTCCTTGTCGGTAAGTTTTCTTTCCCTGAGGAAGCCCTCGAGAAGCGTGCGCCCCTCCACAACGGTCTGAAGGGTGTAAGGCGAGAGCCAGTGGAAGTTCACGGGATCAAGCATCGGGACATCGAGCTTCTCGCGCTTATCGCGGGCGGGCCATTTGTCGACGTCGCGGGCCGTACCGATGGAGGCGATTGCCGCGCCCGGCAGGAGCAGCGAGCGGTTCCGTCCGTCGGCGATAAGATACCCGAAGGGGAGCTTACGGGTGTCGGGATGGGCGTAGTGGCGTCCCATGACCATCGTGAACGTGCCGATTGCGGCGGGCCACAGGATATAGCAGTCGGAGGCCGTCTTCACACCGCGGGTTGTGATACCCTGATGCATCGGGCCGAGCTTATACATATGGTTGCTCTGGTTCGTGCCCGAACCGGCGTTGAAGAACGAGAAGATACCGCCGATAAGGAGCGTGGACTTGTGCATCGAGTTGGTGAACGGTCCGGCAAAGGTTGCGGCGGACTCTCCGTTCTCCAGATGGCAGTTGCAGAAGAACAGCGAATCATGGGCCGAGAAGAGACTCGACAGCGTGGATGCCTGCCCGACAAAGGAATGTTTCACCAGGGCAGCGGCCTCCACTCTGGCGCCGTCCATTATTATGAAGTCACTGGCCACTACCTCGGCTCCAACCGTAGCGTTGCGGATAGTGCCGTTCTTAAGGCGCGGAGCATTGTGGATCTTGCATTTTCCCTGGATGTCGACATTGAGAATCATGCCGCAGTTGGCGATATCGCTGCCGCGGCCGATTCCGGCGCGTGTGCTTCGGCGGCTTTCGGCGAACTTGTCGGACATTTCGGCCAGACGATGGGACAGGCGGGCGTTATGGCGATAAAGGGCCTCCATATAAGCCACGGGAGCGGACAGCTCGGTATTGATGCTGACCTCGCGGCCGCCGGTCTCGCTCAGGACGCTGACCCTGACACCGTTGCCGAAAGAGGTTTCTCCCTCGCAGGTGATCGAGAAGACGGATTCGATGCGCACGTCGTCCTCGATATCCAGATTGACCAGAGCGCCGCGCACGCCATGAATGAACACATCGCGGCCGATTGTACAGTCGGCCACCGTGGCATCATAGATACCCGTCTGCTGCGGGACTCCGGGAATAAAACACTTCACTCCCTGGGCGGGCGCAAGGCTTACCTTGCCTATAAAGCGGACATTACGGTAGCGGCCGGCATCGAAAGGCTCGGCGACATCGAGCAACCCCCAGTCTGGGCTGCTGCACCCCTGCCGTTCAAGCTGAGAAATCTCGGCCGGGGAAAGTTTGCGATAGTTCATTAACGAGAGTAAATTGATTAAGCAGGTGTTTATTATTACGAAATCAGGTGTCAGAAAGGTTTAAGATCACGTATCTGCGCCAGGGAATAGCCGCGCAGATCTTTTTCGGAGAGGTTCAGCTCGGAAGCGGGGAGCGGCCAGTCGATTCCGAGTTCGGGGTCGTCGAAACGGAGAGTGGCCTCGGCCTGGGGAGCGTAGACATTGTCTACCATATACTGGAACTGGGCCACGTCGGAAAGAACGATGAATCCGTGGGCGAACCGGCGGGGCACAAACAGCTGACGGGCATTCTCGGCCGACAGCTCCACGGCCACGTGTTTTCCGAAAGTGGGGGATTCGGGCCGGAGGTCCACGATGACGTCGATGACCGTTCCCTGCGATACCCTGACGAGTTTCGCCTGGGAAAACTCCCCTTTCTGGAAATGAAGGCCGCGGAGAACTCCGCGGGTCGACACAGATTCATTGGTCTGCACGAATTCGATGCCGGGAGCCACGTTGCGGCGGAACTCCTCCAGGCGGAATGTCTCCATAAAATAGCCCCTCGCATCGCCAAACCGTTTCGGCTCAACTATATACACTCCATCTATCTGTGTCGGAATATAATTCATCGTTGTAAAATTTGCATTTTCGATGCAAAAGTAATACATTTGTTGCAAATATAAAAGTTTACCGACACAAAGCTATCATCCGAAATGCGAAAAATCATACTCCGGGACGAACAGTCCGTCCATGACAACCTCCTGCCTCTGAGCTATACACGCCCGGTGGCGGATCTGCTAATCGGCATCAACACCATCCGCCAGAAGTGGGAGATGTATCTGCCCGGCGACTATCATTACCAGACCGAGGAATATCTCGGCGAGAAATTCCCCTGTCCCCCCTCGGAACCCGGCGACATCATAATCGCCTCCAACGTTATCCCGACCGAAGACCTGGCCGCGGCCGTTGACCGTCTGCTTCCCGGCGAGAAACTAATCGCCCGGAACATGAAGGGGGAGGAAGTGACCGTAGCGCAGCATCTGTCGGCGAATCCTGTCGGAGGTGACATCCTGTTCCAGGACAAAATCGACACGGTGGATTTCCTCTATGATATCTTCCTGCTCAATCCCCGGCAGATCGAGGAGGATTTCCAGTATATTACGCGAGGACGCGAGGGTCAGTCGATTCCACGCAGCAACACCGTCATCGGAGATCCCGACCTGATTTATATCGAGAGCGGAGCAATCGTGGAGGGAGTGGTGCTGAACGCCTCCCACGGCCCGATTTACGTGGGACGCAACGTAGAAATTATGGAAGGGTCCTGTCTGCGCGGCCCCATCGCTCTGGGAGAACACTCCACGGTCAACATGGGCTCGAAGATTTATCCCGGAACCACTCTGGGCCCCTGGTGCAAGGTAGGCGGAGAGCTTAACAACGTAGTCATGATCGGCTACTCCAACAAGGCCCACGACGGTTTCCTGGGGAACGCCGTCATCGGCGAATGGTGTAATCTCGGGGCCGGCTGCGTCTCCTCCAATCTTAAGAACGACTACACGGAAATCAAACTCTGGAACTATCCCCGCCACCGCTTCCTCAAGACCGGCCTGCAGTTCTGCGGCCTCATCATGGGGGACCACTCCAAGGCGGGCATCAACACGATGTTCAATACCGCCACGGTTGTCGGCGTCGGGGTAAATATCCACGGTTCCGGCTTCCCCCGCAATTTCATCGCCTCTTTCAGCGAAGGCGGAGCCCAGGGATTCACCGACCTGCCGATGGAAAAATTCCTCGACATAGCCTCGCGCATGATGGCGCGGCGTCACCGCGCCCTGACCGACGTCGACATCCGTCTGTTCCAGCAGATCCGCCAGCAGGCCGAGAATTATAAATAACCGGCGCGGGAGGGGGCGCAAAAGCCTGCTCGCCTTCATTTGTTCGCCTAAGGGCGAACCACACGACAGGCAGCGCTGGAAAAATTTAAAAGGACGCAGAGGCGGGGGGAGGAAGGATCAGGGGGCGGTGACGGCGATGCGGCGCGCTTCGGTAGCGGTCTTGTCGCCGGAATTGTCATCGGAAACGGTGGCGCGGTACAGGTAGATTCCGCGTCCTACGCGGCGGCCGCCGAAGTCAGTGAGGTCCCAGGTGATGGGCATCGACTGGAACATATCGCTGCGGCCGTTCTGAGTGGCCTGCCAAAGGCGGCGCCCCATCATGTCGAAGACTTCGATGGTGACGGTCAGGTCGCGGTCCGGACGGTCATGGGTGACGTAGAAGTTAGCCTCCACGGAAGCGGGATTGGCGTCGGTGTAGACATCGTAGATTACCGGAGTGATGCGCTTGGCGACGAAGAATTCCAGTTGGGCGTCGGCAGAATTGGGAGCGGCGTCCCAGACGCGCAGACGTAGGGTATGGGCGCCTACGGCCAGGTTCTCCAGAGGATAGGCGATGGTGCCGCCGGGAGTGCCGTCGGTGTAGGGAGTGAAATAGTCGGCGACATCGCTGAAGGTCTTGTTGCCGTTGTCAAGCGAGAGGACCATCTGGTGCCCGACTCCGGCGGTCGAGAGGTTGATGGCGCGGTCATCGGAGACTTCGGCGATTACCATCGGGGAGTTGTTGACCTCGTCGCCGGACTGGAAGGTCGGATAATTCAGGTAGAAGGCGTTGATCACAGGGGGCGTGTCGTCCGGTTCGGCGTCGAGGTCGGTGCCGTAAACATAGAAATCACGGTTCACGCCGACAGCCTCGCGCCCCTCTTCTTCGTATGCATATAGGTTCAGGGCCGCGTTGCGGTAGTTGTTGACCACTTCGGAAGGCATCTGGACGGGTAGGGAGAATTTACCGTTCTCGACTTTGGCGTTCCCTACGAAAAGGCGTCCCCCCTGCTGGTCGAAAGTACTTTCGACGCCGTCCTTTCCGTTTCCGCGGGTGGTGATGCTCTGCTCGGCGTCATAGAGAGTAGCCATTATGATACCGTTGAAATCCCCGAGAGGCTGACCGTCGGGGGTTTCCAGATGTCCTTCTACGGACGTCTGCTGCCGGGCCATGATGGTCGGGGGTTCCTCATTGTCGGAGACCGGGAGGTCCACACCGGCGATGCGGTCCACGACCACGCGGTAGGACGGGAGGGTCAGACGCATGGCGGGGTCTCCCATCAGCACGTAGCGTAGTTTGTTGGAGTCGGCGGTGGGAGTCCAGACGTCGGTGCGTTCATTATAAGTCTGGTAATCGTTCTTTGCCCTGCGGAGGATATCGCCGACAGTGCCGAAACGGCCGTCGGCCTGGCGCTTGAGCATCTGGCGTCCCATCGCGGCGGAGAGATAACCGTTGTTGGGGATATACACGGGGCGGGTGGCCGAGATGGCGGCGATCACTCCCCCGTTGGGATTCTTGAACAGGATTTCGGCCCCGGAGATTGTCGGGGCGTCCCAGCGGAGGAAATCGCAGGTGGCGGCGTAGACCACAGGCCAGTGGCGCAGATAGAAATTGTTGAGGTCGGTATATGTCACCAGTCCCTCGGCCGTCAGGGAGGATTCGTTGGCGTGGCCGGTATAGGTCCACCACATCACACCCTCGTCAAGATAGCGGTAGAAATCCTTGCGACCCTCTTCGTAGACGTTCGAGATGAGTTCGTACTGGTCGGTGTATAGCTTCTTGTAGAACACAGAGGAATGACCGTCACTCTCGGTCAGGAAGTGCCAGAAGAAATCGTCGGCCTGGTGGAGATGCTCACCGTTGTCCTGATCGTCGGCGACAATCAGGATATTGTTCTTCCAGTTGGAACGGGGCATCTTCTCGTAATACTTTACCAGTTTGTCGACAGCCGACTTGGCATCGGCCTGGGATGTAAGGGGCATACGTCCCACGGCGATGGAGAGCTTGTCGGAGCCGGTGTTCGTGCCGGAATAGTCTTCAAGGAAGCCGAAAATATCGTCGGTGGTGTAGGAGTCATTGTCATACAGGCCGCGGTCGGTGAACCATGCCGGGAGGAAGGGATAACCGAGCGTCTTGGTCTCGGGAGTGAGCGAACGGTTGTCGTAGTTGGGACGACTCAGGAAGAGGGCGTAGCGCAGGGGCTTGCCCGAAGACGCCTGACGGTCGTAGAACATCTTCAGCAATTTGCGGAACGACTGGACGTCGGGAGAGCCGGAGGAAAATTCATTGTAGACTTCCTGGGGAGTCAGAACGGCCACGGTCAGGGGGTCATCCTTGTCCTGACGGTGAAGGGTGGCGAGGCGTTCGGCCTGGTCTTTCCACTGGGGAAGGGTAAAAATCACCATCTCGGCTCCCTCCATCGCGTGGAGATTCTGGTTGCGGACCTGGCCGACAAGCTGCACCTGGCCGAAAGTGCCCGAAGGTTTCCAGGCGGCGTAGCGTCTCATCCCCGAGCGGGAGAGGGACCAGCGGCGGGTGTCCCCGTCAGGCGTGGAAAGATTCATGGCCGTGGCGGCTGTGGGGGTGGTGATATCCCATACGCGGGTGTCGTCGTCGGCCTGGGCCAGGGAAAATCCGGAATAGCCTCCCGAGGCGTTGAACACCAGGGTACCGTCCCCTTCGAGGGAGATGCGACGCGTATAGGAGAGAGCTATATAGTTGAGATTGGCGTACTTGACGGTGGAGTTTGTGGCGAAGTTGACTCCGATTTCCACCTGCGGGTCAGTAACCTGGATCTGCTTGCGGGAGAGACCTTCCTGACCGTGGAAATATTTCTGGGTAGTGGCGGGAATACGGTCCCCGGAGCCGGAGGGGAGTGCCTGGCCGTTGAGGGAGTAGGTTATCGTGGAGGCTTCCGATAGGGTGTTGGTGATGAACGAGGCCTCCATCCAGACGGGATTGGAAGTCTCGATACCGGGAAGGGAGAAGGTGAATTTCTGAGTACGGTTATATTTGAAATCCTCTCCGACAAGCAGATGGCCTACCTGCCCGGGGGAATACAGCTCCGATTCATGATAGGAAAGCTCCTTGAAAGTACGCGCCGGAGAGGAGGCTTCCGGAGAGGAAAGCTGATCGGGCTGCGGGACGAGACGCTCTTCCTCCGTATCTTCCGACAGGAAATAGTAGCCCAGGACGGTGAAAGGGTTCTGGACGGGGCGCAGATACTCTACCGTAAGATTCCCGATTGTAACGGGACCTTCCCCGAAGAAGACGATTCCGCGCCCCGGCACATATTCCGAAGGGGTCTGGGGAAGGTCGTCGAGATATGTGGAGGGATTCAGAGCCTCGGGCAGACGCTGGGCGCCGTAGCCGTAGACTTTCACCGCGGAGGGATTGGAGAATCCCCAGCGGCGCAGCTCGGCGTCGGAAATCAGATACATCCCGGAACGGGCCACGGAGACCTTGACCCATTTTCCCGAAGCAAGCTTGGAGGAAGCAGCGTAGGTCTCCGCCGGCATGGCCGCGGCCGGTCCGGCGGCTCCGCAGACAAGAAGAAAAAGAAGGGGGAAAAGCAGTCGGGAATATATTTTTTCTGAAAGAGTGTTCATATGGAAAGTTACAGACATTGTAGAGTTTCGCTGACTAATAAACGCCTTTTTCCCCTTTATATTGCGCGCGGGAAAGAGGGGGACGATGATTTTTGCCGAAAATGGGGGTCGGGTTCATTTTTTTTGCTAACTTTGCGTTTCAGACGGGTTGAGCCCATCCGGCAACGCCCGGTTTCTAACAGATAATTCCAATACACAGTCTATAAAGAATGGCAAAAGTTATCATTATCGGCGTCGGAGGTGTAGGCACCGTGGCAGCCCACAAATGTGCCCAGAACCCCGAGGTGTTCACCGAAATCGTCCTGGCCTCGCGCCGGCGCGAGAAATGCGATGCGGTGAAGGAGGCAATCCAGCGTGAGGCAGCCCGTCACGGGCGCAAGCTCCCGGTCATAGAGACCGACAGGGTGGACGCCGACTCCGTCGAGGATCTTTGCGGTCTTCTGCGCCGCCATAAACCCGAGCTGGTCATGAACCTGGCCCTCCCCTATCAGGACCTGACCATCATGGACGCCTGCCTGGAATGTGGTGTAAACTATCTCGACACGGCGAATTACGAGCCGCGCGACGTGGCCCATTTCGAATATTCATGGCAGTGGGCCTACCGCGAACGCTTCGAGAAAGCGGGCCTGACGGCGATTCTCGGATGCGGTTTCGACCCGGGAGTGTCGGGAGTGTTCACCGCCTACGCGGCCAAGCATTATTTCTCGGAGATGGAGACCCTGGATATCGTGGACTGCAACGCCGGTAATCACGGAAAGGCTTTCGCCACGAATTTCAACCCCGAAATCAACATCCGCGAGATTACCCAGAACGGCCGCTACTGGCAGGACGGCAAGTGGATAACCACCGGGCCGCTTGAAATCCACGCGTCGCTGACTTACCCGCATATCGGTCCGCGCGACAGCTATCTGCTTTACCACGAGGAGCTGGAGTCGCTGGTACAGAACTTCCCGACAATCCGGCGCGCCCGTTTCTGGATGACTTTCGGCCAGGAATATCTGACCCATCTGCGTGTCATCCAGGACATAGGGATGGCCCGTATCGACGAAATAGACTACAACGGCCAGAAAATCGTGCCGCTGCAGTTCCTCAAGGCCGTCCTCCCCAATCCCCAGGACCTGGGCGAGAACTATACCGGGGAGACTTCCATCGGATGCCGCATCTCCGGCAAGTCGAAGGAGGGGAAGCCGATGACTTATTACATCTACAACAACTGCTCCCACAGCGAGGCTTACAAGGAGACGGGTATGCAGGCCGTAAGCTATACCACCGGCGTGCCCGCCATGATCGGCGCCATGATGTTTCTTACCGGAAAATGGAACAAACCGGGCGTCCACAATGTTGAAGAATATGACCCCGACCCGTTCATGGAGCAGCTTCCCCTGCAGGGTCTCCCCTGGGAGGAAGTCATTGACCAGCCCCTTGAGGTCGACAAAATCAACTGATTGTCAAATCCTTTAAATCCTAACTGTAAAAGACTATGGCCCAAGACAAATACCGGGACGCCATCGGACGCTCCGCCGTAACGACCGACGACGCTTTCGTCGCCGCCGAGGTAAAACGTATCCTCGACGAACACCTTGCCGAGAACTCCAACGAGGAGGTCTACAAGTTCCTGTTCAACTGTATCGACCTGACAACGCTGAAATCGACCGATTCGCCCCGCTCCGTGGCGGACTTCACCGAGAAGGTAAACCAGTTCGAGACCGAACACCCCGAGATGAAGAACGTCGCCGCCATCTGTGTGTATCCCAATTTCGCCCAGGTTGTCCGCGCTGTCCTCGAGGTTTCTGAGGTGGATATCGCCTGCGTTTCCGGCGGATTCCCTTCGTCGCAGACTTTCACCGAGGTGAAGGTGGCCGAGACGGCTCTTGCCGTTGACGGAGGTGCCGACGAAATCGACATCGTACTGAACCAGGGCAATTTCTTCGACGGAGACTATGAGGAGGTCTGCGACGAAATCATGGAGCAGAAAGCCGCCTGTCGCGATGCCCGGCTGAAAGTCATCCTGGAATCGGGCGCGCTGATGACAGCGAAGAATATCCGCGATGCGTCTGTGCTGGCCATGTACTCCGGAGCCGACTTCATCAAGACTTCCACGGGCAAGGATGTCCCCGGAGCAAGCCTGGAGGCCGCTTATGTGATGTGTCAGTGCATCAAGGAATATTACGAACAGTCGGGCCGCATGGTAGGCTTCAAGCCCGCCGGAGGTGTGCGCACCCCCCAGGAGGCCGTCTCCTACTATTGCATCGTGAAGGAAATCCTGGGCGACAAATGGCTCACCAACGAATATTTCCGTATCGGTGCGTCCGGCCTGGCCAACAACCTTCTTACCGTTATTTTCGGCAAGGAAACCAAGTTTTTCTGATTTCCCTCCCGCCGAACACTCTCTTAGCCAATCATAAAACGATTCCCCGATGGAATACTGGACAATAATCGATGACCGACACGCAGGGCCTTTCACCGCCGCGCAGCTCATGGAAATGGGGCTGACGGCGGAGACCCCCGTGTGGTATTCCGGCCTCCCGGATTGGGTTGAGGCCTCGGAAATCGAGGAGTTGCGGCTGTTGCTGGCTCCTCCGGTTCCCCAGGCGCCTGTCATACCGGAAACGCCTGTTATGCCACGGCAGCCGGAACCTTCCGTTCAACCCTGGACCCCGCAACAGGTAGCCCCGCAGCCTGAACCGTACCCCGCACAGCAGGCCGCCCCCCAGCCGGCGGCACACCCCGTGGAACCCGAGCCGATGCCGCAGCCCGCACAGCAATGGGAGTGGCAACAGGAAGCTGTAATCCCCGACGAACCTTGTCCGCCGGCTTACCTTGCCTGGTCAATTATCGTCACTATTCTCTGCTGTATGCCGCTGGGAGTCGCCGCTATCGTCTGCTCGGCGCAGGTCAAACAGGCCTATAACCGCGGTAATCTGAAAAAGGCGCAAAAGATGTCGGACTGGGCGCAGTGGCTCATCATGCTGTCGATTGTCCTGGGCCTTGTATGGCTCCCCGTGCAGCTCGCTTTCTCAGGCATTTGATAATCCTACAGACCGAATCACCGGGCACGTGGCTTCAGACAGCCGACAGAATTTCCTCCTGGGCGCCGGCGCAGCCGGCGCGCTCGTTCTGTATGCCGTAGTCTGCGGGATCTCGGGAAGAATGCCTCCGTGCCCCTTCCGCTGGCTGACGGGACTGCAGTGTCCCGGATGCGGCTCACAGCGAGCCTTTCGCGCACTTTTGGAGGGACACCCGCTGGAGGCCTGGAGCTACAATCTGCTATTGCCCCCGCTGCTGGTATATCTCGGCCTGATTATGCTGCTCTCTATGTTGCGGAATCCAGCGGCCGGTAAAATCCACAGCCGTCTGACCTCTCCCCTCTCAGTATTCATTCTCCTGGGAACAGTAATCCTGTGGGGAATCCTGCGTAACATCCTCCATATCTGAACCAACAATGAGAATCGCCGTTTACTGCTCGGCCCGGCCGGGTATCGCAAAAGAATATATCGAAGACGCCCGCAATTTCGGGACCTGGATCGGCCGCAACGGCCATACCCTCGTCTACGGCGGCCTCCGTTACAGCATGATGGGAGTCGTAGCCCAGGCCGCGGCCGACGCCGGAGCCAAAGTAATCGGCCTTGTTCCCCAGAGCCGGCTCGACAATCAGCATCCCGCCAATACCGTCAGCATCCACGTCGAGACCCTCCATGAACGCAAACAGATGATGGAAGAGAACGCCGACATCTTCGTAGCCCTCGAAGGAGGAATCGGCACCCTTGACGAAGTCTTCTCCGCCCTCGCCTCCACCAACTTCTTCAAACAGCCCAAACCCATCCACCTCCTGGACCGCGACGGCCTCTACGCCCCACTGCGCCAGCTCATCGAAAATATGAAAGAGCGCAATCTCGCCATGCCCCCCGCCACCGACTGCCTCCATTTCCACCCTGATCTCCCCTCTCTCACCGCGGCCATCTCCGATCCCTCCCTCACTGATACCCCTCTCCCCGACACCCCCTGACAGCCTCCCTCCCGCCGTTTCATCTCCTCCCCCGCCCCATCTCCTCTCCCTTAATCTTCTCCCCTCCAATCTCTCCCCCCAAATCCTCTCTCCCTGCCTGTCCTGTGGTTCGCCCATAGGCGAACATCCCCCTTTCCCAAAATTTCCCTCCAATGAAAATCTACACCCGCACCGGCGACGCCGGAACAACCGCCCTTGTCGGCGGCTCCCGCGTCAGCAAAGACTCCCCCCGCCTCAACGCCTACGGCACCATCGACGAACTCAACTCCCATCTCGGCCTCCTGGCCGCCACACCGGGCGTCGACGCCCCCTCCATAGACTTCATCCAGTCAATTCAGAACCGCCTCTTCAACCTCGGCGCATACCTGGCCACCCCCTCTGAATCCGCCACCCCCGATACCCTCCCGGCCCCCAAAGGAATCGACGAGTCCGAAATCCGCCACATCGAAGCAGAAATCGACCGCCTCGACACCACATTACCCCCACTCAACAGCTTCATCCTTCCCGGAGGCTGCCCCGCCGCCTGCCAGGCCAACATCGCCCGTACCGTCTGCCGCCGCGCCGAACGCCACATTATAACCCTCGCCGCGACATCCCCCGTCCATCCCCTGGCCATCGCCTACGTCAACCGCCTCAGCGACTACCTCTTCACCCTCTCCCGCCACCTCAACAATCTCTCCTCCACCCCCGAACTCCCCTGGCGTCCCTGATCCTCACAGGCCTCCATCCCCTCAGTCTTCCTATTCCTCCATCTTTCTGTCCCTCGGCCCCATTTCCGCCAACTTCCCCCTCGCTGCCTGTCCTGTGGTTCGCCCATAGGCGAACCCGTTCCCAAAAATCCCCTCCCGGTCGATTTTTCCACAATCCTATAACAGATTTTCGACAAACCGTTATTTTTATTCATCAAAATATAATAAACCCCCGACATACCCGTTAAAGGGGAAAACAATAAAAATAACCAACCCTCATAGACCCCTGTAACGACTATGTACTGGACACTTGAACTTGCCTCAAAACTTGAAGACGCCCCCTGGCCCGCCACCCGTGAAGAACTCATTGATTACGCCCAGCGCTCGGGTGCCCCTCTGGAAGTAATCGAAAACCTCCAGGAAATCGAAGACGAAGGCGAAACCTACGAATCCATCGAAGACATCTGGCCCGACTACCCCTCCAAAGAAGACTTCTTTTTCAACGAGGACGAGTATTAAGACGAAATTTTAACGCAACTACCTGATAACCAATGGTCAAGCAAAATATAATTTGTTTGGCCATTGGTGTTTTATAGCCCCAAATAGCGTGGTTTGTTTGGCTAAAATCCGATTCTTGTAGAAATGGATTTGTTTGTATATAAATCTGTCAAAAGTTGCATATGTGGGAATATCTGTAAATACAAACAAATAGAGGACTGTTTTCAACTTCCAATCGGCACAATATGAGTGCTAATTGGAAGTTATTGCTCATATATAGCCTTATATTTCAGAAATATTAGGTACCTTTGCATATGGAATCTACACAAGAAAACAATCTATCAATACAAAATACACCGAACAAGGAACCGGTCACATATTGTGACCGGTTGGCAATGCCAATAGAAAACCGTATCCTTACCCTGAGAGGCAAACAGGTAATGATTGACCGGGATCTGGCAGAATTGTATGGGGTTGAAACCAAACGTCTTAATGAGCAGGTAAGAAGAAATGTTGAGCGTTTCCCGGAACATTTTAGATTTCAGCTCTCAAATCAAGAGAAAGATGAACTGGTCGCAAATTGCGACCGGTTCAATGGTCTCAAACACTCATCAGTTAATCCTTTCGCATTTACCGAGCAGGGAGTCGCTATGCTTTCGCCGTATTGAAAAGCGAAACTGCCGTACATACAAGCATCCGTATAATTGATGCTTTCGTGGCTATGCGAAATTTCCTGATGAATAATGCCTCACTTTTCCAAAGGATGGAACGTATTGAGATGAAACAGTTGAAGACTGATGAAAAGGTCGATACAATTCTTGATCGCCTTAATGAACCCAAAGAACCCGAACAGGGGGTATTCTTCAATGGTCAGATTTTCGATGCGTATGCCTTCATTGCCAAACTAATCAGAAAGGCTAAAAAACGGATAGTTGTCATTGACAGCTATGTTGACGATTCAGTGCTTGTGCAACTGTCAAAACGGAATTCCGGTGTGACTGTTGATATTTACGACGGTAAAATTTCACAGCAGCTTCGTCAGGATGTTGCGCGACACAATGCCCAGTATCCGGGTGTAACCTTACACGCTTACAATAAGGCTCACGACCGTTTTCTTATAATTGATGAGGAAGTCTATCACATCGGCCATTCGCTTAAAGACCTCGGCAAGAAACTGTTTGCGTTCTCAAAGATGGATGTCATGACCGGAACAGAACTTATCTCACAGCTATGATGAACGAGAAGAAAGGTGTTCACTCTAATGTTAACAAATGTTATAAATTGCCACTAAAGGAGGATTTTGGGGGAATAAAAGTCCCTCATTATCCGTTATTTATATAAAATAAACTTCTCCGACAAAATGAAATCCTCCAGAGGAGGAAGAATAATAAGTGATTTGGTATTATGTTTGACCAAGGTTTCGCCAATGTTTGGCCAAAGGTTCGGCAATCGCCTCAGACCGTCTCAAATGGCGCGGTTTGTTTTGCCAAATGCAAACACGACACACTTAATATCCTCATACTCAGCAACCTACTCGCTTTTCAACGATGACGAGTATTGATATAAAATCCGACCGATTTTAAGACATAAACAACTAATATAAAGCGATTGACAAGCAGCAAAATAAACTTGTCAATCGCTTTTCATATCATTTTACTCCAAAATAAATTTGTCTGTTTTCAGGCATTTAACTCCGTAGAAATTTGTTAACGTGTTCTATTTTGAGCAATCTTTATGTGTTACCTATAAGTACCCTTATTCAGAAGCATTGAAAATGCCGACAGGATGCTGACTACCGTGGTTTTATCGGGAACCGGGATGTTTAGGCTTGTCTCGCCGGTTGCGGGATCTTCCTTTACAAGGGCATCCGCTATCATTTCGGCGCTTTCAGGATTGCGCAGAATGTCGGCAAACCTACCCAATGCTTTCAAGCCTTCTGAAACGACATCGCACACTTCGCCCCGACTCTTACTTACTGCAGGCTTGTCTCCCGAGGTTACGGTTCCATTTTTGTCATGAGAGTTTATTGTCCCGGCAGTTCCCGGTGAAGTCCTTTCGCCTGTATCATTTCCCATATCAGGTTTTTCTGCCGGATGAGTACCGCCATGCGCATTCTCCATAGCCGGTTCTGAACCATTTGTATTAACCTCAGTGGCGGTATCGTCAGTGGCGCTCGGTACTCCTGGCTGCTCCTGGCCTTGTTTATCGAGGAGCTTCTTATCTCGCTTCTCCTCCTGTTGGCCGCCATTGTCGCCGCTATCATTGACAACACAGTCCACGACTTCCACGATTTTCTCAAATTTCTTGTTTTCCAGGAACACTGCGTCATCTCCGCCATCGAGTATACCTGCTGCAAGGTTCGATTTAAATGACAATGTTGACAGCATCTGCTCTTCGATCGTGCCGCGCGAAATCATATTGATGATCTGCACGGGATTATTTTGACCAAGCCGGTAGATACGCGCTATGCGCTGCTCCAGCACTGCCGGGTTCCATGGAAGGTCAATATTGATAAGCAGGGTGGCCGCCTGCAGATTGAGTCCGGTGGCCCCTGCGTCTGTCGACAGGAATATACGGCAGTCAGGGTCCTCTTGAAATCTGTCTATCAGGCTCTTTCGCTTAAGAGAAGGGACTCCTCCGTGAAGGAAGCAGAAATCAATGTCGTTCCTCTCGAGTTCAGTGGCAAGAATACGCAGCATCCTTTCCCACTGGCTGAAGATCACCACTTTACTGTCTTTATCAGAAAGCAGGTTAGCTATTATGGCCATGATTTCTTCAATCTTGGTGTCATGGCGACTCTTCTGGTCAAGAATAAAAGTGCTGTCGCACACCATCCGCATCATTGACAGAAATAACAAAAGCCTCTTGCGGTCAGCCTCACTTAGAAACTTAAATCTGTGCCATTTATGGATTAGCCCACCTACCTGAAATTTATATTCATCGTGAATGGCTTGTTGCTCCTTGGTCATGGGCACAAACAGATTGGTGTCGGTGCGTGCCGGCATCTGGAGTCTTACATCGGCCTTGCGGCGACGTATGAGTCTGTGGCTTAGTCGCTCAGACACAGAATGGAGGTTTCTGTATCCTGTTACCCTGCCCGTTTCATCGGTAAGGGTAGTCTCGTTGACGAACTCATAATACGGTCCGAGGGCATACTGGTCGACAAATTGCACTACGGAATAGAGTTCATCAAGTTTATTTTCAAGAGGCGTTCCCGAGAGGGCCATTACATATTGCGATTCCAGCTTACGCAGTTGCCGTCCCATCTGTGTCTCGCGGTTTTTGAGACGTTGCAGCTCGTCGTAAATGATCATGTCGGCGGCAGGCACATATCCGGATTTTATGGTGTTGCTCATGGAGTGGAAAGAGCAGATCTTGTAGAATGCCTCGGGAGTGTCAAATTGCTCCCTGCGTTTCATGACATTGCCTTCAATTACCATTACAGACGAATCCGTAAAGCGCTTTATTTCTGACTGCCACTGGTATTTGAGCGATGTCGGGCATATTATGATTACCGAATCCACTAAATGTTCCCTTTTCAGCAGTTCTGCCGTAGCTATGGCCTGTACGGTCTTTCCGAGACCCATTTCGTCGGCATTGATAGTCCGTCCCTCTGAAAAGGCGAATCTCACTCCATCGGCCTGATACGGATGAAGGCCGGTCTTAATAAGACCGTCGAACGATGCCTCGGCATATTTTTCTGCAATCAGTCGCCTGCGACGTTCTTTGTCGCGTGCCTCAATCACGAGGTTCATGGCATCGCTTTCCCATTCAAAACCCTCGTCAATGCTGATGGCTTTCTTTATGAACACGGTAGGGTCGGAGTTCATATCAGTGATTGTACCGTCAGCATTGAAAAGGGTAGAAATCAGACTGTCCATATCGTCTGAAGCTATTGTCCCTCGCCGTATCTTTATCTTTCTGCCGTGAACATAATCCACATACACCGAGGTATGCTCAGGCAGGGGATAGATTTTCCGACCCAATCTTCCGCTATAAGCCTGCGATATGGCTTCAATATGCTTGCAGGTGCCCAACCGGCTTGTCTTAAAATCCATGCATTCACACCTGTTCAGCATGGAATCTTTTCCGAAATACTCCACCCTGTATTTCCTTCCGCTTTTGGCACTTGACACGATGAAAGGATCGCCTGAAGATTGCGGTTTGGTAATTCCGAATTTCTCTTTCTCCGCAGCCTGTCGGCGCAAGGCTCGCTGCCATTCCTTGAGAGTCATTCCTTCCGGACAATGAGCGGGGCTTATTTTCGGCATATCTTTTCTGCCGTTCTTATTTTTCGTTTTGCTGGAAGCCATTACTTAATCGGGTTTAAAAAAAGAAGTCGGGCTACAGTATTAACTGAATGCCGGAGTTTGACACTTCAAAATTATGAATTTTATTTAACAACACCAAACTTAGGATTCACACTCGAATATATGTGGTATCGAAAAAGTGTACAATACATCAATCAACTTGAAAATTGGTTTAAATAGTTATATGATATGAGAACCAATAATTTTATTACCATATCTATTGGCAACCATCATCACGATGTCAGTTATTGATTGTTCCAATAACAGTCTATAACCGGATACTGTCAAAATCAATGCAGAAAAACCTGTTGAATTATGCCTCACCGAAGATCAGAGATGTAGAGAAGTATGCTCAAATTACAGACACTAATCTTGATAAAAGAATAGCCATCTGCATTAACGGAGAGATGGTTTCTACACCCGTCATCAAAATGAAAATATCGGATTGGGCGTGTTCGGCACTCCTTTCCAAAGAGCAGATTGCAAGCATGAGGGCGAGATGCGTGGCTAATCAAGCGACATTTACCATTGCTTTTCTGCGGAATATCGGTTAATTTTGCACCATGAAAACCGGGAAAAAACGTATCATATTTCTTGACTACCTGCGCGTTGTCGCCTGCTTTATGGTGGTTATGGTCCATGCCTGTGAATTCTACTACTGCACTGACACGGGCGCAATAGTCTCCGGCGAGGATGCCCGTCTGTGGGTTTCACTCATTGACGGAGCTTTCCGCCAGTCGGTGCCTCTCTTTGTGATGGCTTCATCTTTCCTGCTGGTACCTCTGACCACTGACGCCTCCACCTTCTTCCGCCGTCGTTTCTCGCGTGTGTTCATCCCGTTTCTCGTATGGTCGCTGCTCTATGCGGTGGTCCCGGTTATCACGGGAAGCATCGAAGGCTCCCTGACCGACCGGATCACCACAATTCTCTATACCGCCAACTCCGACAGCGGCCACCTTTGGTTCATCTATATGCTTATCGGCATATACCTGGTGATTCCCGTCATTTCCCCCTGGCTTCAGCAAGTATCCAGACGCGGCGAGGAGATATTTCTCGCCATCTGGTTCCTCAGCACCTTCACCGGCTACCTGCGCCCGCTGACGACCTACGTGTGGGGAGAAGTATTCTGGAACAGCTTCCACGCTCTGTATTATTTCTCGGGTTATATCGGATATGTGGTCCTGGCCCACTATATCCGGCGCTACATCCGGTGGTCACTCAGGAAGACAGTGATAATCGCCCTTCCGTTGATACTTGCGGGATATGTCGTCACCGCCGGACTGTTCTACATCCACTCCTCCGAGTCCACCGACTATGCCTACGTCGAACAATCATGGTATTTCTGCACATTCAACGTTGCGATGATGACGGCCGGAACTTTCCTTCTGATGCGTCACATAAACTATTCCGCCGCATGGCTCTATAAACCCATCAGGAAAATCTCCATGCTGAGCTACGGCATATACCTCATGCACATTTTCCTGCTCGGCTTCATGCAGCAGTGGATCGCCCCTCATCTTACGGTCCTTCCGGCTATCCTGGCCGTCGGAAGCGCCACCTTCCTGGGGTGCATTGCCGTGTCACTTCTGATTTCCCGGCTCCCCGGTTCCCGCTGGATAATCGGCTGACCGGCGTGGTCTGAACTATGAAATCCGCAATAAAAAAACGCTCAAAAAATTTTTTTAGAGCGTTAACTTTGTAAACATACATATATGTTTGTTTCAATCCACATACTCTTTAACAAGAGTATGAACCTCATTGTGTCTGTTGATAAGCCCTGGCAGGCTTCGTCAAACTTCGCGCAAAGGTAATAATTTTTGCCCAATCCTGATGTATATATCAAAAGTTTTACTTACTTTTGCGACCGGACACCTTCTTTAACTTCAAACATATATGAAGAAGACAATAACGAAAACTCCCGTCATAGCGCACGTCAGACCTTCGGATATGGCTGTGCAGACCAACAGAGAACACTGCTTGGGAGTGGCTCATCTCGCAGCCGGATTCGCCAATGATTTCGGCTGGGGCAGTGTGGGCTATATCATGGGATTGCTTCATGACAAGGGAAAAGAGCAGGAAGGTTTTCAGCGTTACATCCGCAAAATGAGCGGGCTGGAGGATGTCGCCGGATATGTCGAAAAAACGCCCCATGCGTTTGTGGGGACTCTGTTGGCACAGAAAATAAAGCCGTACCGTGATCTCATCGGGATGCCGATAGCCGGCCATCATGCCGGCCTTTATGACTCTCTGGATTATAAGGATCTGAAACAAAAGAATATGCCGGAAGACATCGATACCGATAATCCGGAAACAGGGCCTGTCACACCGGGATGTCTTCCTCCTCCTAAATATTTACACCATCTGATCAGAATGTTATTTTCGGCATTGGTTGACGCCGACTATCTCGATACGGAGAAGTTTATGCAACCGGAGCAGTCTGCGGAGCGCCGTCCCGGCGAATCCCTCGAAGCCCTGCAGAAATCCCTGGATGCTTACCTTGACGATCTGAACGGAAAGACTCCTGACACCCCCGTCAACCGCGTACGCAGGTGCGTGCAGCAACAATGTCGCGACACAATGGCTCTTCCCTCCGGTTTTTACAGCCTGACAGTCCCTACCGGAGGAGGCAAAACACTTTCGTCGATGGTCTGGGCCATAGGTCATGCACTCGCCAACGGAAAGAAGCGCATCATTATTGCGATTCCATACACTTCTGTCATCACTCAAACAGCTGAAGTGCTTCGCGGCATCTTCGGAGCGGACAATGTGGTCGAACATCACTCGGCGGTCAATATCACTGATGAGGACAGCCCCAGTAACGACTGCTCCCTGAAGCTCGCGACCGAAAACTGGGACAGCCCTATCGTCATCACCACCAACGTGCAATTGTTCGAGTCAATGTATGCCTCCCGGCCATCGAAATGCCGCAAGCTCCACAACCTTTGCAATAGCGTGCTTATTCTTGACGAAGTACAGGCATTGCCTGTAGGCCATCTTCAACCGATTGTCGATGCACTGAAGGCCTATCAGGAATATTTCGGACTGTCAGTGCTGTTCACAACAGCGAGTATGCCTGCTTTAGGAGGTAAATACCGGGGAGTATCGTGTACTGCGATTCTTGACGGAATAGGCAGTATCACCGAGATCATCCCGGATTCGTTTCAGCTTCACGACCATCTGCGCCGGGCGGAGATCCGTTTTGACACAGAAGCCACCACTTATGACTCGCTGGCCGGACGCCTCCTGCAGCATCCCCGCGTGCTGTGTATTGTCAACACCCGGCGCGATGCGCACGAGTTGTTCTCCCGTCTCCCGAAGGACGGCGTAACGATACATCTGTCGAAAATGATGTGTCCGGCGCATATCAGGCAACAGCTCTGCCGCTTGAAGGAAGCCCTGAAGGATCCAGGCAACGGAGTTGTGCGGGTGGTGTCCACACAGCTTATCGAGGCAGGAATCGATATAGATTTTCCGGTTGTATACCGGCAGGAGGCCGGCCTCGATTCCATACTTCAGGCGGCCGGGAGATGCAACCGCGAAGGCTCCTTGCCCCTCGGCACGACATACGTGTTCTCGCTTACAAAAGAGCGTGCATTGCCGTCGGGACATCTTTCGCGAACGGCCAGCGCCTGCAAAAGGCTGCATATCACACCGGAAACAGATTGTTTCGCTCCCGGTCTCATGAGGAAATACTTTATCCAGCTGTATGGCCGTACAGAATCATTCGACGAAGGCCCCGCGCTGGAGACGAATCTGATAAAACGTCTGCTTTCCGATCCGCGGGTAATGTCATTTGCCACAGCGGCTCAGGAATTCAGACTTATCAGCGACAACTCCGTAAATGTGATTGTCAACTGGGACATAGCCCCTGAGCTTGTCAGCGATCTGAGAGAACATGGTGCATCGAAAACGTTGCTCTCGAAACTCGCCCAATACTCCGTTGCCGTGCGTAAAACCGATTTTGACCGGTTGCGCCAGGGAGCATTGGTCGAGGAAATTCTTGAAGGTATCTGGTATATGTCCGATGAAGAACAATATCAGTCGGAAATCGGCCTGAAGATTGACAACCACTGGCTTGAAGAAATACTGATCAGATAACAAATACTCATTTAACAATATACACATTTCTAAATCATGGAATACCACGACAAGGAATATTGTCTTGAGGTGTGGGGAGAACTGGCCTGCTTTACCCGTCCCGAATTCAAGGTGGAGCGTGTCAGTTATGACGTAATCACCCCATCGGCAGCCCGGGCAATATTTGAGGCGATATTCTGGAAACCTGCCATCCGATGGGAGGTTACGCGCATCGAGGTGCTTGCCCCGATACGTACCGCCTCCATACGCCGCAATGAAGTAGGCGCAACGGCCAGCACCCGCAAACGGCAGATCTACATCGAGGATAATCGCCAGCAAAAAAGTGCCATCATGCTTCGCGATGTGAGGTATCGTATTTATGCGCGTCAGGTATTTTTGCCTGCCGGCAAGCGCAAGACGAATGACCGGCCGGATTCGCGGGACGAGAATCCGGGAAAATACAATGCCATGTTCGAGCGCCGGGCGCGCAACGGTCAATGCTTCAATCAACCCTATCTCGGCACACGCGAGTGTTCGGCGTCATTCCGCTTCGTCGGGGATGAGGAGGACAAGGTTTTGCAGCCGATTCCCGAATCGCGCGATCTCGGCATTATGCTTTATGACATGGATTTCACCGATCCCCGGAATATCAAGCCGATGTACTATCACCCCGTGATGGTAGACGGAACGATAGAAGTGCCTTCACCCTCAAGCGACAAGTTGATGCGATGATACTGAAAGCTTTATATGATTACTATCACCGTTGTGGTGATCTCGCCCCGCAAGGCTGGGAAAATAAGGAGATCTCATTTATTATTGTCCTGGATACCGACGGGAATCTGATTGACGTGGAAGACGCCCGTTCTGACGACCAGAAACACGGTACGTCCTTTCGTGTTGTCAAAGGCGTCAGATCCGGCACGACTCCCAAGCCCTATCTGTTCTGGGACAACGTGGAATACACCTGCAACTATGTCGCTCCCAACCCTAAAAACACCCCGGAGCGCCAGGCTGAACTGCAAAGGAAAGCCTCAGTGAAACATAACGCCCTTGTTGATAAATTCAAGGCTGTTGCGTCAAAATATCCCGACAATAAGGCGTTTAAAGCGGTATGCCTTTTCTATGAAAACGGCGGCCTGGAAAAACTGTACGCACACCATCTGTGGCAGGAGATTATAAAAAAACCGACTGTCAACATCTCTTATCGCCTTGATGAACTTGATGAAGATGAGGGCTGTAAGATTGTTGCCGAAGAAGAATATCTCGAAAACGAAGTTGCGGAACTTTCCGGCGATAAAAAGGAGGAGAATCAGGCTATCTGCATCATAACCGGAAAGCCATGCGACCCGGTTGACTCCAACTCCCCTACCCCAATACCGGGGTCCCAGGCTACGGCACGGCTTGTATCATTCCAGGTCAATTCCGGCTATGATTCATACGGAAAGCAGAAAGGCCTCAACGCGCCTATATCCAGGGAAGCCGAAGCCTGCTATACCACAGCCCTCAACCGTCTGCTCGGAAAAGGCTCCCGCAACAGATTTATCATCGGCAACAGGACCTTCGTTTTCTGGGGTTCGTCAAACTCGGAAGCGTCGCTGATGCTGGAAGACGCTTTGGCAAAAGAGCTGAACGGATTCGGTTATGACCTGGATGAAACAGAAGTAGATGATCCGAATCTAAGTGTGGAAGCCGTGATAAAGACATTCCAGTCGATATATTCCGGCAAGATACCGGGAGCCATGACCGACCGTTTTTACATTCTCGGCCTCGCCCCGAACGCCGCGAGAATTGCAGTGATCCACTGGAGTGACTGCTCCCTAAAGGAGTTCGCATCAAATCTGCTGAAACATCATGAAGATATGGAGATTGCCGACAGGCGATCGGATAAAAAACCGTCCACGGGTCTCTACCATATCCTGCGGGCTATTGCGGTCAACGGAAAAGTATCAGACATCAAGTCCAATCTTCCCGAAGCGATATTCCGAAGTATTGTCGAAGGACGCCCATACCCCTTCCCGCTGATGCAGCAGGTAATACTTCGCGTCAAGGCAGACCATAAGGTCGATATAGTGCGTGCCGCTATCGTCAAGGCATATCTCAACCGAATGGACAGAACAAGACAAAAACAACTTACAGTAATGCTTAACCAAGAAGAAGACAACATCGGCTACCTGTGCGGCCGCCTCTTCGCTGTGCTTGAATACACGCAGAGAAAAGCATTGGGAATCTCAACCTTCGCCGACAACTACTATGGCGCGGCCATGTCAAGCCCGCTTACGGTCTTTCCCGGACTGAGCAAACTGACATTACACCACCTCAACAAGATATGCTCTCCAAGTCTCAGAGGATACCTCAAAAAGATCTCATACGAAATCTTAGCCACAAGGCCTTCCTTCAAGTTTCCTGCGCGACTCAATCAGGAAGAGCAAGGGGAATTTATGGTCGGCTACTATCTGCAGATGGGCGATTTATACACCTATAAGGATAAGGAAACCAAAGAAGAGGAAAACAACGAGGAAAACAACGATAACTAAATATACCACAACATGAGCCAACTTAACAATCGCTACGATTTCCTGTATATCTTCGATGTCCAGGACGGCAATCCCAACGGCGATCCCGATGCCGGCAACCTCCCCCGCATTGACGCGACTACAGGCGAAGGCCTGGTGAGTGACGTCTGCCTGAAACGTAAGATCCGCAACTATGTGCAGATGGTCAAAGGATGCGCTGACAGCTACGACATCTTCGTGAAAGAAAAGGCTATTCTCAATGATGCCATTGAAGGTGCCTATGAGGATGACCGCGTGAAAAAAGCAAAAGACTCTGACAAGACCGATGCAGCCCGCGACGTGATGTGCGGCCGATATTTCGATGTCCGCACCTTCGGTGCCGTAATGTCGACCGGCGAGAAAACCAAGAACGCAGGACAGGTCCGCGGTCCGTTGCAGCTGACATTCGCCCGTTCGGTCAGCCCTATTCTTAGCCAGGAACATTCCATCACCCGTATGGCCGTGGCCTCTAAAAAAGAAGCCGACAAGCAGGCCGGGGGTAACCGCACTATCGGACGCAAATCCACGGTGGCATACGGCCTCTATGTGGCACACGGATTCGTGTCGGCGAACCTTGCGCAGCAGACCGGTTTCAGTGAAGAGGACCTTGCTCTCGTCTGGGAAGCTCTCGGCAATATGTTCGACTGCGACCGCTCCGCAGCGCGCGGACTGATGAGCGCGCGCCGCCTTATAGTGTTTAAACACAGCAGTGTGCTGGGAAATGCCCCTGCGAACAAGCTTTTTGATCTTGTCAGCATAGAGCAGATTGAAAAGGAGAAAGCAAGTCGCAGTTTTTCCGATTACCGGATTGAACTTGATCGGGAAAACTGCCCGGCGAACGTGGAAATCATCGAGGTAATCTGATGGTAGAGTGCTATGTTTGACCCCGATGATTATCTGATGCTGTCAGGAATACAGCACTATGTCTTCTGCCCTCATCAGTGGGCTATGATACATATCGAACAGATATGGGACGACAACCGACTTACCGCCGAGGGTCAGATAATGCACAATAATGTCGACAATCCTGCTTACCGACAGAAAAATGGCAGTGTGATCACTCTCAGAAGGGTTGCGATAGCCTCGGAAAGTCTCGGACTTTATGGATTCAGTGATGCCGTGGAATTAATGCCATCAGCGACACCCGAGAAATCAGTCATTCATCCGTCGTATCCGGGATACTGGCGTATGCACCCCGTCGAGTACAAGCATGGAAGACCTAAGCCCGACCTGCGCGACAAAGTGCAGGTCGTGGCTCAGGCCATCTGCCTCGAAGAAATGTTCGATACTGTGATACCGGAATGTTCCATCTATTATGCCGATAGCAGCCGGAGGATTACATTTGGAATTGACGATGACATCCGTGCATTTACCGTCAGGTGTGCAATCGAAATGCACCGGATTTATGACGCCGGAATTGTCCCGGCCCCCATATACCGACCCCATTGCCGCAACTGCTCACTTTTTAACGAGTGTTCGCCTAAAACACCATCTCATACAGCTGTAAATAATTACCTTCTGACTAACCTCTATGAAGAAACTTCTTAATACGCTTTATGTGACCACTCCGGAGTCTTATCTTTCAAAGGACGGCCTCAACATAGTTATTTCAGTAAGACAGCAGGAAGTTTTCCGTATTCCAATCGTCAATATCGAGCAGATAATAACGTTTGGTTATATGGGAGCAAGTCCCGGATTGATGAAACTGTGCGCCGACAATGGGGTTTCTCTGACATTTCTGTCTCCCAATGGTCGGTTTATCGGTCGATTTCAAGGACCTGTCACAGGGAATGTCCTGCTTCGGACTCGTCAGTACCGTCTGACGGCAGACCCAGACTATTCACTTTCGCTGGCACGAATTTTTATAGCCGCGAAAATCAACAATTACCGTCAGATCTTGCTGAGACATCTGCGTGATTATGGAAGTGAGGCGACTGTTGAAGAAGCAGAACGGAAGCTGAATCATTGTAAAGGATTGGCATTGAAGTCAACTTCAAGCGAAGAATTGCGTGGGCACGAAGGAGATGCGGCATCCGTTTATTTCTCTGTCTTTCCACGTTTATTGCGTACCACAGACCCCGTCTTCCGGTTTAACGGCAGGAACCGCCGGCCGCCACGGGATGCGGTAAACTGTATGCTTTCGTTTGTATATACGCTGATCACCAATGATTGCACAGCCGCACTTGATTCAGTTGGACTTGATCCCTACGTCGGTTTGTTCCACACTCTTCGACCCGGACGCCCGTCTCTCGCCCTTGATATTATGGAAGAGATGCGGGCATATCTCGGAGACCGACTGGTGCTTTCTCTTATTAACAGACGACAGATAAACGGCCGTGATTTTATCTCCCAGGGAGAAGACTCCGTTACTGCCACCGATGAAGGACGCAAAACTATTCTTCAGGCATGGCAGCAACGAAAGAAAGAGATAATCATGCACCCCTTCCTGAAAGAGAAGATACCGATCGGATTATTACCATACGTGCAGAGCCAGCTGCTTGCCCGTACCATCCGCGACAGCATTGACATTTATCCTCCGTTTTTAATCAAATAACCAATATGCTGATACTAATAACCTACGACGTAGAAACCACCACTGTGGAAGGCCGTAAAAGATTGCGCCAGGTGGCACGCGAATGTGTAAACTACGGTCATCGTGTGCAAAATTCAGTATTTGAATGTGTTCTTACTGAGGCTCAATTTATAGTCCTTCGCGAGAAACTTAAAAAACTGATTGATAACTCAACAGACAGTATACGTTTTTACTTCTTAGGCAATAACTGGGAGCGCCATATTGAATCCATAGGACTCGATAGATCCCTTGATACTAATTCTGCATTGATTATCTGATATCTCCCAACATACATATATTTATGATATTCACATACAGATAATCTCATAAAATATTGGATTTCACAACAAGAAATTCTAACTTTGCACGAGACACAAAAACGGTACGTTATATATGCCTCCGCGAACCTTTGGCATTGCATAAAAACCGCCTATATTCGCGGCTTCATAAACTACCTGATATTCAGTCAATTTACAAAAAAATAATTTTTACAATAACGAATTATTCCAAAAAATTGATTACATTCGCGTAAAGGATCATAAAAGACCCTAAACCAAAAGCATTTATACCGAATGCTGTCGCGCCCCACGTGGGCGCGTGGATTGAAACACGCCCTCCAGGAATTGATCGTCCTGGCTTTCCTGTCGCGCCCCACGTGGGCGCGTGGATTGAAACACATAAGCCCAGCCCATAAGCCGGCCAATAGGCAGTCGCGCCCCACGTGGGCGCGTGGATTGAAACAGACTAAAATACACTAATGGATGAAAATCTCAGAGTCGCGCCCCACGTGGGCGCGTGGATTGAAACCTCTATTTAGTCACTGGCTACGGCAAAGAAAACGGCCGTCGCGCCCCACGTGGGCGCGTGGATTGAAACAGTGAACTCCTGAATATACTTTTCGGCGGGGGCGTGTCGCGCCCCACGTGGGCGTATGGGGCACAAAACGAAGCGTTTGATGTTGAGGTCGGTCGGATTTGATGAAAG
>CAJUAF010000021.1 GCA_910584365.1 uncultured Muribaculaceae bacterium | reverse complement strand
CGCGCACGGAAATTACAGCCATGCGGGAAATTCCTTAGCATATTAGGGAATTTTCGCATCGCGCAATGTTGGCTGCGGTTCGGCATAACCCAAGCAAGCTTGGTTCTGCTCTCACCTTGCGCAACATTTCCGAGCCGCATATCGTTCCGATATGCTGAAAATGTCCCCAATATGCCAAAGAGGTCAACCCCTTTGGAATCCCCGCGCCAACGAGGGCAGAGCCGGGCTTGCCCGGACTATGCCGAGTGCAGCCGGGGAAAGACCGTAGGTCAATCCCCGGAACGGCTTAACAGAAAGCCGTACACTCCGATTGCTCCGCAACTTAAACTCGTCCGCCTATGAGCTACGCAGTGTTACACATCATCAAGGCGAACTCGTCGCTGAACTCGATAGCCAAGCATATCGAGCGCACCGCCCATCCCGAAAACGCTGACCCGGCGAGGACGCATCTCAACCGCTACAATCTGGTCGAATATCCCGACGGGATAACCGGGCTTGCGGCGGCTGTCGAACACCGCATAGCCAATGCCGGGATTACCCGCAAAATCTCCGACAGGCAGGTTCGGTGCCTCAACCTGGTTATGACCTCCGACAACGAGGGTATGCAGAAAATCATCGACAGCGGCAAACTCGACGAGTGGATTGACGACAACATAAAGTGGGCGCGCGACACATTCGGCGGCGACAATGTTGTCGGAGCCGCACTGCACATGGACGAGCGCACTCCGCATCTTCACATCGCCGTCGTTCCGATAGTGACCGCCGAGAGAAAGAAGAAAGCGAGGGAGGCGACCGCAAAGAAGCGTTACCGCACTAAAGCCGCCAACCGTCCGAGGCTCTGCGCCGACGACATAATGGAGCGCGGTAAGATGAGCCGCTATCAGGACATCTATGCCGAGGCTATGGCGAAATACGGTCTGGAACGTGGCATCCGTGGTTCAGAGGCGCGCCACATCGGGCAGCACGAATATTACCGCGACTGCATGGTGAAGAAGAAAGGTCTTGAAGAAGACATCGGCAATCTCTCCATTGAGAAAAGAAAGCTCGACAAAGAGAAAAAATCGCTGGAGAGCAAGGTTGAGAACCTTGAGTGTCGGACAACCGCCCTCGACACCCGGAAGAAGATGCTCACGCAGGTTAATGAGGAGATACGGCAGCAGAACAATGAACTCTATTCCGAAAACTCCCGGTTGACCGAGGCTAATTCTTCTCTCGCTGCCGAAAACAAATCGCTTGCCGACACCAACGCTGGACTGTCGGAGGAATCAGTCAGACTTGCGGAGCAACGGAAAGGACTTGCCGCGGATACCGACAGGCTGACTGCCGAGAAAAAGGCATACGAGGCTCAGACTGACGAAGCGAGAAAAGAAGCCCGGAACGCCATCCGTGAGCGCGATGAGGCGAAAGTCGAGCGGGATGCACAGCGCAAGGAACTCGGCAGCAACATCGCCAATATATTCACCGGGAGCAAGACCAAGAGGCTTGAAGCCGAGATTGTCAGAAAGGATAATGAAATCCGCGAGATGAAAGACCGTGCAGAGGCGCGTGAGCGGGATTTACACCGTGAAATATCCAATCTATCGGATAGCCTGAGACGGCAGAATGAGCATGAGGCAGACACCGTCCGCAGTTACGAATGGAAGATGGGGAATTTCGTCAAGTTCTTTCCCGATGCGGTTGCCATGCTTCCGGCGATAGAGGAATGTCAGGACGTAGGATTGAATGACAACTCCATAAAGGGGCTTCTCTCGATGAATGAATATGTCTTAAAGTCCGGCACGACACTCTATTATCCGTTCCAGCGGAGAGAGGTGGACGCTTCGGGCGCAAAGGTACAAATCAAGCGAGACACCACTGACAACAAATTCCATCTCCATGTCAATGGCACCCGGATATTCCAATGGCTCAAAGACCAATGGCAACGACTGACACAGACGGTGAAACGAGGATTCGGAATTCAATGACGCAATGAGGGAGCCACAGGCAAAACACTTGTGGCTCCCTCTCCTAATATTTATTATCGGTGCAAAAAGAAACTACAGCTCCATAAAAAAGAAACCCCGGCATAACACAGAGCCGAGATTTCTGTATAATATGATAACTGCCTATCATTTCATAATCGCAGAAGATGCGTTGGATTGTTCTCCGACTTCATTTCCTCGTTGTACTTTTTTTCCGTAACCAAATGTATAAGTCACAGACAAGTTGAGTCGGCGGTGAAAATTGTTACCATCGACAAAGCGTGTTTCTGAATATAAAGGAGTAGATAATATATTAGTAGCACACAACCAGTCGCTGCGGAAAAGATTCATCGCGCTTACTCTGATATTCCAGTTTGCCCGGCTCCACCCTGCAAGAATCTGATAAAAATCGCGGTCTTTATAAATCACTCCGCGATTCCCTTGAACTGTCAGGTTCCTGGTCTGATATGAGGCTTGAAAATAGAAATTGCCAAGGTAATATGTGGCAGAGGCATTGCAAATAAACGGACTACGGGATATATCAAACAATCCTGTCATACGGTAGAATGAAATAGAGGGAGAAGCGACTAACTGTAAGGCTCCCCCTAAGAGTTTATAGTTGAATGACATCCCAATCTGTGTGCGATTATAATCACCATCATCTGTATATGTACGAAGTAATGCTGTGCCATCTAAATAGTGCTGATAAACGGGTACGAATAGATTGTATTCTCCGAAATACTGTGCGAAAGCGGATGCGGAGAATTTATTAGATGGCATCCAGTTATATGAAAGGTTGAATGTTATCTGACGCGACAACCCCAGATTCGGATTGCCTGTGTAGTACATAAGCTCGTTTTGTTGAAGAATATTCGGCGTCTTATTGCTTGCCCCCGGATAATTGGCTCCAAAATGGAAATATGCACGGAGTGAATGTTTTTGAGAGGGAGAAAAGCCTGCCGAAAAATTTATTAAGGGATAAACCTCGGTGACAGATTCAGAGTTGATTTCATTATGCTCCCATTGCAAAGCAGCATCGATATTGAGATTCCATTTTTGTGTGGCAAAGTTATACCCAAGCGTCGCACCGGCATAGGTATCCGAGAAATCATTGGCATATGGCGATGTGCCGTAATAGTTCACATCGTTGGAGGTTGAGCCGAAGTAAGCTCGGAAAAAGGCGTTTTGTCTGTTGGTGATAAGTTTGTAAAGTGTGACAGAACCTTTGAACTGAAAAGCGTTCTCTTTTGATTGGTTCAAAATCTCGGAAGTGCCGGGCTGTGAAGTGGCATAACTGTATGAGTAATTAGTATGTCCATAATTCATACTCGGTGTTACGCTGAGATGGAAATTGCGAGGAAGAATGAAGTAGTAATTGCCCTGCCATGCCAAGTAACGGCTTGTATATGGTTCGGCACGATTGTATGAGTAATCATTTCCATTGCCGGGGATGTATATCAAAGAGCCAGAGGTTTCAGCCGTTGGAGATTTGTCAAAGTTGAAGCCAACTGTATTGGCTATCTGCGTTTTATCAGAATCATAGATAGCTCTCAAAGTTACCGGATACTGATTATATTTGAAATGTGAGTTCTCAAACAGCTCATTTCGTTTTATATGCATAGGAGAGCCATCGGGATTTAACAGATTATAGTTGCCAATAATAGATGTACCCGAATGGTTTATATTGTGATTTGAAGCTCCTGCATATAAATCGTATGTCATACGCTTATATGCAAATTTAGAATAGACGGAAGCTCGGCTTGAAAGTTTCCCGACAAGAAAATTCTCGCTGACAGTTGCCTTTGTATAACCGCCGTATTCATATTTTTGCATAATGAAGTTGACCACATGTTCATTCCCTTGAAAACGCGGGTCTGTGGGAAAGTCAAGATATTCAACCCGTCGTACATCGGCTGTAAACAAACCCTCGATTTCTTCAGCAGATGCCGGAAGATAGTTGATGAAGATAGCTACATTTTGTCCGGTCTGTGTAGTTACAGCATTATCAACAAGATTTATATTAATTTGCGGAATAGCAAGCTGACGCAAAAGGTCTATGGCGTTTTGTGCGGAAGACTTTTGTTTGCCAGTCGGAGTATAAGTAGATAATTTCGCATCGGTTCTTTGATTCTGTGCTTCAACCACAACTTCGTCGAGTTCTTTCGCCTCAATGCTGTCGGGTGTTTCAGTCTGCGCCACTGTCGCGATTGCAATGGTGGCACAAAATATTGATGTAAGGATTCGGTTGAGCATATTCATAATAAGATGTGTGATAATGCGATTACTACAAATATATGTGGCTCTCATATATTCTTATTTAAGAGAAAACGTGAGCCAACTATGCCACGTCTAAACTTGAAGGTCGTAGGAAACCATTAGGACAGATGTAACAATAGTGACCCACGCATATGCGAGGGAATCACTATGCTAATCTTTGTCCTATTTGAAAGTGTCCTACGTTTTCAAGTTACAAGATTAAGCATAACGCTTCTTTATACCAAAATGTAGTGAACCGACCGCTGTCAATCCAATTACAAAGGTAGCGATTTTTTCTCATTATAAGGCTATCTATCTCCCGAATTATCGGCAAAAGCACGAAAAAGAATCGAATTAAATATAACTAACGCCCCTTAAAAATCCATAAATCCCTTTATTCCATTTCCTCTAATTATCGCAAAAAGTACATTTTTAGTACGCTTAATTTATAATTATATACTGATATACAGCACTATAAATAACATACGTCGAAACAGCGGATGTTTTTATGCGCTGCAAATTTACGAAATTCCGGCCGGTACTTCCAAATTTCATCCGGCGGCAGGCGCCCCTTGTTTCCCGGGCCTGACGCACCGGACGCCCCGTCATGACACGGTCTGATCTTCTTCCCGGAGAAAATTGGATTTGGCGGAATCAGAGAATTGGAGTAATTTTGCGGGAAATATTAATGAATATACAGGATGTTCGAGGATTTGATTCCACTTACTGATTCGCGGTCGCTGTCCGATGCCCCGCATACCGTTTTCTTCGCCTTGAAAACCGCCACCGGCGACGGCCATCGGTTTATTCCCGGACTTTATCGCCGCGGAGTGCGGCATTTCGTCGTGGAGGATGATTTTCCCGCAGACGATTATCCCGGCGCCCGGTTCGTAAAAACCGCTTCCCCGCTCAGGACCCTCCAGGAATATGCCGCCGCAAAAAGACGGAAATTCAACGGGAAAGTAATCGGAATCACCGGCAGCCGCGGAAAGACCATCGTAAAGGAGATTCTCGGAGAAGTACTGGCGCCCGACTGGCGCATATGCCGCAGTCCACGCAGCTATAATTCCCGCATCGGTGTCCCTCTGTCGCTTTGGCGACTCTCTCCGGACAATACCCTCGGTATCTTCGAGGCCGGCATTTCCCGGAGCGGCGAGATGGAAACCCTGGAAGCGATGATTGCGCCCTCTGTCGCCGTCATCACCAACATCAGTTCCGAACATGACGAAGGGTTCGCCTCCCGCAGGGAAAAAATCGACGAAAAACTGAAACTGGCCTCCCGGGCCTCCACCATCATATTTCCGGCGGATGACCGGGAACTGGCTGAGGCCGTAGCCTCCCTGTATCCCGACCGTGATCTCATCGGATGGACTGCCGGTGCAGATAACGCATCCGCCGCCGCTCCCCTTAAAGTCCGGATTGAAAACGTCTCGGGTAACCGCTCCGTGCTGTTCTTCTCGTTCCGCGGGGGTAAGGAACAGCGCATTGAACTTCCCTTCCAGGAAAACTGGCAGGCCGAAAACGCTGTCAGCGCCGTCGGAGTGATGCTCGCCTTAGGGTACGGCGAAGAGGAGGTTGCGCTCCGCATCGCCCGCGTCCGTCCCGCCGGAACGCGCCTGCAGGTCAGCGACGGCGTCAACAACTCGCTTATTGTCCATGACGACTATACCTGCGACCTGTCCTCGCTGGCCATAGCGCTGGATTTCATCAGCCGGCGCCTGACTTCGGGACGTCCTCTTTCGGTAATTCTTTCCGACATAGCTCCCGAAGGAGAACATCTGCCGGACCTCTACCGCAAGGCCGGTGAACTGCTCGGCCTGCGCAACGTCAGCAGGGTAATCGGCGTGGGACCGGAGATAACCGCCCATTTCAATCTGCTTGGAATTCCCGGCCGCACTTTCTTTTCGACAGGGGAACTTCTGGAAAATCTGACCCCCACGGATTTCTCTTCCGAAATTCTTCTTGTCAAAGGAGCCCCTGGTTTCGATTTCGGAAGCATCGTAGACCATCTGGAAGCCAAGACCCACGAGACGGTGCTGGAAGTAAACCTCGACGCCATGGTCGACAACTTCAACTTCTTCCGTTCCCATCTGCGCCCGGAGACCGGAATCGTGGCGATGGTCAAGGCGTCGGGCTACGGGGCCGGTTCCCTGGAACTGGCCAAGACACTCCAGGCCCACGGGGCGGCATACCTGGCCGTGGCCGTCGGTGACGAAGGTGCCGACCTCCGCCGCGCCGGCATAACCATGCCCATAATGGTGCTGAACCCCACGGTACTGAATTACACCCAGCTTTTCGACAACCGGCTGGAACCCGAGATTTTCAGTTTCGATTCCCTGGACAAAATAATCTACGAAGCCCGGCGTGCCGGAATAACCGGTTATCCCATCCATCTCAAACTCGATTCGGGGATGCACCGGCTCGGTTTCCGTGAAGAACAGCTCGACGCCCTGCTGGAGCGCCTCGACGCGCAGGATGTGGTTTCAGTCCGGTCGGTATTTTCCCATCTCGCCACCGCCGACTGCCTTGACCAGGACGAATATACCCTCGGTCAGCTCGAATATTTCTCGCGCTGTTCCCGCAAAATCATCGACCATTTCCCCTACCGCGTACTGCGCCACGTGCTTAACACTGCCGGCATCCTCCGCTTCCCGCAATATCAGTTCGATATGGTGCGCCTGGGCATCGGCCTTTACGGAATACCGATCCTCAACAACGGCATGGAAGACGGATTGCGCCCCATCTCCACTCTCCGCTCGGTCATCATCGCCCTTCACCCCTGGGAGGCATCGGAGACCATCGGCTACGGGCGCCGGGGCGTTCTGCGCCGTCCGAGCCTGATCGCCACGGTCCCCATCGGCTATGCCGACGGCTTCAACCGCCACTGCAGCCGGGGGCAATGGGATGTCATCGTCAACGGAAAGCGCTGTCCCACCGTAGGCAATATCTGCATGGACATCTGCATGATTGACGTCACGGATGTTCCCGGAGTAAGCGTCGGCGACTCCGTCACAATTTTCGGTCCGGAAAACACGGTCATGGAGATGGCCGGAGTGCTTGACACGATCCCCTACGAATGTCTGACGGCAGTCTCCCCCCGTGTGCGCCGTGTCTACTTCCGCGAAAGCTGACGCCGCCCCCTCAATGACTATGCATAGATTCCCGCCAGGGAACCGACAAGGACATACCGCAGAATCAGTGTGAGAATCAGCGCGTAGCAGCCCGCCACAACATCATCCAGCATAACGCCCCAGCCGTTCGGAACCCGTTCCATTTTCCGGCACAGGGGCGTTTTCACTATGTCTATCACCCGGAACATCGCAAACCCGAAAAGGCCAAGTATGGCTGTCTGAAGATGGTTGCCGGCAACCGCAGCCACTATGCAGGGGATCCAGGTGCCTACAAACTCATCTATCACCACCGTCCGCGGATCCTCCCCCCAGTAGCGTTCCATCACCCTGGAAGTCCACGCCCCGACAACTGTGGTGGCCACGACCAGGCCCACCGTAATCCAGAACAGCGCCGTCTGGCTGACCGCAAACGAAAGTCCGTACCATATCAGTAAACCCAGGAACGCCCCGACCGTACCGGGGGCACCGGGACAGAACCCCGTACCGAGTCCTGTCGACAGGATTACATGAAACCAGGGGGCTTCTCCGAGGGGATGATTGTTATTATCGCTCATTTTTATCTTTGTTTAACAACACCGGGCAATTTTGCTGCCCGCATAAAATCTAATTTTGCAATGTAATCAAAAAATACTCAGCATCATGAATACCATTCTCTCCGTAAACTGCCAGGACATTGTCTTTGTCACCGTGGCATCACTGGGAAAAACCGTCATGCAGATGACCGTCAGCGGAAGCGCGTCTTTCACCGCCCTCATGGAGCATATCCGCGGCAAAGTGGAAAACCTCGACGGGCTGCTCACAATCGATATCCGCAACCGCTCGCAGGGGACGGCGGCGCGCCGGGTGATGCGTATGCGCCGCAGCGGGATGGGACTGTTACGGGCGCAGATGCAGGGGTACGCAGCGTAAGAGATATTCCCTTGCCGTCTGCCACGGAATATACACGGCGTCGGAATTCGGCAGCAGGGGTACCGGCCTTTCATTGAGTTCAAATCTCACGTAGACTTTTCCCCCTTTGGTCCGCGCCAGCACCATCTGGAGATTAGCCGCCATCGGCACTATGTCGAAGTCGCGCCAGTGAAGCGCCGCCGTGTCGAAATAATTTGTCATATAGTAACATCCCTTCAGGCGCATCAGCGACAGAAGCGGCATCAGCGTCTCGGCGTGTCCGAACCGGAGCATCGCGCAATATGGTTGATCTCCCTCCGCGGCTTTGTCGGCCGTTGTCACAAGCTCCACCAGCAGCGGAGCGGCGATTTCGGCCGGAAGGGTCGACAGCGTGGTGGCCGACCGCTGGAGATAATGGCGCAGATTCGTGCAGCTCCACGCCGCATTGGCCTCACCCCTTGTAAAATAGCTTCCCATCCTGTCTGCAAGTCCCATCGCAGGAAGTCCCTGGAGAATATGGAACATCCAGGAGGTGATTTCCTGGGCTCTTTCGGCGGTAAGCGCCTTGCCGAACTCTCCGGCAAACAGTTTGCGGGCCGGTGCCGAGGGCATCATGGTGGCGAACTGCATCTCGTAAGGAGCTTTCCAGGCATCGGATTTCATCCAGTCCACAAACTCGCTGTCCACATCGAAGGGGCGCATGAGAGGGGAATTCTGGCGCCCGGCCGACGTATAGATTTCCTGATGGTTGTTAAGCCGGTCAAGCTGATGGGTGAACTCATACATACTCATCACACACCGGGGCGCATACGAACTTATGGCGTTGACTTTCCCTTCATTGAAAAGTTGTCCGTAGGCGCGGAACATCCTCGAGGCTATGCCCCTCTGCTCGGCCATTCCCAGGGAATCCAGAGCGCCCCAGCGGTTGCGGGAAGTCTCCATCACGAACTCGGCCAGGGCCTTCATCTCTTTTCCTTTCGGGGAAAGAGAGCGGGCCGAATCGGCCTCATTCAGTACCCGCAGCAGCTCCACCACGTTTTTCGGCGACGACAGGAACCGGGCCCCGTGGCGCCCGACATGATTGACGAATATCGCCGTCAGCGAGTCGGGGAGCGCGGCCAGTTCTTCCGGAGCGGGATAGGGCATCGCCGACCCTTCGCACTCGGTGAAGCCGTAATTCGTGTCGGTAGGGTCTGCTCCCCTGGCAATCAGGGCGGTAAATAATATTATCGCGATTAAATGGAGTCTTCGCATTTTTTTCAACAATTATTGTTTATATTTGCAACCACGAAAATACGAATTTATGCCGACAACTCAAAATATTCAGGAAATAATTGAAATTATTCGTTCCGCCGGAATTTATGAAGGCGCCGACGCGGCCCTGAGACTTACGGTTTCTTTCCTTGCCTCTTTTCCGGCGCAGAGCGCCCCGGCGGAACACGCCGTTCTCCTGGCCCAGAAGGGAAAACTGCTCTGGCGCCTGGGACAGCGGGGAGAGGCAATCTCCGCCTACGAGCAGAGCGCACGCCTCGACCCTGACGGACCAGGCACCCCCCTGCTGGAACATTCACGGGCGATTATGGATTTTTTTAATCCCGACCTGCTGAATCCGTGAACCATTTTCCCGGACAGGATGTTATAAAGACAAGTTCATAACTTACACGTTTCTACTGTCCTTTTATGAAAGGGAAATTTGGAATTTTAATGGTGATAGCGGCGCTCTGTCTCCCCGATGGCTTATCGGCGGAGACGAGCCCTTTATCTGACATAGCCTCCCGACTCGATTCGACCGGCGGTTTTTCGGCCGACATAACTTATTCAGTCTCCCTGCCGATGGCGGAGGACGATATCGTCTATACCCTCCGCGTTTCCTCTGCCCCCGAGCCCGGCGACCCCCTCCTGGGCGAGAATTACATTATAGACTGGCAGCTACCGGCCGGGGAGGAAGTCTCTTCCGGTTTTCTGGCATACTTCGACGGTCATTCCTACCGCTACCGGGACAACCGGCTGATGGAACACCATTATCAGTGGGATTCGATTCCGTTCCTCACCCCCGACGGAGGTATCCAGCGCAACGGACAGTTCCTGGATCTTCTTCCCCGTTCCCTTGCCAGGCAACTGAGATCGATGGCCAGGGATACGACTTTCACCGTAACCGTCACTCCGGGAGGAGTTGACGACGGCCGCAACGCCTGCACAGTCAGCGCTGTACAGACAATCCGGGGACTGGAGAGCCGCCGTTTTTCACTCCAGACCGATGCCGCCACCGGGCGCCCTCTGCGTCTCTCGGTTCTTTACAATCCGGGGATGCTCGGCGAGCAGGAAGTAAACGCCGTCTACACCTATGCCGACACGGTTGCGCTCCCCCCGCCGGTTTCCGAGGAAGAAATGATTGCCCGCTATCCTGACGTTTTCGAAAACTTCCGGGTCAACAATTATTCGGTAGAAAATCTCCGCGGGAAGCCCCTCCCCTCTTTCGCCCTCCCGACGACCACACGCGAAAGATATTGTCATACCAAAGGGGAACCCTTCCCCTCCCCTGTCATACTGGCACTCTTAGACCCCGCGGTATCCTCGACCGGGGAAGTAATCGGCGTTCTGCGCTCCGTAATCGACCGTCTCCCCTCACAGACAGGACTGATTCTGGCGTTCAATTCCAACAATGCCGATGACATCGGGGAGCAGACCGGCCGCGCCCGCATGGGCGAAACGCATCTGATCTCGGGGCGCACCCTGGCACGCGACTGCGGAGTATCGGCCTACCCGGTCTTCATCCTCTGCGACTCCTCCGGCAATGTGGCCGACGTCATCCTCGGTTACAGTTCCACCCTGGAGGAGGACCTCCTTCAGAGGGGAGCGTTGCTGAAATGACACTCCCGGTCAACAATCCACCCCCTTACGGTTGTTGTAAAGACAGATTCACTGATTAACCGTATTATTCATTTATTATGGAGACAATCTATTTCAAAGGGGAACCCTGCCATACCTATGGTTCTCTCCCCAAAGTCGGCGAAAAAGCACCCTGCTTTACGCTTGTCACACCCGAACTTAAAGAAGTACACTGCACGGATTTCAAAGGCCGGAAAGTTGTCCTCAATATTTTCCCAAGCCTCGACACCCCCGTCTGCGCTACTTCCGTGCGCCGCTTCAACCAGGAAGCCGCCAGCCTGGAGAATACCGCCGTCCTGTGCGTCTCGATGGACCTTCCCTTCGCTGCCGGACGCTTCTGTTCAGCCGAAGGAATCACCGATGTGACAGCCGCTTCCGCGTTCCGCTCCCCGTCGTTCATCGAACAGTATGGCGTCGGAATCGTCGACGGCCCCCTGGCCGGACTGCTGGCCCGTGCCGTCATCGTCATTGACGAGGACCAGAACGTAGTCTACGCCGACCTTGTAAACGAAATCACCAACGAACCCAACTACGCCGAAGCCCTCGACGTCCTCCGCCGCTGACACACTCTCCGGCACCGGAGTCAGCCGGAGCCGGAACGCTTTGGCCAGTTCCTCTTTGGCCGTTTCGGGGGGAATTGCTAACTTTGCAGCCAAGAGACTGTCTCAAGGAAAAAGCGTATGAAAAAGAAAAACGCCGGGCCGTCCAACGGACCGGAAAAGACTAACGCCGCCCGTCTGCTCGACCGGGCCGGAATCCCTTACCGCCTGGTTCCCTACGAGGTCGACCCCGACGATCTGTCGGCGGTCCACGTGGCCGCCACTCTCGGCGAGGAACCTGAACGGGTCTTCAAGACACTCGTCCTGACCGGTGACCGCGGAGGCGACTCGGCCCGCAGCGTCAAAGGCTCGACCGGCTACTTCATATGCGTCATTCCCGCCGCAGCCGAGGTGGACCTGAAGAAAGCGGCCCGCGCCGCCGGCATGAAGAAAGCGGAAATGCTGCCGATGAAAGAGCTGCTCCCTCTGACTGGATATATCCGCGGAGGATGCACACCCGTGGGGATGAAAAAACCGTTCCCTACGTTTTTCCATGCCTCGGCGCCGGCTTTCGACAAAATCTTCATCAGCGCCGGACAGCGCGGTCTCCAGCTTGAGCTATCTCCGGGTGATATCATCGGGTTTACAGGCGCCGGAACCGCCGACCTTATAAAAGACTTTCCCGAATCAGCCGACGACCTGCTCTGATGAATACTTTCGGCAATATCTATCGGCTGACCTCTTTCGGGGAATCCCACGGGCCTGCTGTCGGCGGCGTAATCGACGGACTTCCCCCCGGGGAGATATTCTCGTTTGAAGCACTCCAGGAGGAGCTGGACCGGCGCCGTCCGGGACGCGACGCCAGTGTGTCGGCCAGGCGCGAGCCTGACCGGCTGATACTTTTGTCAGGATTTCTTCCCGCCGGAGAGGGCCTCATACGAAGTCTCGGCACTCCGGTGGGCTTCTATGTGGCCAATACCGACTGCCTCCCCGGAGCCTACGACGACATCCGCGGCCTGTACCGGCCCAATCATGCCGACTATGCCTGGGAACGCAAATACGGTCTGCGCGACTGGCGCGGAGGAGGACGGGCTTCCGGACGCGAGACCGTCAGCAGAGTGGTCTACGGTGCGTTCGCCCGTCAGATTCTAAGCCGCAGGGGAATTTCCGTTAACGCAGAAGTTTCCGCCGTGGGAGGATGCGCCAATCCCGCGGAGTTTTCCGATGTCATCGTCCGGGCGCGGAGCCTCGGCGACTCCCTGGGCGGCATAGTCAGCGCTACGGTTACGGGCGTTCCCGCCGGACTCGGAGAACCGACTTTCGGCAAACTTCAGCAGATGCTCGCCTCGGCCATGCTTTCAATCGGCGGGGTCCACGGATTCGACTACGGCGACGGCATAAGCCTGGCCTCCATGACCGGAAGCGAGGCGGCCGACGGGATGTGTCCCGGCGACGGAGACGCGCCCCGCTTCCTCTCGAATCATTGCGGCGGCATCCAGGGAGGCATCTCCAACGGTCAGGACATCCGTTTCCGCGTTTTCTTCAAACCCACTCCTTCCGTAGCGGTGGACCTGCCGACGGTCGACACAGCGGGAAACCCTGCCCGGATTTCCACGAAGGGGCGCCATGACCCGTGTATCGCCCTCCGTGGCGCTCCGGTCGTAAAGGCGATGGCCGCCGGGGTGATTCTCGACGCCATGCTGCTGGCCCGGACAGTCTCCCTGGATTAGCACATTATCAGACCACACTTACGATGGGCCGTTATTACCGCGAGTTCTCAGATTTCATGGCCGAACAGTTTCCCGGCCGCAAGATGCAGAAACTGACCGTCGATGCCGGATTTTCGTGTCCGAACCGCGACGGCACCCTGTCGCGCGGAGGATGCGCCTACTGCAATAACTCCTCCTTTTCTCCCGGGAGCCACGACGGTCGCGTTGCCGACGGCGTCTCCCTTCAGCTGACACGCAGCCGGGAATTCTTCGCCCGTAAATACCCGTCAATGCGGTATCTTGCCTATTTTCAAAGCTATACCAATACCCACGGCACCGACATCGCCGGGATTCTTTCTCTCTACGACGAGGCTTTGGACTATCCGGGGGTGGAGGGACTGATTATCGGGACACGCCCAGACTGTCTTCCACAGCCCCTGCTGGACTCACTTGCCGAACGCCACGCCGCCGGCCGGTGGATCATGCTGGAATTCGGAGCCGAAAGCTCTCATGACGAAACTCTCCGGCGCGTCAACCGCTGTCATGGCTGGGAGGCCGTGGCCGATGCCGTTATGCGGACTAAAGCTGCCGGACTTCCCGTAGGACTTCATCTTATCATGGGACTTCCGGGAGAAAGCCGCGATATGATGCTGGAGACAGTCCGCCGTACAGCGCTCCTCCATCCCGACACCGTGAAATTCCATCAGCTCCAGATTATCCGCGGTTCCTCAATGGCCCGTCAGTGGGAGGATGAGGGGAACCGCTTCCCGTTATTCTCGCCGGAGGAGTATCTTGATCTGTGTGTTGAAATCGTCGGACTCATGAACCGTCTCTCCCCCTCGACGGCCCTGGAGCGGTTTACGTCGCAGGCTCCGGCGGATCTGCTTGTGGCGCCCCGCTGGCAATTGAAGAACTATCAGTTCGTCAATCTTCTCCACAACCGTCTGGCCGCACTGTAACGCCGGGTGGCCGGAAGTCCTCTATTTCCCGAAAAAATGCCTGAGCGCCGCTACGGGATGATACAGTATCATCCTGGGGCCGGCATAACGCATCACCGCACGTATCCGCTCCCGCATGGCCGGACTGTAACAATGTACCGGACAGTCGCGGCAGGCGGTTTTATTCTCGCCGAAGGGGCAGCGCCGCAGACGCCCGGCGGCATACCGGGTCAGGGACGCACAGTCATCACACAGCTCTCTGTTCCCCTCTTTATGACGACAGTAAAGGGCTATCATCGCAGTTACGGTACGTATTTCTCTGTCTGTTTTTTTCATGACTTCCGATTGCCGGGGAAAGTTTTTCCAGGCGCCGTTTTTTAATAGTTTTTCAAGAACTTTTAATGTTACAAAGATGTTTCATTTTTGAAAGATATTCAAGAACCCCTAAATTCCAGAGGTTATGAAAACTACAATCTCCAAAGGAAAGATATTTTCCGCCATTTTCTCGATTCTCCTCCTTGCAGGTCTGACTCTTCCGCAATCTCTCCGCGCCGAAGGAACGAACAAATATAAATATGAGCCTCAGCGCTCGGGCGAGCCGGAAGTTCCGGCCGGATTCGTAGGCATCGGACCCGTCGTGGCCGGTTCCGTCAACTATGACGCCCTCCCCTCGAAAGCCCGCAAATTCCTCGAGAAGTATTGCGACGGACACGCGGTCGTGAGATGCGAGAAGCGCTTCACTTCCGGAGAATATGATATTCAGCTTGCCGACGGCATCGAATTCGAGTTCGACTCAAAAGGGAACGTAATCGAGACCGAGGCTCCCGAAGGATATTCCCTCTCGCTGCCGCTGCTGAAGGCCGTTGTCCCCGGGAAGCTCTACAATCTTCTTATCCACAATGGATTCCAGGGAAGCGTGGAGGCAGTACACCGTAACCGTTCGGGCTACACTATTGATGTTTCTGACCCGGTTTTCAAGGCCGTCACCTTCGAACCGTCGGGCGTCCTGACCCTCGTGGTCGATGAATAGCCCACGCATCTCCCTCACTGACCGGATTTCAAGTTTCCGAGAGGAATTCCACCTCTTCGAGAATCTGACGGCTTACTCCAGTCGTCAGGGCACACCTCCTCATAACCTCCTGGTCGGCCAGACGCGAGGCTTTTCCCAAGTCGAAGATGCCGGCCGAGACCAGATTCAGCATCAGACGCAGACCACAGTAACGGTTAATGTCGGTGGAGCCGCTTTCAAGAAGGCGCTCCACCGTTTCTTCGGCCTGCGGAAAGTGTCGCAGCAGTTTCAGGCACAGCACATCGGCCACCTCGGGCACATCGGCCGATCTGGCCCACTCAAGGGCCTCCTCGGCAGTAAGTTTTTCCAGAGGGAAAAGCATCGGAGCGATAAGACGGCTTTCCCGCGTGGTCGTGTTGTCGCGGAGGCGGCGGGCAAAATCGGCCATGTCGAAATCCTCCTGGAGTCCGTCGAATTCGGCACCCCCCGGAAGGAAATCGCGGGCAATCTCGACGATTTGCGGAAGGTTAAGTCCGAAATTGATTCTGTATCGGGCGCCCCGCACGGCCATCTGGGCCGCAAGGTCGCCGTTACGCATGGCGAAAAAGCGGCGTTTCACTTTCTGCATGGCGTTGAATTCGGGCAGCTCTCTTTCCTCTCTGTCCGGTATGGCGGTATGACTCATATATTCTGATTCTTAATTCCGCGCGAAGTTAGGAATTTCCCGCGGAATTTCATAACTTTGCAATTTCAAAATCATCATCAGCTTATTTTGAACAGTCACTTTAATTTGCGTAGATTTCTGTACAATGTATTGATGCTTACGGCCATGCTGGTTGTCGGAGCATCCGGAAAGCTGTATGCCGCAGCGGATACGGACGTCCCGCAGGTCTCCCTGCTGACCGTGGAGCCCGGGCCGGTCATCTACGAACTCGACGGCCACACAGCGCTGCGCTTCTCACTGCCGGGACGCTACGATTATATCGTAAACTGGGGAGTGTTCGATTTCAATTCCCCGAATTTCCTTTACCGCTTCGTCAAGGGGGAGACAGACTATATGGCCTGGCCTTTCCCGTCCGAAATGTTTCTGGAGGAATACCGCCGCCAGGGACGGGGCGTCACCGAGCAGATAATCGACCTGACTCCGGCCCAGGCCCGCAGACTTGAAGCCATGGTGACCGACAATCTGCGTCCCGAAAACCGCACCTACCGCTACAACTATATTTACGACAACTGTGCCACACGTCCCCTCGCCCTGATAGAGAAAGCCATCGGAGCCCCTGTCTCAATCGCCGGGACTCCGGGATTCGTCTACGGAGAGACGGGTATCGCCGACGACGGCGCGCCGACCACCTTCCGCAAGGAGATGTCGCACACCCACGCCGACTATCCCTGGTATCAGTTCGGCATCGACCTGGCGCTCGGCTCGGGACTGGACCGGGAAATATCACTGCGCGAACGCACTTACTCACCTCTCTATTTGCGTCATGCCCTGGAAAATGCTTCCTACACGGATTCCCTGGGAAATGTGCGGCACCTTGTCCGGTCCACCGCCACTGTGATTCCGGGGCAGAAGGTCACCGAGGCCCCGACCCCGTGGTTCCTCACCCCTGTTTTCATCTCGCTGCTGATACTCCTGCTGACGGCGCTGATTGTCGCCCGCGATATCAGGCGCCGGAAAATAACCCGCTGGTATGACTGTGTGTTCTATTCCGCGGCGCTGATTCCGGGTCTGTTGCTGACGTTCCTGATTTTCGTCAGCTCCCACGAGGCCACCTCTCCGAACTGGCTCTATCTCTGGCTGAACCCGTTTTGCGCCATCCCGGCTGTTTTTATATGGATAAAAAGTTGCAGACGTGTGGTTTATTGCTACCAAATTTGTAACTTTGTGGCATTGTTTTTGCTGTTGCTGATTGGAATCTTAGGAATTCAGGGGCTCAACGACGCTTTCTATATGCTGATTGGAGCCGATATACTCCTGTCAGCCAGATATTTGGTTATCAGCAACCGTAAACTTCAGGATAAACTCACCCTCCGTGGCAGATAATTTCCCGACATACCGCCGCCTGTGCGCCATGCTTATCGGCGCGGCTACCGCAGCAGTTTCGGTGACGGCACAGCCGTTGCCCCAGCGGCCGCAGCTTGTCGTCGGCATCGTCGTGGAGGGTCTTTCCAACGATTACCTCGAACTTCTGCGCTCGCATTTCGGCCAGAACGGTTTCCGGCGCCTCGCCGACAAGGGGGTGGCGATTTCGGACATCGATTTCGGGACAACCCTCGACGGCGCAGCCTCGACGGCACTGTTGTTCACCGGGGCATCCCCTGCTGTAAACGGTATCGGCGCCGCCACGGTCTACAACCGCGACGACCGGCGCCCCCACCCCGCGCTGGAAGACCCGGAGACAATCGGGAACTTCACCACCGAGACCCTCTCGCCCAAAGCGCTCGGAGCCTCGACCATCGCCGACGAGCTGAGAATCGCTTCCGGCGGTCTGGGGTATGTCTATTCCATAGCTCCCGATCCGGCCCAGGCCATCATCATGGCCGGCCATGCCGGAAACTCCGCTTTCTGGATAAATGACCTCACCGGGAAATGGGCCACCACCACGTTCTACCGCGACCTGCCCCAGAAGCCCCAGGAAATCAACCACCGCACTCCGCTGGAATACCGGCTCGATACCCTTCAGTGGGTACCCTCGATGGCTATCGACCGTTATCCCGACCTCCCCTCATATAAAAAATCATACCCTTTCCGGCATACGTTCCCGCGCGGCGACAAGAACCGTTTCCGCGCCTACAAGGCTTCGGCGGCCGCCAACACCGATGTGGCGAGCATGGCTGTGGGCTATCTCAACTCGATGTCCCTCGGAAAGAGGGAGGGAGCCGATATGCTGGCCCTGGCGTTTTCGCTGAACCCTTATCCCTACGCGCGAGACGCCGACAGCCGTCCCGAACTGATGGACAGCTATCTGAGGCTCGACCGCGACCTGGGGCGCATTTTCGACGCGATTGACGCCGCCGGCCCGGGTATGGACAAGACCCTGGTCTTCGTGACCGGTACCCCTCTGACGCGCCGTCAGCGCCGCGACGACGAGAAGTGGGCGATTCCTTACGGGGAATTTTCCTCCCGGAAGGCCGTGTCGCTCCTGAATATGTATCTTATGGCCATCCACGGCAACGGGGAATGGGTCTCGGGGTACCATGACAGTCAGCTTTTTCTGAATCACAAACTCATAAAGGACCGGGGCAAAGACCTGGAGGAAATCCGCACAGCCGCCGCCCGATTCCTCGAAAGGATGAGCGGCGTAAGCCATGCCTGGACCATTGACGAGGTTCTCTCGCGCCAGGCATCGGAGCGTCCGGAGGCTTTCCGCCGCAATACGGTTCCCGAAACCGCCGGCGACGTCTTCATCGCGATTGCTCCGGGATGGCAGGAAATCGACGACGATTCCGACACGGAAGCTCCCCGCACGGTCACCCGCGCAGTCGCCTCCACCGCCCCGGCGTTCATCCTGGCTCCGCAGGCCGCCCCCCGCAGAATTGACGTTCCGGTGGACGCGCGCGTCATTGCCCCGACGGTCTGCCGTCTGCTCCGCATCCGCTCCCCCAACGGTTCGGCGCTCCCGCCGCTCCGTCTGTGAGGCCGGCCATCCGGCTCCGGATTTCCGCTCTCCCCCCATAATTATAACCAACATAAAAAAAATACAGAACACCTACACAATATGTCACTGACAACTTTCCTGAGCAAGATTTTCGGCAACAAGTCGCAGCGCGACCTCAAGGAAATCAAGCCCACAATCGATAAGATAAACGCTATCGGCCCCACACTCAAGGACCTCTCCAACGATGAACTCCGCGGCAAAATCGACACTGTCCGCGCCGACATCGCCGCCGCCATAAAGACCGACGAGGACGCCGTAAGCGAACTCAAGGCTAAAATCGAGGAACTTCCCTTCGACGAGCGTCAGCCCCTCTGGGACGAAATCGACAAGCATGAGAAGAACATCCTCGACACGCTGGAAGACAAGCTCAACGAGCATCTTCCCGTTGTCTTCGCCACCATGCGCGAGACCGCGGCACGCTTCGCAGCCAACGAGACCATCGAGGTGACCGCCACCGACCTTGACCGCCGTCTGGCCGTCGAGGGACGCGAATTCGTCACGATCGACGGAGACAAGGCCATCTGGAAAAACAAGTGGATGGCCGGAGGAAACGAAATCACCTGGGACATGGTCCACTATGACGTGCAGCTTATCGGCGGTGTGGTTCTCCACTCCGGCAAGATTGCCGAAATGGCGACCGGTGAAGGTAAGACCCTGGTGGCTACCCTCCCGGTATTCCTCCGCTCCCTGTCGAAGAGGGGTGTCCACGTCGTTACGGTCAACGACTACCTGTCGAAGCGTGACTCCGAATGGATGGGTCCGCTCTATATGTTCCACGGCTCCACGGTGGACTGCATCGACAAGCACCGCCCCAACACCGCCGCACGCCGCAAGGCTTACGAATGTGACATCACTTTCGGTACGAACAATGAGTTCGGCTTCGATTACCTCCGTGACAATATGGCCATGGCCCCCGAGGATATGGTGCAGCGCAAGCACTATTATGCGATTGTCGACGAGGTCGACTCCGTGCTTATCGACGATGCCCGTACCCCTCTGATTATCTCCGGTCCTGTTCCCAAAGGGGATGACCAGATGTTCAATGAATACAAGCCCAACGTCGAGAAGGTATTCCAGGCCCAGCGCAAACTGGTCACCTCGATTCTCGCCGAGGCCAAGCAGAAGATTGTTTCCGAGGACAAGGAGGTGCGTAAGGAGGGTGAACTGCTCCTGTTCCGTGCTTTCAAGGGTCTTCCCAAGTATGGTCCGCTCATCAAGTTCCTCAGCGAAGAGGGCATGAAGAACGCCCTGCTCAAGACCGAGGCCTACTATCTCCAGGACAATTCCCGCGAGATGCCCAAGGTGACCGATCCCCTATATTTCGTAATCGACGAGAAGAACCGTTCGGTAGAGCTGACCGACAAGGGTTTCGACGTGCTGACCGACCGCAACCAGGACCCCCAGTTCTTCGTTCTCCCCGATATCGCCGCCCGCCTGTCGGAGCTGGAACACGTGGCCGACCTTTCCGAGCGGCAGCAGCTCAAGGACGAGGCGATGGCCGATTACGCCGTAAAGTCAGAGCGCGTCCACACCGTCACCCAGCTTCTCAAGGCTTACACTCTCTTCGAGAAAGACAATGAATATGTGATCGACGACGGAAAAATCAAGATTGTCGACGAGCAGACCGGCCGAATCATGGAGGGACGCCGTTACAGCGATGGTCTCCATCAGGCCATCGAGGCGAAGGAGGGCGTCAAGGTAGAGGCCGCCACCCAGACTTTCGCCACTATCACACTTCAGAACTACTTCCGTATGTACCACAAGCTGGCCGGTATGACCGGTACGGCCGAGACAGAGGCCGGTGAGCTTTGGGACATCTACAAACTGGATGTGGTCACCATCCCGACGAACCGCCCCGTGGCGCGTCTCGACCTGGAGGACCGCGTCTACAAGACCAAGAAAGAGAAATACGCCGCCGTCATCGACGAAATCGTGCGTCTGCGCGACGCCGGCCGTCCCGTGCTTGTCGGCACAACCTCGGTGGAAATCTCCGAGCTTCTCAAGCGTATGCTCGATATGCGCAAGATCGACTGTCAGGTCCTCAACGCCAAGCTCCACCAGAAGGAAGCCCAGGTCGTAGCCCTTGCCGGACGCGCCGGGACCGTCACCATCGCCACCAACATGGCCGGCCGAGGTACCGACATCAAGCTCACTCCCGAGGTCAAGGAAGCCGGAGGTCTGGCCATCATCGGTACCGAACGTCATGAGAGCCGCCGCGTCGACCGCCAGCTGCGCGGCCGTTCCGGCCGCCAGGGGGACCCCGGTTCGTCGGTGTTCTACGTGTCGTTCGAAGACCAGCTGATGCGTCTGTTCGCCACTGACCGCGTAATGAAGATGCTCGACACCCTCGGCCTCAAAGAGGGCGAGATGATCGAGAGCCACATGGTCACAAAAGCCATCGAGAACGCTCAGAAGCGTGTCGAGGAGAACAACTTCGGTATCCGCAAACGTCTGCTGGAGTATGACGACGTCATGAACAAGCAGCGTACTTATATCTATAACCGCCGTCATCATGCGTTGCTGGGCGAGCGCGTCGGCATCGACATCGCCAACATGATCTACGACCTGGTGGAAAACCTTGTCGTAAGCTATGACCAGCCGACCGACTATGACGAACTGTCGCTCGAGCTGATGCGTATCCTCACCATCGAACCTCCTTTCACCGAGAAGGAATTCATCTCCATGAGCAAGGAAGAGAAAGTGGAACGCCTTGTCAAGGCTGCCAACGAGAACCTCGACCGCCGCAGCGAACGCATCGTGGAGATGGCCATGCCCGTTGTCAAGGACTGGGTCGAGAACCGTGGCGCCAAAGGTAAGATCATGGTGCCGATGACCGACAGCAAGCGTATCTTCAACCTCGGCGTGGACATTACCGAGGCTTACAATACGGGCTGCAAGGCCATCGTCAAGGAATGGCACAAGGGTGTCCTGCTTGTCACCATCGACGAACTCTGGAAAGAGCATCTGCGCGAACTCGACGAACTGCGCCAGAGCGTGCAGAACGCGTCCTACGAGCAGAAAGATCCCCTGGTGATCTACAAGGTCGAGTCGTTCCACCTCTTCGAGAATATGCTCAACAACCTCAACACGAAGGCTCTGTCAGCCCTCATGAGAGGTCAGATCTATGTGCCCCAGCGTCCGGCTCCCACCGTGTCCGCCGCTACCCCCTCCACGGCTTCCGCCACTCTCGAGAGCGAGCGCCGCAAGGCCGCCCAGGCCAAGACAGCCACTGAGGAGGAGAAGGCCGAGGCCGCACGCAAGGCCGTGGAAGAAGCCGAAGCCCGTCTGCGCGCGGCCCGCGCCCAGCGTCCCGACATCCAGGCCGCAACCACGTCGCGCACCACTGACTACTCCCAGTACCGCACCTCCAAGGAGAATCTGCCGGGCGAGGCCGCCCAGCGCGCCGCAATGGCCGGTGCCGGAGGCCGTCCTTCCCGCCCGCAGCCCGCGAAAGCCGCGCCTAAGGTAGGACGTAATGATCCCTGTCCCTGTGGTTCCGGTAAAAAATACAAGAACTGCTGCGGCAAAGGAGAGTAAGTGCTGTTTTTGTTAAGAAGAATCTCTCATCTTTGAAATATGGACAACAATCTCGATAACAATACCCCGCGTCCGGGTGGAGAATCGCTCAACGAGCGGCTCCGCCGGGCTGCGGAAATGGCTCGGCGCAACATCGCCGCCGAGGATGCGGCTCCGCGCGGCACTGCTCCGGTACCTCCGCAGGCCCCCGTATCTCCCCGCCCGGCTTCGGCTCCCACCCCTGCCATGCCCGGCGCAACGGGCTACCCGACTCCCCGTCCCACGACGGTACAGCATCCGGGGACTGTGGCTCCGCAGCCTGCGGTGCCTCCGCGCCCGCAGGCTCCCGCACCCTCGATGCAGCGCCCGCAGGCACCCGCGTCGGCCCCGACACCACCCCCTCCCGGTCAGTCGTTTTTCGGCAACGGCGGCGTGGCGCCCTCACCGGCATCGCCGGTTCCTCCCGCCCCTGGAACGGTACCTCCCGGTACCCCCGGACAACGCCCGGCCCCCGTGCGTGATGCCCGTCAGACGCCGTGGGGTAATCCTCCCGCCCCTCCCGTGACACCCCCGAGAGGTTCCGCACCCTCTGCTCCCTCCTCTCCTTCGGCGCCCGGAAAGACGAACAAGACCATGATTATCATCATAGTCCTGGCCGTCCTGCTTCTCCTTGCCGTCGGCGCTATGGTCTTCCTCTCCTCGAAAAACAATGCCGAGATGGAGGCCCAGCAACAGCAGATCGAGCAGCTGCAACTCCAGAACGAACAGATTCAGCTGGCCAACGAATATGAGAGCCTGAACAATGAGTTCGCCCAGTACGAGAACCAGACTTCCCTGCTGGCCAACGATTCCATCGTCCAGAAATATGCCGCCGCCCGTGCCCAGGTGGAGAAACTTCTCAATGAACTCAAGAACGAGAAGAACAAGTCCGCCGCCCAGATCGCCCAGCTCAAGGGTGAGATCGAGACGCTCAAGACTATCCTCCGTTCCTACGTGGAACAAATCAATGAACTTCAGAAGGAAAATCAGTCGCTGCGCGACGAGAACGCCGAAGTGAAGGCTCAGAATACCCAGCTTTCGCAGACCGTCCAGTCCGTCCAGGCTTCCAATGAAAAGCTCAGCGAACGGATGACTCTCGCCGAAAAACTGAATGTCACCGGAGTGAATCTCACCCCCCTGAACAAGAAAGGTAAGCGCGAGAAGAACGTCACCAAAGCCCGGCAGCTCGAAGTGACTTTCACCATCCCGCAGAACAATTCCACTCCCGTCGGCGAAAAGACCATCTACCTGCGCATCACCTCCCCGGAGGGAGAACTGCTGGGCAACGCCGGATCGTTCAGCTTTGAAGGCGCAAGCCTTAAATGCACCGCCCGCAAGAACATAGAATATCAGGGAGAGGAAATCGGCGGAATCAAGATCTACTGGGACGTGAACGCCACCCTTACCCCCGGCGACTACACCGTAGAACTCTTCGCCGACAATTACCGCCTGGCATCCCGCCGCTTCACCCTCAAGAAGTAATTCCTCCCCTCCCATTGTAATTCTACGACAGGAATCCTCCCCTCTCTGTTTCATCCCATCCTCTCCGCGAAAGCCCATGGAACTGCGCAAGGCCACACTATCCGACATCGACCGCATAATGCCTATACTCGATGACGCCCGGGCCTTCCAGCGTTCCATGGGCTTCCGGCAATGGGAGGACGGCTACCCCGACCGCGCCACCGTCCTCGCCGACATCGCCTCCGGCAATGCCCGCGTCCTGGTCGACAGCGACAGGGCTCCTGACGCAGACGCCCATATTCTGGGTTACTGTCTGCTGGCCATCGGCGATCCCGCCTACGATTGTCTCAATCACTCCTGGCTCTATCCCGGTCCCTACGGCGTCATCCACCGCCTGGCCCTCTCCTCCGCCTCCCGCGGCAGGAAACTCGCCCGTCTTTTCATTGACCTCATCGAACGGGACTACCTCCGCCGCGGAATCCACTCTCTCCGCGTCGACACCGGCGCCGAAAACCTCATCATGCGCCATCTCCTCCTCTCCCACGGCTTCCATCCCCACGGCCTCCTCCATTTCCCCTGGGGCCCCCGCCTCACCTTTGAAAAACACCTTAGGGATCTTCCTCTGGTTTCCACACCCACTACTTTGCCTCCTGATTCTCAATAATCCGGCACTGCCGTCCATTCTCCGGCCTCTCCATTCACTCTTTCTTTGCTGGCCCCAATTCAAAAAAAATACTCTCGGGAGGGTTGAGTTTTGCGGATATTATGTGTCTTATCAATGTATGACGAACAGAAACGACATAGAGCGGCTTTTCAAAACGCATTATGCTCAGATGTACCGACTGGCCACAGCACTTCTGCATGACGATGACCTTGCACGCGACATCGTCCATGATGTGTTTGCCTCGCTGCTTGACAGGGACCAGAATATCCTTGTCAACAGAGGTTATCTGTTGAAGTCAGTGAGAAACCGCTGTCTGAACCATATCCGTGACTGCGGGATCCATCAGCGCATTGCCAACTGCTATTTTCTTGACAATGAGGAATATGACATTGAAGAATGGCCTGATGAGGAAACGATTGCACGGATTGACAGTATGATCCGCAATGACATTTCCCCACAGGCAAGGCGCGTCATTGAGTTGCGGTTTTCCAATGGTATGCCGTTCTCCCGTATCGCAACGACAATGGGCATAAGCGAGACTGCCGTCTATCGTCATCTCAGTCATGCACTTTCAGTCATCCGCAAAAAAATCAACGACAATGGATAGATACGAACTTGTGCTGGAGATTATCGAGCATCCCGAGAAATACTCCGCAGACCGTCTGAGCGAAATCTTTTCCGACCCGGAAACTAAGAAGATTTACAATCTCCTGTGCAAAACAGACTCTGCCATTGAAGCCGACAAAGAAATTGATGTCAATGCCGAGTGGAACAATTTTGCGGATATGTATGCGGTTCGTCCCCGCCGCTCTTTTTCATGGTTCGGCAGCCGGGCCGCGTCAATCGCAGCCATAGTCGGCACCTCAATTGTGGCTGTTGCCGCAGGCATAGCCGTTACCGTATCGGTGATCGACTGTCAACCGGAACCGATTGCTGACGAGGCTACGGTCGCTCCAGCTGCCGTGTCATTGACAACTGACACCATATCCGTCAGGGACAACACAGCCAAAGTGAATCTGTCCCCTGTGATGTTTGAGAATGAACCTCTTGATAAAATCATGAAAAAGATCGCCGAAGCATACGGCGTGGAAGTAAAGTTCAATAGCTCCGAGACCGCATCGCTGCATCTTTATTACAAACTTGACCCGTCCCTGCCTCTGGATGAGGTGGTGGAACAGCTCAACACATTCGAACAGATCAATATCCGACAAGACGGCGACATCCTGAACATTGACTGAAAATGAGAACTGTACTGTCCATACTCCTGGCTGTGATGACCTGCATTTCAGCCAGTGCTTACCGATATGCTTATTCATTCAACAACACTCCCATATCTGAAGCCATTGTCCGAATAAGCAAAGACAATCCGGATGTCAACATAGCCTTTATATATAAGGAACTTGACAATTACAGGACGTCCGCAAGTATACAGACCGACGATATATATGACGCATTGCACCGGACCGTAGGACTGAATCCGATTTCCATTATCCGGAAGAATCAGGATTTCTACATAGAAGCCCTCCAACACGGAAAGTTCCGCTATACGGGGAGAGCAATCGGCAGAGACAACGAACCTGTGGTTGCGGCAACGGTAATGTTGCTTGCGCCTAAGGACTCAACAGTGATTACCTACGGAATTACCGACGAAACCGGCCGCTTCTCAATCCCTTGCGACAGACAGGGTGTAATCGGGAAACTGTCCTGTCTGGGTTATAAGACAGCAGTTAAGAAATTTACCGCATTTTCCGTAGGTACGGTTTTGATGGAGGAACAGGCTTTCTCGTTAGGAGCGGTTACCGTAGAGGCGGAAAATGCACACCTTTATTCCGACAAATCGATATATATGCCTACTGCGACGCAGAAAAGCGCGTCGCAATCCGGGACAGAACTGCTTAACCACATGGCCATACCTCAGTTAGGCATTTTTTCCGGGAATTCCATATCTACGAACGGGGGCAAACCGGTGGCTGTGTTCATTGACTATCTGCCGGCATCGGAGAACGATCTGCTGACAATGCGGGTAAGCGACGTGAAACGGGTGGAATATCTTGAATATCCCTCCGATCCCCGCTTGCAAGGCAATCCGTATGTCATCAATTTTATAATGCAACAGTATGAATATGGCGGTTATGCGAAAGCTTATGGCTACGGCACGTTTCTTAACGGACATCAGGAGCAGATTATCGGCAATGTTCGTATGCAATACAGGCGTATGACATACGACCTTATGGGTTCGGCTTATAACAGCGGCTCATCCCATGCCGGCTCGGATATGACCGAAACTTTCCGTCTGCCTCAGGAAGACGGGACCACGCAGCAATTCGAGCGTATCTCTGAACTGGAATCTTCCAGACGCCATCGCAACAACTACTATCTGATATTCAAGGCAACCTACAACACAGACAAAGTGCAGGCATCCACCTTGATTAACAGCAATCTTGACCGACAGCCGAACACTGTCCGAAACGGCATTGTGCGATATACCGACAACGCATATCCATCCTCCGGTTATTATTCCGCGGCTGATAATTTCTCGAAATTCATCTCCTGCAATGGTTATTATTTCTTTGTCCTTCCGGGAGCCAACTCGATTACGTTCACCCCGAAATATAGTCTGTCCCACACCGACCAAAACAGTGACTACGCGGAGGCCGGCCATTCATCCATCCTGAATTCGGCGACCGACAACACCAATCTGCTGTCAGGAGACCTGAAGTTCAAACATGATTTTGGAAAATTCGGGAGCCTTCTGGGACTTGTCAAGGGCTCATATCAATATAACCGCACATCATATTCCGGTTCGGCAGATGGATTGGACCGTGCCAGATCCTCGCGTATAGGCTTTGGGGCGAACTATGAGCTTTCGGTTGATAACGTTCGCGGTCATATAGGTTTGGGCTGGGATTGGGACCGGCTGCAGTTCGGTTCTTCCGTTGACCGACGCAACGCCCCCTCGTTTGATATTTCAATACAGTATTCCCCCTCCCGGAAACATTCCGTCTCGGCGATATTCCGGTATGAGTCGTGGCTTCCCTCGCCAAACTACAAAAGTGATCAGGTGGTAACCGCGTCGCCGTTCCTCAGATATACAGGTAATCCGAATCTTTTTCCGGCAAAGAGCTTTGATTTTGATTTCTCATATACATGGATTCCCGACAACGATTATAATTTAAGCGTCTATTCCTGGGGCTGGATTGTAAAAGACCGCTATGCCTATGATTATGAAGCGGATGAGAATGGTGTGATACGAACGATAAAACAGCCGATGGGGTCCTACGCACAGGGTGTGTACGGAATCAAGGGAACGGCACGTTTCTTTAACAGGTCTTTAGTGCTGACGGGAAATTTAAGTCAGGTGTTCAACCACAACGGCAAGCCCTATAATGTCAATCATTTCAATGTCCGCTATAATCTCCAGCTGTTTTACTATCTGAAAAACTGGCACTTCGGTCTTACATATTTTTCAGCAGCCGGGACATGGGATGGCATGATGAACGGCCTGTGGCTGAATGAAAAAAACAACTATTACGTCAATGTCGGATGGTCAGGTTCCAGCTGGAACATCTCAGCATTGATATTGAACATCGGCCGATGGAACTGGAAAAGTACTAACCAGGTGATGAACAGCGAGTTTTATAGCACCGATGAAACCCTTATTGACGGCAATTCACACGCACTGGTGCGGATCACAGCCACGTATACATTCGGTTTCGGCAAGAAAGTAAGACGCGATGATGAACCTCAACTCGCAGGCTCCGCCGCCTCAGGCATCTTGAAATAACGCAGCTTTCCGGAATTCAGTATGGCCCCTGCGGGCAATGCGTTGGGATTCATCGGTTGATCAGTTTTGAGAAAGAGCCGGGCCGTTATCCCGGGAGAATCGGTAGAGATGGGCAGGCCGGCGCAGCACCGGACGCGAGGAGGTATAAAGCAGCGAGAAACGATACCTCTCCGCCTCGAATTGCGGCAGGTAATTGGCCGCGTCATTGTCGGTAATCAGCAGATACCCCTCCGACGGCCGGTTACGCCGGAAATTCTCGATGCGGTCCCCGAGATAGAAATTAAGCTCGAAGAAATGCACCGGATCCCCTTTGGCCATCTCCCCCTCCTCGATAAACTCATAGATAGTTCCGGAGGAAGCGGGGGCTATCGCGTCGATTTCCGCGGCCACCGGACGCTGCGATTTGGCGTTCAGCACCGGAGGCTGATAAGCGGCATCCAGGGCCAGATACAGCCCGAAAGTAAGGGCCACTATCCCGTAAAGATACCCGGTCCCGTACTCCTTATGGCGCCGCATATACCGGAACCACCATATAGAAACCGCTACCGGCAGCAGCACCGGAATCCACGCCCAGCCGCCGATTCCGGCGATACCGTGCATCATGGCTATGTTCTGGGCGGCGTGACGTCCGTGAAAGACCGTATCGGGCACCAGTCCGGCCTTGACACAGAGGAACACAGCGGTAAGCAGCAGTCCCAGGACGGCCAGCACCGTACCGTAAATCTTTATGGATTTGGATTTTATATCCGTGAGGTACAGCATATATTTCGCCAGGAAATAGGCGATGAACGGATAAATCGGCATCAGGTAGACGCTGCGCTTACTCTGCGGGAAACAGTAGAACAGGAAGATAACGAAAATGCAGACAGCCGAAAACAGATCCACCGGATCGGCGCCCCGCACTTTCCCTACCATCCATTTCAGGGAGTCCTTCTCCCCTAACCGCTTCAATCCGGTGTATTTCAGGGTAAACAGCGAAATCAGCACCAGCAGAATCCAGGGCACATACCCTCCGGCGAGAGTGACGAAATTGTAATGCCAGGGATTGACGCATGAGTCATAGCTCATCGTGTTGGTCATGCGGCCGAAATTCTCCTCCATGACAAGATCGAGGAACTCCTCTCCGCCAGCCAGATAGGCACCGTAGTACCACGCCAGCGGCAGAACGAACGACGCCAGGCCGCAACCCAGCAGAAGCAGGAACGCCCGGAAGAAGTTCACGCCGCGCAACAGCAGGAATACACCGAAAGCCAGACAGGGAATCAGCGACCCGACAGGGCCTTTCGTCAGTGTGGCGCAGCTCATCAGCATAATCGCCATCCAGGGTACCCCCTTCAGGTCGCGCTCATACCAGCGGTAAAGCAGATACAAAGAGCAGACGGTCAGCGCCGTAAGCATCATATCCACTCGGGTATTGGCTCCGGCGCGGTGCAACTCGAACGCCGTCAGGGTGACGAATCCCGTCAGCAACGCAACCGTCCCCCCTTTCCTCTCGCGGTAGAACAGGAAGCCCATAAGCGTCATCGCTATCAGGGCTATCGCCGACGGGAGCCTGGAGGTGAACTCGCTGACGGTACCCCCGGTCAGGGCCGAGACCGACGCCACCGTCCAGTGGAAGAACGGGGGCTTATAAGGAATCTCGCCCCCGTTGTTGCGCGGCAGCAGCCAGTCGCCACTCTCGAGCATCGAATAGGCCACGACGGCCTCCCGCGGTTCCCCTTTGGTGTGGAAATCCGCAAGCCCGAGAAAAGGAATTATCGTAACGCAGGCTACTATCGCAAGCAGCCAGAACATATCGCGTGCAGTCAGTGTTTTCATCATGAGGAGTTTAACAGACAGGTCCACGGACATTTCCCTGCGGAAGAATATGGCGCGGCGGTGCGCCGCCATGCTCCGTGCCGGAGAGGTCCGATTTGACTTCAATCTGCAAATTTAATAAAAATGTAATATTTTTTGTGTACTTTTGTGCAAAAGTTTGGCGCCCTCCGTTCCGCCGGAGCGGGGGTCGCGCTCCGAGACCCGTTGAAGATTAATGATACTGCTGAGTTTTGATACTGAAGAATTCGATGTCCCGCGCGAAAGCGGCGTCGACTTTTCCCTGGAGGAAGCGATGAAAGTCTCCCGCCACGGGGCCGGCCGGATTCTCGACACCCTGGAAGCAAATGGAGTAAAGGCTACGTTTTTCTGCACCACCAATTTCGCCGAAAACGCCCCGGAGATAATGCGGCGCATCGTCGAGGGGGGCCATGAGGTGGCAGCCCACGGATGCGACCACTGGCATCCCGAACCCTCCGACGTCTTCCGCTCAAAACAACGCCTGGAAGAACTTACCGGGCGCCAGGTCAACGGTTACCGCCAGCCGCGTATGTTTCCCGTCTCCGACGAGGATATCCGCAAGGCCGGCTATCTCTACAACTCCTCTCTCAACCCCTGCTTCATCCCGGGCCACTACAACCATCTCGACAAGCCCCGCACCTGCTTCATGCGCGACGGCGTCCTCCAGATTCCCGCCTCGGTGACCCCCTGGCTGCGGATCCCGATGTTCTGGCTGGCCCTGCATAATTTCCCCCTGTGGATGTACAAGGCCCTGGCCCGCAGGGTCTATTCGCGCGACGGTTATTTCGTCACCTATTTCCATCCCTGGGAATTCTACCCCCTGGGAGAACATCCTGAGTTCAAAGTTGGGTTCATCAGCCGCAACCACGCCGGCGAGCAGATGGTCAGCCGCCTCGACAGCGTCATCCGGATGTTCCGCAGCCGCGGAGTGACGTTCGGCACCTACACGGACTTTGCCCGGAAAAAGATAGCCGAACTGACCTCCGTCCCCTCCCGAAAATAATCCCACAGACCGACTCCATCGACACCAGCGATGATAAAACTTGCAATCGTCTCCCCCTGCTACAACGAAGAGGCCGTGCTGGAAAGCTCGGCCCGGCGACTCGACACCCTTATGGCGCGCCTGGTCGCCGAGGGAAAAATCACGGAAGACAGTTTCGTGCTGTTCGTCAACGACGGCAGCCGCGACTCCACCTGGAATATCATCTCCGCGCTTCACCGCGCCAATCCCCGCTTCAAGGGGCTTGACCTGGCCCGCAACGTAGGCCATCAGAACGCCATAATGGCCGGGATGATGACCGCTAAAGAGATCTCCGACGCCGTTATCACCATCGACGCCGACATCCAGGACGACCTGGAGGCGATTCCCCGGATGATCGACGCCTACGCCGAAGGCTACGATGTCGTCTACGGCGTCAAGGTCCAGCGTCAGGCTGACCCGCTTCTGAAACGGCTCTCGGCCCAGGCTTTCTACCGCCTCCAGAAAAAAATGGGGGTCAACGCCATTTACAACCACGCCGATTTCCGCTTCCTCTCGCGCCGGGTCCTCGACCAGCTCGCCCTCTACCGAGAACGGAACCTTTACCTGCGCGGCATCATCCCCTCCATCGGTTTCCCCTCCACCTCCGTGGACGACGTGATCGCCCCGCGCGAGGCCGGCGAGTCGAAATATTCCCTCGGAAAGATGCTCGGCCTGGCCCTCGACGGCATCACCTCTTTCTCCGTAAAGCCCCTCTACGCGATTCTCCTGCTGGGAATCATCTTCCTGCTCATCAGCGTCGGAATCGGAATCTACGTAATCTACTCGCTCTTCGTCCACACCGCCGTCCACGGCTGGGCCTCCCTGATGCTCTCCATCTGGATGGTAGGCGGTTTTGTCCTGATTGCCGTGGGAGGCGTAGGGCTATACGTCGGTAAAATATACAGCGAGGTCAAGGACCGTCCCCTTTACCATATAAAGGACTTCCTCGACTGAACCTGCCTTCCTCCGCAAAGCACTCCGACAGAAATACTGCATCTTAATCCCGTATTTTTCAAAGTAATAAATGACCACTGACATCCATCAGGGCCTTACTCCCGAACAGGTTCTCCGAAGCCGGGAGAAATATGGCGCCAACATCCTGACCCCGGCCAAGAAGGAATCCCCCTGGAAAGCCTTTCTGCAGAAATTCCGCGACCCGCTCATCATAATCCTGCTTGTCGCCGGGACGCTTTCCATCGGCATCTCCGTTTACGAATATTACGGCCTGGGGAAAGGAGCCACAGTCTTCTTCGAGCCGATCGGCATTATCATGGCTATCCTCCTGGCCACCGGCCTGGCGTTTATTTTCGAATACAAGGCCGAGAAGGAATTCGCGATCCTCAACAAAGTCAACGATGACGAGCCTGTCCAGGTTGTCCGCGGAGGGAACTCGATGGAGATTCCCCGCAAGGATGTTGTCGTAGGCGACATCGTGATTCTCAACACCGGCGGTGAGGTTCCGGCCGACGGCGTCCTACGCGAGGCCGTCTCCCTCAACGTCGACGAATCGACTCTCACCGGCGAGCCGGTATGCCACAAATCGGTCAATCCCGACGACTTCGACCCGGAAGCAACCTTTCCCACCGACCACGTGCTGCGCGGCACTAAAGTCATGGAAGGACACGGCGTCATGGAGGTTACCGCCGTCGGCGACCGTACCGAGAACGGTAAAGTATTCGAGGCCGCCCAAATCGACGACTCCGTCAAGACCCCTCTGAACGAACAGCTCGACCGGCTGGGTAAACTTGTCTCATGGGCCAGCTACGCCATCGCCGCGCTGATTGTGGCCGGGCGAATCTTCATGTATCTCTCAGACCCGGCCATCCGCTTTGAATGGCTCGATTTCATAGCCTATCTGCTCCAGACCCTGATGATTGCGGTGACGCTGGTAGTCGTCGCCGTTCCCGAGGGGCTCCCGATGGCCGTCACCCTGTCGCTGGCCTATTCTATGCGGCGGATGCTCAAGACCAACAACCTGGTCCGGAAAATGCACGCCTGCGAGACGATGGGCGCGACCACGGTCATCTGCACCGACAAGACCGGAACCCTTACCCAGAACAAGATGCAGATTTTCCGCACGAACTTCTACGGGCTCCCCGGCGGTCATCTCGGCGACAATCCCGAAAGCCGGCTTATCAGCGAGGGAATCGCCGTGAACTCCACCGCCACCCTTGACCTCTCGGCCCCCTCCAGTCCGAAAGTCATCGGTAATCCTACGGAGGGCGCGCTGCTGCTCTGGCTCAATGCTCAGGGAGTTGATTTCCGCCGGCTGAAAGAAAGCTGCCGCCCCGTCGACGAACTTCCGTTCACAACCCAGCGCAAATATATGGCTACCGTTGTGGAGACCCCCGCAGGCGAAAGGATTCTCTATGTCAAAGGGGCACCCGAAATCGTCTACGCCCTCTGCTCTGTGTTCCCCGAGGGGGCAACTAAGGAGGCTGTCGACCGCCAGCTGCTTGAATATCAGCAAATGGCCATGCGTACCCTCGGATTTGCATATAAGAAACTCGCTCCCGGGGAAGACCCCATCACCGACAACCGGGTTTCAGCTCCCGGTATCGCGTTCCTGGGATTCGTGGCCATTTCCGACCCTGTCCGCTCCGACGTCCCGGAGGCTGTGACAGAGTCCACCGAGGCCGGAATCGCCATCAAGATCGTAACCGGCGACACTCCAGGCACAGCCCGCGAAATCGGCCGCCAGATCGGACTCTGGACCGACGGCGACGGAGACCGCAACATCATTACAGGTCCGGAGTTCGAACAGCTCTCCGACGAGGAACTGCGCCGCCGCGTAGGGGACCTGAAAATTATCGCCCGCGCCCGTCCGCTCGACAAGAAGCGTCTGGTGGAAGCCCTCCAGGCCAACAACGAGGTAGTGGCCGTCACTGGGGACGGCACCAACGATGCCCCGGCCCTTAAAGCCGCCCATGTCGGACTTTCGATGGGGGACGGCACTTCCGTGGCTAAAGAGGCTTCGGACATAACGATCATCGACAATTCCTTTGCCTCGATCGCACGGGCCGTGATGTGGGGACGTTCTCTGTTCCTTAACATCCGCCGCTTCGTGATGTTCCAGCTGACGGTCAACGTGGCTGCCTGCCTTATTGTCCTTGCGGGAGCTTTCATGGGGACCGAATCCCCCCTGACGGTGACGCAGATGCTCTGGGTCAACCTCATCATGGACACATTCGCGGCGATGGCCCTGGCCTCCCTTCCGCCGGACCGCTCGGTTATGGACGACAAGCCCCGTCCGCGCGACGCGTTCATCATCAATCGCCCCATGTGGTCCTCGATTATCGGCACCGGCATCACTTTCTTCTTCCTCCTGCTCGGGCTGCTGTGGTATTTCGAACACACCGACATCACTTCCCTGGCGCAGATGTTCCGCGTTCCTTTCTCGTCGGCGTCCCACGGACTCAGCGCCTACGAACTGTCGCTTTTCTTCACTATCTTCGTGTTCCTCCAGTTCTGGAATATGTTCAACGCCAGGGGATTCGCCACGCATCATTCCGCTTTCCATTTCGCCCACTGCTCGGAATTCCTGATTATCGCCGCAGTGATTTTCTTCGGCCAGATTCTGATTGTCCAGTTAGGCGGGGACTTTTTCAATGTCACCCCCCTGAGACTTACCGACTGGCTGATAATCATCGGCTCTACTTCCCTGGTGCTGTGGATCGGCGAGGCTGTGCGCATTGTCGACAAACACCGCCGACACCTCGGCGCAGCCTGAAACCGGCACACGCAGTCATAACCTAACAGAAAGATTACAATCCGGATTGTAACCGGCTTGTAATCTTTTTTATATATTTTTGTCAAATTTGTTTGGATGGTAAAAATATAAACCTTATCTTTGTAATCCGTTGCAGAAGCACCGTGCGAATAAGCTTCAGTACCATGCGTCCATCGCTGCTGAACATAAAACCAATCTACTGGCTGCGAACTGATTGCATCGCCCTTAGTTTTTTACTCTGTCTTTTGGCCTTTCTTGCCGGAAGCGCGGAGGCTATGGCTGTTTCCGGTCCGCAGGAAGCTGTCGGCACAAAGGGTACGGAAATTTCTTATGAAGAAAAGATTGCAGATGTCAATGCGCGTCTCGCCGCGGCCTGCACTCCGGCCGACTCGCTGGCACCGCTATATAATCTTTATGACCTTAGTTACGGGCGCGACAGCGGCAACGCCGTCGGATGGGTCCTGCTGGAGACAGCCATACGCGCCGATGACGAGACCGTAGCCCTGGACGTATTGCGCAATATGGCGAATTACAATATGCGCAACGACTCAATCCTGTCCCTCGTGCTGGAGCAGGCAAAGAAATTTCCCGCGAGCAATGACCGGACCCATACAATTACATTCATCAGGATTATCCAGAACAATTCACGGGCCCTCTATGCCGCCCCCGAAGTGCGGGAGAAGCAACTCCAGAACTTTCTCCAGCAACTCAGCCTCAATCCTCCCACAGACCTCTATGAGCGGATTGTGTTGCTCTATGCCGTCTGTATAAACCTCTCGGAATTCGCCAACGGCGATCTCCTGACCGACTATCTCCAGCGACTGGGAGAACTCATAGAGGAAGCCGATCCGGAGAATCATGCTCTCCGGAATGTCTTCAACGTATGGGCAGGAATGATTTACACCAAAGTAGAAAAGCCCTCCCTGGCCATAGACGCCAGTCTCAAACTGCTGGGGGAGATAGATATGCTGGATGAACGCAACGCACAGATGGGGCGCATCTACCGCAACTACGATGCCAACCGCTACATAGTCTATACCCGTATCCTCCAGAATTACGAGGCACTTTCCGAAGCCGACATTGAGAAATACCACAGACTGGCCCTTGAAATGGTGGCCCGCAATTCGCGCGCGGCAAAAACATATCATAACGCGCCCGTCCCATCCATATTCTATTATTACTCAAAAAAAGACTATACCAGGACTTTCAACCTCATCGACAACCACCTGGATGCGATCAACCAGTCTTTCGGCAAAAGAAAACTGCTTAAGATGTATATGGAGTCGGCCCGCGCCATCGGACGCCAGGACGCCCTGCTGAACGCCTCTGCCCTGTATTGCCGGGAACTGGAGGAAGACCTCGAAAACCGCCAGCAGGAACGTTACAGGGAACTGCAGGTGCTTTATGACGTCAACGATATGAAAATCCGCAACCTGCGTCTGAAAGAGGAGAAGCAGGGAGCCCAGAAAGCAATGTGGCGCACGGTGACGATTGTCTGCGCACTCCTGTTGCTGGCTCTGTTCATCTTTACTCTGATTCTCATCCGGCTGAACCGGCGCCGGGCCCTCCTGGCACGCAAGCTCGAGAAGAGCAACAATGACCTTGCCCATCAGCGCGACAGTCTTAGAAAGGCCAACGAGGAACTGAAAGAGGCACGCGACGTGGCCAGCCGCGCCAACCAGATTAAGACCGATTTCATCAACAATATGAGCCATGAGGTCAGAACGCCCCTCCAGGCCATGACCGAATATGCCGCCATTATCGCCGACAACGCCGAGGACACCCACCGGCAGTATATGAGAGACTTCGCCGACAGGTTGCTGCTCAACTGCCAGATGGTCAACACAATCGTGGACGACGTCCTCCAGCTGGCCGAACTTAACAACTCCTCGCTCATCATCAAGCAGAATCTCTTCAGTTCAAAACCCATATGCGACACGGCAGCCGACGCCGTGCGCCGCAGACTCCAGCCCGGCGTAGAACTCCGCGTGGAAGCCGACGATTTTATCTTCCGGACCGACCGCCACCGTCTGCTCCAGATTCTAAACAATCTGCTCACTAACGCGGTGAAGTTTACTTCCCGCGGCACAATCACCCTGGCCTGCACCAAAAACGAGACGGCGCGGACCGTGGAATTCTCCGTCACCGACACCGGTATCGGCATCTCCCCCTCCGACAGCGAGATAATATTCGAGCGTTTCCACAAGCTCGACAGTTCCGCTCCCGGGGCCGGAATCGGCCTTACAATCGCCCGCATGATAGCCCGGCTCATGGGAGGAGACCTGATCCTCGACAAAGCATACGCCGGCCACGGGGCCCGCTTCCTTCTCACGCTTCCCTACGATTTCTGAACGACTGTCACGGCTTTCCGTAAGCTGGCGCCACCCGCTGCCCCCTTTTGTTCTCATTTTGCCGTAACTTTCCGATAAAATCCACAATTTTGTTTGCATTTGTCGGAAAAATCCCGTAACTTCGCCCTTATCCACCGATCTAATCCGAAAATCCGACAAAATGGCTATTATAGATTGCATTATCTGGCAACCGCAAGGTCCCGGGGTTATCTACGCTTACCACTACCCCGAAAACAATCTTTCCACCTATACCCAGCTTGTAGTTCAGGAATCCCAGGTCGCCTGTCTTTTCTCGAAAGGGGAACTGATGGGGAAATTCGGCCCGGGCAAACATACCCTTGACACGGAGAATCTGCCGATTCTGCGCAGCCTCTACGGTTTCCCCTTCGGCGGCAAGAACCCGTTCACGGCCGAAGTATGGTTTGTAAATCTGATCGAGACCTTCAATATTCCCTGGAACATCTCCCACCTCAGCGTACATGATCCGGACTACAACACCCAGCTCCCCCTGGAGGCCTCCGGCCAGTACGGTCTGAAAATCACTGACCCTGAGAAATTCCTGATAAAAGTAGTGGGGACGAACTATATCTTCACCCAGGAAAACATGACGGCCCAGTTCACCGGAGAGTTCACCACCAAAGTGAAATCGGCCCTCGTACAGTTCATGATGCAGAACCGGGTGGGCTTCAAACAGATTTCCGCGTTCCTCGACCAGCTTTCCGATCATGTGCTGCACCAGATGAATATCTTCTGGCGCGAACTCGGCCTGGAGCTTACAAAGTTCTATATCAGCAATATCGACATAGACACCTCCACTCCCGAAGGACGCAAGGTCAAGGAAGCCATCGCCCAACAGAGCGCCATGTCGATTACCGGCCACACCTGGCAGCAGGCCCAGATGTTCGACACCGCCAACAACGCCATCGGCCAGTTCGGCAACATGGGGGGAGGAAATTCCACGGGCTCACTGCTCGGCGGCCTCATGGCTATCAATATGATGGGAGGCATGACCGGCGGCAACGGTATGGGAGGAGCCGCTATGGCTCCCCAGTACAGCCAACCGACTTTCACCCCCGGCGCGGAGCAGGGCGGTTTCGGCGCACCGGCCGTTCCCGGACAACAGCCGCACCAGCCCCGGATGGTCTATTGCTCGGGGTGCGCCAAACGATTCCCCGACACGATGGAATTCTGTCCCAACTGCGGCCACAAGTACAATCCTTGTCCCAACTGCGGAACCGACAATCCCGACGACGCCCGGCGCTGTGTCAGCTGCGGCACAGTCCTGGCCGGTAAGGGGAACAAATGTCCCCACTGCCATACCGACATCCCCGCCGGCTGCTCCTTCTGCCCCGGATGCGGCCAGCCCGTAATCTCCAGCCTCACCAACTGCTCGCGCTGTGGCCGCGAGATTCCCGCCGGAGCGAAGTTCTGCCCCCACTGCGGCCAGAAGCGCGGCACCTGATCCCCTCCCCTCTCTCCCTTTCCCTTTTCCCTCTCCCCGCGCTGCCTGTCCTGTGGTTCGCCCTTAGGCGAACTTCCTCCCCTCTCCCCCTCCGGACCAATCATGAAACATAATAACAGACCTCTCAGATGAACATCAATATATATTCCCTTCTGCTGGGGATTTTCGGCCAGGGAATCATCATTGCCGGCTTTTTGCTATTCAGAGGCAGTTGCCCCGACAACATCCTGTGGCTCAACATTTCAGTAAACTCAATAGTCTTCTGGCTTCTTGGATGCAGCTTCGGGCTGGAGCCGATTTCCCTTTCCGACCGCTCGCAGAAACAGGCCGGTGGCCTCGGCATCCGGTGGTTCTCCGCGCTGACTTACGCCGTATGCGCCATGGGATTCATGATCGGATGCGCTGTCTACGGCTACGGTGCGGAGGGAGTTCCTTTCAAATGGCAGCTTATAATCCAGGTCGCCCTGCTGTTCTTCCTCCTCATGGGCTTCGTCTCCTCCTCGGCCGCCACCGCAAAGACCGGAGAGATATATCAGAAAGAACAGAACCATAAACAGGGGAAAGCCGACCTGAAAGCCACCTTCAGCAATCTGACCTACACAGCCGACTCCTCCCGCGAGCTTCCGGCCGACGTGCGCTCGAGGCTCCACCGCCTGTCGGAGGAGACCCGCTTCCTCTCCCCCTCATCTTCCCGGGAGGCGGAAATGATTGACGGGCGATTGGTTCAGCTTGCTTCCGCGCTTCGCCCCATACTGTTCAACCCCGGTATGAACACGGGGGAAATCGAAGATCTTCTCTGCCAGATTGAAGTCGAATTCCACCGGCGCAAACAGCTGGCCGACTGACGCCGCCGGTGTCGGCACCGACAGTGACTCCTTTTTATCTACTCCAAATACATAACCCCTTAAATCTCAACCAATGGAAGGCAAAATTTTCCCCGATTCAGCCAACACATGGCAGGACCAGGCCAAAATCCTCTTCAACTATTACCGCCAGGCAGCCGAAAGGGTTGTCAGCGAAGAGGAGCGCATCGAGCAGGAGGTGGCAAAGCTCCAGCAGGAGAAATCCGCCCTCGAACAACAGATAAGCGGCCTCTGGGTCTGGTTTCTGACGATCATTCTCTTCTTCGTCTACTTTATCAAGAAAAGCGCCCTGGAAAAACAGATTCAGGAAATCGACGGCAAAATCTACGGACTCCAGCAGCAATGGAACGGCATTTTCCGCGATTACCGCGTAAAGCGCCTCGGCGTGGCATATGTGCCCGTGGCCGAGCAGGTGAAATACCAGGACAAGAGCTTCATCGTGGACTATACCGGCTCGGTGCCCGAACAGAAAATCTCCATGTCAGTCTCCCGCCAGAACGACCTTCTTGTCGACACCATCCGCAATCTCGAACAGCTTGCCCGGGAGGCGCCCGTGGTGGAAACATCCGAGGAGACCGAGACCGTCGCAACGGACGAATACTCTCTGTCGATTCAGGAAATCAAGGAAAACGACTATCTCGGTTCGCTGGAGCGCTCGCTGCGCACGGTGGCTTTCTGCATGGATGACCTTGACACAACCTCAGTAACTCTCCCCGTGGTCCTCGACGGCAATCCCTATCTGGGGCAGCTCGATGAGTTCGCCACTCCGCAGCCTCCCCTGGAAGCCCCGGTCATCGAGGTGTTCGACCGCGACGCCTGCGAACCCGCCATCGAGAAGTTCCGCGAAATAAACCAGTTGAAGAACTCCCTGTCCGACGAGACGGGCCGGTTCGAGGAAGTTCTGCGCCAGCTTATGCAGACAATCGCCCAGTCGGTACAGACACTTTCGGCCCTGAAAGTAGCCTCGGTGGACAAAGTGGTTCTCGACTCCAACAAGGTCCTCTATCAGATTCTGAAAGCTCCCTACAACCATTATTCCCCCGTGCTTGAGATGGAGGAAATCGAGCGCATCCGCAACGAGAAATTCGATTATTCCGAGGATGTCCAGGGCTACGAGCCTTTCCAGCTCCGCCCCTCTTCCCGCGTGCGCTACAACCCGATTTCCGGGACCTGGGTGGCAGAAGACGGCTCCCAGACGGTCATGCCTTTCGGCGTCCATCAGCTCTACGAGGAAATCGTCGCCCCGATGGTCCAGAGCCTCATGGCGGAAAACCGTGTGGAACGTCTGAAAATCTACAACCATATCCGCGACCAGAAACTCAGCTACCTCAACAAGTGGCACCAGGACACGGATGCATTCTACCGGGCCAACCGCGCCGAATCGGCCGACATCATCAACCTCATGCAGGGTTCCCTCCGGGAATACGTGGCAGCCTACAATACGCTTATCTCCCTGAGACGCACCGAGGAGACGATGGCATCCTCCGGCACCGACCTGGACGCCACGGTCGTGGATGCCGTCGACAACGCCGCCGAGAGCCTCGCCGCCTTTGAACTCCAGAGCCAGGAGTTCCAGAAAGTCCAGAACGACTTCGAGGACTACATGGAACGCCTGAAAGAGGATATAGACCTCAAGGCGGAACGCTTCGGCCACGTACAGTACTACGACGCCAAGCTCCGCGACGGTTATTCCAACGAAGTGGCCGTGGCCGCATCGGAAATCAACGATATGGACGAGCGCCGCAAGGTACTGGCCACCGTCAATCCCAAACTCGCGAAAGATTCGGAACTCCCGCCCGAGCCCTCCGTATCGGACCTCACATACGAGCATTTCTCCCTCAACCTCACGGCAATGGCCCGCGAGGCGCTCGAGAATCTCGACTCGGGGCGCGGAAACGCTCCGGCGACCGATGCTGCGGATGTCTCCGTAGCATCGGACGAAGTTCCCGGCGACATTCCGGTCTCCGGCGAAGACACAGCCCCGGACCGCACTCCCGGCAACGAGACTAACCCTGAAGTTCAACCCTGAAACCTCCTGCAATTATGTCATCAACTATAAATTGCCATGTCGATACCACGCCGATGGCGCAGACTGTCGGGACGGTTTCAACCCACGTGAACGGGACTACCGCCGCCGTGGTCGCCATGAAAGCCGCGGTCGTCCAGGCCGAGAAGGAAGGCGCCGACCATGTCTGCGAAAAGGTCAACAAGGGGTTCTATACCCTTATCCGCTCCCAGATTTCCCAAAAAATAGCCACTCTACGCAGCGAGGTCGATTCCCAGCTTATGCGCCTGAACCAGCAGCGCAAACAGCTGACGGCAATACGCCAGCGTATGGAACGCGACTACCAGATGATATGCGGACGCTACCTGAAACTGTTCACCACCATCAACAAGAATCTTGAGCAGCGCATCGCCGAACTTGACCGCCCTGTAATGGACCTGGCCGAAAGTGAGGCCGACAAGGTGACCAACCGCGCATCGCGCCTGACGGCCGATATCCCCCTGGGGCAGTCGGAAAGCGTCAGGACCGCCCAGGTTGTCAGCGCCTCAAACCTCAAATTCAAGGCCCTTAAAGCCATCGAGACCATCGACCGGTTCATCGCCGGAAGCAACGAGCTTGAAGAGGTGACGGAGCAGATTCTCCTCCGTCGGCGCGTCGACGGTGACCGTCCGGAAGCCAACTGGACCGTGCCGGTCATCATTTCCGAAAGCAATTTCGACGCGACGGATATGTCGCAGACGCGTTCCTATCTGTCGAAAATAGAATTGCCGCCAGAAGCCCGCAAACGCATCGACTATGCCGTAGACGCGGTCGTGCGCGGAGGTGAGCTTCAATGGCGCGGAGGTGACCGTATCGCTCCCGAGCTTATAAGTGAATTCCGCAGCCTTGTCGCGCAGTCGGGTCTCGACCCGCGGCGTCAGCAGACCATCACCGGGATGTTCGAGGCCCATCCGTTCCAAACCCTCTAACACGCCCCACCCATGAGTTATACCAAGCACTTGCCCACCCAGTATATAAGGGTGTACTATTCCGAGACCGTCAGTTATCCGGCCTCGCAGAACGGCGGTACCATCCGGGTCAGCGGCCACGTGGACGAACCGGTTGATGTTGTCGTCCATGTCGACACGGAGCAATTCGACCGGGAGGTGGACCATTGCAACAACTCGGTAAACCTCCTGACAGGATCGGTGGTGGCTACCGAGGGGGCGCAGGTGGCCTCCGTCAGGGAAAATGCCCGCAGGATAGGAGACACGATTATCGCCGGATTCTTCAAGACTGTCCGCTCCGACATTTCCCAGCAGATCGCCGCCCTCCAGAGCAACATAGACTCGCTGCTGATTCATCTCCGGGAGCTGTCAAACCGCTGCCTGGGAAAGCAGAAACAGATGCAGACCGACTATCAGCGTATCTCTTCCCGTTACCTGAAAATCTTCGGCGAACTTGATTCGGAACTGGAAAACCGCATCCACGCCATCGACGAGCCGGTGTTCTCTTTCTCAAGAGCCACGGACAATGTGGCCGGGACCACGACCTCCGAAGGTCTTGTGGCCACCACGTCCATCGGCAACGCCGAAACTTCCCGTCTCCACGCCATGATTTCAGCTTCCATGTCGAAGAAACGTGCCGTGGAGGCTATCGGCAAGGCCGAGAAGTTCCTTGACGTGCAGTATTCCGCCGACGACCTCCTGGCCAACTGTTTGCGTCCCGGCGGGGAGCAGGAAATGGTGTTCACACCCTGCTGCCTGGTGGAGACAACTGTCGCCCCGATGCAGTTCTCCAGCCAGATTTATTCCTCGCCGCTGCTGAAGGATGTCTCCCGGGAGACCATATCGCGGAATCTTGAGGAATGTCCCTGGCACAGCCGCGTCACCACCGAAGACGCCACGGCAATCTCCGGATATTTCAACGCCGAAGTCGCCGAAGTATCGCGCCGGGCATCCTCCCCACATGAGACCCGCGTGGCCCAGATGATTTCCCGGCTGTTCGACTTGTCGGGCACCGCTGCTCCGGGCATCTGAGTCCGGACCATACATCGTCAATAACCGCCACTCAGTATCAACTAAATTTGAACCCCTCACTTACAATGAACGAAATAAAAGAGCTGAAGGAAGTCCGCTTCGACACTTCAGAAATCAATCTCCGCGACAATCTTGTCCGCGGCTCCATACTCCCCCAGAAAATCGCGGAACTCCCCCGCAATGTGATTCTCGACGGCAACACAGTCGTCGAAGGCGCCATCTACGGCCACCGCATCGAAATCCGCAAGGGTGAAGTCGAAATCTGCGGCGCCGTATTCGCCCAGAACGAGGTCTACGTGGCCGGGGACGTAACCGGTTCCGTGGTTTTCCGCAAGAGCGTAGGCTCGGCCAATTCGGTGGTGTCCCGCGCCGCAGGCACCCGCCCCTGTTTCGGCTCGGACATCAACGCCCGTCAGGTCTCGCTGCGCAATGCATTCGTGGCCGGAAGCATCTACGCCGATGAAATCGACCTGGAGAACTGCGTCGTTATCGGCGGCGTGTTCGCCACCTCCGATGCCTCGATAAACAACTGTATCGTCGGGACTTTCAACACTCCGCAGGTAACCCTCCAGGGGACCGTCCAGCTGCTTCTCCCTTCGGCCTTCACCATCGACACCCCTTCTACCACGCCCGACACGCGCCTCTACAATCTGTCGCTGGCAGACCTCGGAGCGCTCTACCGCGGCGTCCATGAAGACACCCAGTCAGGCCGTATCCCAATGAATCTCGAGACAGACGAAATCAAATCCAACCTTACCGGAGAGGATGCCCGCCGCACCCTGCGTGCATTTACGGTTATCGGAAAGGTACTGGCCGCGGACCTTATCGACACCGACCGTTTCCAGAACCATTTCCTCCTGACGGCGGCAGCTCTCGGCCCGCAGATGCTCAAGACCTACGACCTTGGCCAGAACGCCGACGGCACTCCGGCCACACTGGATGCCCCCCGTCTCCGGCAGTTCTTCTTCGACCTCCTGGAAGGGCGGGTGGAACCGCGCCCGATGGACGCCACTTTCTCCCTCCAGAACCTGCCCCGCTAATCTTCCGCATCCCATTTTCGGGCGGTATGTACAGAATCCTATTTCTGGCATACCGCCTGGTTTTTGTCCGGGACTAATCAGGTAATTTACATTTTTTAACCCTTATATAATTCATTACTTGTGAATTTTTGTTAACTTTGCAGCGTAACTCCAAAAAAAATCTTTATAAACCATAATTTTTATCTCTGAAAATGCAATTGAAGAAGACTATCGCAGGGCTGCTTGTCGCAGCCGTATCCATGGCCGTACCCGCCAAAGCCGTCGCTGAAGACGCATGGCAAGGCAAAGTCAATTTCGACCCCGCAGTAATCCCGACCGCCAAAGGCTACACCACTCAGTTCCAGATCGGCCTGGAAGCCTATAAACAGGTACATCCTTATGTGGCCCTCGGCTTCGGAGCCGCCCTTCAGGAAAACTGGAAATTCAAGAGCGGATGGGCTTTCCCCGTATTCGTCACCGCCCACGCCGAACAGTTCGGAGCAGAATTCACCCCCACCTTCGATTTCCGCGTAGGCTACGCCTTCTCCACCCAGAAGTTTGATTACAGCTCGGTGTTCATCAATCCCGTTGTCGGTATCCGCTACCAGCGCGTAGGTGTCGGCATAGGATACCTCGGAGGCAAAGCCAACTTCAGCGGCTCCAAATGGGAAAGCAACATCAACATCCGCCTGGCCTACTATTTCGGCTATCATGCCACGAATTTCTCGCGCAGCCTGACAAAGACCAATTTCGGTCTTGAATTCGCCCTCGACGTTACCGGCGGCGGTGACAAATATCTCATCAAGCCTTCCACCGGCTACGGCATCAACCTCTTTTTCCTCTACCCCGTCACAGAAAATCTCGAGATGGGTCCGATGGTCGGTGTCCACAACCAGAACTTCAAATATTATGATACCTGGAACACTGTCGACACCGAGAATCCCGAATGGGAAGGGGATCATTCGAGCCTCTGGATTCCCATCGCCCTGCGCACCCGCTACAACGTGCGCCAGGCCACTTTCGCCGGCAAAATCTATCCCTGGGCGCGTCTTGACCTGGGTGGTTACGCCGTAAGCGGCGACGAAATGAAGGGAGGTTTCTACTGGTCACCCGCCGTAGGTCTCTCCCTCGACCTCAAGGACGGCAACCACTCCCTGGATCTCGGAGTAGGATACACCTCCCTCAAAGCATATAAAGGAGGCATCACCCCCAGCCATGCCGCCGACATAGACCTCAGCAAGGAACTCGAGAACGAGACCCGCTCCTTCGGTGCCTTCCAGGTAACCCTTGGCTACAAATTCTGATCCCTTCCCCGGCGGCTAACGCCATGGGCAACTATTGCCATCGGCAATCAACGCCATCCTATATCTAACGCCATCCGGTTCCGAGTCCTCCCGGCCTCCCCCGGATGGCGTTTCCCATATCCCGCCGGCAGCAACAGCCTGTTATCAAGTCCTGATTACAATAAGATGCCCCCTGTCGCTGCCTGTCCTGTGGTCCGCCCATAGGCAGACCTTCGGGCAAAGCCTCCGCACCGGGCCATGGAGGCCCGCGTAATCCCCCGGACAAAAACAAAGCCGCGTGTCAATTCCGACACGCGGCTTATCTGTGGTGGGCGCTGAGGGATTCGAACCCCCGACCCTCTGCTTGTAAGGCAGACGCT
>CAJUAF010000020.1 GCA_910584365.1 uncultured Muribaculaceae bacterium | reverse complement strand
CGACCCCCTGATTAACAGTCAGGTGCTCTAACCAACTGAGCTACTGAAGCATTGCAAACTTTTATAATGCCCCTCCGGGCTTTTGCGTTGCAAAATTACGCTTTTATTTTGATTCCCGCAATATTTTGAGCAATTTTTTTTCATCCGCCGCAAAAAAAGCAAAAAAAGCCGGGGCAACCGGCGGAGAGTGGGGGCATCAGACCCGTGTCCCGGACTCCCGTGGTTGCCTCGGCTATTGAAAATTGGATTGGATGCGGTGGAAGATCAGAGGGCTACTTTGGTGGCTTTGTCCCCCTGAACGCGGATGTAGAGACCCTTTTCGGGGTTGGCTACGCGCTGGCCCTGGAGGTTGTAGTAGAGGACGGGGGCATTGGCGTCGTCGGCTTCCACGGCTTCTACGCCGGCGCCGGAAGCGGTTACCTTGAAGGTGATGCCGGCGTCGCCATTGTCAACAAGTGTGAAGACGGGGTTGACCCAGGGACCTTCGGCGGGACTCATGTTGTCAGCGGGGTCTTTGGGGGCGGCGACAGTGTAGTCTTTATTGAGTTCGATGGTGCCTTCGGTGGTGTAGGAGTTGGCCCATGAACCGTTCTTGACGAACTTGAAAGTCTTGGTGACTTCGCCGGTCAGAGAGAATGTGTAGACATTTCCCTCACCTTTGGTAAACACATTTGTTGTTGGCATATCCCAGTTCAGGGGAGCGTCGCCCACGAGATACCAGAGGTCGCCCTGTTCGATAACTCTGGCGGCCTGAATCAGAACGGAAAGGGAGTTGTCGCCGGGGGTCAGAGTGACGGTCACATCCTCAAGTATAGGGCTTTTGCCGGCGATGGAGAGGTTGCTGCCCTTGAGAACTGCTGAATAGGGGGTGCCGGGGGTGATGGGGCTGATGGGGCTGCCGTTGCCTCCCCATTCGTTGTCCCAGTTGTGGGTGCCGTCAAAGTCATATTTGACGAACTTGAACTCCCCTTCGAGTTTGTCGAGATGGAGGGTGAACTTACCGTCGGCCTCGGTCAGAATGTTGTTTTCGAGACTCCAGCCATTGTAGCTGCCCGGCATTGACCATACATCGGCTGCGGAAACGGTTGCTGCTGCGGAAAGAGCAGCTGCCAGAAGAGTAAAAATTTTCTTCATGTTGTTGATTTTAGGTTTAGTTAATAGATTATGATAAGAATGAATGATGTCGTATCGATGCCTCAAAGTTAAACACTTTTATGGAATCAACAGATACTTTCGCTAAATTTAGTGGCTGACATACTGCATTTTGCAGAATTTCATACCCTCTGTGACGAAATATCGACCCCCGTCGCGGGTCCCGCCCTTGGGCCCGAGTCCGGGCGACTCCCCGAGGGAACGAGGATTCTCGGACTCCGGCCTGCGGATTATTCGAAAGTGAACGGAACTGTGGCCGCTATGTCGGTAGCCGACGAAGCCACATGGGCCTGATATTTGCCCGGGTGGGTCACCCACTGATGGGCCGCGGCGTCGAAGTATGCCAGGTCTTCGGGAGAGATCGTGAAGCTGACTTCGCGCGTCTCCCCGGGGGCAAGACTTATCTTGCTGAAACCTTTAAGTTCTTTGGCGGGACGCACTACGGGAGCTTTTACGTCAGAGACATACAACTGTACCACCTCGGCTCCCTCACGGTCACCGGTGTTGGTCACCGGGACGGTGATTGTCAGGGTTTCTCCCGCAAGAAGTTTTTTGCGGTCGACGCGCGGACGTCCGTAGGCAAACGTTGTGTAGCTAAGTCCGTGTCCGAAGGGGAACAGAGGCTTGATTTTCCGGGTGTCGAACCAACGGTAACCAACCAGTACCCCTTCCTTGTATTCGGCGTCCCAGATATCCGAATCCGGGCGCTTGGTGCCGAGATAATTGTCCGTCAGGGCATGGACAGCCACATCCTCCAGTCTGGCCGGGAAAGTCATCGGCAGTTTTCCCGAGGGGTTGACCTTTCCGAAAAGCACGTCGGCCACGGAGTTACCCCCTTCGGAACCGAGGAACCAGGCCTGCACGATGGCCGGAACCTCCTTCACCCAGGGCATCGCCACGGCATTGCCGCTTACATTGACCACCACAAGGTTGGGGTTCGTCTTCGCCAGAGCCGAAATTACGGCGTCCTGACCGTAGGGAAGTCCCAGGGCTTCCCGGTCGGCGTCTTCGCAGTCCTGACCGGCGCTCTTGTTGAGACCTCCGACGAAGATCACATAGTCGGCTCCGGCGGCTTTGTCGACGGCTTCCGCTATCAGTTCGGCCGGTGTGCGGGAATCGGTGAGGTCCTGCCCCGTCACTACGCCATTGTATTCTCCGGTGACATCACCCACGTAGCCGCGGGCATAGTCTACCGTCGCATTGCAGGTCGAGGCGGCCGCGCGGATGCCGTCCAGGGGGGAAATCTCCCGCTGGACCTTCAGGGAGGAGGAGCCTCCCCCCACGGTCATCATCTTTATGGCGTTTTCACCGACCACGAGGATGCGTTTGGGCGAGTCAGTGAGGAGCGGAAGCACTTTCCGGTCGTTTTTAAGCAGTACGATGCCGTCGTTGCCGATTTGCCTGGCGGCGGCATAATGCCCGTCGCTGCAGAGCGAGCCGTATGGACGGTTGCGGTTCATCGACGTGCGGAAGATAAGCCGCAGCACACGCCGCGCTTTGTCATCAAGCACTCTGGAGTCGGCTGTCCCGTCCTGGAGCTTGCGCAGGTAGGGATGGGCCAGGTAGTAGTTGTCGTAGGCATTGCTGGCGCCGTTGCTCAGTCCGTTGGTCCAGGAGCCGAATTCCATGTCCAGGCCGTTGGTGATGGCCTCGGCCGTGTCGTGGGTTCCTCCCCAGTCGCTGATGACGGCTCCGTCGAAGCCCCATTCCCCTTTGAGGATATCGTTGAGCATCCGGGAGTTGTGACAAAGATGCTGGTCCTGATAGAGGTTATAGGCTCCCATAATTGTCCAGGCGCCCCCCTCTTTCACAGCTGCCCTGAACGCGGGCAGATAGATCTCATAGAGGGTGCGGTCATCGATTATAACATTGGTGGTGTGGCGGTTACGCTCATGGTTGTTCAGGGCGAAATGTTTTACGCAGGCAGCCACACCGTTTTCCTGTACCCCCTTGATATAGGGTACCACCATCCGGGAGGCCAGGTAGGGATCCTCGCCCATGTATTCGAAATTGCGCCCGTTCAGGGGTGTGCGGTAGATGTTCACGCCGGGGCCGAGGATGACGTCCTTGCCGCGGTAGCGGGCCTCCTGGCCGATCGAGCGCCCGTAGAGTAGGGCGGTCTCCGGGTTCCATGTGGCCGCCAGGCAGGTCAGGGCCGGGAAAGCCACGCAGGAGTCATTGGTCCATCCGGCCTGGTCCCATTCGTCCCAGAGGACTTCCGGACGGATGCCGTGGGGACCGTCGGTGGTCCATATGCCGGGAATACCCAGGCGCGGTACGCCCGGAGAGGAGAATTTCGACTGGGCATGGAGTATCGCTACCTTCTCGGCCGTTGTCATGCGGGCCAGGGCATCGTCGATGCGGGATTCGATATCCCGCGACTCATCGAGGTAGACCGGCACCTCCCCGGCTGTCATGGCGACAGCCGTCAGGAGACCGGCGGATAGACCGCAAAGGATATGTCTGATATGTGTAAGCATGGTTATTTCTTTATCAGCGAGATTGTTCCCGAATTGTTTCCTTTCGAGAGGTCAATGGTCAGTTCGTAGAGCGCTCCCTCTTCAAGGGTGGCTCCGGCCGCAAGTTCTATGTTGCCGTCGGGATTGGCCTTGATGAGCTTTTCGGAGCCGGCTGCGATGGTCAGGCCCGTGTTCTGCGAGGGATTGAATTCTCCTCCCCACCCTTTCTGGTGGAAGAATTTCACGGAAATATAATCGGTGCGCAGGCGCTGGCCTGTCTCGGAACCTTTCTCCGGTCCGGCATAGCCGGTGAAGCGGTAGACCTTCGGCGAGATTTCAGCCAGGCCGTAGGCATTGCCCGTGTCCCATCCGAACTGGGAGTCGAGACTGGGAGAACCGGCTCCCCAGCCCATCATGTAGATGGCGCCGGTGCCATCCTCCTTGAGGGTGGCGGGGCTGTTGCCGTCGAAACGCTGGGCGCCGACGGTTTTGGCGAGCTTATTGACCGTTATCTGATAATGACCCGAGACGGGGAGGAAAGTGATGACGTCGTTATCGGAGTCGTAGCTCATGAAGTCGGGATCGAAGAAATATTCCTCCAGGCCGTCGAGAGTGTCGAAGATGACAGTGGAGTTCTGGGCCAGGTCGGTGACAAGGGTATAGACGGCGTTGTCGCCGGTGGTCATCTTGGTGCCGTTGCAGAAGACCGGAATCTCTTCGAAAGGCTGTTCGCCCGCTTCGGTTACGGTCAGCACGGCCGGGGTGGCGTTGCAGTCGATAGTCAGCACGTAGATTTCATTGTCCTTGAGGGTTACGCCGTCGGGGATGAAGAGGTTACCCTTGTCATGGCCGTTGACGTCGGTGCCGGCGCCGATCTGAATCAGCGGGGAGGAGGTGGTGAGCTTGGCGTCGTCGAACTCATTGCCCCAGCCGAGAGCCTCGCCGAAGAACTTGAAGTTGATGCCGGAGGTCTTGATTGTCTTTCCTCCGACAAGAGTCAGCTGATAGACCTTGTCGGCCACAGGTGCCAGGCAGACTGCCGCCTCGGTAGTCCAGCCGGGAGCGTTGGCCAGCGAGGGCTTGCCGAAACCTTCGCCGATGGCCCAGATGGCTCCGGTTCCGTCGGCCTGGAAAGAAGCGGGGGAACCTCCCTGGAGTACCTGGACGCGGAAATACTGCATCTTCTGGTCGGCGATTATCCGGTACTGGCCCGATTTGGCTGTGAAGCTCAGGGAGCCGTCATCGTTGCGGGTGAAATAGTCGGGGTCGATCCACCACTGGCCGAAGTTCGAGAACCCTTCGGGGGTGATTACGTCGCCGGTAGAGAGTGTGAGGTCGGTGCTTGCCGTGTTATCGTCGATGGAAGTAAGCTCCATGCCGTTGAGTTTCAGTACGGTGAAAGGAGCTGCCTCGAAAGTGCGGGTGTTCAGTTCTACGGCGAACCGTCCTCCCTTCGCGCTCGAGAAGGGGATGGCCCCTTCGGCGCCGATGACAACCGCGGAGTTCTCATAGCCGAACGTCAGCTCGTTGCCGTTCTCTCCCACTTTCGGAGCGATGATGTAGCCCTTGAACTTCTGGGGGAAGCGCTCGGAGACGGAGTAAAGGTCGGCGCCGGTCTTCTCCATACGGTACTCCTGCCCCTCTTCGGTACGGAGGGTTAGGTAGGGGAAATCGGGATGGGTTATCCTGACGGGGTATTCCTTTTCGGAAACGGTGAAATTGATGTTCTGGAGGACTACTTTCAGTGTGGCCGTGCCGTCGGGAACGTTGGCGAAATAGGGGATATAGATTTTACCGGTATAGTCGGCGCCGCTGACTTTGGTGCGGATGACGGTCTGCTCCACCATCTCGTCGCCGAAGAAAAGCTGGGCTTTCAGAGTCGACAGAGGCACTTCGGCGTCCGAGGCGTTGATTGTGAATTCAAGGGAGTCGCCGAAATGGGCCGTCTCCGATGCGTCGGTGTAGTTGAACACCGGATTCCCCAGCACTTCATCGTCATCGCTACAGGATGCGAGCATTGCCGGAAGCGCCACTGCAAGGGGAAGAAAATATTTCAGTTTCATGGAAATTCTTGTTTAGGACAGGTTTGACATTACCACCGGAAAGAGGCTACCCCTTTTGCGGGGACGGAAGCCGAGAAATGATGTGTGCCGTCATCGACGGTGAAAGTCTTTGTCTCGGAGCCCTTGTTGGAGATTACGAAGCCGTAGGAGTTGTCGGGATTGCGGAAGGCTACATAGCTGAGATCGCTGTCGCGCAGGCCGGAGGTGGCGATGCGCCGGGCGCCGGTCTTGGCTACGGCCGACATATGGCACATAATATAATAGAATGAGTTGCGCCGGATTGTCTTGAAGTCATCGCTGATGTCTACCGCGCCGAACCCGTCGGTGCATCCGCCCGGACGGTTGGGACCGCGCTGGGCGTCAAGCATGAGATTCCAGATTATCGACCCGCGGCACCAGTTGGTGACCGTGCCGATGCAGAGTTCGTTCATGTCCTCCACCAGGTGGGTCGAGAGGTTGGCTCCGTCGTTCCAGTCTCCGGCGGTCGACTCGGTGAAGAGCAGTTCCTTGCCGGGATATGCGGCGTGGACGGTGTTGAGTTCCTCGCGGTTCCCCCCGTAGTTGTGGAAGGCGGCTCCGGCGATGTATTTCGAGGCTTCGGCGTCGCCGTAGATTTTTACGGGATAGCTTTTCTGGTCCCCGACGTTGTCATAATTATAGTTGTGGTCGTAAGCATAGATTTTAGCCTTGATTCCGGCGGCGGCGAACTTCGGGCCGACGGCTGTCTTTACAAAGTCGCGCTGTTCCTCCCAGCCCATGAACATGGAGGCGGAGTTTGCGCGGTTGAGAGGTTCGTTCTGGAGGGTCAGGGCATGGATGGTGATTCCGTTCTGGCTGAACGCCTGGATCCACTTGACGAAATATTCGGCGTAGTCCTGATAGTAATCCGGATTCAGCTGGCCGCCGGTCCAGGAGTCTGTGGGCTTCCGGTCGGTCAGGTTGTTGACCTTCATCCAGCGGGGTGCCGTCCAGGGGGAGGCGATGATGCGGACATCGGGATTGATGGCGAGGATTTCTTTCAGCACGGGGATGACATAGCGGGTCTCCTCGTCGGTCAGAGCGAAATTCTCGATGCCGGGCTTGTCGCAGCAGGTGTACTCGCTCAGGGAGAAGTCGGAGCATCCGATGCAGATGCGGATATAGTTCATGCCGTAGCCTTCGGTGACGGAGAAAGTTTCCCGGAGGAACTTGTCGCGGTCGGCGGCGGTCATTTTCAGAAGGTTATAGGCCGTGGAGCCGGTGATGGCCGCGCCGAAGCCGTCGATTTCCTGGTAGGTCTCCGACGCGTCGAGATAAATCGAGCGGGGCGACATATTGTCTTTCGTCGAGAAGCTCAGGGCCGAGGGGGCAAGATCCTTGCTGCGGTTGGCTGTGGTGGTCAGCACCTGTACTTCACCGTCGACCCATACGGGCTGAGGCTCGGTGACCTCGTCTTCAAACTTGTTGTCATCGTCGCAGGCGGTCCCCATCAGAGACAGGCAGCCGACCATCGAGCCGATTATCAGGTTTCTGGAATTATATCTGGTTTTCATTTTCTTCTTTATGAATATCAGGGGGAAGGCTCCTCCCCGCGGGGGGAGGGGCGCTTCCTCGCCGGGGATTAATAGCCGGGATTCTGTTTGAGGTTGGAGTTCTGGTCAATGGCTCCCTGCGGTATGGGCAGCAGGTAGGAGTACTGGTTGAAAGGAGCCCTCTGGGCGTGGCGGCCGGGATCTTTGGCGTAGACGGCGTTCATCACTTCCTCCACCTTGTCGAGGCGGCAGAGGTCGAACCACCGCTGTCCCTCGAAGGCGAGTTCCATGCGCCGCTCGTCAAGGAGAGCGTTCAGCAGGGCCTCCTGCGAACTCTTTTTGTCGGCCTGGAGGGGCAGGATTCCGGCACGCTGACGGATACGGTCGATGATGGCGGCTCCTCCGGCGAGGTCACCTTTCTGGATAAGGGCCTCGGCTTTCAGCAGCAGGATGTCGGCGTAGCGGCATTTGATGAGTGAGCTGTAAGAGCTGCGGCACTTGTTCATGAAAGCGTAGTTGTCGGCCGGATAATAGTTGGACCAGGTGCAGGGATAGAAGGCCACGGCCTCGTTGTAGCGCTTGGTGTCGCCGTTCTGGTTGAACAGGCGGGTCAGGTCGCGCGAGGGGGTCACCCATTTTGCCCAGGAGAAGTTCAGGTTGGGATTGTCGACCGGAGCGCCGAACATCCATGAACACCAGTTGCCGGAACCGGTGACGAAGTGCCCTTCGAGGATAGCCTCTTTGGTGTTGCGCTGAGGCTCGAAGCTGACGGGGTCAACGGCAAAGAGCGTCGAGTAATCCTCCACCAGGTCATAACCGTCGGCGGCGCAGAGGTCGGCATACTGGATTACCTTGTCATAGTCGCGCAGATATTTTTCGGCGTAGATTTTAGCCAGGAAAGCGTGGGCCACGCCTTTGGTGAACAGCGTCTTGTCGGCCTGGTTTACGTCCGGAGCATACTGGGCGGCGAAAAGCAGATCGGCCTCGATGGCGGCGTAAGCCTCCTGGGGAGTGTTCTGCTCAGGGAAGTAGGCCACGTACATCTCCTCGACGTTCTCGGCGGTGATGTCGCCGGCTGAGGTGGTGATGACGGGGATTGTGCCCCAGAGGCGCACCATATCGAACCATATCATCGCGCGGAGAATCTTTGCCTGGGCCGAGTAGGAGTTGATTTCAGCGGCCGAGAGACTGTTGTCGCCTACCTTGTCGATATTCTGGATAAGTTTGGTAGCCTGGGCGGCATCCCCCAGGAAGCGGTCCCAGTCTCGTTTGATCACGGAGTTGGAACCCTCGATGGAGTTGTCTTCGTAGGGAACCACCTCGGCGCCGGTGGTACCCACGTAGGCATTGTCGGCGTGGGAGTCGGCGATAAGCAGCTGGTCGAGGTACCAGTGTTCCTGCTGGTCGGTGATTTTCTTGTAGAGGGCAGTCATGGCGCTCTCTACCGAGGCGCGGTCCTTGAAGACCACTTCCTCCCCCTCTTTGGAGTCATCCACCCCCTCGGTAACGTCGGAATAGGTGTCCAGGGGGTCGTAGTCCAGCGAGCATCCTGTCGCAAGCAGTGCCAGGGAGAGACCGGCCACTGCGGGATATATCATATTCTTGATTTTCATCTTTGAAAGTTTCATGGATTGGAAATTTGGATTAGAAGACTACGTTCACGCCCAGGGTGAAAGTCTTGGTCTGGGGATATGTGCCCCAGTCGATGCCCTGTACGGCGCCCGAGTTGCCCCACTGGTTCACCTCGGGGTCCATGCCGGAGTATTTCGTCCAGGTCAGGAGGTTGGTGACGGTGAAATATGGCTGGAGCTTGGTGAGATGGAGCTTGCGCATCCACTTGCCCGAGAAGTCGTAGCTCAGGGTGATGTCCTTGACGCGCAGGTATGAGCCGTCTTCGATGAAATATGTGGAGTTCTTCATGTCGAATCCTGCTTTCGGGACATCGGTGATCTGACCGGGAATCCTCCAGCGGCGCAGCACGTCGGTAATCTGGTTCTTGCCGTCATACATTCCGGCCATCTCCATCTTGGAGGCGTTGAAGATGTCGTTGCCGTAGGAACCCTGGATGAAAATCGAGAGGTTGAATCCCTTGTAGGAGAAGGTATTGGTCATACCGAAGGTGAAATCGGGGTTCGGGTCGCCGATATAGTCGCGGTCCGAGGAGGTGATTTTCCCGTCGCCGTTGAGATCGCGGTAGTTCAGTTCGCCGGTCTCGGGGTTGACTCCGTCGGCGAAGTAGCCGTAGAAACCTCCCAGGGCGCGTCCGGGCTCATTGCGGACCACGTTCTCGTTGACGTAGTCGGAGGTGCGGCCGTCGGTGTAGATTTTCTGGAGGGAGAGTTTGGTCAGTTTGTTGCGGTTGAAGGACATATTGAAGTTCGTGTCCCACTGGAAGGCACCGGTAAAGTTGTGGGAGGTGATGGCGAACTCGAAACCGCGGTTGGTCATCTCCCCTTCGTTACGGGTGATTGAGTTGGCTGCCGCCGCGCCGGAGGGGAGGGAGACGTTCATCAGCATATCTGTGGTCTTCTTCCAGTAGATGTCTGCGGTGAAGTTGATGCGCGAGCGCAGTACCGAGAAGTCCACGCCGATGTTTGTCTGGGTCGTGGTCTCCCATTTGAGGTCGGAGGTGCGCAGGTTGGCCTGGGTGATTGTCGGGACGGCGTGTTCCTGTCCTTCCTTGAACCATTCGATGCGGTTGATATTGTAGCGCTGGAGATAGGAGTAGTCGCCGATGCCGGACTGGTTACCGGTCTGGCCCCAGCCTCCGCGGATTTTCAGGTCGTCGATCCACTGGATATCCCTCATGAAAGCCTCCTGGGAAACGCGCCATGCCGCCGAGAAAGAGGGGAAGTAGCCCCAGCGGTGGTCGGGATGGAGTTTCGAGGAACCGTCGGCACGCATATTGGCTGTCACCAGGTAGCGGTCGTCGAAGTTGTAGGCCACGCGGGCGAAGTAGGAGAGGATGCTCCATTCCGAGGCGCCGGTGCCGGTGTTGGCCCAGTCGATTTTGTTGGCGGCGTTGAGCGTCTGGATTGTGCCGTTGCGGTAATGCGAGCCGTTGATCCAGGAGTTGTCATAGTGGGATTTTGTCCATGACATACCGGCCATGAAGTCTACATGGCTCTTTCCCCAGTCGCGGACATAGTTGGCCACGTTGTCCCAGACCAGCACCTGGTTGGTGTTGCGGTTGTCGGAGCCGATGCCGTAGTTCTCGCGTCCGTAGGAGACCTTGACGGGATCCACGAAGTCGGTATTGTGGCCGTTTCGGCGGTCGAGGGTGAACTTGGTGTTGAAGGTCAGCCCCGTGTAGATGTTGAACAGCAGGTTTCCGGAGGCGATGAGGCGGTTTTCGCGGTTGCGGCCGTATTCGCCGCGGGCGAGGTTTTCAAGCGGCGAGGTGATGTTGACACCGTAGAAGTTGGTGTTGTACTGGTCGGGATGTTCGGGATCCCAGACGGGAGCGTAGGTGGGGGTGTTGATTACCGAGAGGACAACGCCGCCGCGGTTGGCGCCGTTACCGGTGTTGATGCCGTTCGAGGTGTAGTCGGAGTACATCACGTTGGCGGTGGCTGTCAGCCAGTCGGCTACTTTGGAGTCCACGTTTACGCGGAAATTGTAGCGGTTGTAGAAAGAGGGCTTGATTACGCCGTCCTCGCGCTGATAACCGAGGCTCATCAGGTATTTGGTGCGCCCGGTGTTCTGGGAGATGGAGACCTGATAGTTCTGGTTGGAGCCGGTGCGGTACACCTCGTCGAACCAGTCGGTGCGGTCGCGGAGATTGTCGGGGAGGGTGATCATGCCGATTTCGTCCTGCAGTTCCTTGTACTGGGCCGCGTTGAGGACATCCATCGACTTGCGTACCTTCGACCAGCCGTACTGGGCGTTGAGCGTTACGGTGGGGTAGTCCGTATTGGCCGATTTGGTAGTGATAAGCACCACGCCGTTGGCGGCGCGGGAACCGTAGATGGCCGCCGAGGAGGCGTCCTTGAGAATCTGGATGTCGGCGATGTCGGTGGGTGCCAGGAACTTGATGTTGTCGACAGGCACTCCGTCAACGACATAAAGGGGGTCGTTGGAACCGTTGAACGATGTCGTACCGCGCACGCGGATGGTCATCTCGCCGCCGGGGGCGCCGTTGGGAGAGGTCACCGAGACGCCGGCGGCCTTACCCTGGATGGCCTGGGCGGCGCTGACGATGGGGCGGTTCTGGAGATCTTTGGAGGAGACGGTGGAGATGGCGGTGGTGACGTCCTTGCGCTTGACCGAGCCGTAGCCGATAACGACCACTTCGTCGAGGATATTGTTGTCCTCCTCGAGGGTCACTTCCATGTTGTTGGCCGCAGGGAGTTCCACGGTCTTGCATCCGATATAGCTGAACACAAGCGTGGCGCCTGTACGGGCGTCGATCGAGAATTCTCCGTCGATGTTTGTGGAGGTCCCTGTCTGCGTTCCTTTCAGCAGGACGGTCGCGCCGATTACAGGCTCACCGGAGGAGTCTTTCACGACTCCGTTGACGACAGACTGCGCCATGACGCCGAAGGTGCCCGCGAGCAGCAGCATCAGCAGTCCGAGCAGTCGCGCCGGATTCAGAATTACTTTTTGCATAAGAAATGGTTTTAATGATTTTTTCATGGTCGGGAATCCTGCCGGGAATAGCGAAGCCGGTAAGATTTTGTTGTGGTGCAAAGTTATAACCGTTTTCAGCCGTTTTTAACGGACGGTAATATGGTGTGGTAAATAGGCTATGTAATATATAATCTGATAATCAGAAAATTGGCAATTTTTGCGTGCGGATTTCGGTAAGTTTTTCAAGGCGGTTTTCAGAAGCTGGTGCGCCCGAGAGAACGCACTCTGTCGGCAAATTCCTCGCGCGGCACCACGGCCTTGGCGCGGGTGCGCTGCCGGGTGTTGTAGACCGTCTGGACCGAGCAGTGGAGGAACTTCGCGATAGCCACGGAGTCGGTCAGGCCCAGGCGCACCAGGGCGTAGATGCGCAGCTCGGTGTTGAGGAGATTGTTCGATTTCAGTTCAATCTGTTCCTCGGGACGGAGCAGGGTGTTGAAATCCCTGACGAAGTCGGGATATATGCCCAGGAAGATTTTGTCGAATGTCCGGTGGAGTTCCTTGATTTCAGATTGCGACAGTTCGGGGCTTTTTGTCATCTCCATCACCTCCTCGAATTTCCGGGCCACCAGCAGGCGGTAGATATTCTTGCGGAAATCGTCGAGCTTGCTGATATAGTTGGAGCAGATGGAGAAGATGTCGGCGATATATTTCTCCTTGGCAAGATTGCGCTCCGAGAGGGTCATCGCTCCCTGGCGGGCGTTGGAATAGCGGTCCTCCAGCGATGAATTGGCCTCCTCGAGGCGTCCTTTCAGGTCTTCGAGTTCCTCGACCTTCCCCTCCAGGGCCAGGTTGGCCTCGTTGAGCATCGCGCGGCTGCGCCTGAGTTTCCGCATCTGGATAATAATGAACACCAGGGCAGCCAGCAGTATCGCCAGACCGGCGGCCAGCAGCCATGCATAGGCCGAAACTTTCTGCTGTTCCTCGGCGAGGGCTTTCTGATAGTCCTGCGAGATGCGGTACTGGAGATCGGCCAGACGTCCCACGCGCACACGGCTTTTGTATTCGTTGGCGCAGCGGATGCAGTAGCTGATGTAGTCGTTGGCCCGTTTCAGGTTGTCAGGGTCCTCCTTGAGCATATTGGCGACCTCCTCCAGGGAGGCAATTTCCTTAATGGAGGCCCGGATGTCGGTGATGGCCGAGATGATGAGATAGCGGAGTTTGTTCTCTGTGTCGCCGTTAATTTCGTACAGTCGGCTCAGCACCCAGGTATCCATTGCGCTCTGGCGGTTGTCGACCGTGTTGGTGATAACTTTCTGTTTTACTTCGGGAATAGTCCGGGAGGCGTTTTCCGGCGTGTTGAAGTTTGCCCATCCCTTAAGCCAGGAATATTGCGGAGAGGATTCGGGAAGGGAGGTGCTGAGGCTGTCGAGCATGGCGCGGTCCTCTTCCGAGAAGGGGAGTTCGGCCGTCAGTCCCACGAACTGGTTCCGGTGGTTCATCAGGAACAGGGCCTGTTCGAAGTATTTGACCTGCAGATCCTGCGGGAGAGTAGCGCGGTCCACCAGCGCCAGGCTCCCGCCGGCCTCCTCGAAGAGTCCGGTGGCGGCCTGTATGTATGAACGGTTGATGAGCATCTCCTGCATCCAGTCGGTGCGCCCGGCGGCCGTGGCCAGGCGATACGCCTCGTCGATATATCTCATGGCCGAATCGGAGTCGAAGGGGCCGTATTCCAGGCAGAGGTTCCGGGCTATCCAGTAACGCTGTTCTACGTCGCGTGTGGTGGCCAGTTCCTTTTTCAGGCTGTTGAGCTTCTCCTGCTTGCGGTTTTCGAATTCAGGAGCGCGCGCCAGGGTCATGTCAAGCTGGGAAAGCAGCTCCTCGATGCTCATTTCCGACAGGAGCGACATATCGGAGACTTCCGCGGGCTCCTGAGAGGAGAGCGGCAGGAGTGAACTGAGAAAGACACTGAGTAATAATATCTTGAGGATAGAACGGTATTTCAGCATGGATTCAAGGTTTTGCCAACGTCAACGTCACGTCTACAAATGCCGGAACGGACGCCGTATGCACTGATAATTATTGCAAAAGTACAAAATAATTTACAGTTATTCTCATTTGTTATGTAAATTTTTGTGTATTGGGTCAAAATTTTGTAATTTTGCGCCCTGTTTTCAAAGGTATATTTTTTATAGGTTTCGGAAGCTCCCGGCCGGGAAGTTCCGAAGGAATATTCTAAGGTATGTTATTTTCAGAGAAAATTGAGTTCCGGCCCAAACTGTGGTCGGCGATGAAGCATTACAACGCTTCGAAACTGCAGGCCGACCTGACGGCGGGAGTCGTCGTCGGCATCGTGGCCCTTCCTCTTGCCATCGCGTTCGCCATCGCCAGCGGCGTGAGTCCCACCGTAGGACTGATGACCGCCATCCTGGGCGGTTTCATGGTGTCGGCTTTCGGAGGAAACTCCGTGCAGATCGGAGGCCCTACGGGGGCATTCATCGTGATTGTCTACGGCATCATCGCCCGTTTCGGTGTGGAAGGTCTGGCCGTGGCTACCCTTATGGCTGGCATGATACTTGTCCTTATGGGGCTCTTCAAGCTCGGAACGGTCATCAAGTTCATCCCTTACCCGATTGTGATAGGCTTTACCGCCGGTATCGCCCTTACGATATTCTCCACTCAGATCAACGACTTCTTCGGTCTCGGCCTCAAGGATCTTCCCTCGGAATTCATCCCGAAATGGGGCGTCTACCTCTCCAGCTTCGGACAGACCGACTGGCTGACCCTCGCCGTAGGACTGGTGACGCTGTTCATCATCATCCTTACCCCTAAGATTTCCAAACGGCTTCCCGGCGCCCTGGTCGCCATCATCCTTGTCTCCGCCGCCGTCTGGGTCATGAACCTCAACGGCATCGGAACCGATATCGCCACTATCGGAAGCCGCTTCGGCCAGCTCAAGGCCGAGATGCCCAGCGTCCAGGGCTTTTCGCTTGATATGGAGACAATCAATATGCTCCTCCCCTCGGCGTTCACCATCGCCATGCTGGGAGCCATCGAGTCGCTGCTGTCGGCGACTGTGGCCGACGGTGTCACAGGCTCCCATACCTCCACCAACACCGAACTTATCGGCCAGGGACTGGCCAACATCGTGGTGCCGTTCGTGGGGGGAATCCCCGTCACCGGCGCCATCGCCCGCACTATGACGAACATCACCAACGGAGGCCGTACTCCCGTGGCCGGAATCGTTCACGCTGTGGTGCTTCTGCTGATTTTCATTTTCCTGATGCCGCTTATCTGCATGGTCCCGATGGCCTGTCTGGCCGCAGTGCTGATGGTGGTGGCCTACAACATGAGCGGCTGGCGCACCATCGTCGGGATGCTCAAGTCCCCCAAGAGCGATATCTCCGTACTGTTGGTGACGTTCCTGCTGACCGTGGTCCTCGACCTGACCATCGCCATCGAGATCGGCCTGTTGCTGGCCGTGGTGCTGTTCCTGCGCCGAGTGATGGAGAACACTCAGATCCGTGTCTACTCCGAGCAGCTTGACGTGGCCGAGGGAACAGATCTCGACAGTTCCCACCATGAGGTGCTTGATGTGCTTCCCGGCGTCGAGGTCTACGAAATCGACGGCCCGTTCTTCTTCGGCGTGGCCACCAAGTTCGACGAATTGATGCGTTCCACCGTCGGGGAGAAACCGAAAGTGCGCATTATCCGCATGAGAAAAGTGCCCTTCATCGATTCCACGGCCATCCACAACCTCGAGATTCTTATCCGCTCCTCTCAGGCGGCCGACATCCACGTAGTCCTCTCCGGCGTGCGCGACAATGTCCGCCAGACCCTTGTGAAAGCCGGAATCGACCGTCTTGTCGGGGATGACCATGTATGTTCCCATATCTCTCAGGCCGTGATAATGGCCAACAGAATAGTGTCGGAGCAGGGAAAAGGTAACAGTTTGTCCTACGCGGCCGACTGATCCGGCGGTAACTTCGCGGCATAATCCTCTCCGGAGTTTTCTCCGGAGTCCAAACCGCGAAGCCGCTATGAAAGCCAAGACAACCAACAGAATTCTTCAGGAGGCCGTGAACCTCCGCCGCGACCTCCGGTCGCCTGAAATATGGCGTCGGACGGGGATGCCCGAAAAGGTGTCTTCGTCCGACGTCCTTCCGTTTATGAGGATTTCCCCGCATGGAGACGACCGGGAAATTGTCTTTTTCACCGGGCCGGACAACGGACTCTGGCACCGCGTCGAGACTGACGGCGTCCCCGCTCCGGGAAGCGCGGGAACACTGAAAAAGGCCGGGACTCTCCCTGCTGAGCCGATCCTGGCCGACAGCTCAGCGCCGGGTGTGATCCGTCTGCTCGTCAGCCACGCCCCGGACCAGTATCTCACCTACGACAGCAGTCTGAACGTGATTTATCACGGAGCCATGCCTCCGCTGCCCGAAATCCTTTTCACCGCAGGGGAATTCAATACGCTTTATGAGACCGTAGGACCCCTGAAACTCACCGGAACCAGTACCCCATCGGCGGGCGGTTCCCTTTCGCCGGCCGACGAGGCGTTGCTGACCGGAGCCCTGACCGACGCATACGATGCCGTCAGGGCGCGGTGTCGGTCGCTGAACTATTGTCTCCAGCCGGTCCTGGTGCGTTACCGGCTCCTGGATGCTTCGGGAAGCACCGTCGCCGCCGGACCTGCGGTGCTTGTGGGGGCGCCCGGGGGATTCTCCTGTACGGACAGTATTGTCCAGACCTCTTCCGACTCCCTGGCTACGCTGACTTCCGGAAGGCTTACGGCCGGGGTGTTCCGTCCGTGCGTAATCGCGCCCGAGGGGTTGCCCGCTCCGTGGAACCGCCTGGTCAGCAAACTGGTAATCGAGATGAGCGAAGAAATCGAACCGCTCGACCGTTCGGTTGCCGCAGGTTACGGCATGAGGTATCAGAGCGCTCAGGCCACCGCCACGATTACCTCCTGTCTGCCCGGATTTTCCCGCGGCACCGTCATCGACGAGGGGAGACTGGGGCGCCTGGTGGAGGATGCTGTGGCGGCAAAGATGAGGACCGTGGCGGAATTCAGTTATCCTTTCGGGGGTGGTATGGGTGCCGAAGGAACTGTCCGGGCGCTCCCTTCGGGGGGAAATACCCGGCTGCAGGACCAGGGGCGCGTGGCCGAGGCTTTGCAGAGTATGGCGCGTTCCTATTCCGCCGCCCTCGGCGACGGGGGTATGACGGTGTTGTGTAATCCGCTGTATGAACCCCTGCGCGGATGGTCTCCGGCCTGTTTTATTGCCGGGAGGGTGGAGAATCCTCAGTGCGCGCAGTGGAAAGTGGCGTTCAGCGTCCTGACCGTCACTCCCGCCGGAAGCCAGTCGGTCCTGAGGGAATTTTCGGGGAACGGCGACGCGCCTGCCTCTTTCGGTCCGCTGCTGATGTTCCCCTCTTCCGACGCTACGGAAGTCACCGTAACTTATCTCCACCCCTCCGGAACGGTATATGAGGAGACTTTTCCGCTCTCTCCCGAGCCTGTGACCGGGGTGTCGCGCTATGTCTGTCCCGGAGGAAAGCGGATAACACTCTCCCGTATTGTCGGCGCCTATCAGCCCGAAGGGACCGACCCTGCCCCACGGCTGCAGCAGGGGGTGGCGGAGATCTTTCCGACCTCCGACCTGCGTTCTTCGTCGGGACGCATGAGAATCACGGAGGGGGAAATCCGGGCCATCCGTGTAGCGCCCCGCAGCCGCTCGGGGTGGGATTTTTCGCGCCGCAAACTGCTGTTTTTCGGTGACGGAGGGACGTTCCTGGCCACGATCGACGGAGCCGGAAGGTTCCACTCTGTGGCGCCGGTCGACAACCGGGTTCTCCGGAGCCGCCATGCCCTCTGCGAGGCTACTTCCCCGTCAGGAGCGTCGCTTGTGGCCCTTGTCGGCGGAGACCTCGCGGAGGTGTCGGGCCAGAAGGTCACCACTCTCCGGCGCGGTGTCGCAGGGGACAGCATCGGTTGGTGCGAGGCCCGCAAGGAAATCTGGATTGCCTCGGGACCGGAGCTGTGTCGTTTCAGCCCGGACGGAGAGATAATCCGGGCGCGACTGCCCGGAATTACTGACGGGGATGCTCCCCTCCGCCTGGCAATGTGGCGCGGTGAACTCCTTGCGGGCGTATCCTCGGGAGTCTATTGCCTGTCCCGGGAGGAGGATGCCGAATCCCTGGAAATCAGGCTCAGGGAACGTCTGCGCCTGGTCTCTCGCCCCGAGAGCCTGACGGTCAACTGTTTTGCTTCCGTCTTCAGGGGGCGCTTCTTGCTGCGCGGGGACCGCGGTACGGAGATTCCCGAGGAACTTCTGTGCCTGTCGGTGGAGGGTGCTGTCAACGAGGCCGTCAGCGTGAGGCTCGCTTCCCCCTGGCGTCCCTGGCAGGAAGTGACTGTCGAGGGGGCAGCCTCCCCCGACCTGGCGATTCACCCTTTCGGCCTGGAGTGACTGCACCCCTGCCGTCATAAGCACCTGATTCGATAACAATACTGTGAACGACACTTTACTATGGAGAATACTTTCGATGAAATCCTGGAGGAGAACCGGCGTCGCTCTCTGGCCAGGGAGGCTCTGGAGGATTTCGACCCCATACACGGGCGCGGTTGCTCGGGGGATCGGGTGGAGGTGGGACCCGAGGAATGGACCGAGGGGCGCGAGGCTGTCCCCCGCGAGATGACCCTTGATCCGAAATATCCCTCGGCTCGGACGGCAAACGCCTGGACGCGTCTGCGGTGCCGCTACGACTTTGAATACTGGGCGGCGAAATGCTGCCGCATCCGCGACAAGAATACCTGCCGGGATGTGCCTTTCATCCTTAACCGTCCCCAGCGCCGGGTGGTGAAACTGCTGGAGGCCGACCGGAGGGCGGGGCGCCCGATGAGGATGATAATTCTAAAGGCCAGGCAATGGGGCGGCTCCACGGTCGTGGAGATGTACATCGCCTGGATTCAGTTAGTATTCAGGGACCTGAATATCGACGCCCTTGTGTGCGGCCGCGAAAAAGGGGGCGCCCAGGTGGTGCTGAATCTCTACGGCGATATGCTGGGGCGCTATCCCCTGGAATACTGGGAGGGGGAGAAGGCTCCCTCGCTGAAAACATCCCGGGGTATTATCCGCATAGAGGGGAGGGAGAGCCGCATCTACGTGGCGGCCTCCACCAACGCCGATGCCGTGCGCGGGGTGAACGTCGGCCTGGTGCATCTTACCGAGGCTGCTTACTGGAAAGCCACCCGCGGCACCGATCCGGCCGACACCGTCCGCTCCATCAGCGGCGCCGTGGCCCTGGCTCCGATGACGCTGGTGGTGATGGAATCCACCGCCGACGGTGTCGGCTCTTTCTTTCATGAGGAGTGGGGCAGGGCGTGCTGCGGCAAGAGCGACAAGCGCCCGGTCTTCGTTCCCTGGCATGAGATTGCCCGTTACTCCCTCTCTTTCCCTCCCGGTCCGGAGGGGAAGCGGGAGGCGGAGCGCCTATGGGAGAACATGGACAATTATGAACGCGCCCTCTGGGATGAGGCCGGACTGACGCTGGAGCAGATAAACTGGTATCACCACAAGCGCCGGGAGTTCACCGACCACATGAAAATGAAAAGCGAGTTCCCCTCCACGGCCCAGGAGGCGTTCACTTCCTCGTCGAGCAACGTTTTCTCCGTAGAGAAGATAAATCTCCTGCGGCTGGGATGCCGGGAGCCGGCGGCTTTCGGCGAAGTCGCCTCGCGCTCGGGCGCCCTGACGGGTCCCGGGGCTCTTGTCGGTGTGGAGTTCCGCCGGGATTCGCGCGGCGGGATGCAGCTCTGGCAGATGCCCGAAAAGGGCGGGAAATATATCGTCGCCGTCGATGTGGGCGGTCTTTCGGAGAAAGCCGACTGGAGCGTTATCGCCGTAATCCGCCAGGACGGGAAACCGGAGGTCGTGGCCCAGTGGCGCGGCCACACCGACCATGACCTCCTTGCCTGGAAAGCGGCCATGACGGCCCGTTTCTACAACTCGGCCCTGCTGGTCTTCGAGAGCAACACCCTCGAGAGCGAGCGGCGCCCCGGCGACGAGCCGTCGTTCCGCCAGGGGGCCGCCATCCTCAACGAGCTTTATTACCATTATCCCGAACTCTACCGCCGCAAGGCGCCGGGTCGAAACGCCCCCGACCGGATTCCCGGTTTCCACACCAACCGGCAGACAAAAGGGATGATTATCACCGAACTGATCGCCGCCGTGCGCGACGGCCGCTACATCGAGCGCTCCTCCGACGCCTGCGACGAACTCGCCACCTACGAGCGCCTCCCCAACGGTTCCTACGCGGCCCGCACCGGACGCCACGACGATATCCTGATGACCCGCGCCATCGGTCTGCACGTGGCCCGCGAGCTTTCCGCCCCCTTCTCGGCCGACGCTTCCCTCGACCCCGACCTGGCCTCCTACCTTAGCCTTTACGGCTAAGTGGCCTCCAGGGCAATATTCCCCTCGATTCCTACGTTCTATTATCGGACAGCAATACGCGTATTTATGGAAGAGGTCAAAATCAGAATATCTGTCCTTGTCCCGGTCTATAATGTGGAGAAGGATTTGCCGCGGTGTCTCGACTCTCTGTTGGGTCAGACCCTGCGGGATATAGAGGTCATTTGTGTCAACGACGCCTCTCCCGACGGCTCGGCCCGCATCCTGGAGGAATATGCCGCCCGCGATTCCCGTCTCAGGATTATAACCAAGACCGCCAACGAAGGCCTGATGATGGCCCGCAAGACCGGGTATCTGAACGCCCGGGGGGAATATCTATGCTTCTGTGACAGCGATGACTTCATGCCCTCCGACGCCCTGGAAAATCTCTGGAAGAAGGGCGTGGCAAGCGGCGCCGACATCGTCGTGGGAGATATGTATCTGCGCAACCTCGAGGAAAGGCTGGTGCTGCGTCCACGCCGTTCGGCCAAAGGTCCCGACGGCAGGAATTATCTTAAAGCCATCCTTCACGGCGCCACCTGCTCGCTGTGCGGCTCGATTTACAGACGGTCCCTTTTCACTGCCAACACCTACCATACCCTGCTGAACCAGTCTTTTTCGGAAGACCGGATTCTGCTTACCCAGTTGCTGGTGCTTACAGCCCCGAAAGTGGAGGTCATAACTTCCCCGACATATTACTATTGCCTCAACACGGCCTCGATTACCCGCCGGAAGCTGAGCGAAAAAGCTCTGCGCGAACAGTTGAAAGCGCTTTTCTGGTGCTACGACTACGTCAACGCCGAAGTCCCGGACCTGGGGCCCGACAACCGCAACTTCATCGTGCGCTACATGAGCCTTTATCTTGAGAAAGGGGTGCCCCGCTCGGTCATCGAGAGCAGCTATCCCCAGGCATACGATATGCTCCAGTTCGCCGAGATCAGCAAGGCGACCTCCCCGCGTTTCGCTTTCCACACCGTAATGTGTAAACATTCGATGCCTTACCGTTCGGCCTGTACCCGCGCCCGCGGCCTCATCCGTAAAATCCAGGGAAAAGACTGACCCCGGTCTTACTGATTGAACACAGATACGCATGGATATACTGACTGTCAGCAATATGTATCCGTCCCGGAAAGATCCGGCTTACGGAACTTTTGTCAGGAACTTCTATGAGAGTATAAGGAGCCGTAATCCGGAAGGAAAGAATCATCTGGTTACTATCCGGGGGCGCAGAAAAAATAAAGCGTCTAAACTTTGCACGTATATCAGTTTTTATGTGCGTCTGACGTGGCGGTTGCTGTTCGGCAGATATGATCTGATATATATTCATACGATTACGTTTCCTATCCTGCCCGTAAGAATAGCCTTATGGTTTCGGAGTCTTCCGCTGGCATTTAATGTGCATGGCGATGACCTCCTTCCGAAAGGAAAACTGAAACGATGGCTTAAACACTTGGCCTGCAAACCACTGCTGGATGCCAGGCTGGTGGTTAGTCCTTCATCGTACTACAAAAAGGTACTGCTTGAGGAATTTCCGGCGCTTTCGCCTGAACGTATCTTTATTTCCCCTTCCGGAGGGGTGGCGCAGCGCTTTTTCGATGGCGCGCGGGAAAGACACGCCCGGGAAGAGAAAAGTCCTGTTATCGGATTCGTGTCGCGGTATGCTCCCGGCAAAGGATGGGATACATATCTGGAGGCTCTTTATCGGCTGCGCAAGAAAGGACACCGGTTCAAGGCTGTGATGGCCGGCGGTGGGCCTGGTACAGAGAAAGTCGCCGCGATGATTGCCCGGCTTGGATTGGAAGATATTGTGACAGAACTCGGAGCCGTCTCCCAGGAGAGGCTTCCGGAATTATATGCGTCGTTTGATCTGTTTATATTTCCGACACGCCTTAATGAAAGTCTCGGTCTTGTCGGCATTGAGGCTTTGGCTACTGCTACTCCTGTGATAGCCAGCAATATGGCTGGCCCGACAACGTATGTGAGTGACGGCGTGAACGGTTTTCTTTTTACTCCGGGCAGCGTGGACGCACTTGTTTCCGCTATCGGGAAATATCTGGCTCTTTCCCCTCAGGCGAAAAGGGATATGAGCAAAGCTGCGGCAGATTCCGCATTGCCCTATGAGGCTACCAGGGTAGCCGGAAATATGTATGTTCGTTTATGTCAGCTTGTCGGAGCTGACTGACAGCTCTTCCCGGATATTACGCGGTCTCCGGTAAGCAGACGTAGCGCCGGAGGACAGACTTTCAGGAGATAATACAATATCACTCCTCCGGCTGTCAGTGACAGTATGGTTAGAAAATATAATGTAATTATAGATATCGTGGCTGACGGATGGATAATTCCTTCCAGTATCTTGATCACCTGTATGCAAATCAGGCCGTGATAGGCGAAAACGATAAAGGAGGTGTTGGCCAGCAGGGACGGGATGCTTTTTCCGCGGGATACTATCTCGGACACGACGGCAGCTACCAGAGGTGTGCCGAGAATTATCTCGAGGCCATGACATCTGTCAGCGATGTATGAAGGAGCAAAGAATAAATCTGTCAGAGCCAGACAGAGCCACAATATTCCGGGGAGCAGTAATTTCTTTCCGCCGAACCGGGAGGTGAATGCAAGCGGGTCTTTCCGGTTGATGCTGAAATAAGCTCCCAGGCAGAAAAAGACCACACCCGTAGACTGAACCTGGAAAAACGACGGCCATAACCCACCCGCAAACAGCACCATCAGTATCGCCAGGCTTATTATCCCTCTGCGTTTTTTCAGACATAACGCGATAAGGGGTGTGAACAGGACGATGACCATCAGATCCCGGATAAACCACAACGGAAAATCCAGAGGGACATAGGAGGGCTCATAAAAATAAGTCCTGGATATTTCAGTGGAATATCCCCAGAAGACGCGCCATATCGATTCGGGATTGAACGGAATAGGCTTGACGTTCGGGAAAAGGGAATCAAAGGGAGGCACCATTTTAAGAGCTTCGAAGCCCCAGGCAATCAGATTCCACAGCAGATAGGGGACAAGCAACGTAAATAGCCGTCGTCTCCACTGACGTTTATAGAAATCCGATGTTCCGCCGTCGTATCTGACGAAGAACAGGTAGCCCGATATCGCGAAAAACAGCGGTACGAAAATACGGCATATTTCCGACCGGAAAAACTGGATGATGAGGTTCGCGGTGTAATCCGCAGGAAAGGCCGTCGCCGACCAGGCATGAATGGCCACAATGCCGACTATAAGCGGGAACCTCAGGAAATCAATGACTCTGGAAGTCTGAGAGGGAACGTGATAATTCATATCAGGTATTTAGCCGAGGAATTCAGTTATTTGCCCCATAATGGCCGCCATATCGAACTGACCGGAAGAGGTTGCGGCGTCCGCTTTAAGAGCTGACAGTTGTTCAGGATTCCGGATAAGCCCTTCAAGAGTATCGGCTATATCGTATGCCTCAAAGGATGTGAGGATGCCTCCTCCGTGCGCCAGCATTTCTTTAACCCCTGTTACAGGAGTAGCGACAACGGGCACTCCTAAAGTAAGCGCTTCGGTAATTACCATCGGATATCCTTCATAGTCGGATGTCATGCAGAACACCGAGGCATCCGCTACGACAGGGAAAGGATTGGCGCGGAATCCGAGGAATTCCACATAGTTTTCCAGTCCCCGCTTTTTGACCTCCTCCTTAATCCGGTCCTCAAGAGGACCACTGCCCAGGAGTTTTATCACAAAGTCACATCCTTTGTTTCTGAGAATTTCGGCTGCTTCGATGAGCCGATGATGGTTCTTCTGCGGAACGAAGCGCCCGACGTTTACAATGGTGAACCGTCCGTCGGAAAGATTTTTTTCTGCAGTGGCCTGACGGCGGATATGACTGGAATCCACCGGATTGTAGATGACACGAAGGGCGGCCGGAGTGTCAAATATCTTCTGGAAGGATTTTAGCGCGTCGCCGGAAACGAAAGCAATTTTCCCGACAGAGCGATAAAAACGGGTTTCATCCGTCTTGTGAAACCAGAAGTCATACCATCGCCCGCGATGAAGATCATTGTGAACCCAAGTGATATTCTCGGAAGCCAGATCGGATAACTGTTGATGCAGACAGGCGGGAGCCCCCTCCATAAAAGAAACCGTGACATCAAATCTGTTGTTTCCCAACAGTTTGCGGGCACGCTGTTCCCTGAGGAAGTTTCGCGGCCCATAGAAATGGGTTATAAGCCGATAATACAGGCTTTTGGGCCGGTCGTACATCCCGATGACTTTTACCTTTGCCGGAATCCGGGGAAGAAACACCCCGACATTGTTTATCAGCAGAAGTGTGATATCGAATCGATTGAGATCGATATTGGATAAAAGCGTGACCAATACCCGTTCCGCTCCTCCTCCTTCCATCGAGTCGTGGATTATCAGGACTTTCCGTTTCATGAGCATTTAAGATATTTATGTCGCAGTTCCCCTAATATGATTCTTTCCTGACGGGTAATCCCGAGACAGTACACCGCCAGCGGAAATATAAGACACCATATGGTTGAGGTCAGGAGAAAATGTCCGAACGGAGAGGTTACTGCGGAGGTCTTGTCAATAAAAGCCAGCACTATCCACATACAGATGCCTGTCGACACGGTGACGCAGACCAACGGCCACGCCACATCGGCAAGATAAGCACGCATAGCTACGTCGCAACAACGGCTTGTGTAGCCCAGGCGAATCCACAGCAGTGCGAAATCTATCCCTATCAGGACTATCAGGAGCCAGTAGGACGGGAGCCCGCAGCGGAATGCTACGTACATCAGCGGCAGGGCACACAGCCAGACGGTGCTGACCACGATCTGATAGCGGGCTATCTTTCCGGCGGCCTGCATCGTTATCCATAACGGGCCGGTCAGGGAATCCAGGATGCAGAATACTATCATCAGCCTTACAAAGACGGCGGCTTCAGGCGGAATTACCGACAGCCATATATCAAGGACAAAATCCGTATTCATGAGGATTGGCCCTCCAAGGAAGAGGACAAACAGAAATGATATGCGTGATATACGCATGAATAGCTGTGTGAACTCGGTATGTTCTCCTCCGGAAAATGTCTTTACAATCTGGGGATTCGCCGCTGTCTGCACACTGCGGGAGAAAGAAAATACCGCAGTCTTGACCTGGTTGGCGATTCCCATGGTGGCATTGAGTGTCACTCCGAAAAAGATATTCAGCACCATTGCCGAACCCTGCTGGTAGGCGATATCGGAAATAGAGGTAAGAAGATTCCATCCGGTAAATTTGCCGATTTCCGTGATTTTTCCCCGGGCGCCGCGCACCGAAAAGCGCAGTGCGGGGAATTCCCGGCGGCAATACCATACATAAGCGGCATTTATCAGAAAAGCCACTCCGATAAGCAATCCCATATACACCAGCAGTTTGTCTCCGGGAAGCAACTCGAGGAAAATTACCGCCGCGAGTTTCAGCATCGCCTCTACAATGGAATTGTAGGCATAAAATGACATTTTCTCATGAGCGATAATCAGCGAGTTATACGGTACGCGCAGGATTTCGAGAATAGCGATGACAAGTGACATCTGAAATACGATCCGAGCCTGTACCATACGCTCGGCCGGAATCGACAGTTCGCTGTTTATCAGCCAAAGACCAGCTCCTTCCGCCAGCACTATAAAGGTGCCGGTAATGAGCAGCACGCATACCCAGCAGGCTGAAAAGACGTTCTGCATCCCATCGTTTCCCCGCAGGCTTAGTTCCACATTCATATACCGCTGTATAGCAGCCGCCAGAGCGCTGTTGAAAAAGGTCATGACAAGGGTTAACCCCCCGATGACACTGAAGATACCGAAATCTGTTACGCCGAGTTGCTGGAGAACAACGCGGCTCGAGTACAACCCTATAGCCATGACCACAAACATCCTTATGGCCATGAAGACAGAATTCTTAACTATGAGCTTACTCTTGGTCATTATTCGGATTCAGCAATTGTCACAGGGGCGGAAATATCGTCTTCAGATATATCCTCATCATCGGAATAGCGGTATGAAAGGGTCAGTATGGCCAGCCAGCTTGTAAACCATATCTCTCTTAATGAATCATTATAGAAGAGAATTATGGCAAGGGAACCCCATAGAAACAATTGGAATTGTGTATTCAACGGTTGCTTGCTCCGCCGGATGAAATATTGATGAAACGCCGTCCACCCCCACCACAGGATGCCGACGATGCCGATCTGTACCAGAAGGAAGAAGAGCCACGGGCGCGAACCCTGAAGCAGCCATTGGTATTCTGCCGCGAACGTAGGCATATTTACGACAGTCCATCCTTTGAACTCTCCGACTCCGGCACCGAAAAGCACACCTCCCCCTGTAAGCTCCAGGGGATATATGATAAGACCCAGCTTGGCGATGCGGGGAATGTCCTGTGACCAGGGCTCTGAGGGATCTACCTCAATGATTCCGTCCTGGACCATCTGCCCGATTTCCACAAGCCGGTCAAGGTCAAGACCGTACATATATTCCTCGATAAACTCGGACGACAGGACTTCTTCCGTGTCCTGTCCGGTCGCTGAAAAATAAGCGGCTCCGAGTCCGATGAATAGCCCGATGGCTATCGGGACGATATAAAAGAGTCTCAATACCAGTTTACGGTCATATTTCAGTAACAGAACGAAGTATGCGGCCAGCATCAGAAAGCTGACTTTTGTCTCGTTCAGGAATGTAGGGTAGAGAAGCAGGATATATTTCCAGTTTTTCCTCAGACTTTGCATATAATCCGAGGTATCCCATGTACGGCTGATCAGACAGAACGAAGTCAGGTATATCAGCATGGACACCATACCCGAGGCTCCTTCTCCCATTGTCCCGCCTCCCATATCGCCGGCGCCGTAGCGGATGAACTGCCAGGTAATGCAGACGGCCTGCAGCCAGAGCCAGATGTTCATTGTCCTGAACATAAGTCGGCGGAATTCGGCGGAACGTGTATGGGTATAGAACCACCGGACTATCGGGACCGCGAAGATAATGCCGAGGAAGTCGCGGAAACCATTGGTCAGGGTCAGCCATGATTCATGGTTGAGGATTATTGTGGTAAATATGGCCAGAACCACGAACGACACGCATACGGCCACATCTCCACGGTTGCGGATTGTCAGTATTCCCAGAGCAAGGAATATGAAATCACACAAAAGGAAAACCGTATTCTTCCCTCCCGCTATCGGGGGAATCAGCTCCTCTGCCACAAAACCATAGCACGTCAGAATCCAGAATACAGTAAGGAAAATCCTCAGATAAAGTTTATAGCGGTCAATCATTGTCTTTCTGGCCGTAGCCGTAACCGTAGCCCTTGTTTGTGTGGGTGCCGTTGACGACGAGCGACATCTTGTTGAGGCGTTTGTCGCGGTAGATGGTGTTGAAGAACTTGACTTCCTTCATCGTCGAGTAGTTGATGCGGGTCACGTAGACCGTGGCGTCGCTCACGCGGTTGAGCGCGAAGGTGTCGCTGACCATACCGACGGGCGCGGAGTCGATGACGATGTAGTCGTACATCGTGCGTAGCTCGGCGAACATGGCGTCCACCTTCGGGCTGTTGAGCAGCTCAGCGGGGTTGGGGGGGATCGGGCCGGAGGTAATGATGTCCAGGCCGGTCGAGACGGGGTTCCTGCGGATGATGTCCCTGAGGGTATAGCGGTTGCCTGCGATGTACTCGGTGAAACCGGGGGCCTCCGGCAGGTCGAGGTATTCCTGGAGTTTGGGATTGCGGATGTCAAGCCCTATGAGCAGCACCCGCTTGCCCAGTAGCGCCAGCGAGGAGGCGAGGTTGATGGAGATGAACGACTTTCCTTCGCCGGAGATGGTGGAGGTCAGCAGGATAACCTTGTCGTCCTGACCGCTGAGGATAAACTGCAGGTTGGTGCGCATCAGGCCGAAGAGTTCCACGGCCGAGGAGTTGCGGCCCGGGGTGACAATCAGGTTGCGGCCCGAGCGGTCGGTACACATCTCTCCGAGAACAGGCACGTCGGTAAGGGTCTCCAGCTCCTCGCGGGACTCGAACTTGTTGCGGAGCAGTTTCTTGACGTACAGCCATCCGGCTCCGAAGGCGATGCCGAGGAACATGGCGATGAGCAGCATCGGGATTGTGCCCAGTCCGAGAGGCTCGTTGATGGCGTATGCTTCGTCGATGATTTCTCCTTTGAACTTGGCGTTGGCAAGGAGCATGGAGGTCTCCTCGCGCTGTTTGAGCAGGAAGATATAGAGCTGTTCCTTGATTGACTGCTGGCGCATGATGTCGCGGAACTGGCGTTCCTGGGAGGGGATGGAGCCCAGGCGGGCCTGGGTCTGTCCCATCTCGGCGCGGAGATCGCGGAGCTTGATGTTGATGGACTCGGTGTTGCGGTCGATGGACTCGATGATGTTCTTGCGCAGGGCGTCGATCTGGCCGTTGAGAGTCTTCAGGGTGGCGTTGCCGGGGTGTACTTCCTGCAGAAGGGAGATACGCCTCAGAAGCAGCTGGTTATAGGAGTCGAGGGCGCGGGAGCCGATTTCGCCTCCTCCCATCAGCGACGAGGGGACAAGCTCATACTTGTTCGCCGGGTCGGTGATGAAATCCTTGATCATGCGGATGATCTCCAGCTGGGTCTCGGTGGTGATCAGCTGGGCCTCGAACTGCCCTTTTTTGGAAATCTGATAAGAGGCTTCCGAGGAGACGTCCACGATGCCGTGACCTTTCTTGAAGCTCTCGATGGTGGATTCGGAGCTGAGCAGGTCCTGGCCGAGGAGTTCCAGGCGCGAGTCGATGAATTTGAGGGTCTTCAGGTTGGTTGTGTTCTTCTCCTGAAGTCCGCGCAGATTGTATTGCTCGATGATGGAGTTGAGGACGGCTTTGGCGTAGTCGGTGTCGGCGGATTCCATCTCCAGCTCGATGACGTTGGACTTGCGGCTGGCGATGTCGACAAGGACTTTCTTGGCGATGAACTCGGCGGCGTCGTCATAGCCGGAGAGGGTGATGGTTGTCTTGACGTTCTCGTCTTTGGGATAGTCGGGTGTCTTTTCAAGGACGAAGACACCGTAGGGGGTCTTCATCGTCACCGGGAATTTGGCATCCTTGACTTCGGCTATAACGTCGCGCTTCACCTTAACGGTGATGTCCGCTTTCCCTTCCTTATCGGCCTTTACCTTGAACACCAGGGTGGAGCAGAGGGTGTCGGGTATCTCGTGGGGATACTGGAGGGTGACGGGATAGCCCGTGTACTGGAACCGGGTTTTGAGGAATCCGGTGCGGGTATGGTGAAGCTGGTCGAGGCCGAGTTTCTGGGCCACTTTCTTGTAGACGGTGTGGGACGATACGGCGAAAACCTCGTCGTCGACAAGGGCGTTGGAACCGAAAAGCGCTCCCATGCCCCCCATCGAAGAGGTGGCGTCATCCTGGGAAATCACCAGATTGGCTTTCACAAGGTATTCCGTCTGATGGATCCTGGTATAAAGAAAGGCCAGGCCCATGCAGACTACCACACTTATGGCGAATACATACCATTTTTTCAGGGCGCCGCGAAGCATACCCCCTACATCAATCATATCGTTGGATTCCCGGGATGAACTCATTGGAATAATATCTGGATATTTGTCGTTGGATTTGTCTGTGGTTCGGGTGGTTGTCGTCTGAGGGGGTATCTCATTTGACTGTCAGGGCGATAATCAGGGATGCGATTACGGAAGCACCGCTGACGATGGTGGAGACAACCTGCATACGGTAGGAACTGTTGGTGTCGTAACGCGAGTTGGATTCCTTGACGGGAGTGGGGGAAACCATCACCACGTCGTTCTGCTGGAGATAGAAGTAGGGGGAGGAGACGATGTCGCTCTTGGTGAGATCCACCTTGTGGTAGACGGCTTTGCCGTCCTTCTCGCGCACGATCAGCACGTTTGTGCGGTCGCCGTATTCGGTCATGTGGCCCGCGGCGGCCAGGGCGTCGAGAACCGAGAAGCGTTCCCCGGTGACGCGCACTTTGGCGGGCTGGCGCACCTCTCCGAGTACGTTAACAGTGAAGTTGATAAGTTCCACTCTCACAACCGGGTCTTTCACATCCTTGCTGATGCGTTCGGTAAGATAGTCGACAAGCTGCGTCGGCGTCATCCCTTCCACATGGATTTTGCCAAGCTGCGGAAAGTTGATGTTCCCCTCTTTGTCGACAATGAAAGTCTGCTGGCGGGGGGTCTGGGCCATCTGCAGTTCCTCGCGCACGGCCGGGTTTCCCATCGGGAGATTATAGGGGGCGGTGGCTGAGGGATCCATCGAAGTGACGGTGATGTAGAGGTCGTCCTGGGGTCGGATTTTGATTTCGTAGTCCGGCAGGTCTATCGAGCCGTCGCCGATTTCCTGGAGGTCCTTGAATACACTCAGAGTGGGCTTCTGGGATGAGCATGAACTGAGAATAAAGAGTCCTATCGCGCACAGAAGAAGAGTGATTTGCTTCATTAAGATGTCTTGTTTTAGGGGTTGCTGATAAAAGCCTGTGATGACTTTCCGGTGTGTGACCGGGGAGGAGTTTTCCCGCAGGTACACGTAGACTTAACGACTACCCTCCCCGATTTATTTTATCGCCGGCTTCTTTTATGGCCAAATACCCTCCCCGGGCAGGTAAAAAAATGAAACGGTGTGCCCCCTTTCTGGATTGGGAAGTGACACACCGTTTCGTATTGATTATAAGAAGGGCTGTTATGAGCGGAATCAGGAGGGATCGGCGGTGACGCGTTCAAGCCACTTCACCATCGAGAGCATCACGGTCATCGACAGGAGGCAGAATCCGGCGAAGACGGCCCAGCACATCCACTGGGAAGGGAACTGGTTGAGCATCGTCACACCCAGGGCGATGAAGAGGTTGCCGATGGCCGTGGAGGTAAGCCACAGGCCCTGGCAGATACCCTGGAGATGCTTGGGGGCGATTTTCGACACGAACGAAAGGCCCAGCGGGGAGATGAACAGCTCGGCTACGGTCAGGAAGAAGTAGGTGAGAATCAGTACGTAGGGACCGGTCTTCATCGAAATCTTGACGGCCTCGCTGAAGCTCTTGAATTCTTCGCCCGAGGGATAGTTGTTGACGATGGCTATGATTGCCAGGAAGATATAGGCCAGGGCGGTGATAAGCATACCGTAGGCGATTTTCTTCGGGGTGGAGACCTCCTTGCCGCGTTTTACCATGGCGGCGAACAGCAGCATGATCACCGGAGTAAGGACAATCACGAAGAAGGGATTGATGCACTGCCAGATTTCGGGAGCCACATTGTCGGTGGTGACGAAGTCGCGGGCGAAGACCGACAGGGCCTGGCCGTTCTGGTGGAACGAGAACCAGAAGAAGACAACCACGGCAAGCACGGCGAACAGGGCATACATACGCTGGCGTATCTCTTTGGCATCGCTGCGGGCTTCGGCGGCGGAGACGGTCGTGGACTTGGCTTTCTTTACGGGGGTGGGGAGGCGCTTCATCACCCAGGCGAAGACGGCCAGGGAAATCAGCATGGCCACTACCGAGGCGATGAACGAGAAATGTACGCCCGTGTTGAAGATTTCAAGATATGAGGTGCAGAATCCGCTGTCCACGGCGCCGTTGAACCCTACTTTTCCGGCGAGTTCAACCAGGTTGGCCGAGTCGGACGCCGACATCCCGTCGGCATCGTTGATGAACATATGGCACAGACGGGGAAGGTCGGAATTGTAGGCCAGGTTGTGGGCCTTGAGCCAGAACTCGCGCAGCAGCGGGGCGATGAACGGGGCGATCACACCGCCGATATTGATGAAGACGTAGAAAATCTGGAAACCCGAGTCGCGGCGGCTCTTGGCGATTTCCAGGGCTTCGGGACCTTTTTTGGCGGCCTCGGCCTCGAAGTTGTCATACATCTGGCCGACGATGGCCTGGAGGTTCCCTTTGAAAAGTCCGTTGCCGAAGGCGATTACGAAGAGGGCGAAGCAGGTGAATACCAGAATCCAGGACACTCCCCCGCCTGTCTGGTCGGAGAAGACCGGAATGGAGAGGAGCCCGTAGCCCAGGGCCATCACCAGCAGACCGGCGATAATCGTGCCTTTGTATTTCTGGGTGCGGTCGGCGATAAGTCCCCCGGGGAGGCTAAGCACGTAGATAAGGAAATAGAATACCGCGTAAATCCAGCCGGCCAGGTCGTCGCTGATACCGAATTTGGAGCAGAGGAAAAGCAGCAGCACGGCGTTCATGATATAATATCCGAACCGTTCGCCCATATTGGCGATTGCTGCCGGAATAAGACCTTTCGGGTGGTCGCGGCGCGCTTTGATGATGTAGAACACTAACAGCGGCACCACAATGACCAGGATACAGCATAGGATTGCCAGTGCCTGGTATTCTTGCCAGAGGCCGGAGATGGATAGTAACATAGCTTATAGGGGGTATTGGTTTATGATTTGCGGGGGAAGGGGGGCGCCGGCGTCAGGCCTGGGCGGCCGCGTCTTCCAGGGCCTTGAAAGCCGTGGCGTAGAGGCGTATCTGCTTTATCATGGCCAGCAGTCCGTTGGAGCGCGTGGGGGAGAGGTGTTCCGACAGGCCTATGCGGTCGATGAAATAGAGGTCTGAGTCCAGGATTTCCTGAGGAGTATGTCCCGACAGCACGTCGATGAGCATCGAGATAATTCCTTTGACGATAATCGCGTCGGAATCCGCGGTGAAACGCACTTTCCCGTCGGCGTCGAGACTGGCGTCGAGCCATACCCGGCTCTGACACCCCTCGATAAGCCTGGACGGAGTCTTGAGTTTCTCTTCGATGGGGGGGAGGGAATTCCCCAGGTCGATGATATAGGCGTAACGGTCCATCCAGTCGTCAAGGCCGGACATCTCGTCGATGATTTCGTCTTGTTTCTCGTTGATTGTCATGTTTTATAAGGAATAAACGGTATTGAGAATCACCTGGGTCACCATCTTCATCGTCTTGCGGTCGATGGCTCCCAGATTGTCGCCCATCGTATGCCATGTGGGATTGAAGGAGTCCGTGGAGGGATGGGCGTTCTCGATTATGTTTATACAAGGGATGCCGGCGCGGTTGATATATACGTGGTCATCCATGGCGGCTCCGCCGATATCGTTGGGGAAGCGGTCGGCGTAACCCGAAGCGTCGGCTATGGCCCATACTTTGTCGAGATATGGCTTGGCGTCCTGCTGCGAGAAGAACTCGCGGTGGAATTTGGCGTCTTTTCCACCCACCATATCTACAAGAATACCGAATTCCGGGCGGTTGAAGTCATCGTAGGGCATATCTTTCACCCATTGCTGGGTTCCGAGGCACCATGTCTCCTCGGCGGCACCCCACGTCTCGGACTGACCGGAGTCCTCGACGTCTACAAACAGCAGGTCGATGCCCAGGCTGTCGGGCCGGTTCTTCCCTATGTTGCGGGCCGTCTCCAGCAGCACAGCCACTCCCGAGCCGCCGTCGTTGGCCCCGGGAATAGGCTTATTGCGCATCCCTTCGTCATGGTCTTCGGTGGCCCAGGGGCGAGTGTCGTAGTGAGCCACCAGCAGAAGGCGCTTCCTGGCCCCGGGATTGAACTGCCCCATGATGTTGTAGGCGGTGAAATTGTCGTTTAGATAAGTGGTTACGGGAGCCTCATGCAGTAGAATGGTGTCCGCGCCGAACTCGCCGAGTTTTCCGGCGATATATTGCCGGCACGCCTCATGCCCTGCGGAGCCGGGAGTACGGGGACCGAACCCTACCTGGTCGGCCACATACCGGTATAACGAATCGGCATTGGCTGTCATGACAGGCTGCATCGTCGTGTCGCTGTCCGAGCCATTGGTTTTCTGCCCTCCGCATGATGTCAGAAGGGCTATTATCGTAAAAGTGCAAATCAAGCGAATCATAAGCAACTTAGAGTTAGCCACAAAGTTACACTTTTATTACAAGAAAAACAAACAATTCACCGAAAATCATGAAATCGCGGGTCTGTCCCGTTCTGGCCTCTCCCCTGTTGCCGACTGAAGGGGCATTCGGACGGGAGAATTGCGAAAACGGACACCGAAAACGGACATACTGTCCGATTCCGGACAGTATGCTTAGGAAGCAATATTGTGTTATTCAATGAGTTAGTATTTTTGGCACGGTTTATGTCATGAAAACAGGGTGTCACTCAAAATAAACCGATAATATTCAAATAAACCGTTCAGACAATATATGGACAGAGAGATACCCAAGGAAGTGATTGCCCGCGACAGGCGCAGGCGGTTCATGAAAATCGGCGCCGGAACCCTGGCCGGAATCCTGGTTATATGGATTCTGACGGGCTGGCTCGGAAAAAGTGTCAGCGCCTCTTCCCTGCAGATGGGGGTGGTGGACCGCGGGACCCTGGAGACCTCGGTGAGCGCTTCCGGAAAAGTAGTGCCGGGCTTCGAGGAAATCATAACATCCCCCATCGCCGCCAGGATTGTGGAGGTCTACTGCCGCGCCGGCGACAGCGTCTATACCGGCACTCCGCTGCTGCGCCTTGACCTCCAGTCGGCCGAGACCGAGATTTCCCGTCAGCGCGACCTGCGTGCCAAACAGATGTATGCCAATCAGCAGAGCCATCTCAGCAACGCCACCCAGCTGGCCAACCTCGAGATGGATATCCGGGTGAAGGAGATGGACGTCAACCGTCTGCGGGCCGAGGCTGAGAACGAACGGCGTCTCGACAGCATCGGCTCCGGCACAGGTGACAGGGTCCGTCAGGCCGAATTCGCCTACAACACCGGCTGCATCGAGCTTGAACAGCTGCGCAAGCGCCTTGTCAACGAGCGCCGGATGCTGGCCGCTTCCGAGAAAAGCAACGCCCTCGACCTGAGCATCATCGACCGGAATCTCGGCGAACAGCTGCGCACCCTGGAGGACGCCCGCCTGAAATCCCCGCGCCAGGCCACCCTTACGTATATCAACACCAACGTCGGACAGCAGGTGGCGGCCGGAGAGAAAGTGGCGGTAATCGCTGACCTGACGAGCGTCAAGGTCGACGCCACCATCGGGGAAAGCAACGGGCGCTATGTACTCGCCGGAGGGAAAGCCATGGTGAGAATCTCCCGCACCGCCTATCCCGGCACGGTCGTTTCCGTCTCCCCGGTCTCGCGCAACAGCGCCGTGGAATTCTCCATCAGTCTTGACGACCCCCAGGCGGCCGCGCGCCTGCGTCCGGGCCTCTCGGCCGAGGTGTTCGTAATGCGTGACCTCAGGGAAGAGGTGCTTCGGATTCCGATGGGTTCATATTATTCGATGGGCCCCGGTGAATACGAGCTGTTCGTCGAGACCTCTCCCGGGCGTATCGAGCGCCGGAAAGTGAAGCTCGGCGAGGCCAATTATGAATATGTCGAGGTAGTCTCCGGACTGCAGCCGGGCGAGCGCGTGGTCATCAGCGACGTCAGCTCCCTGAAAGGTAACAGCTATAAGGTAAAGGACTGAACCATCCCGACGGCACGGCAGCCGCCGCTAAACAGATAGAATAATTTTAAACCGTAAACAATAAAGCAATTAAGAATATGTCAATCATCAAAGTAGACCGCGTCAGCAAACTGTACCGCACAAGCGAAATCGAGACTCTCGCTCTCGAGAATGTTAACTTCACAATCGACAAAGGGGAATTCGTAAGCGTAATGGGCCCCTCGGGGTGCGGCAAGTCCACGCTGCTCAATATCGTCGGACTGCTCGACAAACCTACCCAGGGCACTGTCGAAATCGCGGGGACCGACCCCACGGGACTGCGCGACAGCAAGCTGGCGGCCTTCCGCAACGCCAACATCGGGTTCATTTTCCAGAATTTCCACCTGATTCCCTCCCTTAACGTGGCCGACAACGTGGCTCTTCCGCTCCTCTACCGCAAGAACGCCCCGTCCGGTTCGAAGCGCCAGGAACTCATCCGGGATGTCCTCGAAAAGGTAGGTCTGACCCACCGCCAGCGCCATTATCCTTCCCAGCTGTCGGGAGGACAGTGTCAGCGCGTGGCCATCGCCCGCGCCATCATCGGCAATCCCAGCATCATCCTGGCCGACGAGCCCACCGGTAACCTCGACTCCAAAATGAGTGCCGAAATCATGGAAATCCTCCACAAACTCAACCGGGAGGAACAGCGGACAATCCTGATGGTGACCCACAACGAGCAGCAGGCCGCCGAGACCGACCGGGTGATGCGTTTCTTCGACGGACGTCAGATCAGCAACCATTAATTTCCTGCGGCCTATGAGACGACTTTTCCGACAGGCATGGTACGATATGCGCCACCAGCCCGTAATCGGCATCGTTACGGTAATCGGCACGGCGCTGTCTATCTTCCTGATAATGATAGTGGTGATGATGCAGGCCGTCAAGGTCGAGCCCTTCGCGCCCGAAAGCAACCGCGACCGCATCCTCTACGGCAAGTATCTCCACCTGCAGTGGGACAACGGGTCCGACGGTTCCTCCTCGGCCGATTATCCTACCACTAAGCAATTCTACGGCGACCTGAAAAGCGCCGAGACCACCACAATTTACACCGGAGCGTTCACCCAGCCCGTGGCCGTGGCCGGCAAGTCTCCTCTGATGAGATATGTCAAATCCACCGACGGCGAGTTCTGGAAAGTATTCGACTACCGGTTTATCGCCGGCGCCCCCTACGACACCTCCGCCCGCCAGGGCAATTTCGCGGTAATCAGCGAAAGCGTGGCCCGCGAACTCTACGGCACCTCCGACGCCGTAGGCCGGGAAATTCTGATAAACGACTGGCCGTTCCAGGTCTCGGGAGTTGTGGCCGACGCCACTCCGTTGGCCCGCGAAGGTTATTCCGAGATCTTTATCCCGCTGAGCCAGCGGCAGATCCAGCCTGGTGAAAACCATTTCGGATGGGATATTTTCGCTGCCATCCTGGCCCGCTCGGCCGATGATTTCCCCGCTATCCGCGCCGAGGTCCAGGCCCGCAAACAGGCTTTCGACCGGCAGCTCAGGGAGGAGGGAATCAAGCTGGTGGACCACGGCTCCCCTTTCACCCAGGAAGAAATCCTGACCATACAGGGTTCCAACGGCGATTCCGGGGCAGAGGATGAGCGCCGTGCGCGCTATATCCTCTATGCCATCCTGCTCCTTGTTCCGGCAATCAATCTCAGCACGATGACCCAGAGCCGCCTGCGCCGTCGCCGTTCCGAAATCGGGGTGCGCCGCGCCTTCGGAGCCACGCGCCCGGAGATAATCCGCGGTATCCTGGCCGAGAATCTGATGGTGACGCTTGCCGGCGGTGTGGCCGGTCTGCTTCTCAGCGCCCTGTTCGGCTACTTTTTCTCGGATATGCTGTTCGGTATCAACTATATCTCGCGCCACATCGACGTTTCCTGGGGCATGATACTGAACTGGAAAGTGTTCCTCACCGCCCTGCTGTTCTGCTTCCTGCTGAATCTTCTCAGCAGCGGGATCCCCGCCTGGCGCGCATCCCGCGTGAATCCCGTGGACGCAATCAACAGCCGTAATCTCTAATCCTCCTTTGAAAATGAAACGCAAGCTAACCAAACAGATACTCCATGAATGGCGGTCTAACCTGTGGCTGGTCGTGGAACTGATTATAATCAGTGTGGTTCTCTGGTATATCGGCGACCACCTGGCCGTGGTCACCGACATCCGGACCTCCCCCCTGGGCCTTGACACGGAACATACCTTCCTGGTTTCCACCTCGTACAGCTGTGAAGGCTCCGCCACCTACGTTAAACCCCAGACAGCCGGCGACACCGATTCCGTAGCAACGCCGCAAGAACTCTACCTGGCCGACCAGGACCAGCTGATGAACCGTCTGCGCGAACTGCCCGGTGTGGTGGCCCTGGCCATGTCGAACGGGTCTCCCTACACCTACAATTACAACGGGTATCCGATGATGATGGATGACAATCCCACCGATGATTTCGAGAAATGCGCCCGCCCCAACACCTGGCACGTAATGTCGGATTTCCCTCTGGTGTTCAATCTCCACGGTATCGGCGGGGAGACTCCTGAACAGCTCGCTGATATTCTCCGCGAGGGGAAGATTCTTGTGACAGAGAGTTTTTGCGGGCAGGTGGGATTTGATGGTACTCCCCGCGAGCTTATCAACAGAAAGATCCGTTTCTATGGCAGTTCCGAAGTCCTTACTATCGGAGCCGTTATCCCCAACCAGCGTCGCAATGAGTATGAGCCGACCGCAATGGCGTTTGCCTTCATAGGGCGCGACAATGGTTCCTCCGGGAATCTGTTCCTTCGGACCGCCACCGACAACGACGATGAGTTTATCGCAGCTTTCCGCCGCGACCTGGCGAAGATGCGCGGAGGCAATATGTATGTCACCGACATCACTTCCCTCCGGCAGATACGCGATGACCTCCACCGCACCGACGACGCAGACGTGCGCGATATGTATGTCTGCATGGGATTCCTGATGCTGACTGTGTTCCTCGGGCTGCTCGGAACTTTCTGGTTCCGCACCCAGCAGAGGGTCAAGGAGATAGCCGTGCGGAAAGTCTCCGGCGCCACTAACGGCGGCATATTCATGCGCCAGATGAGCGAGGGACTGATACTGCTCTGCGCCGCTACTTTCCCGGCCCTGGCGATCGATTACGTCCTGGAGGCCAACTCCCTGGCCTCTTCCGCCGATTACCGTCCCGACGGATGGGTGGCCTGGTGGCTGCTCGGTGCCCTGGGTGTGTTTGTGACAATGGCTTTGATGATAGTGGCCGGAATCTGGTTCCCGGCCCGCAAGGCAATGAAAGTTGAACCGGCCGAAATACTGCGTGGAGAATGAAAGAACTGTTGAGACAGGCATGGTATGATATGCGTCATCAGCCTGTGATAGGAATAGTGACTGTCATCGGAACCGCCCTGGCGATGTTTCTGATTATGGTGGTCGTGATGATGGATCAGGTAAAATATGCGTCCTTCCCCCCTGAAAGCAACCGCCACCTGACGCTGTACGGCAAATATCTCGATATACGGTCGCTGACGGAGGACAATTCGGCTTCCGGAGCGATGAAGCTCGCGGTCGCCCGGCGCCTTTTCGAGAACCTGGAGAACGCCGAGGCCACGGCTATCTATAACGCCTGGGAGTCCACGGCCGCCATAAATGTCCCCGGTGTACCGACCTCCGAACGATATCTGAAGCAGACAAACGGAGGTTTCTGGAAAGTCTTCAATTTCCGGTTCCTCTACGGAAGTCCTTACGCCGAGGGGGACGAAGGGAAAGCGGTGATCACCTCTTCGGTGGCCCGCGAGATGTTCGGCCGCGAGGATGTCGTGGGTCAGACAGTGGCCGTGGATCACCGGCCTTACATGGTCGCCGGAGTGGTCGAGGATGTCACTCCTCTGGCTGAGTACGCTTTCGGCGAAGTATTTGTCCCGGTCCGGGAGAGCGCCGATGAAAGGCAATGGGATACCGGATCCTACTCGGCCGCCGCCAAGGCCCGTACCGCGGAGGACCTTCCGGCCCTTCGCCGCGAGATCCGGGCGCGCTTCAAGGCGTATGACCGGGAGCTTCATGCCCGCGGCCAGCAACTTGTCGACCACGGCGCTCCCTACGACCATGAGGAAGCCGTTTCGGCCAGATGGTCCAACTGTGACACCGAGCTGGAGCAGGACCGCAGGACGCGCCTGTGGATATACGTGATCCTCCTTCTGCTTCCGGCGCTGAATCTGAGTTCCATGACCCAGAGCCGCCTCAAACGCCGCACCACGGAAATCGGTGTCCGCCGGGCTTTCGGAAGCACGCGGCTGAAGATTCTCGGCAGCCTTATTTCCGAGAACTTCATCATTACCCTTGCCGGGGCGCTCATCGGGCTTCTGTTGAGCATTATATTCGGTTATTTCTTCTCCGAACTGATATTTTCCGACCTGGACATCGACCGTGTGCCTGACGTCTCCCTGTCGATGGTGATGAACTGGAGTGTGTTCGGCATGGCGTTGCTGTTCTGCTTCCTGCTGAATCTTCTCAGCAGCGGTATTCCGGCCTGGCGTGCCTCACGCGTCAATCCCGTAGAGGCCATCAACGGCTTTTACAAATAACTGATTCTGTTGGCTTACCTGATATAGATAATGAAACGAAAACTTCTTAAACAGATACGCACCGAATGGCGCTCCAATCTATGGCTGGGGCTGGAGCTGATGATTATCAGCGTGGTGCTGTGGTATATATGTACCCAGGCCGGTCTTACGCTTTATGCCGTCCTGACCCCGTCCGGAGTCGAGACCGACAACTGCTTCAGGATTTCCTTAGGATATCTCGAACCGGGCGAGGAGGGGTATGTGGTCCCCCCGACCGAAGGGATGAGCGAGGAGGAAGCCGCCGCGGCTCCCGACCGTCAGAAAAGGGAGGAATTCCTGGCCCTTGTCTCCCGGCTGAAAGAGCGCCGGGAGCTGGAGGCCGTGGCCTACGGTTCCTTCGGTCCCTACACGCTCTCGTTTTACGGAATGGGATGGCAGCCGGTGGTCAATAAGACCGATTCGGTGGATTTCCTTGTATTTTCCAACACAATCGAGATATCGCCGGAATATGCCCTGGTTTTCAGGCTCAGAGGCGCCGGCGGCGAGACGCCCGCCCGGGTGGCGGAACTCTTACGGAACGGAAAATCTCTGATTACGGCCAACCTTGCCGAGGCTATCGGAGGAATCGCTGACCGCGACATTGTGAATATGGAGCTGCAGACCGATCCCCGCTACGGCGATGTAAAGAAAAGTATGGTCGGGATGTTGACCCCCGCCATAAAGCGTTCGGACTACGAATATCCCCGCCATGCCACTATGTTCCGACCCGTCGCTGACCCTGCGGAAATGAGATTCTTCGACTATGAAGAGGTTTTTGTCCGCGCAAAGGAAGGGGAGGCACCCGGTATGCTGGGGCGCCTGAAAAAAGATTTCGGCAAACTCAGCATCGGAAATCTGTTCGTAAAGGATATCAAGGACTACGACAATATCCGCCGTTCCTCTCAGAAGACCGACCGGGCCACTTTCCGTAACCTCGTGTTCTGCATCTTCTTCCTGATGGCTACCGTTTTCCTGGGACTGCTGGGAACTTTCTGGTTCCGCACCCAGCAGAGGGTCCGCGAAGTGGCTGTCCGCAAGGTCTCCGGAGCCACGGACTGGAATATCTTCCGGCGTCTTATCGGAGAGGGACTGCTGATTCTGTGTTTCGCCTCGGTGCCGGCAGTGGCCGTAGATGCCTGGCTGACATACCGACAGTTAAATCCGGCGATGAACATCTTCGAGAAGGATGTATGGGCCTGGACATGGTGGATTGCCGGAATTGTCTTTCTGCTGATGTCCCTGATGATTGTGACGGGTATCTGGTTCCCGGCCCGCAAGGCCATGAGGGTGGAGCCGGCCGATATCCTCCGCAGCGAATAAATTTACAATAATATTGAACAGCTACTCAATGAGAATCCTGTTGTTAATAATGATGATGCTTGCCTGCGCCGGAACGAAGGCTCAGGAGGCTGCGGCGGAGATGCCCCGGCCTGACACGCTGAGGATTTCCCTGGAGGACGCCATTCTCCGGGCAAGGGCCCGGAGCGTGGACGCCGCCGTGGCTCTCAACCGGCTCCGCACCGCTTACTGGGAATACCGCACCTACCGCGCCGAACTCCTGCCGGAGGTGAATTTCAACGCCACTCTTCCAGCCTACCGCAAGCAATATTCCTCCTATCAGAATCCAGACGGAACTTACAGCTTTGTACGCACTAACTACACGCAACTCAACGGGGAATTGTCGGTAAGCCAGAATATATGGCTTACCGGGGGAACTCTCTCTCTGAATACATCGCTGGATTTTCTGCGTCAGCTCGACAGCCCGGTCTATAACCGTTATATGTCCATACCGGTGGCCCTTACCCTCTCGCAGCCGATTTTCGGAGTCAATACGGTTAAGTGGGACCGTAAAATCGAGCCTGTGCGTTATTCGGAGGCGAAAGCCGAGTTCATGAGCGCCACCGAGGAGGTGGCCATGTCGGCCATCAGTTATTTCTTCAATCTTCTGCTTGCCCGGGAGAACCATGCCATCGCGCGGCAGAATCTCGCCACGGCCGAGCGTCTCTACGAGGTCGCCGGCGAGAAGCGCAAGATGGGGCGCATCAGCGAGAACGACCTCCTCCAGATGGAGCTTAACCTGCTGGAGGCGCAGTCGGACCTGACCGACTGCGAAAGCTCCCTGAAAAGCAATATGTTCCAGCTCCGGTCCTTCCTGGACTATGACGGAGACGTCATTCTTGTGCCGGAAGCTCCGGCCGAACTTCCCGCCGTAGACCTTACTTTCGGGGACGCGCTCGACAAGGCGCTGGCCAACAACAAGTTCTCCAAAAATCTGCTCCGTCGTCAGCTGGAAGCGGATTATGAGGTAGCCAAAGCCCGCGGCGACCTGCGCCGTATCGACCTTTTCGCCCAGGTCGGCTTTACCGGCACCGGCGCTCAGTTCAAGAACGCCTACGATCCCCTGAAAGACAATCAGGTAGTGGAAATCGGAGTCAAAATCCCTCTGCTCGACTGGGGAAAGCGGCGCGGCCGGGTGAAAGTGGCCGAAAGCAACCGGCGCACCATAGAGAGCCAGCTGCGCCAGGAAAGCCGCAACTTCAACCAGGATCTGTTCATCCTCGTGGAGCGCTTCAACAACCAGCAGCGCCAGCTCGACATCGCCCGTCAGGCCACCGCCATCGCCGACCGTCGCTACAACACCAACGTCGAGACCTTCCTCATAGGTAAAATCTCCACTCTTGACCTGAACGACTCCCAGGCCAAGAAAGACCAGTCGCGCCAGACCTACATCAACCAGCTTTACCTCTTCTGGCACTACTACTACCAGCTCCGTTCCCTCACCCTCTGGGACTATGCCTCCTCCCGTCCTATCGACGCCGACATCGACGCCATCCTCCGTCAGTAATCCCCCTCACTTTTTATGCAATTCAGGCGATGTGTCAGAACCCGTGATTCCGGCACATCGCTTTGATTCTTGATATACTCCCGTCTTCTGTTCTGAGCCTTTTCCGGATTCCCGTCTCCGGCTATTGCGAAATTTTTACTAACTTTGCAATGGCGGACCGGGCCGAGGATGGCTTTTCCGCTTTTTTACTGCCGTCGAATTTTCCAACCGTCTGTAATGCCTTACCAAAGAAGTCTGTTCGATGAGGACTCTTCCCGGGGAACGAATATTCTCGGGATATGCGACGCACTGGGGTGTCCCTGCAACACTCCGGGGTGGCCTGACTCGTTCGGGAATGCGCTGTCCGGATTCCTGGCTGATTCGGGGATTGCTCCCGTCCGAACGCTCAGTCTTTTTTCCGGAGCGGGCGGACTTGACATAGGTTTTCAGGAACTCGGCTTCGATATTGTCGAGTCGGTTGAAGTCGAGGCCAAGTTTGCCGAGACCCTGAAGATGAATTCCGGGTCGGGAGGTAAATTCGGCCACAGCCATGTCAACTGTACCGACATCCGGGATTACTCGGCTGAGACAGTCGGGGAAATAGATTTCATAATAGGAGGCCCTCCCTGTCAGACCTTCAGCGCGGCCGGGCGCCGTGTGTCCGGCGTGTCGGGACTCACCGATTCCCGGGGTGTACTGTTCCGGGAATATGTAAGGCTGCTGAACCGTCTCAGGCCGAAGGGATTTCTGTTCGAGAACGTCTACGGCATAACCGGCGCCCAGAACGGAGAGGCATGGGAGGAAATCCGGCGCAGTTTCCGGGAGGCAGGCTATACACTGCACTATATGATCCTGGATGCGGCCGACTACGGTGTTCCCCAGCACCGGGAACGACTGATAATCGTCGGACTGCGGGAGGGCGATTTCCTGTTCCCCAGACCCACCCACGGCCCTGATTCCGCAGGGGTACCGTTCTATAACGCCGGCACTGCCGTGCGGGGTGTAAAACTTGACGATGATGAGCGGAAGACCGGTATCGGCGGCAGATTCGGGCCTCTGCTCGGCGATATCCCTCCGGGATTGAATTACAGCTTCTACACGTCGGAGATGGGACATCCCAATCCGATTTTCGCATGGAGGTCGAAATTTTCCGACTTCCTGTATAAGGCCGATCCGGAGGAGCCGGTGAGAACGATCAAGGCCCAGGGGGGCCAATATACGGGCCCTCTCCACTGGGACAACAGATATTTTTCCTGTAGTGAATATAAGCGTCTTCAGACTTTTCCTGACGATTACATAATCAATGGCTCGCGCCTGGTGGCCATCCATCAGATCGGCAATTCAGTACCTCCGCAGCTGGCGCGGATGCTGGCCCTGGCTATCAGGATTCAGGTGTTCGGGACGCGCTTTCCCTTCCGGCTTGAACTTTTGCCGCGGGGGAGCGTCCTGACATTCCGGAAAAGGAAAAAGGAACTGACGGCGTCCTATCGGAAAAAAGCGGCCGAAGCGATAGAACGGATAAAGCACCGGCGACTCCCGGCGACTCCCCGTAACCGCTCCTTTTTTGTCAGCCTGTCCGAGCGCTTCAAATATATGGAAGCGGAGGATGAGGGAAGATACCGGGTCAGGGTAATATGGTCTGACCGCCTCGTCATAGACGTGGCTGAGACCGGTGTGACCCAGCTTCATGACACCGTGATCCGGCTTACAGCAGCCGCTAAATGGGATCTCCCGGTATCCGAAGTGCGTCTTACGGTCTCCTCCGCCGATTGGGACGGAGTGACAGCGGCCTGGAAAGTACTCGACAGAGAACTCGCCGTTAACTCTATCAAGGCCGACCTTGTGCAGCTTAACGGCTATTATCAGTATTCTTCCGGCATCGTCTGTGAATTGCTTGAGACGTCGTTGCCTGACGGCCATATATTCGGGACCATATTTTCCGGCGAATGTGTCGGCCGCCACCTGACCACCCGCCGCCTGGCGGAAATATGGCGGATAGAGGAAGCCGATGTATTGCCCGCAGCCATGCGGCTTAGGGCGCTTGCCTATGAGATTCGGAACCGGAACACCAATCCTCAGATGAATCCTGACGAATGGCTTCTGCCGTATAAGTTCCCTACTCTGCTGCCCGAGAGCGTACAACTGAATAAAAAACTTATCAGCAACCAAATGGAGAATAATCAGATACACCTGGATGTCTATCCCGACCGCAGCGAATTGCATTACGGAGGCGACCCTGTGATCTTCCGGGAAGGGAAGACAAACGCTGCCGCCGTCAAACGCTATGACACTCTGAAGTCCACGCTCGACAAAGGCTATCTCGACAAACTGTATGAGGCGAACCTGAAATATGATTTCACCCGGGTTTCCGAAATATCGAAAAATTTAGTAGATGACAAAATTCAAATTTATGCTGTTAAACATCTAGTTTTCAAGTGATTAAATTTGTAAAAGTCCCTAAAATTTAGTAATTTAAAGGAAAAGTTTGGTCGCTTTTTCTCATGAAAACTACTAATTTCAAGGACTCGGTCAAAGTTAACCAAATCCTCCCGATTATGCAAGAGCATTTTGGACAAAGTATGAATCTGGCACGCATAAAACTTATGGCGTTGCTGCTCCATGCACTCTGTGTGGTGCAGACTGTCAGCCTCCACAAACTGGCCGATGCGATGCCTACGGCTGTCGACAAGGATTCCAACCTCAGACGGCTCCAAAGATTCTTTGCCAAGTATGTTCTTGACCTTGACATCATAGCCCGTATGATTTTCTCGCTGCTTCCCGTCAAGACCGGTCTTGTACTCAGCATGGATCGCACCAACTGGAAGTTCGGGGAGTTCAATATCAACATTCTTATGTTGGGCATCACCTATAAAGGGATTGCCTTCCCTTTGATATTCAGTCTTCTCCCTAAACGTGGCAACTCCAACTGGGAAGAACGCAAGAAGATTATGGAACGTTTTATCCGTCTTTTCGGAGCGGAATGCATCGACTGCCTTGTGGCAGACCGCGAGTTCATCGGAAAGGAATGGACAGGATGGCTCAACAGCCGTCGCATACGGTATTACATCCGAATACGTCAGAACTTCTGGATTGTCAAGCCTTCCACCGGTGAGAGAATCCGTGCCTGGTGGCTGTTCAATGATTTGAAGGTCGGTCAGGAGAAATTCTTCCATAAGCTCTTTCTTCACAAAGGTGAGTATGTCTATCTTGCCGGCAGCCGGATCAAAAACTCCGATGGTGTTCCGGAATTGCAGATTCTCATATGCTTCAATCGGCCCGAGGAGGCGATTTTGACATACAAAAAACGATGGGAGATAGAAACGGCCTTTAGAGCCATGAAATCTTCCGGCTTCAACATCGAGGATACCCATATGCGTGATATGGACCGCATCGCAAGACTTGTCGCGATGGTCTGCATGGCTCTTGTATGGGCATATCTCGTTGGTGAACATAAAGATATAAATATTAAACCGATAAGGATTCTGAAACATGGAAGAAAGGCAAAGTCGCTTGTCAAGTATGGTTTGGAGGAGATTTCAACAATACTTCTGCGTCCGACTTATACCCCAAAATTCG
>CAJUAF010000019.1 GCA_910584365.1 uncultured Muribaculaceae bacterium | reverse complement strand
ACTGATTTCAGTGCTTTGCGGTGTTCTTCCGAACCCTTTCGTGATCCGCCTGGGGCTCGAACCCAGGACCCCAACATTAAAAGTGTTGTGCTCTACCAGCTGAGCTAGCGAATCTCCTTAGGCTTGGTGAGGGAGGTAAGATGGTTTTGGCATCCTAAAGGGAGTTCCCCTCAAAAGCGATGCAAAGGTAGGGCTTTTTTTTGAATTGACAAAACTTTTTCATGAGTTTTTTCAAAAAGTTTTTTTCATACAAAGTCACATTTTCTCAGAGGTCCCAGGTTTTTTCCAGAGGATGAGTGGATTTGACCGATGATTTATGGGTTGCTTACGGATGGTTTCAGGTCTGATTATGGATGGATTGAGGTTAGTTTGGGGAAAATATAGGGCTTTTAAACGGAAGAAAAGAAAAGGGAATGGGGGAGGGGAACAAGGATGCAAGGATGAAACATTAGGGGAGGGCAATTATGCCAGAGGCATCAGGGGAGGGGGCGTCGTAGAGGGTGGGATCGGGGAGGTTGGCCAGGCGGAAGGCTTCCTGACGTTCGACGCAGGTGGCACAGCGTCCGCAATGGCGGGGGGTGCCTTTGTAGCAGGAGTAGGTGAGGGTGAAGTCGGCGCCGGCGGCAGCTCCCCGGAGGGCAATCTGGGATTTAGTGAGATTGGTATAGGGTGCCAGGATGGTGATACCGTCGTAGGTCCCTTGTCTGGTGGCCTGGGACATGGCGTCGATGAAGCCCGGACGACAGTCGGGGTAGATGGCATGGTCGCCGCTGTGGTTGGCAAGCATCAGTTGTTTCAGGCCGCGGCTTTCGGCAAGACCGCAGGCAACGGCAAGCATTATGCCGTTGCGGAAGGGAACTACCGTGGATTTCATATTGCTGTCCTGATAATGTCCTTCCGGGATTGCGTCGGCACCTTCAAGCAGCGATGATTTGAAATACCGGCCCATGAAATCCAGAGGTATTACAAGATGGTCGATGCCGAGGCGGCGGCAGTTTTCCGCCGCACAGGCGATTTCGCGCGCATTGTGGTTGCTCCCGTAGTCAAACGAAACAGCCAGGGCGATTCGGTCTTTGAATTCATAAAGCATTGACACGGAGTCCATCCCTCCCGATAATACGATCAAACAGTCCTTTTCCATAAGATACTTTCCGCAGTTAGTGACGTAAAACGGAGGAGAGTGACCCGGACTCCGGTACACTCTCCTCCTTAGTGATTTGGGGGGGATTCGAACCCCCGGCCGACTGCTTAGAAGGCAGTTGCTCTATCCAGCTGAGCTACCAAACCGACCTTTCAGCCGCAAAGTTAATAATTTTTTTTGAGTTGTGGAAATTTTATTTGCTACTGCTAAACTTTTGCGGAAGGATTTTGTCTATGTAGATATACAAAATGTTAAATTCTTTATTGTATGGAAAAGATTAATAACGGATGGCTGAAATTTGCCGGTCTGGCCATTGTGGGGCTCGGCATCTTCTTCCTGGGGCTTTTCGTAAAGGCCGGCATCGACAACATCGCATACCGTGACCGCACGGTTACCGTCCGGGGCCTGGCCGAGCGTCAGGTTCAGGCTGATTTCGTGACGTGGCCTATCACCTACAACGTCGCCGGCGATAACCTGCTGGCTCTCTACGATCAGATCACCAACTATAATAATATTATAATCAACTTCCTGACTTCCAACGGTATCGAGAAGAAAGACATCTCTGTGAATCCCCCCGATACGTATAACGCCACGGCCAACCAGTACGGCTCAAGCACCTTCAAATACAAATATTCCCTGAGCTGCAATATCACAGTGGCCACCGACAAGGTCGATAAAGTGCGCGAACTCCTTGACCGCCAGACGGAACTCCTCAAGGAGGGCGTTCCCTATTCCAACTCCTACATCAACTATGAGTTCCGGGCTCTCAACTCCATCAAGCCCGCGATGATTGCCGACGCCACCAAAAACGCCCGTGTGGCCGCCCAGCAGTTTGCCGAAGACAGCGATTCGAAAGTAGGAAAAATGAAGACTGCAAGCCAGGGACAATTCTCCATCGAAGATACCAGCGCTTCCACTCCCTTTACCAAAAACGTAAGAGTAGTCTCCACCATCGTCTTCTACCTCGAAGACTGATTCCTGATTAACACCAACTCCCATCCCAGACGCTCGCGCCGAACCCAGGAAACGGGTCGGCGCGAGCGTCTGCCTGTAATTCGCCTGCGAATCTATGATTCCGGATTGAGGGAGAGGGACGAGATGTAAGACGCAATAGCGGGCCGGTAAGAATCTCCGACCGGAATCTCATAAAGGGTGCCCGGCGTAAGCACCCGGTCGGCTATCAGGATTTTATTCCGTTCGATGGTCTTTATCTTAGACAGATTTACAATGAAACTGCGGTGGACGCGCATGAACCGTCCCTCCGGCAGGCAATGTTCCAGCGCTTTCAGACTCAGCAGTGTCATTATCGAACGGTTTTCCCCTTCGATAAAAATACGCACATAATCTTTCAGCCCCTCGATGTAAAGAATATCCGATTTGGCAATCTGTCGGTAGCGGTATTCCGATTTGACGATGATATATTCCGCTCCGGGGTTCAGCTCTGCGCCTGTGGCCTCGGCGGCGGTTCTCTCCCGGGCCGTTCCCTCCGGGGAAGGGAGGCCGTAACTTGCCGCCAGCAACAACGACTCGCGGCGCTGCGAGGCACGGTTGACCGCCCCCAGGAAATCGTCATAGCTGACCGGTTTCAGCAGATAATCGACTGCATTGGCTTTGATCCCCTGGATCGCGTAATTCTCGAACGCCGAGACGAAGACAACCATCGTGGAGGAAGGCAGCAGATTTACAAATTCTATGCCCGACAGCTGAGGCATCTGTATGTCCAGGAAAAGAAGGTCTATATCTCCCGCCGAAATCGCCGGAAACGCTTCCTGGGCGGAATTGAAAACGCCGGCGAGTTCCAGCGACGGCGTGCGCTCCACATACGCACCTATCAGTCCGGCGGCCAGAGGTTCGTCATCAATGACGCAGCAACGAAGTGTAGTCATCATCAGGTCAGGATTTTTTTAGATTGATAACCAGACGGGTGCGGAAAATGCCATCCCCGCATGAGGTCTCAAGCGATGCATCCCGTCCGTAGATAAGCTGGAGGCGGCGTCTTAGATTCTGCAGTCCTATTCCCCCCTCAGCAGATTTTTTCGTCTTCGCTCCGCGGTTGTGTTCAGTTTCGCCGGGGTTGGCCGTAGTGCAGATTACCTGCTCCTTTTCGGCGCGCAGCGAAATCTCGATTCTCGCCCCCTTGTCCCCTGTTATGCCATGTTTGAATACATTTTCTATCAGCGGTATAAACAGCAGCGGCGCAATCGGTTCCCTTCCGTAGTCCCCGGCCTCTATCGTGCAGTCGATGACCGTCGAGGTCGGCAGGCGCAGCTTCATCAGTGTGACATAATTCCTTACGAAATCAAAATCCTTTTCCAGCTCTACCTCCTTCCGGTCGTCATAGAGAACATACCTGAGCATCCCGCTCAGTTCGTGGACGGCGTCCTGGGCCTTCGGCGGCGAGACGGCGATCAGGGCATAGATGGAGTTAAGGGTATTGAAAAGGAAATGCGGGTTCAGCTGGCTTTTGAGATTCTGGAGTTCCTCCTGGCGCCGGGCTGCCTGCAGCCTTTCGGCCCTTCGGGAAAGATGTACCCAGGTATCGCTCAGTTTCAGCGCCACGCTGAGACCTATTGTCAGCACAAGCATTACGAAGTCCCGCGAGAAAAATTTCAGGAAATCAATCCACCCCATCGTATGGTGGTGATGGAGACGTACCGGAGCGGTGATCCCCTTTGCGGCCTGCTTGATTCTCCACGCCTCGTCCCAGTAGGGCTGCATCCATCGGCTTACGATCCAGAGCAATGTAAGTGCCCCGCCGATTACAAGGATATTCCATCCTATCATGGTCCATACAGTCCGCTTCCCCGCAAGAGAACGTCCTATTATGAAATAATAATTGATATAGAAGACCACGATGAATATGAGGGCCTTGGCGTAGACTCCGAGTTTCAGCTCAGGCACCGAGCGGAACGGTTTGCCCGTAGAACTCAACAGTTCGGGTAGCACGAAAAGCATCCCCAGGCAGATGACATGGGTCAGGAACTTGACAATTTTCTCCCTGCGCGGGGACTCGGTCTCGAAGGAAAGGTGTCTGGCGTAGTCGTTCATTCCGGTGGGATAAGTTCGGTGATACGGTATTCCGCGACTTCAAAGTTACAAAAAAAATGAAACAGGGCAAAATAGAGATTGGGGATTTCGGAAATAATTGTTAACTTCGTAGATGAATTATGAAAAGTTTCAGCCTTAATATCCGGGGGCATCTGCGCCAGGTGGATAAGCCATTGATAATGGGGATACTGAATGTAACCCCCGACTCGTTTTACAGCGGCTCGCGCACACCTGCCGACGACCGCGCCGCGATTCTTGACCGCGCTTCCCGGCTGATTGCCGAAGGGGCCGATATTGTCGATATCGGCGGCTACTCGTCGCGTCCCGGTGCCGCTGAAGTCTCCCCGGAGGAAGAAGGGCGCCGCGTGCGCGCCGGCATCGAGGCTGTCAGAAGCCTGGACCCTGACATACTGATTTCCATCGATACTTTCCGGGCCGACGTGGCCCGGTCGGCCATTGAGGACTGGGGTGCGGACATCATAAATGACATCAGCGCCGGTATGCTCGACCGGGAAATGATACCCGTCGTGGCGCGTCTCGGCGTACCGTATATAATAATGCACACGCGTGGCACACCCTCTACGATGTCGTCCCTGACCGATTATCCCTACGGTGTGGTTGCGGGAGTCGCTTCTGAACTTCATGAACGGATCCTTGAATGTCACCGCGCCGGAATCGCCGACCTGATTGTGGACCCCGGCTTCGGATTCGCCAAGACAGCGGAGCAGAATTACCGGCTGATGGCCTCCCTGCGTGACCTCTCCCTTATGCTCGACGATCTGCCGATGCTTGTCGGTGTTTCCCGCAAGTCGATGATATACAAGCCCCTGGGAATCACTCCCGCCGACTCCCTCCCCGGCACCGACGCGCTCAATACGCTGGCGCTCATCCAGGGGGCCGCAATCCTGCGTGTCCATGACGTCGCGGCGGCCCGCCAGGTCCTCGATGTTGTCTCCATGTTCCGCGCGGCGGAAAAAACACCAATCAGTTAATTCCCTTTCACCGATGATTGAATCTTTCGGCATAAAAGACCTGCTTGATATAACGATAGTCGCCCTGATGCTCTATTATCTCTACAAGATAATGAGGGAGTCGGGTACAATCAATATTTTCTATGGCGTGCTGGCGTTCATCGCCGTCTGGGTCGTGGCCTCCGAAATCCTGGAGATGAAGCTCATCGGCTCCATCCTGGACAAATTCATGAGCATCGGTCTGCTGATTCTGGTTATTATCTTCCAGGAGCAGATAAAACGCTTCCTTGTGGAGTTAGGGTCAAAAAAACGATGGAAATTCCTCACCTCGATATTCCATCACCGCAAGGGAGGGGAAGAAAACAGCGCCGACCTCCATACCCGGGTGATGCCAATCGTGTATGCCTGTATGTCAATGGCCAAAAGCAAGACCGGAGCCCTGATTGTCATCGAGCAGGATGTTCCCCTGGAAAACTATGAGAACACCGGCGACAGCATCGACGCCGAAATCAACACGCGCCTGATCGAAAACATCTTCTTCAAGAACTCTCCTCTCCACGACGGCGCCCTGATCATTGCCGGCGGACGTCTAAAGGCCGCCGGATGTATTCTCCCCGTCAGCCATGACACGAACGTGCCCCGCTCGCTGGGGCTGCGCCACCGTTCCGCCCTGGGCATCTCCCAGGCCACAGACGCTTTTGCCATAGTGGTTTCCGAGGAAACCGGCAACCTCTCGGTTGCCTACCGGGGACGTCTGTCGGTACGCCTCTCCTCGACCGAACTCGAAAAGCGTCTCTCGGCTCTTCCCGTTCCGGTCTGAATTGTTTGCAGGCATACCCCGTGTGTATCAGCGGGGACGATGGAGTGAACGGCGGAAAGCGCGCAGACGCGATGCCGCTTCTGCGCGGGTAACATCCGTGCAGTAGACCTCCTTGAAGCGGTTATAGATATAGTCGACGGCCACCTCCGAAGGATGTACCATGTCGGCTGCGTAGAAGCGATAGTCGCGTAGGTCATCCATCATGATTTCGTATGACGGGAAGTAGGATAGGGGCGGGATGGTTCCGGGGGATGCGGCGGACCCCTGCGCACTGATAACCTTCTCGCAGGCAAGCAGCAGAGTGGCCTTTGAAAGTTTGTCGGCATGGAGACCGTAGGCTTTGTGGCGAATGGGGCTGACCGTAAGGATTATTGATGTCAGACGGGGACACACCCGCCGCAGCAGGCTTATCGTCTCCGAAATTGCTTCCGCACAAACCTCCACCGTCAGGTCGTCGAGCGCGAACAGTCCCGGATGCTGTTTGTGGCAGTTTGCCACGGGTTGTCCGGTCTCTTTCAGACGGAAGCACCGCGCCGAGCCGAAAGTAAGAATAAGGGTTGCAAGGCGCTCGAACTGCGAGCGCAGACGTTCCAGAGTGCCGTTGATGAAGTCGGCGGTATCCTGAGCCGAGCTGCGCGAGAAAAGGGAATGAAAGTCATAGCTGCGGTATTTTCCTTCGTGGAGTAGCAGGTCGGCGGGAGTGTAGACTTTTCCCCGCACCAGGCTGCTGACCGAGTTGAGGATACTCAGGGGATTATACAGCGTCCCCAGGGGATTGACCTCCGTCTCGAAACCGTCAGCCAGCATCCGGTCCCCCACATTGTCGGCGAAGCAGGATCCTATCGTCCAGATCAGGGATTCATGGCGGATAATATCGGCGTCCTTTTTCGGAAGATCTATTTCTGTACGGAAATTCATTGCCGTTCAATACAAGTCATAGTCGATTGAAAGCACCTGGAACTCCGTTCGGCGGTTTATCTGGTCGGCCACGGCGGCGTCCTCCTCCGAAAGAGCTTCGATAAATTCGGGAGTCAGCACGTCCCCCTCCTTGAACTGCGGGTAAAGACGGGCCAGCTTTTTGGTTATTGTCTTGGGGCGGCTTTTGCCGTAGCCCTGCCACTGGAGGCGGTCAGCCTTTATGCCGACGGAAATCAGGTAGTCGATTACCGATTTGGCGCGACGCCCCGACAGGTTGATGTTGTACTCCTCTGAACCCATGCGGTCGGTGTGGGAAGCCATTTCGATGGTGATGTTGGGATTGTCGCGCATTACCTGGGCCATCTCGTCGAGCGCCTCTTTCGATTCCGGTCGGAGCGACGCCTTGTCGAAGTCATAGAAAATATTGTCGATGACGACAGGCTTGTTTATGGATGCCAGGATGAAGTCTACGTTATATTCGGCGTCCTCCTCGGCGGAATCGGAGGTGAATTCCTGCTTGGCGTTCAGATAGCCCTTCGCGCCGGCGAGCATCACGTACTGCACTCCCCGCTGCAGCGGAAAGCGGAACGAACCGTCGGGACGGGCCACGGCTTTCTGATTCGAGCCGTCCTTTCCTATGATGCGGATCACGGCATTCGGCACCGGTTCCTCGTCGCGGTCCAGTACCCAGCCTGAAATCCAGATTTCCAGGTCGGGCAGGATAAAGGAATAGATGTGGTCGTAGCCTCGGCCGTCGCCGCGGTTGGAACTGAAGAATCCAGATTCACCTTTTCCGAAAGTGATGCCGAAATCATCGGCGGCCGAATTGACCGGCTGTCCCATGTTCTCCACTTTCCATCCTCCCGAGGGGGTCAGGGTGGCTTTGAACAGGTCCAGGCCGCCGAATCCCGGATGACCGTCGGAGGCGAAATACAGGATGGAGTCCGTGCGGGCATAAGGGAACATCTCGTCGCCCGGGGTGTTGATGAATTCTCCCATGTTCTCCAGCGATCCCTGTTTGTCAAGCAGATTGATACGCCAGATATCCTTCCCTCCCGAGCCGCCGGGCATATCGGAGGCGAAATAAAGCCATTTGCCGTCAGGCGACACCGCCGGATGACCTACCGCTGAAATCGTGTCCTCGAGAATCTCGAATTTCGCCGGAGCGCTCCATTTGGCGTCGGAGCGCTGGGAGGTGAAGATTTCAACCGACGTGGCGGCGTTGGGCTCGCGCCGGGCGCGGGAGATATACATTGTCGAGCCGTCGGGCGAGAAAGAGCAGGTCCCCTCGTCCATCTCCGTATTGAGTTCCCCTTCGGCGGGTTCCGGACGCTGCCATTCCCCTTTCTCGTTCTTGCGGGACATCCAGATATCCCCCTTCTTCATGCCGGTGATTTCGCTTTTTTTCTCGCCGGTCACTTTTTCGTTGGTGGTGGTGAAGTAAATCACATCGGCCGCTTCCCGGTCGATGAACATCGGCGAGAAATCGCTGCGCCGGGAATTGAAGAGCTTGGCCTGGCGCACCACGTAGCGCGTGGGATTGCCTTTCTGATTGACAGCCCAGCGGCAGCCCGACAGTCCGGTCATGGCTACCTCCGATTTGGGATCAAGTTCGAGGTAATCCTCGTATGCTTTTATGGCCTGGGGATATTTTCCCTCCTCCTGAAGGGAGCGGGCCATTTTCAGGATGGCTGTCGAGTCGGGGTAATTGTAGCGTATGGCGTTGGCGAAAGCCGACGAAGCGCGGGCGCTCATGCCGAGTTTTTCGTAGCAGAGTCCCATCTGGTAGGCCACTACTCCGCGTTGCGGGCGTTCCTCCCGCTTGGTGAGCTTATTGTAGATTTTGCGGTATGTCTTCTGGGCCTCGAAGTATTCTCCGCGGTCAAACTGCTCATTGGCTGTGGCGAGTTTCGGTCCGCGGCAACCCGGTAGCGCCGCCAGCAGGATTACGCCGGTAAGCAGAATTATGATGTTTTTAGTGAATCGCATACAATATTAACGCGCGGGAGTCCATGATTCGTATTTCCCGCATGATTTTTTGACGTGCGGCCGTGGCGTGCGGATTATTATTCCGGGATTTCATCCCCGGAAAGCCATCTGACATCGGCGTCCCGACGGAGCCAGGTGAGCTGCTTTTTCGCGTAGACGCGGGTATTTTTCTGGATGCGGGCCACCGCTGTCGGCAGATCCCACAGGCCGTCGAAGAAGGCGAAGAGTTCTTTGTAACCTACCGTGTTGAGAGAATTGAGCGTCCTCAGCGGGAAGACACGGCGCGCCTCCTCGAGAAGTCCTTCCTCCATCATCCGTTCCACCCGGCGGTTGATTCGGTCGAAAAGCACCTCCCGCGGCAGGTCGATGGCGTATTTCTCGATTTCAAACGGCCGGGGTTTTACGGCTCCGGTGCGCAGTTCCGAATAAGGGCGCCCCGATTCCAGGCAGATTTCCAGGGCGTGGACCAGCCGGCGGTGATTTTTCAGGTCGACAGTCTCGAGATATGCCGGGTCGAGACGGCGCAGACGGTCTATCACGGCTTCGTTCCCCCCCTCCTGCCACAGAGCAAGTGCATACTGCCGGATTTCCTGAGATACCGTCGGGAGAAGGTCGATTCCCCGGCATACCGCATCGACATACATCATCGACCCTCCGCACATTACGGCGGTGCCGTTGCAGCGGGCGAAAATTTCCGGGAGCAGACGCATCACGTCCTCCTCATACCTGGCCGCCGAGTAATAGTCCCCGAGCGACAGCGTCCCGATGAAATGATGGCGCACGGCGGCGAGTTCCTCCGCCGACGGCTGGGCGGTTCCTGTCGGGATTTCGCGGAAAAGCTGGCGCGAGTCGGCCGAAATTATTTCCGTGCCGAGTTTCCGCGCCAGCTTTATGGCCATAGCCGTCTTGCCGGAGGCCGTCGGGCCTGTAATGACAATCAGGCGGTTGTTCATTGTCTGAATGGATGCTTCTGGGATTTGTCGGATTACGCCTTGTCGTTGACGATGCGGGCGATCTGAACGATAACGTCGCGGGCTTTCTCCATTGACTGGACGGGCACGAACTCGAACCGGCCGTGGAAATTCAGGCCACCGGCAAAGATGTTGGGGCAGGGGAGACCCTTGAACGACAGCTGGGCGCCGTCTGTGCCGCCGCGGATGGGCTGCACCTTCGGTGTGACTCCGGTATCGCGCATGGCCTGTTCGGCAATATCGATGATGTGCATGACAGGCTCGATTTTCTCGCGCATATTGTAATACTGATCCTTGAGTTCGATCGTGCAGCAGCCGGGGAACTCGTTGTTGGTTTTGCGGACAAGATGCTCGAGTTCTTTCTTGCGGCGCTCGAAGCGGTCGCGGTCATGGTCGCGGATGATGTAGGTAAGAGTGGTCTTCTCGACGTCTCCTTCGATCTGGACCAGGTGGTAGAAGCCCTCGTACCCTTCGGTATGTTCGGGAGTTTCCCAGCGGGGGAGCATGAGGATGAACTGGTTGGCCATCCGGATGGAGTTGACCATCTTGTGCTTGGCGTAGCCGGGATGAACGTTGCGTCCCTTAAAAGATACGCGGGCCACGGCGGCGTTGAAGTTCTCGAACTCGAGTTCGCCGATTTCGCCTCCGTCCATCGTGTAGGCCCAGTCGCATCCGAAACGGGCTACGTCGAACTTGTGGGCTCCCTGGCCGATTTCCTCGTCGGGATTGAAGGCTATGCGGATTTTCCCGTGCTTGATTTCGGGATGGTTCTGAAGATAGACTACCGCCGAGATTATTTCGGCGATGCCCGCCTTGTCGTCGGCGCCGAGCAGGGTTGTGCCGTCGGTGACAATCAGGTCCTGTCCCACGTAATTGAGCAGTTCGGGGAATTCAGCCGGAGCCAGTACAATCCCCTCCTCCTGGTTGAGGACAATGTCCTGGCCGTCATAGCCGCCGACAATGCGGGGTTTCACGTTATGGCCCGACATATCGGGGGAGGTGTCCAGGTGGGCTATGAAGCCTACCACCGGCACGTCCTTGCGGTCGGTATTGGCCGGAAGGGTCGCCATCAGGTAACCGTTCTCGTCGAGGGAAATCTCCTCGAGACCGAGTTCCCGGAGTTCTTTTTCAAGCGCCTGGGCGAATTTGAACTGCCCCGGGGTGGAGGGGGTGAGATTGGTGAGTTCGTCGCTCTGGGTGTCGAACTTCACATATCTGAGAAATCTATCAACAACGTTCATCGTCAGAAGGATATGTTTAATACGTGCAAAGTTAGCATATTTTCCGCAAAATCCCGAAAGATGGGGGATTTTTCTTGCGGGGATGAACCATCGGCGTCCCCGGGCGGTTTACAAAGGAAAAAGTCAAAGATTATGAAAACGTTACTCGACAAACTCCGCGGGCTTCTGGGCGCGTCCGGTTCATCTCCGGCCCCGCGTCTCCAGCCTGTCCCCGTCCGCGTAAGGGTCCGCTGAACCCTTGCGTTCCAGGGTCTTACGCTTTTCCGCCAGCGTCCTCTTTCTCCTTTATCCAGAGTTCGCTGGCGGTTTTAAGTTCGGCATACCATTCTTTGCCGAAATATTCAGTCAGAGGCCCTTCCAGAAACTGGTAAAGCCGGATGCCCAGGCGGCGTCCGTTCTCCACCGCGGGCTTGCATATCGCCCAGCGATGGTAGTTCACCGCAGTGAAATCCTTGTATTTCCTGAGCCTTACCGGATATAAGGCACAGGAGGCTGGTTTGCGCCAGCCGACGCGCCCCTCGCGGTATGCCTTGTCGATGGCGCAGAGGCATACTCCCCCTTTGCCGAAGGTGCAGAACGCGCAGGCCGAATCGTCCAGAAGGGTGGTCACCATCTCGCCGTCCGCGTCGGGATAGGCCACGCCGTTGTTCTCGACTTCCTCAACGGCGCGGGGAGCCATGTCGGAAGCCACCAGAGGAAACACTTCCTCAAGTTTCCCGATTTCGTCGAGGGTCACCGGTGCGCCGGCGTCCCCCTCGATGCAGCACGCCCCGAGACACCGGTCGAGGTCGCAGCAGAAAAATTCCTCGGCAAGGTCGAGGGTTACAAGAGTGTCCTGAATCTGAAGCATCATAGGCGGCAGAGGATATAATTTTTCTGCAAAGTTAAGGAAAGTTGCTGTAAAGTTGCAGAAAAAGCATTAATTTTGCGGCAAGAAAATCTCAGACTTATTATGCCGTTTTCCCCTCTCGGCCTGGGCGTGGCCCTGGCAACCCCGTTTAAGAAAGATTACTCAGTTGATTATGATGCCCTTGCAAAGCTGATTGATACTCAGATTGAGGCAGGCACAGATTATATCGTCGTACTTGGAACCACCGGAGAGGCCGTGACCCTTTCCGACGCGGAGCGTCATCAGGTCGCCCGCTTCGTGGTGGAGAGGGGCGCCGGCCGGATTCCGCTGGTGCTGGGGATGAGCGGCAACTCGACCGGACACCTGGTCGATACCATAGGCCGCACCGATTTCTCGGGTTATGACGCTATCCTTTCCGTAGTACCTTATTACAACAAACCCTCCCAGGAGGGTATGAGGCTCCATTTCGAAGCCGTGGCCCAGGCCTCACCCCTCCCGGTGATACTCTATAACGTCCCCGGGCGCACGGGCGCCAACATGGAAGCTGCCACCACCTTGCGGCTGGCCGCTTCGGAATCCGGAAAAATAATCGGAATAAAGGAAGCATCCGGCCGTATGGGGCAGATCCGCGAGATTCTGGAAAAGAAGCCGGAAGGATTCTCGGTCATCTCCGGCGACGACGCCCTGACCCTTCCTCTTATGGCGATGGGCGCCAGAGGTGTGATTTCCGTCATCGGCAATGCCCTCCCCGCGGAATTCGGGGAAGTGGTCCACCTCTGCCAGGCCGGCCGCTTTACCGAGGCCGCCATACTCGACCGTCCGCTCCAGCCCTTTTACCGGGCGCTCTTCGCCGACGGGAATCCCGCCGGAATCAAGGCCCTGCTGGAAATCAAAGGGATGGCCGAAAACATCCTGCGCCTTCCCCTGACTCCTGTCTCCGGAAAGACTTATGAAGATCTCCGGAAGGCCAGCGACGCCCTGGCAGCCATCCTTGCCGCCCGCTGACGCGCGTTATCTGGCCGCCCGCCGCATGGAACGGTAGCGGTCAAGAGCAACCTGCTGCAGGTCGGCGTCCCGGTCGGCTTCGTCCACGATTTCCTCACCAAGCATTGTCTCGATGATATCCTCCAGGGTTACGATTCCCCGCAGACAGCCGTATTTGTCCTGGACCACCGAGATATGTTCCTTTTTCTCCAGAAGTTTTCCCCAGATATCAAACAGGCTGTCATCTTCGCTGAAGCTCAGGATGGGGCGCGTTATTTCAGACAGCGGAGTATCGAAACGGTCCTTGACCAGAAGTTCAAGTATGGCGGATTTAAGCACGTAGCCCGTAATGTAGTCCTTGTTATCCCGGTAGACGGGGATGCGGGAATAGGTCAGTTCTCCTTTGTCGAAAAATTCCTTGACAGTCATCGATTCAGGCATGGATACGACCACCAGGTTGGGAGTCATCACGTCCTCGGCCTTTACGTTGGTCAGTTTTATGGTGTTTTGGATGATTTTGCTCTCTTTGTTGGCCAGCACACCTTCCTCGGAAGCTACGGCCACCATCGCCGAGACTTCTTCCCTGCTGACCGACACGGCTTCCTTGTTGGATGAGAAAATCCTGGTAATCAGTTCCGAAAGCCATACAAGGGGATAGGTGACAATCACCAGCACATGGATGACCGACGTGGAGGGCAACGCCATCGAGCGCCAGTATGAGGCTCCGATTGTCTTGGGGATGATTTCCGACAGCACAAGAATCAGCAGGGTAAGAATAGCCGACACTATGCCGAAACTCGCTTCGCCGAAGACTTTGACAGCTTCGGCGCCGACTCCTGCCGCTCCGATAGTGTGGGCGATGGTGTTCAGCGACAGGATGGCCGCAATCGGCCGGTCGATATTTGTCTTGTAGGCTTTCAGGCGGGGTGCGTTGGCAGCCCCTTCGTTTTCCTTCATTGTGATGAACGACATAGGCGTAGAAAGAAGCACCGCTTCCAGCACGGAGCATAGAAAGGAGAGTGCCAGTGCGCCTATAAGGTAGGCAAACATCAGAAACATAATGGTTGGAATCTTATTTTGAATTTATACTTTCAACAAAATTAACACTCATCCCCGTGCCATTGTTCATCTCTGCACGTTCCGTAGTGGTCTGACAGTATCCTCGCCATACGGGCGAAAAACAAGGCGATGTGCCTGAATTCTGACACATCGCCTGAACGATTGGGTCCGGACTACACCCGGAGGCGGAAATTACTCGAAGACAAGCATTGTCCAATATTTGAGCGAAGGCACAGATACGGTCACCGCGTTCCCCTCCTGGGTGAAGGGCAGTTCCACGGGCAGACAGGCGTCACTGTCGGGAGAAGCAGCCCAGACGCGCGACACCATGCGGTCCACGTCTATGTTCAGTTTTATCTCCGACAGCAGCTCCGGCTCGGGCTGGTCGGCGTTGAGATCGCGCCAGCTGAGCGAATTGACTTTCCGGAAGTTCAGCAGATGATAGACTAACTGTCCTTTCTTTGTCTCCGTTCCGCGGATGACGATGCGGCGGGGCTGGGGACCTTTCTGATAGTTCCATATACTGACCTCGGGGGTGGCGTCCAGCGGAGTGACAGCCGGGGTCAGCTCGCGCGAGGTGTCGTAGATTAAGGTTTCGTAGGCCGTGGCGAAGTCGTAGTAGCGGGTGATGGCTTCGTAGAGATCCGAACCGATGCGCAGGTTTGTGTTCGGGAAATACTCGTTGCAGAGCATATTGCCTCCGGCTCCAAGTTCCAGGTGACCGGCGCCGAGAGCGAAAATGCAGGCGTCCGTAAGGAGTACACCGGGGGTATTGAACTCTTTTCCCCAGTTGTTTTTGGCGAAATCGTAGTTCATGTAATTGGCGAATACGGTGCGCACCGATTTACCGGAAGCGTTGTCATTGTCAAAAACGATCCAGTAGAGGTCCATCAGGGACTGAGTGTCGCCCCAGCACTCGTTGTAGCATACATCGATTACTCCCGAAGAGGCGATTCCCTGGGCGCCGTATTTCGAGACGCTGTTCATGATGAGCCTTTTGTCGGGATGTCCGGCCTTGAGGGCTTTAAGCAGGGAGGGGAAGCGGTCGCAGAGGCGGAACTGGTTTCCCCAGTAGTCATACGTGTCGTCTCCGCGGTTGCCTACCTGGTCTACCTGGAAACCGTCGAACTCCAGGTTGTCATATACCTCCCGGTTGCGGTTCACAAGATATTCCTGCCATTCTGTGTTGGCCGGATCCACGAAAGTGATGTTGCTTTTCCACTCCTTTGGAAGTTTGTGGTAATCCTTTTGGGAATGGTTCCGGTCGCGGTAATAATACCACTCCTCCCTGACTCCGGCCGCTGCCGCTCCGGCGTTTTCCAGCGCTCCGAAGCCGAGGTTGTAGAAGAAGGATTTCATATTGAAGGCGTGCTGAACCTCGATGAGCTTCCTGACGACTTCCAGCGACACGTCCCGGTTGGCGATATCCTTGTAGACCGCGTCGCCGCAGTAGGGCTGATGGTGGCTCAGATGCCAGTCCTGGAACTGCACGGCGTTGATGTGCCGGCGGTTGAGGAAGGCCACGTCCCCGGTGATGCCGTCCAGGCGATCGGGCTCAAACCAGGCCGTGTAGCCGTAGCGGGGAAAGCGTTTCCAGTCCGATGAGACATCCACCCCGATCGAGCCGTGGATATGTTCGTTCCCGTCGGCGTCAAGCGAGTAGACATCCACCAGGTAGCCCTGGAAGTCATCGGCCGGAGGTGTCCAGCTCCACCACTCCTGAACAAGGGGATGCTCCCGGATGACGTCGGCGCCGCGGCGGTAGCGCACTGTGGCGCCCGGAACGTCCCTGAATTTCGATGCCTGAATCCAGACTTCGTCGCCGGGATTATAGCGGGCCTTGTCGGTCCAAAGGTCGAAGGTTTCGACCGGGGAGACTCCCGACGGGCGTCTGACGGGAACTGTCACCTCGATTTTATTCTGGGAGTCGGACAGATAGGAATATGTATTGTCATCGGTCGGAAGGATCTTGTTGCCGGCGGGAGAGAGGCGTACCGGGGTGTCCCCGCCGTTGTCCTGTGCCAGGCAGAAGTGAGTGCCTTCGCCAAGATCAAGCGTGGCTACATGGAAACTGCCGTCAACCGGTGTCATCGGGACGGTGGATGACGGGGGCCAGTCCATGCTCTTCCCTCCGGTAGCGATTACAAGGGATTGCGCGCCCAGGGAAAATGTGACAAACAGGGCCGCGAGGGTTATCGGAGTCTTCATCTGACAAGTATTTTGAATGTTTGGGAATCGGCTGTCACCACGTATATGCTGGGGAGGACAACAGTGCGCGCCGATGTCGAGATCACGCGTCCGTGGAGGTCTGCTACGGAAATTTCTCCCCGGTTGCCGCTAACGGTGATTTCGCGCCCCTGAACCACGACGGAGACCGTCTGTTCCGAGGTGGCGCAGTCTATCAGTCCGGAGGGAGTGAGCCGAGCCGATAGAGAGGGGAGGGCGCTGCTGAAGTCGGCGGTCACGTTGTAATATCCGTCGACGGGGACGGTATAGCTGTTGCCGTGCATCGGGGCTATGTTTGACGTAGGTGTGTCGGCGATGCTTACGTCGCGGCTGGGGCTGAGACAGCTTTCTGCGGCGCAGTCTTCCCGCGAGTAGAGCTTATAGTAATTGTCCGCTTCCATATAGACTTTTCCCGAGAAAGTGGCACCGCTTCTTGCGGTCGTCTCCAGGGGAGTCACTTCCCCGTCCAGCGAGCGGATGAAAAGCCGGGTGGGTACAGCGCCGAAATAGAGATGTCTCCCTTCGCCGTCGGCCGCCACTATGTAGCGCCCGGGAGCAGCGGTGAATCCTCCCGCCAGGGAGGGACCTTCATGGGATGTGACCGTTATCGTAGCCGCATCCCTGGCGAGAGAGAATTTCAGGGTATAGCGTCCGGCGCGTGGAACGATGAATTTGTGGTCATCCGTGCCGTCGTCGTGTAACGCGAGGGTGTGGGTGCCGTCGGTGAGCGTTGTGTTGTAGACGGGTGCGTTGTAGCAGGGGGACCATCCGGTTCCGGTCAGGAACTTCATTTCTCCGGGCTGGAGAATTCCGGTCCATTCCACTGTGCCGTTGTCATCGGCGAACACGGGGATGGCCAGCGCCAGATCCCCCCATCCGCGCACGGCTGAACCGACCAGCCGCAGGGCCGGACGGCGCACCGTGATTGTCATGGGGCTGTCGGCCAGCCGGGCGATGATGCGGCAGTCTCCTGCCTCGGGATTGTAGAATTTGTAATCCGGGTTGTTCTGGCCGGCTGAATTGTCGATCAGGCGGTAAGTCTGTCCGTCGTAGACGCGCTTGTCCTCCTCGTCGGCCACCAGGGAGGAATTGTAGTCCCCGAGGACGTTGAGGAATTTGAACTGACCTTCGCCGAGATAGCCGTCCCGGATGAAAGTGCCGTAGCCGATGGAGACCATCTCCTCGGGAAGGTCCGCGGTCCAGACGCCGTCGGTGGCCGCCGGTCCCACCATATAGAGATGGTTCATATCGATAGCCGCCGCGCTGACGGCTACCGATATTGAAAGGAAAACTATCTTGATTCTCATTTTACAAGGATTCGGGAGGAACGGTTGTTCTTGCGCATGATGTAGACGCCGGGAGTGAGGCCTTCGGCGACCGCATAGTCGTCGCCCAGCGAGAACTCTCTGCGGACCAGGATGCCGCCGGTGGTGTAGATTTCCACATAGCCGGTGTCGGAATCATCGGCACAGGAGAATACTACATCCTCCACGCCCGATACCTGGGAACCTCCCTGGAGACGGACGATGTTGGACCTGGAGCTGAAGAGTTCGTCGCCGGTCTCGCGGCGTTTGGTCGTGACGATGTAGCGGTAGCGTCCGGCGGGGAGTTTAGCTTCGTCGAGCTTGTCGACAATGGCGAATTCCGCGCGGGGCTTGTTTACGATGTCGTTGGAAGGGTCGTTGTCGGCATGGTTGGGATCCTTGTCGGAATTATAGACTTCCACAGGGGTTCCCTCGTTACCCTCGTCATCGATGGCTACGCGCTGGATAAGGCAGTAGGTGATGTCGCCGTAGCTGCGGATATCGGCATCCTCGGGCATTCCGTTGACAAGGGGAGAGTTGCAGGAGTAGGAAATCTGCTCTTCGTTCTTTTTCTGGATAGTGATTGTCGGGGTGCCGGGAATCTGCTTGAAAATCAGGAAGGAGGCTGTTCCGGCGCTCGGCTTGTAGAGGAAACCGTTCTCAAGGTTGTACCATACTTCCACGCGCTTGAAGAACCGGCGCAGGGGGCGTGCCTCCCATTCCGTCTTGATTGTGGCGTCAGCTTCGAGTTTCCCGTTCTCGGTGCCGAGATTTTCTGCGCTCAGGTCTCCGTATCCTATGCCGAAGTTGGCTTCATAAGCATCGCGGAATATAGTGAAAGCCATTTCCGTGCCTGCCTTGAAGAACACAGGTTTGTTAGTGTAGGGAGCGCCGTGTCCTCCGTTGTCGCGGTACCATCTGGTCCAGGGGTAGCGTACATCGCTGTGTTCTTCGGCCACGGATGCGCCTCCCCATCCGCACCATATCTTGAAACGGCCTTCCATCCACATATCTTCAATCACATAGCAGACGCATCGGTTACGCTCACCTTCGGCTACAGTGAAGATGTCATTGAAATTCTGCGTTGCCGCCTCGTTCTCCTCTCTGAGACTGGTTCCCTCGGCGCTTTCGGCACGCATCGGGCTGTCTGCCGGCTGCGTGGGCATCGGCGCCCAGTAGGTCACCAGGTCCTCGCTGCGCTCGGTCTCCTGGGGCGTGCCCGAGTTTATTTTCCATGTCCGCTGTCCGAACTGCCGGGGATGGCTTTTGTCGGGATGGCTTGCCTCGGGGTCATAGAAGAAAGTGATGTTGTTGGAGGTATAATGGAAATCATCTCCGAAGTTGAAGTATGACGGATGGTTGCGGAGCCAGTTTCTAGTGAAGCTGGTATGGTAGATATATTCGCCGAAAGCATCCACATACGGTTTCTGGGATTTGTCGTACTGAATCCAGGATTCGCTCCAGGAATATCCGCCGTAATCGTCCTGTCGGTTCAGGGGCGAAGTCACGCCGTCCTTTTCGTATGTCACATCCTTATTGTAGATACCTCCCCCGACAAGCGAGAACGTACGCAACTTGGCCACTTCGTCGTGGGAACGGTTGACGCCGTTGAAGTGAAGAGTCTGCGGTGTGCCGTCTTCGTTTACATCGAGGGTGATGGAGGAGACTCTCGAGGGGGCGCGCTGCATCTCGTCCTTGCCGGCGCATCCATGGGCCGAGAGGATGGTGATCATGCGGTTCTCCATCGCATCGTAAGAACCGTTCTGGTGGCCCGGAGCCGTGCCGTCGAGATTGTCATAACGCACGGCCTGGTATTTTCCTTCGGCGTTGCCGGCGGCATCGATTCTTGCAAGAGGAAATTTCGGGTAGGAATCAGTCTCGGTAGGAGTAAGAATACTCGGGGCATTGATGTCGGTGTGGGTATAGCCGTAATAGGACTGGGCGATGTAGTCTTCGTAGTTATCGACCATAGCCACCATCACGTAGCCGTTGTAGAGCAGCCGGGAGGGGATGGTAAGAGTCCCGTCGTTGGAGGCGTCGGCCACGAATTCCCATTCGGGCTGCAGACGCCATGCTCCCATGCGCTGGCCGGTCAGGAAGTAATGTTTCTTTCCTCCGGCGAAGTCTGATTCCTTGAGTGGCATATTGACTTCGATGGGGCCGTGGAGGGTCAGAACCGGCTGATCGTCGGAGTTGGAGACCCTTACTGTGTAGAGACCGGGACGGGAGACGGGAGCGACGGAAGCGGATTTGTTGCCTATCGTAACGGACAGGTCCGCGTCATTTTTTATGTAAACCAGGGGTTTCACATAGTTGTGGCCGCTGATGTCTGTGTCCTGGAACGTATAATCGGCGGCATTTCCGGAGATTCTGACAGCCTGCGGTGTCAGGGTAAAGCAGGCTTTGCCGTCGCGGAGCGTCGCGGTCGCCATCTGCCATCCGCGGGCCGTGGTCGAGACTGTCCCGAAGCTTTGTCCGTCTACAAAAACGTTGTAGGTTTTTCCGGCTTCGTTCCAGTTGGAGAGATCATCGTTGATCAGTTCGGAATGGTCGGCGGAATTGACTTTATTGAGAGTCCCGTAGCCTTCCAGGTATGCGAAAAGGCGTTCTCCTTTGGAGAGAATCGGGGTTGCGTTGTTGTGTTCTTTGTCCGGAGCCACAGTCAGGCGGTAAAAGCCGGTTTCTTCGACGGGTATGGTGAGGGCCGTGCCGTCGACAGTAACGGTGACGTTTCCTTCAAGGAATAGTTGCGGAGAGCCGACAAGGTTGTCACCGTCGCGGGTGAATTCCACTCCGGTGGCCTCGGCCGTCTGCGGGAGCCGGATGAAGCCTACTTCCCGGGTCAGCATATTGACCGATACGCGGTATCTGCCGGGAGCGAGATCTTTCCCTTCCTCCGTGCCTACGGTCCATTTGAAATCCCAGTCCTCGTCCTTGAGAGTGTTGTCTGTATTGTCGGGATCATGGTCGAGATATGCCTTGCTGACGGTCTGGAACAGGTAGGGAGTGTTATTGTCCGAGGCGCCTCTGAACAGGAAGAAACGGGGATCCCATCCGGCCGAGAAGTCTACGGTAAATTTGAAATCTCCCGTATGCAGGGTCAGGTCGGCGCTGTAAATCCCCTTGTCGGCATCGGTCAGTACAAGGGGAGCGTTCCGGGCGTTCTCGATGCTCCAGTTTACTTTATCGACATCGCCCACCACGTAGATGCTGTCCTGGCGGCTGACTGTGACAGTGTGGTTGTCGGTATCGGCTTGCACGCGGAATACTCCTGCGAAAGGCACCTGGAAACAGTAATCGTTTACTCCCGTCACATATCCGGCGCTCTGGCCGTCGGCAAGAGTTTGTCCGGCCTCGGACGGCCCGCTGTAATTGTTGTCCCAGTCCTTGTTGGTCTGGAGGCGGAAGGATTTTCCGTCTTCGTTACGGAGGTATGCGGTTACGGATTTGCCGGAGGATTCGGTATTCTGCGGATTCATCCCTATGGCGTGTTTGACATTCCATCCCACGCTTGTGCCCGGCCCTATGAGGTAGAGATTCGTTTCGGCCGAGACTGTCATGCCCATACCTGCGAGGGTCAATATGGTTAAAGACAGGAACTTATTCGACATGGTTGTTCTGACGTAAGGTTAAGTAATTGGTTTGAAAAATGAGATGTAAGATAACTTCCGGCGGTCAGTGAAGACCGTCGGAAATAATCTGTGAACGGAGTTGTTGATTTATAAGGAACCTATTAGAAAATCATCTTGGTGGCTTTGCCGGCGGCAACTCGGATGACGATTTCCCCCTCGGCGGGAGCGGAGAGGCGTACACCCTGGAGGTTGTAGTAGACGGTTTCGCCGGCTTCGGTGTCGGTTTCGATTGACTCTACTCCGGCCTGGGAGGTAGCGATGGAGATGGTGTTGGAGAGGATGTCGGCGGTGACGTCATAGTCGCCGGCTGCGGTCACTTCCCACTGGTTGTCGCCGTCAGCGGCAAGCACCATCTTTGTAGCGTCGTCGCTGTCGCGGAAATACCAGTAATCCTTGTTCCAGGTGCCTGCGCCCTTGATGGCCCAGTTGATTTTGAACGTACCGGTCAGCATGGGCTGGTTTTTGACGGCGAAGACATAAGGATGTGTCTGATCCTGATAGAGTATGTGCCCCTCATCGCATGAATAGCTGGACTCGAAGGTGCTGCCGACCATGAAGAGGGCGCAGAAAGGAATCGCCGTGGCCTGGTATTCGGATTTCACGATGGTGGCCTCCATTGCTTCGGTGTCGACTGTGATGAGGTAGTTGGCGGTTTCGGTGACGTGGATTTTGTTGTCGTCCCCGTCGGCCATCAGGGCTACTTTGCCGTCTGCATCTGGAGTGGCGTTGGGAGCAACGGGATGGATTTCGGGATTTCCGAAATCATAAGTGGTGAGGAATTTGAAATCCTTGTCGGCTTCCAGGTGGATTGTTCCGGTGTAGACTCTGGCGTTGTCTGGAGTGGCCACCAGGGCGGTGGCTTTGTCGAGGTCCCAGCCGTATGAGAGGGCGTCGCCGGCCATCCAGAGGAGGTCCTGGCGGTTCTGGGCATTCATGGTAACAGCGGCTGCCATCATTGCGGCGCCGAGAGTGATTCTGGTAAAGAAATTCATAAGGCAGATTATTTTTGGAATAAAGTTTTTGGCAATGCAAAATTAACACAGAATCGGGCGATTCCGACAGTTGTTTTCCCGGAGGTAGGCAATAAGTAGTTGCACAAGGCTATCCGTAATGCTTAATATGTTGTCGGTCAGGAGTATATTGTTTCGGGAAACTGGTGGAAAATATAGTCTTGCGAGAGACGTTTTTTGTGGGATTTTCCACACTTGGCATTGTTAAAGAGCTGGAAATATTTTGCCGGAGTGAAAAACTTTGTTAAATTTGCAGTATGAACAAGGAAATAATCATACGGAATTTTTTGCTGTTAATCCTTTCGTTCTATACCATGAATATTTATGCGGCCAATGCCGCTACAGACTCGTTGATGAACGAACTGCATACAACTATCCGTAACAGACACATATATGAGCAGCGGAAAGAAGACCGCCTGACCGAACTCCGTAAGAATCTTCCCAATGTAAGGGACGATTATGAACTGTTCGACGCTCTCGGCGCGCTTCTTGATGAATATCGCTCGTACAATACCGACTCGGCTTTTGCCTACTGCCGTCGCCGTGTAGCTCTTGCCGACCGTATCGGGGACCGCACGCTGATTGCCAATGCGCAGATGAACATGGCCAACGTTCTCGGCAGCACCGGTATGTATAAGGAAGCCATAGAAATCATGGACGCAATTCCCGAGGATTCGGTACCGGATTACCTTAAGCCTTACTATTATTATATAATGCGCACGGTTTACTCCAATCTTGCCGATTACTCAATCCGGCAGGAGGACAAGGAGCGTTACCGGCGCCTTGATATAGAATATCAGGACTCCCTGCTGCGTCATAATCCTCCGGGTTCTCTGTCCTACGTGGTCAACTATGCCGATATGTTAAACAAGCGCGGAGATTACCGCCAGGCCATCGGGGTGCTGGAGTCTTATCTGACAGAAAACGAATACACTATCCACGACAGGGCGATATGTGCCTACACTCTGGCGTATTCCTATGAGAAGGTCGGGGACACCGAGAAGTTTAAGGAGAATCTGCTGATTTCCTCGATTGCCGATCTCCAGGCTTCAGTCAGGGAGTATATATCGCTGAGACTGCTTGGGGTATTTCTGTACAAGGAAGGGGATATCGAGAACGCATATGAGTTTCTGAGCATTTCGATGGATGATGCCCGTAAGTGCAATGCCCGTCTGCGTGTGCTGGAAATCAATGATATTTTCCCGATTGTCAACGAGGCTTATGTCCGCACTATCGAGGAACAGAAATCCCGGCAGAGGGTGATGATCGTGGTCATAAGTCTGCTTGTTGTCTTCCTTTTGCTTGCGGTCATGTGGGTCTACCGCCAGAAAAACAAGACTGTGCTGGCCCATCAGGAGACCAAGGAGGTAAACAACCGCCTCAAACTGCTCAACGAGGAACTTGTTGAATTCAATCATAAACTGACCGAGGCGAACCATTCCATCGCCGAGAACTCCCAGATTAAAGAAGAGTATATAGCCCAGTTCATGGACCAGTGTTCGCTCTACATAGAGAAGAACGACGCTTACCGGAAGTCGCTCAATAAACTCCTCAACGCAGGAAAAATTGATGAAATCCGGAAGATGTTGAAATCCACTGACGTCATGGAGGAGGAACTCAAAGCGTTCTACCGGAATTTCGACTCGACCTTCCTGAAGCTCTTTCCGACATTCGTCGATGATTTCAACGAACTGCTGGCCCCGGGAGAGAGGATTGTCCTCAAAAAAGAAGGGCAGCTCAACACCGAGCTTAGAATCTTTGCACTCATACGCCTGGGGATTACCGACAGTGTGAAAATCGCCCAGTTCCTGCGCTACTCCGTGACCACCATCTACAACTACCGCACCAAGACCCGCAACAAGGCCCTGGGAGACCGCGGCCAGCTGGAGGAAATGGTCATGAAAATAGGGCGCCAGACCGTCTGAAATCCTTTTTCCAGGGTTTTGGAATACTACTTATTTTCGTTCCGGGTGTCTCTTCAAATTCTTCATAACCAAATGATTGCTATCCTGGAATTGTCTATGCAACCTATATTTTCAATACCTGCCAGTCTATTGAGTGGATTTATGCCTTAATTTTGTGGCAGAACTTTAAATCCAATAAAACCAATTAAACATCATGCAAATCCCAAAAAACCACACCCTGACCCGTGTGTTGGCGCTGCTGATTGCAATGGTGATGCTATCGCCTTTGTCAGCACAACAGATTAACGTGACGGGAACCGTTACCGACAACGACGGTGAACCCCTCATAGGGGCCAGTGTGATTGCGGTGGGTACGAAGACCGGTACCTCCACCGACATTGACGGTAATTTTACTCTATCGGTCGCTTCCAATGGAAAAATCCAGGTCTCATACGTAGGATATGAGGCCAAGACAGTGAATGTCGACGGTAAAAAGAAAATTGACATTGTCCTGGAAGCCAATGCCTCAGTCCTCGACGAAGTTGTCGTGGTCGGCTACGGTACAATGGACAAGAAAGAACTTACTTCGGCCATTTCCCACATCAGCGAGAAGGACTTCCTTACGGTAAGCACTCTCGATCCCTCGATGATGATTCAGGGAAAGGTACCCGGTGTGTCGATTACCAACACCGGCGCCGGTGACCCCAACAACCAGGCCAGCATCCAGATCCGCGGCGTCTCCTCGCGAAGCGCAGGCCTCGGCCCGCTGATTGTCATCGACGGTGTGCCAGGTGGTAATCTTACCAATATCAACCCCAACGACATCGCTTCGTTCGACATCCTCAAGGACGGCGCCGCATCGGCCATCTACGGCACACGCGGTTCCAACGGTGTGATCCTCGTGACCACCAAGAAGGGAAGCAAGGACGGCGCCGTTCATACCACCTACGCCGCAACCCTCTCCTGGGATAAAATCAAAAAGGAACTCGACATGATGAGCGCCCAGGACTACCGCGAGGTCCGTCTGGGCTGGGGCGACAGCGGTGTCGACCTCTGGGGTAACGAAGACTAGCTCGACGCCGTCTCCCGCACCGGCTTCACCATGCAGCACACCCTGACCGTCAGCGGCGGCAACGAGCGCAGCAACTACCGCGTCAGCGCCGACTACCGCGACGCCAACGGTATCGATCTGCGGTCGAACCGCGAGGAATACGGCGCCCGCGCGTCGGTGATGCATACCACCAAAGGTGGCCTGTTCACAATCAACATCAATGTAGCTCCCCGAATCATCTACCGCGACAACTCCGACTGGAGCGTGTTCCGCAACGCCATCGAGGCCAATCCGACCACCCCGATCATGGATCCCGAGAATCCCAACCGGTATTATAACTTCTAGGGACAGGTCGTAGGAAGCAACCCCGTCGAACTCCAGAAACTCGAGAAGAATCATTCCGACACGAAGCTCCTCGACTGGGACGCATCGCTCAAACTCAATCTCCTCCCCCTGCTGGCCAAGGACGGCATGAGCAACCACACGCTCAACACCCAGGTGACTTTCGCCGACCACCAGTACAGCAACAATGACTCATGGTTCCGCCCCTCGACCAGTACCCTGGCCATCAACAGCGGTTACGAAGGGGAGGCACGCCGCGCCTACTCGAAGGAACGCCAGTACATCGTCGAATGGGTGACCAACTACAACACCCACTTCGGAGAGAACAACATCAAGGCTATGGCCGGTTATTCCTACCAGTATTCCCAGTACTCGGGCTTCAGCGCCGAAAACAAAGATTTCCCCAACGACGGTCTCGGCTCCGACAATCTCGGTTCGGGCGAACTGGCCAAAGAGGAAGGGGAGGTGCTGATGAGCAGCTACCGCAACGACGCCAAGCTGATCGCTTTCTTCGGCCGCGTGAGCTACGACTACGCCGGCAAGTACCTGCTGACCGCATCCCTCCGCCACGAAGGATCGTCGAAATTCGGTGCCAACCACAAGTGGGGTAACTTCCCTGCCTTCTCGGCCGGATGGCGTATCTCCGAGGAATCCTTCATGAAAGGACTGACCTGGCTCAACGACCTGAAAATCCGCGGCGACTTCGGTGTGACCGGTAACCAGAACTTCGACAGCTACCTGTCGCTCAACACCATGACCGGTTTCGGATACTATTTCTACAACGGAAAGTATTTCCAGGTATGGGGTCCTTCGAAGAACGTCAACCCCGACCTGAAATGGGAGAAAGGCAAGAACTGGAACGTCGGTCTTGACTTCTCGGTTCTCGATAACCGTCTCTACGGTTCGCTCAACTATTTCAGCCGCCGTCAGCAGGACCTGCTGGGTAACTACAAGGTCTCCGTGCCCCCTTACCTCTTCGACGAAACCTATGTCAACGTCGGCACGATGAAGAACACCGGTTTCGAGTTCGACATCAACTTCGACGCTGTCAACACCCGCGATTTCGGATATAATTTCAATGTTGTCGGAACCGTCATGAGCAACAAGTTCGTGGACTTCAGCAACTCCCAGTATGTGGGACAGGATTTCTACAACATCTGCTCCACCGAAGATCCCTATCCCTTCTATGACCTCCAGCGCATCGAGAAAGGGGAGTCCCTGGGTAACTTCTATATGTGGAAATACGCCGGTATCACCACCGACGGCGACTGGCTGGTCTACGACAAGGACGGCGACATAATCCGCGCCTCCCAGGCCACCGACGACGACCGCCGCATTGTCGGCAACGGTATGCCGAAGTTCACCATGTCGACCACCCACAACTTCCGTTACCGCAATTTCGACCTGGCTCTCTTCTTCCGCGGTGCTTTCGGGTTCGACATCTTCAATATCCATGACTTCTACTACGGTACCCGCAACTTCACCGGAAACCGTCTGAAAAAGGCTTACGGCAAAAATTTCGACATCAATCCCCAGGCCAACCCCGTGGTGTCGGACTACTTCCTCGAAAGAGGTGATTACTTCAAGCTCGACATGATTACGCTGGGCTACACCATCAAGACTCCGAAAGCGCGTTTCCTCGACCGCATCCGTGTCTACGGTTCGATGAAGAATGTGTTCACCATCACCAAGTTCAGCGGCGTGGATCCCTCGACCTACCAGGTCAACGGCCTTACTCCGGGCGCACAGGGTTCCCGTACCTATTATCCCTCCACACGTCAGTTCATCCTGGGCGTGCAAGTAGATTTCTAAACCTGAAAAATCAACTGAAGAAATGAAGTTTCTACGAAATATCGCGGCCCTGGCGACAGCTTCGGTGGTGTGTGCAGCCTCCTTTACCGGATGTACCGACCTCGACGAGACCCTTTACGACCAGGTGGGCACGCAGAACTACTACAATACGAAAAACGATGTCATCCGCGCCGTATTCCGCCCGTTTGAACACGCCTACTGGAGCATCCAGAGCCGTCATGTGCTGAACGAGCTTACGGCCGACCAGCTGATTACCCCGACCCGTGACGGATGGTGGGACGACGGCGGCAAATGGCGCCGGCTCCACTACCATCAGTGGAACGTAGAGGACGGCGGCGACGCCCAGACCGAATGGAACGGATGTTTCCAGGGTATCATGCAGTGTAACTATGTAATCGAGGACCTGGCTTCGCTCGATCCCTCGCGCTTCGGACTTTCACAGACCGAGTTCGACAATCTGCAGGCCCAGTGCCGCGCCCTCCGCGCATGGTTCTACCTCCGTCTGCTCGACGCTTTCCGCAACATCCCGCTGGCTGTGAGCTTCAACGATGTGTCGCTTAACACCGAGTCGCAGGTTGACCCCGAGGTAATCTTCAAGTTTATCGAAGACGAGCTGACCGAGTGTACCCGTCTGCTCGCCAAAAAAGAGAGCCTCGGTTCTCAGCCCAATCTTCAGGGCCAGTGGACCCAGGCGGCAGCAGCTTCCCTGCTGGTGCGCCTCTATCTGAACGCCCAGGTCTATATCGGACAGGAACGTTACGCCGACTGCGAGAAAGTGGCCCAGGACATCCTTGACGGTGTCTACGGTCCTTACGAGGTGGCCGACCGATGGGACGCCGCTTTCGACTGGGATAACAACAGCTGCGACGAGGTGATCTTCGGTTTCCCCGGTTCCCAGGGTTATTCCTACTGGCATTACAGCAGCGATATGTACTGGTGGACGGTACCTGCCCGCGCCCGCTACTATTTCGGCGACGCCAAAGCCAAGGCCGGCGACCACAACACCAAATATGCCGCTTCTCCCAGCTATGACCTCAACGGCGACCTCTACACCTATGAACTGGGTATGCCGATCCAGAATTTCCGCAAATATCCCGGCGACGTGCGCATGAATCTTTACCACAACCTCGGGAATTCCCGCCGCGAAGGTATGTTCCTGTTCGGCTATCTCGAATATGTCGACGAGGACGGTTCCACAAAGCGTGTCCGCGCTCCGGAACAGCCCTACGACCTCTACATCCGCGACGCCGTAGGTCCCTTCCAGAGTCTGGATCCCGGTAAATGGCCCGCCAACAAGACCAGCAATCTCGCCTCGGGCGACCACAATTCGGGATGGCATTTCGCCAAGTATCCTTTCTATGACGATGACGATGCCAACCAGATGGAAAGCGACTATACCGAAATCCGTCTTCCCGAGATTATCTACTCCCTGGCCGAATGTAAGCTCCGCTCGGGCAAGAAAAGCGAGGCTGCCCGTCTGCTCAACAGCGTGCGCCGCCGCAACTATCCCGCCGAGAATCTCCAGGAAGTGCTTTACGCTCCCGAAGGGAAGGCCAGTCTGGACGAAGCCGAAATGCTTGCCGAATGGGGCCGCGAATTCTTCGCCGAAAGCCGCCGTCGCATCGACCTGATCCGCTTCGGCAAGTTCTCTTCCGGTTCATGGTGGGACAAGCAGCCCGACGCCGGACGTTACACCGAGATTTTCCCCATCATGCGCCCGATTCTCAACTCCAATCCCAGCCTGGTACAGAATCCCGGTTACAGCAACTAAAACACTTAAACAGCAAGACTCATGAAACTCAAGAATATACTGGCAGGGCTGGCCTCGCTGGCGGGTGTAATGCTCACCTGCGGATGCGAGGGTGAAAAGGACCTTGTCATCATCGAAGGCAACCTGCCTATAAAGACCTCTGCGCTCTATATGGTGGGGGACGCTACCCCCAACGGCTGGAGCATTGACTCGCCGACCCCGCTGACCGCTACGGAGGAAGATCCCCTGGTGTTCGAATGGGAGGGTACTCTCTACTCGGGCGAAGTAAAGCTCTGTCTTACAACCGGCAGCTGGGACGCTCCCTTCATCCGTCCGCTCAACAATGGCGAGGAGATTTCCCGCACCGGGATTTCGGGACAGCAGTTCACCATGCACGCCGGTGATCCCGACAACAAGTGGAAGGTGACCGATGCCGGCGTCTACAACCTGCGCTTCGATCTCCGCAACTGGACGATGTCCACTCTTTTCGTCCGGGAACTGGATGCTCCGACAATCGAACCGATTGCTGCCGAGAATCTCTATATGGTAGGCGACGCCACCCCCGCCGGATGGGGCATCGACAATCCTACGGAACTGCAGAAGAAAAGCACTTATATTTTCGAATACGAAGGCCCGCTGACAGCCGGAGAACTGAAATGCTGCACTTCCACCGGCAGCTGGGATGTGCCTTTTATCCGTCCCGCTTCCGACGGTGTGGAAATCACCCGGGGAGGAATCGCCGCCGACAACTTCGTCTACACCGCCAGCCCCGATCACAAATGGCGCGTGGCCGATGCCGGCATCTACCGTCTGACGTTCAACCTCGAGAACTGGACCGTGACCTCCGAATATCTCGGCGAGATTCCCGCTGTCGAGAAAGATCCCATCGAGACCGAGACTCTCTTTATGATCGGCGACGCCACCCCCGGCGGCTGGAGCATGGATGACGCAACGGAGTTCACCGTCAGCGCTTCCGACAAATATGTCTTCCAGTGGGAAGGAGAACTCGTGCAGGGCAACATGAAAGCCTGTCTTGTCCGCGACGGTTCTTTCTCCTGTCCGTTCATCCGTCCGGAGAGCGCCGGAGTTGAAATCAGCCGCGACGGCGTGGCCGCTTCTTCCTTCACCTTCACCACCAGCCCCGACGACCAGTGGCGCATCGTAGATGCCGGCCGTTACCGCATCACTTTCAACCTGCGTGACTGGACTATCGCCGTCCGATTCCTCGGCGGTGATGAACCCGGCGGTGAAAAAGAACCCATCGAGACTTCCGCCCTCTACATGATCGGCGATGCCACTCCCAACGGCTGGAGTATGGATGACGCGACGGAGTTCACCGTTAGCCCCTCCGACAAATATGTCTTCGTCTGGGAAGGTGAACTAAAGGAAGGCAACATGAAGGCCTGCCTGGAACGGGACGGGACTTTCTCCTGTCCGTTCATCCGCCCGGAGAGCGCCGGAGTTGAAATCAGCCGCAAGGGTGTGGCTGCTCCCGGCTTCGTATTCACAAAGAATCCCGATGATCAGTGGCGCATCGCCGAGGCTGGGCGCTACCGCATCACCTTCAATCTCCGTGACTGGACAATCTCCGCTGAATCAATAGACTAAATCCGTAATCATGAAAAAGATAACCAACATACTGGCCGCTGCGGCGCTGACCCTGACGCTCGCCGGCTGCAACGATGATATCGAGATGCGCCGTCCCCCGAAATTCGTTCTTCCGGAGCTTCCGGACGTGGGGAACATCCATACCTACAAGGCTCCCCTCTACTGGAGTGTATATGAATACTGCTATACGAAGGAGCAGGCCGGAGTAAGCGGCGCGGATATGGACATCTCCGCTGAGGAGTGGGACAAAATCATCGACTGGGTGGCCACGGACCTCAAGCCCCACGGCTACGACATGATCTGTACCGACGGTTTTATCCCGATGCTGGCCAAAGACGCCAGCGGCTACATGACCCACTATGGTTCGATGTCGCTCAAAGACCTGGTGGCCAAATGCAAGGCCAAAGGTCTGAAGGTGGGGGTCTATGACAATCCTCTCTGGATCCACGGTCCGTCGGAGACGCTTATCGAGGGTACCGACTACACCTTCGGCTCGCTGCGCTACAACGGTGACCCCGTTGTCAATCCCGGGGCTTCGGATATGTGGTTCTCATGGGCAGTGGCAACTCATCCGGGCGCACGGGAATATATCGACGGCTTCTTCAAGCATTATCATGAACTGGGAATCGATTATATCCGCATGGACTTCCTCTCCTGGTATGAGGACGGCAAGGACCGCAACATGGGTGAGGTAGGTCTGGGCTACGGTCGCGATGTCTATGCCCGCGCCCTTAACTATATCGCCGAGTCGGCCAACCGTTACGGGGTGTTCACCTCCCTGGTTATGCCTCATATGTATGACGACGCCGTCGTTGAGGCCAAATACGGCAACATGGTGCGTATCGTCAGCGATACCGCCGGCGGAGGCTGGTGGCACTGTTCGGCCCAGGACCGCGGCAAGTCTTACGCCAACTGGCCCAACTGTATGAATATGTTCGACGGCTTCACCTACTGGTCCCATATCGCCGGACGCGACCGGGTTATTCTCGACGGTGACTTCATCCGCCTGAACACGTTCTCCAGCGACGCCGAGAAAGAATTCGTGGTTTCCCTCCAGCTGATGGCCGGAGGACCGGTGACCGTTTCCGACCAGTACCATAACATCGGCGACAATCTCAAGTTCTACACCAACGACGAGATGCTGGCCCTCAATGCCGACCGCTTCGTAGGCAAGCCCATGACTGGGCGCCTCGATAATGCCGCGAACCAGATCTGGTACGGCCAGATGTCCGACGGCTCCTGGGTCATCGGTCTGTTCAACCGCGATGACAGCTCACGCTCCATGGGTGTGACCTTCGCCGACCTCGGCATTGCCGGTACCTGGAACGTCCGCGACCTCTGGAAACATACCGACGAGGGTTCCGCCACCGCCGTTTCCGCCACCGTCCCGGCCCACGGATGCAAGATTGTAAAACTTACGAAATGATTAAGTTGGGGACAATCGAAAGATTGACACACCTGTTTAAATAGATAGTAGGATTAATGAAGTTTAGTTATGTTTGTATGGCACTCCTCCTTGCGGGGAGTGCCCGGGGGACCTTTGCCGCTGAAGTGTCCTCCCCGGATGGTAACATCAAGGTGAATTTCAGCGTTGTAGAGGGACGTCCTACCTACGAGATGTCCTATAAGGGGAAACCTGTGATTCTCCCTTCCACGCTCGGCCTGGAGCTTATCGGCTCCACCGATCTGATGGACAAATTCGAGGAAAAGAATGTCACTTACAGCGAGTTCGACGAGACCTGGCAGCCCGTCTGGGGGGAGAACAAGGAAATCCGCAACCATTACCGGGAAATGTTCGTGGAGCTTGCCCAGCCCCCTCACGGCCGGTTCATGAATATCCGTTTCCGGGTGTATGACGACGGTATGGGACTCCGTTATGAGTTTCCGCAGCAGCAGTATCTCGATTATTTCCCGGTGCGCGAGGAGCATACTCAGTTCGCCATGGCCGGAGACCATACGGCATGGTGGATTGCAGGTGACTATGACACCCAGGAGTATGACTACACCGAGTCGCGTCTGTCTGAAATCCGCGGTCTGATGAAATCCGCCATCTGCAGCAACGCTTCCCAGACCCAGTTCTCTCCCACGGGAGTGCAGACCTCGCTGCAGATGAAGACCGACGACGGACTGTATATCAATATCCATGAAGCCGCCCTGGTCAACTATTCCTGTATGCACCTGAATCTGGATGATAAGAATATGGTGTTCGAGTCGTGGCTGACCCCTGATGCGCAGGGGGTGAAGGCTTACGTTCAGACCCCGGACCATACGCCCTGGCGCACGGTCATGGTCAGCGACGATGCCCGCGATATGCTCGCCTCGAATCTGATTCTGAACCTCAACGAGCCTTGCGCCTATGAGGATACCTCCTGGATCAAGCCGGTGAAGTATGTGGGCGTATGGTGGGAGATGATCGGAGGTGGAAAGCAGTGGTCCTATACCTACGATCTCCCGTCTGTGAAGCTCGACAATCTCGATTACTCCAAGACCAAATGTCACGGAGAGCATCCCGCCAACACTGAGAACGTAAAGCGTTATATCGACTTTGCCGCCGAACATGGTTTCGACCAGGTGCTGGTCGAGGGATGGAATGTCGGCTGGGAGGACTGGTTCGGCAAATCGAAGGATTATGTCTTCGATTTCGTCACCCCTTATCCCGATTTCGACATCGACTACCTCAATGAGTACGCCCATTCCAAAGGGGTGCGCCTGATGATGCACCACGAGACTTCCGGCTCGGTCCGCAATTATGAGCGCCACATGGAGGCCGCCTATAATCTGATGGACAAGTACGGCTACAATGCCGTCAAGAGCGGTTACGTAGGAAACATGATTCCGCGCGGCGAACACCATTACGGCCAGTGGCTCAACAACCATTATCTTTACGCCGTTACCGAAGCGGCAAAACATAAGATTATGGTCAACGCCCATGAGGCTGTGCGTCCCACCGGACTGTGTCGCACGTATCCTAATCTTATCGGCAATGAGTCGGCCCGCGGTACGGAATACGAGGCGTTTGCCGGAAACAAGCCGTCCCACACGACTGTGCTTCCCTTCACCCGTCTTCAGGGTGGCCCGATGGACTATACCCCCGGTATTTTCGAGATGGATATGAAGAAAATCAATCCCAACAGCGCCGGCCACGTCAACTCGACCCTGGCCCGTCAGCTGGCTCTCTACGTGACGATGTACAGCCCCTTGCAGATGGCTGCCGACATCCCGGAAAACTATAACAGGTTTATGGACGCTTTCCAGTTCATCAAGGATGTAGCCGTCGACTGGGACGAAAGCCGCTATCTCGAGGCCGAACCGGGCCAGTATATCGTTGCCGCCCGTAAGGCCAAGGGGAAAGATGAGTGGTATGTCGGCTGTACGGCCGGAGAGAAGGGGCATACCTCGGATCTGAAACTCGATTTCCTTGACAAGGGGCGCAAGTATGAGGCTGTCATCTACGCCGATGCGAAGGATGCCCATTATCTTGACAATCCCCAGGCTTATACGATCACCCGCAAGACCGTCACCGATAAGTCGCGCCTGAAACTGGCGGCTGCGCCCGGCGGAGGTTACGCTATTTCGATAAAGCCTCTCGATTTGTAATTTTTAGGTCTTTTCCATAACGGATTCTGTCCTTATGATAGTAAGGCGGTGTGCCAAAATACCGGCGCATCGCCTTGTTTTTCGCCTGATGGCGCGGGGGCGTCGGAAGGGTTCCTGTCCCCTAAACAAGTTTTTCTGTGGGGCTGAATTTGGAAATATCATATATGAAAGTTAACTTTGCAGGGTGAATCCTTCGCCGATTCGGATAATTTTTTGGCCCGGAGCGGAAGGAGATATATCTTTTTCGGGCATAGGATTGTTGTTTAAGCAAGGTCCGCTCGTTGCAGATATGGCGAATTAAGAGACTGTCTGAAAAAATAGTGCTTGTTAACAAATTTTAACAACAAAAATAGCTTGTTTTTGATTTTTATTTTGTTACTTTGCCTACGTAATTCGATGACAGATTCGCGCGCTCCATTTTTCGGAGGTATTCGTTGGAATACGGTCATGAACGGACTTTGAATATTGTTTAATCCTGTTTTAAGGTTAGCTCATGAAAACAACCCGATTTCCGATTACACCGGAAGATATCCGATTTATGGAAATGGCCGCGAAGATTGCGGAAGACAATATCGACAAGGGCGGAGGCCCGTTCGGTGCTGTTATCGTCAGGGACGGTGAGGTGATTGCTACCGGAGCCAATTCGGTTACTCTTACCAATGACCCGACCGCCCATGCCGAAGTAAACGCAATTCGTCAGGCTTGCAGCAAGGAGCAGACTTTTTCCCTCAGGGGATGCAAGGTTTATAGTTCCTGCGAACCGTGCCCGATGTGTCTGTCCGCCCTTTATTGGGCCGGTGTGGACCGTATATATTACGGCAACACCCAGGAGGACGCAGACAAGATTGACTTCTCCGACAAGTTCATCTACCGCGAACTGGAGAAAAGTCATCTCGAACGCTCGGTGCCATGCATCCATATCGAGAACGACCGCACGATAAAGGCGTTTGAGAAATGGGCTGCCAAACCCGACAAAGTCGAATATTGATTTTAATGGAAATACTGATTGCACCTACATAGATTTTTGAATTTTGAATTAATGTGATGAATTAATTTGGTACATTGTTTGTTTCATATTGCGATGTGTTAAATTTGTTAGAGTACAAATCATTTCAATACGACAATATTACAAATGCCAATAAGGAAGGAGCCGGGACCGATGCGAATCGAGCCCGGTTTCATGCTATTTATACCTTTCCTCCTATTATATTATAAAAAAAAATTCCCGGATCATGAGCCGCGGAACCCCGTGGACGCATGACCCGGAAAGAAGTGTATGAAAAGTTGTGTATGGGCCGAATCAGTCTATTGTAGATATGCAGAGGAGAAGAACGACAAGGAATGTCGAACAGCCGGCGAGTATCATATTGAGGGGTAATTAAATTGTTTTCAGTAAGTTACGTCTATTGGTAATACTAAACAGAATTGCAGGATTGCGGTGCCGGAGGTAAGCCTTTACCGGTTTACCCCGGAAGATGCGGCAGAATATCTGAGGCTGTCAGTCCCAGTCGTTTCATTTCGTCAGCGATTGCCGGAAGTGTCTGGGAGAAAAATTCTTCGCGGCGGACCTGGGTGACCCGCGCCGGGGCGTCGGGTGAAAGCTGGAAGCCCAGTCCGCGGCGCATGGTGATTATACCGCTGTTCTGGAGCTGTTCCATCGCTTTCAGTACAGTGCGGGAGTTTACCCCCAGTTGCGCTGACAGTTCCCTGACGGAGGGGATGATGGCCTCGGGTTCCCATTGTCCGGACAGTATGGCGTTATAGGCATAGTCCGCTATCTGACGGTATATAGGTTTATTGTCGTTAAATTCCATCATACTGTTTTAAAAGCGGTTGGATTTATGGGAAAACAGGCGCCATGTCTGCCAGATGGCAAATGCGAAGTAAAGTGCGGTAATAGCGGTAATGACGGTCATCCAGCTTCCCATCGAGGTCATTTCCTCCATAAGCCGTCTGACTATCTCTTCTTCATCTTTGGGGTCGGCTCCCGCCATCCCGTCGGCGATCCCCATCCGGAAGGCGGCGGTCATGCCGTAGATGGCGCCGGCTAATCCCTGGAGGAAAAGGAAAATAACCGTGGCTATGATGCCGTTGATTATTCGGTTGTTGCGGGAACGCAGTACGAAATAGAAACAGGTGACAATGACAGCCAGCATCCCGACGATATTGGTTACCGTAATCCATGGCATATTTATTCCCATCCGCATTTTCAGCATACTCATTACGTCCTCGGTCTGAATGGAGGGGAGGTGCATATAAAGGAAGGAGGCCAGCAGGGGCAGTATGTAGAGAACAGCGGGGACGATGATAAGCAGGTAACCCAGGTAAAATGTCAGTTTTTCCGACGGACGTGCGGGAATCATCCTCATGATGATGCGGCCGTCGCCTCCCATCGCGAACACCAGCGGGGCGAGATAAGCCAGAAACGGCAGGATGCCCCATACCAGCGTGGTGAGACCCATCTGGGCCGATTCTCCGACAGGAAGCAGCAGCAGTATGGCTGAAAGCAGTGAAATGAGGGGGTACCAGATGATCTGCTTTTTGAATTTAAGCATATTCCATCCCGCGAATTCGCGTACTCTTTTCCATGAGAATCCGTTGTCAGCGGCGCAACCGGCGGATTCCCTGACGGTGTTCTCCTGCGCGGCCATGTCGGCGTTTTCTTCCTTGTCGGAAAACATCCCGATAATGGTTTCCCGGGCAGGAGACATCAGGGCGAAGTAGAGACGGCGCCAGTCGGTGCGCGTATCGCCGCAGAAGTCGTCTGAGGGGACAACCGAGAGATAGTGGCCGAAATTCAGCTCGGAGTAGAGGGCTTCTTCGGGAGGCTCCGGCGAGCTGATGAACGCCAGGCGCTCCGAAATTTCCTCGTCGGTGGCCGAGAAGATTATGTGGCCGTGGCTCAGTACGATTATTCCGTCATAAAGATTCTCCAGTTCCGAAATGGTGTGGGTGGAGATAACTACGGTCTGGTTCTCATTTGTTTCCGCAGCCAGAAGTTGCTGAAGGGAGGCTTTCGCCTGGAGATCGAGGGCATTTGTCGGTTCGTCGAGAAAGAGATACTCTACTCCGAGGGCCAGCACGTAAGCCAGCTGGGCTTTCTTGCGGTTACCCGGGGAGGCATTTTTCAGCGGTTCGTCACCTGTCAGGCCGAACGCCTGAAGATTGCGGCAGAAAGTCTCATGGGAGAATCCGGGATAAAATGGAGAGTGGGCGGCGGCGAACTCGCGGATGGTCTTTCCGGGAAAATACATATTTTCTTCCAGCAGGAATGTACGTCCCATACCGGCGGGAGTGGAAGTGGAGGCGTCTGTGCCGTCGAGCAGACACTCTCCCTGGGTCGGGGCGAGAACCCCAGTCAGTATTTTCAGCAGAGTGGTCTTTCCCGCACCGTTCTCTCCTACAAGGAGGCGTATGCCGGGTCCGAGGGAGCCGTTGAGGTTTTCAAGTGCGGGACGCGGTGCCCTGCCGTATCGGAAAGAAAGATTTTCGAGAGTAATCATATCTCCGGAATATTAATGGTGATTCGAATATTCAGTCTGTTGTGGTGATGCGCTCAACTACAACACTGCAAAGGTAAGCATATTTCCCCCGGATGTGCAATAGTGTTAACATCTTTTAAGAAAAATAATCTTTATCATCTATCTCCCGATATGCAATGATAGCGCCAAAAATCCGTATCTTTGTACATCTTATGCCTGATTCGGACTGAATCGGAAGACTATCGACGATGTGGAGCCTTGTGGAATATATCAATACGACCTGGCTGTGGTGGACCGTCACTATAGCTTATGCTCTTATTGTGCTGGGAATCATAGCGATAGTGGTGTCGGAAAATCGTAATCCGGTAAAATCACTCGCGTGGGTGACGGTGCTGCTTGTGGTGCCTGCCGTGGGTCTGGTGCTGTATATGTTTTTCGGCCGGAACATCCAGAACAAGAGGATTATATCGCGCCGTAACCGCCGGAAACTCAAGAAACTGGAGAATATCTCCCGGCCTGATTCACCGCGGGCGCGTCGTTCTCCGGCCGTGGAGCAGGCTATCACTCTCGCCGCGTCCCTTCAGAGTTCCCCTTTCTACGAGGGAAACTCCGTCGAGCTGTTCAACAACGGTGCCGACAAATTTGAATCTCTGCTGAGAGATATTGCCGAAGCCCGCGAGTTCATCAACCTGGAGTACTATATCATCGCCGACGACCGGATAGGGCGCCGGGTGGCCGACGCGCTTGTGGAACGCGCAAGCGCCGGTGTGAAAATCCGGCTGATTTACGATTCGGTGGGGTCTTTCAAAGTAGGGCGTAAATATCTCCGGCGCCTTAAAGAGGCCGGAGTGGAGGCCTATCCTTTCTTTGAGGTGGTTTTCCCGCCGTTCGGAACCCGTGTCAACTGGCGGAACCACCGCAAGATTGTGGTTATCGACGGGAAAATCGGTTATATCGGCGGAATGAACATCGCCGACCGTTACGTGGACGGCGGAAAGGATTTCCCCCTCTGGCGCGACCTCCATCTTCGCCTGACGGGGCCGGGGGTCAACGCCCTTCAGCAGTCTTTCGCCGTGGACTGGAACTTCATGGGACAGCCCCTGCTCGAGCAGATGGCCGTAGATACTCCCGCCGAAACAACCGGGGCCGATTCTCCCCGCAAAGCCTGCGCTGCCGGAGTGCAGCTTCTGACGGGAGGGCCTGTAAATCAGTGGATGAATCTGACACTGATGTTCCAGAAAATAATCGCCACCGCACGGAAGACCGTCTACCTTCAGACCCCTTATTTCCTCCCGTCCGAGGGGTTGCTCCAGGCGCTCCAGCTTGCCGCCCTCTCGAAAGTCGATGTCAGGATAATGCTGCCGCGCCGTTCCGACAGCGATATGCTCCGCTGGGCATCGTTCAGTTACATCCAGGAATGTCTCCGCGCCGGAATAAAGGTCTATCTTTATGAGAAAGGTATGCTCCACAGCAAGGCGATAATCGTGGACGACGAGTTCGCGACAGTAGGCTCGACCAATTTCGATTTCCGCAGTTTCGAGCATAATTTCGAGGCTAATCTGCTGATTTACTCCCGGGAGTTCAACGCGGTGATGCGCCGTCAGTTCCTGGAGGACCAGCGCGACTGCGTGCGTGTCAGTGCCGCCACGTGGCGCAACCGCCCCTATCTTGAAAAAGGGCTGGAATCGGTGATGCGCCTGTTCGCTCCTATTCTGTAAGAAAACGTGTCTGGTCCGATGGAGAATATTGAGGAAAAGAGTCTCGAGATACTGAAACGTTACTGGGGCTATGACGCCTTCCGCCCGATGCAGCAGGAGATTATCTCCTCCGTGCTTCAGGGGCGCGACACGCTTGGACTTCTTCCTACCGGAGGAGGAAAGTCGATAACGTTCCAGGTCCCGGCCCTGGCGTCGGAGGGGCTGACGATAGTGGTTACTCCGCTGATTTCGCTGATGAAAGATCAGGTCGACAATCTGCGTGCCCACGGAATCATGGCCGGACAGCTCAACCACGCCATGCGGCGGTCTGAAAGCGAACTTGTTCTCAAACGCTGCGAACTCGGAAAAATCCGGATTCTATATCTTTCCCCTGAAAAACTGAGGTCGCCGTCGCTGGAACCGTGGCTCAATGTGCTGCGCGTCAGTCTGATAGTGGTCGATGAGGCGCACTGTATCTCCCAGTGGGGCTATGATTTCCGCCCATCCTACCTGCTTATCCACCGGCTGCGCGAGCGTTTTCCCCAGGCTCCTGTCCTGGCCCTTACGGCTTCGGCTACTCCCGAAGTCGTCGGCGACATCATGGACAAATTGGCTTTCCGGGAGCCGAAGGGTGTCTTTAGGCTCAGTTTTACGCGGCGGAATATATCATACGTGGTGCGCCACTGCGATTTCAAGGACAAGGAGCTGCTGCACATCCTCTCCTCGGTGGCAGGCACCGGAATCGTCTATACCCGTTCCCGCAAACGCACCCGCGAACTTGCCACTTTCCTGACCGACAACGGCGTTTCGGCCGATTTCTATCATGCCGGACTCTCGGCCGAGGATAAGAACGAGAAGCAGAACCGATGGAAAGCGGGACAGACGCGGGTAATGGTGGCCACAAACGCTTTCGGCATGGGGATCGACAAGCCCGACGTCAGGATCGTAGTCCATCATGATCTCCCCTCCTCCCTGGAGGAATATTACCAGGAAGCGGGGCGCGCCGGGCGCGACGGCCTCCCCTCATGGGCTGTGGTGCTGGCTACTTCTTCCGACAAGGGGACCCTGACCAGGCGTCTGTCGGAATCTTTCCCTGAAAAAGATTTTATCAGGGGAGTGTACGGGAAAATGTGTGTGTCGCTCGGCATAGCGATGGGGGAGGGGTACAACCGCAACCTCGAATTTCCGTTCGGCGAGTTCTGCGACCGGTGGGGGCTTCCCCCCGCCATGGCTGACAGCGCCCTGAAGATTCTTGCCCAGGCCGGGTATTTCGAATATACCGAGGAACTTACGACGCGGTCGCGCCTGATGATGACCGTGGATCGCCGTACCCTGTACGATATCGAAGTGTCGGCCGAGACCGAACGCGTGCTTCAGTTTATCCTCAGGAACTACACAGGGATTTTCGCCGATTACGAATATATCGATGAAGCGTTCATAGCTTCGTCGCTGGAACTCACGGAGCGTTCGGTCTATGAGGCGCTTATAAGACTGCGGAAGATGCACGTGATCGATTTCGTGCCCCGGCGTCGGTCTCCTTATATATATATGCTCTCCTCCCGGGTTCCCGATTCCGACATTATCCTGCCGAAAACCGTCTATGAAAACCGACGGCGCCAGATGTCCCACCGGCTGGAGATGATGAAACGCTTCGTGTTCGATGACTTCCGGTGCAGGGTCGTCACCATGCTTTCCTATTTCGGAGAGAAAGCCGCGGAGTGCGGCACGTGTGATGTCTGCCGTTCGCGGCGCCGCCTGGAGCAGACACGGCGCGGGCGTCCGGCGGTTCCGGAGCAGGTCATCGAGGAGGCGATAATTAATGTGCTGGGGCAGTCCTCCGGAGAAATCACCCTGCTGGAAGTCGCCGAAAGGCTACGGCTGGCGCCCGTCGCTCTGTTCGACACCGTGCGTTCGATGGCTGATTCGGGACGGCTGCGTATTATATCATCCGAAAGTGATGGCGGGATGCTGTTAGGACTTTAACGCGCCGGCGTAATTGCGCCATTTCTCCAGCAGCAGGGTCATGTCTTCGGGCAACGGAGCGGAGAAGAACATCTCCTCCCCGCTGCGGGGATGGATGAATCCCAGTGTGCGGGCGTGGAGGGCCTGGCGCGGACAAGTCTCGAAACAGTTGTGGATAAACTGGCGGTAGGAGGAAGCGGTGGTGCCGCGCAGAATCTGGTCCCCTCCGTAACGGGCGTCGTTGAACAGCGGATGGCCGATATGGCGCATATGGACGCGTATCTGATGGGTACGTCCTGTCTCCAGCACACATTTTACCAGCGAGACATATCCGAAATCCTCCAGCACTTCATAGTGGGTCACGGCGTGTTTTCCCAGTTCTGAACCGGAAGGATAGACGGCCATCTGGAGCCTGTCTTTAAGCGAACGCCCGATGTTCCCCTCGATGCGTCCTGTCGCCGGAGAGGGGATTCCCCACACGAGGGCGCGGTATTCCCGTTTGGTGGTCTTGTTGAAGAACTGTTTCCCCAGGTGGGTCTTGGCGTCGGGCGTCTTGGCGACGACAAGCAGGCCGGAGGTGTCTTTGTCGATGCGGTGTACCAGTCCCAGCCGCGGGTCGTTGACATCGTAGTCGGGATTGTCGCGCAGGTGCCACGCAAGGGCGTTGACCAGGGTGCCGCTCCAGTTGCCGTGGCCCGGATGCACCACCAGGCCGGCGGGTTTGTTGACGACCAGCAGGTCATCATCCTCGTAGACGATGTCGAGAGGAATATCCTCGGGGGTGATTTCCATCTCGTAGCGCGGACGGTCCATGACGACGGAGACCGTGTCGCCCGGCTTGACGCGGTAGTTTGACTTTACCGGTTTGCCGTTGACAATGATGCATCCGGCGTCGGCGGCCTGCTGGATCCTGTTGCGGGAGGCTTTCTGGAGGTGATCCACCAGGAATTTGTCTACTCTGAGAAGCTGTTGTCCCTTGTCGGCGAAGAAGCGGAAATGTTCATACATCCCGTTGCTGTCCGGACCGCCCTGAACTTCCCCGGCGGTATCCTCCGCGGAGAGGAAATCATCTGTCTCGTCGAAATCGTAGTCAAAATTGTTGTCCTGCGCTGTTGCCATCTGTCTCTGGAATTGATGTCAGTCGATATTCAGTGCCTCGATTGTCTCCTCGATGGCTACGGTGTCGACAAGTTCGCCCGTCGTGTCGGAATAGATCTCGGCCCCACCGCCGACTTCGAGGGTAATCACAGCCGATACGGGAACCTTAGCCCCCGGGCGCAGAGACACGCCGTTGAATCTGGCGCCCAGCACCAGTCCCGCGTATTCCGAAGGGACGGTGACGGTCATTACCTGGGTGATTCCCAGACCTTCGAGCATCGAGCGGGCCTGACGCTCGGAGACATCGTAGAAATCGGGGATGGAGACCATCTTGGGAGTATAGGCGACAAGGGTCAGATATACCGTGCCCCCCCGTTTGATTTTGGCCGAGGGTATAGGGCTTTGCTCCACGACGGTGCCCGGGCGGGCATAATTGTCATAGATGGAGTCGGTCACTACAGCTTTCAGCCCTACGCGGGTGATATTGCTTTCGGCCATATTAAAGCTCTGCCCCTTTACATCTGGCACAGCGCGTTCCTCGCCGTGGAACGTCCAGAAGTCAAGGAACCAGAGGGCTATCCACACGGCCACTGCTGCTGCCGCCACGGCGTAGATAAGATTCATCAGTATCGGGTGCCGGCGGCGGAATCCCGGCTTTTTCTGCGGAGTGTCCATATCGGGATAGTTTTGGTTTTCAGGGGAGTATTGTCCCCGTCGGTAGGCGTCATTGTCCTGGTATCCGTCGCGGTACCCCGCGCGATATCCGGAAGCGGACGCGTCGTTACGGCTGTCGCCGCCGGAGATATGATCCTGAGCGGTGTCGCCGGGGGCGGTCTCATACTCCCCGGCGCTGTAATCTTCTTCGCGGTAGTCCCGGGGATAATAGTCCTCGCCGGCGGAATAATCACGGGGATAATAGTCCTCGGTTTCCCGGCGCGGGGGATAATCTTCCCGGTCGGTGAACGCATAGCGGTCGGGGCGCTCCTCTTCGTGCAGCCCGCGGGGGCGCGGAGGAGTATCGTAAGTGTCGAATTCTCTTTCCGAGAACTCTATATTTCGGCGGCGCGGGCGCCGGGCGCCCGGGTTCTGCCTGTTATAGTCTTCGTTGTCTGTCATTTCAGAAGCGGTGGAATGGGGCGGACGCTGATGTCCGGATGTTTCAGTCTGCAAAAATACTGAAATTTCCTCAAATGAAAAAATTTGGATGAAGATAGCTGTATTTCCGGAAAAAATGGCTAACTTTGCCGATTGAAATCCAGTTGGGATATTAACCGAAAAATAATCTTGAACAATTACTTATGTCCGGAAATTTAGTAAAATGGCTCTCCTGTGCGCTTGTGGTGCTTGTATCGCTGGCGGGTTTGTCTTCATGCGGCGAATACCAGAAGGTGCTGAAGAGTACGGACGCCAACTATAAATTCGAATACGCCAAGAAAGCGTTTGAAAACAAGAAGTATGTCCAGAGCTACACGATTCTCAAGGACCTGATAACCGTTTTCAAAGGCTCGGACCGCGCCGAGGAATCACTGTATCTCCTCGGAATGAGCTATTACGAGAACAAGGAATACCCCGATGCGGCCACCTATTTCAAGGCCTACTACCAGCGTTATCCCAAAGGAAAGTATGCCGAACCCTCCCGTTTCTATGCCGGATATGCCTATTATCTCGATTCGCCCGAGGCTCAGCTCGACCAGTCGGAGACAGTCCAGGCCATCGAGGAACTTCAGGGCTTCCTGGATTATTTTCCCCGCTCCGACAAAGTTTCCCTGGCTCAGAACGCTATTTTCGAGCTGCAGGATAAACTGACCCTGAAAGAACTTCAGAACGCCCAGCTTTACTATAATCTCGGAACCTACCTCGGCAACAATTATGAAAGCTGCATCGTCACCGCCAGGAACGCCATCAAGGAATATCCCTATTCCAAGTACAAGGAGGACCTTGAGATGCTTGTCCTGAAAGCCAAGTATCAGGAGGCCGCTCTCTCCGTCGACGAAAGAAAGGCCGACCGCTTCCGCGATGTCATCGACGAGTATTACTCCTTTACCAACAACTATCCCGACACCAAGAACCGCGAGGAAGCCGACAATATCCTCAAGATTGCGCGGAAATATGTAAAGGACTGATACGGGCCATTTCCCCCCTATCCACTGATTTCCGAACGAAACAAAAAACACCATAATATAATATGGACTACAAGAAGACCAACGCTCCGCTCAACACCGTCACCCGCGACATGATGGACCTTTGCAAGGACACCGGAAATGTCTACGAGACCGTTTCCATTATCGCAAAGCGCGCCAATCAGATTGCCGGCGAGATGAAACACGAACTCGACAAGAAGCTCCAGGAATTCGCTTCCCTCAACGATAACCTCGAGGAAATTTCCGAAAACCGCGAGCAGATTGAGATTTCCCGCTATTACGAGAAACTCCCGAAACCGACCCTGATTGCAACCCAGGAGTATATCGAGGGGAAAATCCATTACCGTAATCCCGCCAAAGAACGTCTTGCTCTCGACGACTGACCGAGTCGCCGCAAGCCGTAATAAGCTATAACCGGAAGGCTGTGTAATAATGAACTCCACCCCAAAAGTTAGACAAAAAACTTTTGGGGTGCAGTTCATTATTACACAACCTCCGTATGAGGTGTGCGAAAAGACGCTTATTTAGCAATTTGAGATTGAATGGCTGACATAGCTTTATAGTAGTTATCCTTGATGGCACCAGCCCTCAAAATGCCGTTGTCAAATAAGCGAATAAGAAAATCATTATATGGCTCATTAGGGGAGCGATTAGGTAGATTCACATATATTATCGGGGCCAAAACCAGACTGCCATCAACGTATTGTGAAAATTCATCAAAAACATTTTGATTGTCTCGAATCCCTAACTTATGAGATATAAATACTTCGGCAGCAACGACGAAAGCCTCGTTTCTGCCTTCACCATGTTTTTGTGCTATATCTTCTTTACTTCTATAAAATGAATCACTATCAAGTTCGCCGAGTTTCTCCATAAGTTTAGGGGAAATGTGGAGATTATGTAAATTTTCGTGAATATAAATATTCATAAAATTTAATCTCAACTGTTTTTCTATTTCGGGATTTAGAATAAGTGGAGTGCAGCAAAATGATTCATCTGAAAGGTTAAAAGCATTTTCTATATCCAGAATATATATTTTGGATTGGGTGTCAGACAAAGATTCGGGTAAGAAAAATTCGGCAAGGCTTTGGTCTATGTTGTTAAGTAAATCCTTATTCAGATTATAATTGTCAATATGTGATTTCAATTTTGGATAAATTGTATTATCCCAATAATTTGAATACCCATGTTCAACCAATTTCTGACAGATATGCGACAGTTGAGGTTGCACCAAAAGTATGTCTTTCGCCCATTCGACATCGCAAGCAATACTATCTAAATGCTGAATCGTCAACAGGCATTTTGTAATATCGTCTTTGTCTCCGTGTATTTCAGAATAAAGATTGCAAAGTTTTGAGGCACTGCAATTAGAATTAACGTCGGAAATATTGGCGATAAAGACGGAATCAGAACATAGTTCTGCGAACCGTGTATCATCTTTAATATGGTCGATATATTGAGGCAAACATAATAAATCGAAAGATTTAGAAGTGTTAAAAACCTCGCTATAAGAAATACTCCACGGAAGCAAAGTATATATTATAATCGTAAGAAGTCGAAATAGAGGATTCATAGCTGCTTCATTTATTTACAAAGTTACGCATTTTCAACGGAATATCAAAGGAATACGTCACGATCGATTCAGAATAGGGCTTTTGTTGACGACTCCGGGGCCGCAGTCGTAGACCAGGTAGGCTAAAAGGATGGAATTCTTGCCGTATTGAGAATATAGGGCGCAGAACTTACGGAGGGATTTTTGTAACAGGGCCTTATTTTTCGCCAGGATGGCGAAGGGGCGGTCAGAGCCACAGCAGTGACACGGCCATCACGGCCATGCCGGTGATGATGCCTCCCAGGGCGATATGATGGTGACCATGCCGTTCGGCGCCCGGCAGAAGTTCATCGAAAGATATGTAGACCATAACCCCCGCGACGGCTGCCAGGCAGACCGCGTTGATAACCGGCGACCAGAAGGGGAGAAGAAAAATAGCTCCAGCCACCGCTCCCACCGGCTCGGCCAGACCGGAGAGAATAGTATAGCGGAACGCCTTGTTCCTGCTTCCGGTACTGTGATAAATGGGCACGAAGACGGCCATCCCCTCCGGAATATTGTGTATGGCGATTGCCACTACAATCGGCAGCGCCACTTCCAGACCGTCAAGAGCGGAAACGAAAGTGGCCATCCCCTCGGGAAAATTATGGATTCCGATTGCGAGGGCCAGCATCGTTCCGGTACGCCGCAGGCGCGGGTCGCCCGCGGCACCGGTCTCCAGGGTATTCATCTCGTGGGGATTCTCGTCTTCCGGAACCAGCCAGTCTATCAGGGCTATCAGGGCTATGCCTCCGAAGAAGGCCAGCAGGGTCAGCAGATCGCCGTTGGCGTAGACGCTCCCGAATCCGTGACGGGCATCGGGGAGCAGTTCCATGAAAGATATATAGATCATCACTCCGGCGGACAGCCCCATGGCGAAAGTAAGCATACGGGTATTGGTCCTCCGGGCGAACATGGTTACAACGGCGCCCAGACCGGTGGCGGCCCCGGCAATTACAGTCAGGCCAACGGCCGCGAGAATCGTCGGTAAATCAGGTATGGCGAATGAATATGTCATAATCAGAGTTCACGAAATAAAAAAGACCGGTTAATAATTAAGCAACAATCGTCAGACGGGAAATTTCCGGCATCGACCGTGCAAAATTACTCCTTTTTCCGTAAATTTCCCTCTGATTTCTTCCCGAGGGGCAAAATCTTTGATTACAGCGGGAAAACATCGGGAAGAAATTTTGTCAGGTGGGAAATTATCAGTACCTTTGCAGTCGGTTTGGAGGAATCCTTTCTTCCGGCTGCCGGAGTCATGAAGACTCCGTCGCATTATATTTATTTTACTCACTTCTCAAAATCTCTGCAATAATGCATCTGAATTCTGATGAAAAAATCGAGATCTTCGAGAAATACGGTAAGGGTAAGACTGACACTGGCTCTCCTGAAGCCCAGATTGCATTGTTCTCGGTCCGTATTGCTCATTTGACTGAACACCTCAAGTCAAATCACAAAGATCATACAACTGCCCGCGCTCTTAAAGCTCTCGTTGGTAAGCGTCGTCGTCTGCTTGACTACCTGATCAAGAAGGATATCACCCGCTACCGCGCTATCATCGCTCAGAAAGAGCTGGGTATCCGCAAGTAAGATTCACGGACCGATCGGTCCGGCTTTGACTTGCAGAAAACTTTTTTGGAGGCGGTGTGTCAAAATGCAAATTGTGACACACCGCCTTATTTTTCGCCAAGATGGGCCATTCTGACAGCACCCTCCACTTTTTATGGGGTTTCGGGAACGACGGGGAGAGGATGGCTAACTTAATGATAGCACACAGAATCTTTACCAAAAAACATCAATGGCTGTCGCCAATATGCTGTGCATCAGGAATAAATAGGAAATAATCGTTTACCGCCGTGGCTTAATCTATAAAATCCCATAAATCGACGTAATATCTAAGCACCGAGGCGATTTGT
>CAJUAF010000018.1 GCA_910584365.1 uncultured Muribaculaceae bacterium | reverse complement strand
TTTCAGGGGTCAGATCAACCTTGGCCCCAGGGGTCATCCGCGCCTGGGTTTTCCATATCTGGGCATAAAGCATTTTTTCCGTGCGATGTTCACCTCGTTGCCTTCTGTGTCAATCCAACGCTGTAACACCTCGTTCACGATGTACTCAGCCTTTTCACCCTTAAGGCTACGGCACTCAACGTGTACCACCCTTATGACTTGGAAATTATCCCTTGTGGTGACAACCGCGAAGTGTGCCAGCTGTGTTGACTTGCGTTTGAGCGAGTGACTGACGGTGAGTTTCGCTCCGCATTTTGGGCAACGGCATTTATTGCCCTGCTTACCTTCCGCAGTCCATTCGTGAGCGCATTCCGAACATACCATAGTACCATTCTTTCCACGATAGGCGATGTGCTGAAAGCATTGCGAGAATGCCCAACGCTTTTGTGTGGCGGTTATTGGTCGCAGTGTGGCGGATAGTTTCGCCACTTTCTTTTGCAGTGCAGTCTTGGGTTTCATAGTCGAAATGTTTTAGAAGTCAAATAGACTGGGTTGAACATTGATTTCTTCTCCGGCTTTGGGAGCGGTGGCGGTCGGCTTGGGCTGAGGTTTCGGTGCTGACTGCCGTTTGATTTCTCGGAGTTGTTCCTCCTTGTATTGCTCCATAGCCTGTTTCTTCAGTTCCTCCTTATCCTCCTCGGATAATTCGGGTTTGGCTACCACGATGTCACAACCGACATTGCCCTCGTCCTTGATGTCCTCCTCGTCAAAATAGTGCAGGAGTATGGATACCACGGTGCTTTGCTCGACACAGCACAGACCGCTTTTCTTTATCTGACTGCATAGGTAGTTCACCGCCCCCGACATTGACTTGTTGGGATTTGCGAGTTTGAGAGCTAACGCGGGTTCTGCCATTACCCGCTCTTGGAGTAGCTGCTGCATTGCTGATATTGCAGCGTCGTTGGATTTCATAGTTGTTGCCATAGTCGTAAATGTTTTAGAGTGTCGTTATCCAATAGATTATCCCTAATGCAGTGAGGATTGAGATTATCCACCCCACACCTCGGAATATCGGTCTCAGTATCAGCCAAACCACCAACCCGAAAACAGCCCCGATGAAAACAGCCACCACCCTTGCAGTCCGTCTTAATGCGGTATGAGCTGGTGAAGGTGTGAAGCTCGATTTTCTATTATGTCTGTTATCCGGTGTCATAAGGCGATATTTTTTTTTAACCTCAATGCGTCTATTTCGCAGTATGAAGTATGTTCGCTCGATAACACCACGGCGTGACGGGAGCAAAGGGCTGTTCGCCGGCGGCTGAAAAATACGAGCCGAGCGACCGCAGGAAGCGAGGTCTGGAGATTTTTCAGTTGTCGGCAAAAGAATAGCCCGTCCCGGCACGTTATCCATTACGAGCGAATATACTCCGTACTGTGATATATGCGATTGTCGGTGAGAAACATAGAGCCGCGAGTGCCTTTATGGAGACACCGGGTAACCGACATACTGAAATGAAAAATCCATACGAAAAAGAATGTGCAACGCCAACTTAATTTCGGCAACATTTAGTCCGTATTGCCGAAATTAAGCACAAGATGGCGCAACCGTTTCAGATACCGGAATGGAGCGGGCGTTAAGAACACGGAGAAAAGGAACAGGCGGGGCAGGAACAGCGACACGCGTGGCGCATCCTGCCCTGACGTTCCGGATCTCGGTGTTTAGCCCGCTCTTATCCGTGGACAATGCGGTCTGCGGTAGTGCCGGACTTGTTCCAAACGCCGCTGACGGCATTATCCGGAAACAGTCAATATGTTGCGCTAACCTATATCATACAGTTTGGATCATAAGTTAAACTCAGTTTTTTGTATAAATCGGCGTTATAATCGCAAAAATTTGTACCTACGGAGGATTATAATCGTGTGTTTTTGTATTTAGCCAAGAGCGGTAGTATTTTCATTAAGTCTACTTTATAGATTTTTTAAGAACAAACGCAACGATAAAGTTGTATTATCAAAAGAATATGGTTATCTTTGCACTATGATTACGAAAGAACAAGTCGAGAAATTCTTAGAGGACTTTAGTCTGAAGGTCAAAATCTTCGGAATTCGTTTCCGTGATGATCGCCAAAAGAACCAGAACAGTCTCGTTGAGTTGGGCATAACTCCTAATCAACGAATGGAGGTTATCATGAATTTGAGCTGCTACGATTATTCCGAAGGTCCGATTGTGGATGCGTTGAATAATCAAGGTGAAATGTGGGTGTTCGGCAAAGATGTAAGAGGTAATGAGATCTATATCAAGATTACTCTTGGAAAGCCTAACTCTCATACGATTTGTATTTCGTTTCATAAAGCAGAACATCCTATGTCTTACCCCTTAAAGAATAAAAACAATGGACAATAACAAATTATTACCCGGAGAAAAATACTTTCAGGAAGTAAGAACAATAACTTTCCGAAAAGAGGAGTTTTCCTATATTCACACTGGAATTATTGATGAGGAGGGTGAAATGTGGACCACTACCGAAATGGATGAGGCAAACATATTTCAGGTATATAACCAGTATCGTGTCAAGCATGGTATTCCTTTCCCAGGCGAAATATCCGGGATAAGGGAACACTACGGTCTGTCGGCAGCAAAAATGGCTCAGATACTTGGGTTCGGCATAAACCAATACCGTATGTATGAAGATGGCGAGGTGCCGAGTGTATCAAATGCCCGGACAATCATCGCAGCCCGTGAAAAGGACATTTTTATGTCCTTTGTAGAAGCCTCAAAGTCTGAAATGAGTGAACAGGAATATCTGCGGATAAAAAAGAAAGTAGAAGCTGCGGAAGGTGATTACAAACCAAGCGGACAGCCATCGGAATACACCGGATTCCGCTCAATGTCCTTGGATAAGATTGCAAATATCGTGCAGTTGATTATCGCCAATATAGGCTCGACTTTTGTCACCAAAATGAATAAGCTCCTGTTCTATGCTGATTTCATACATTATAAAAAGCATGGATATGGAATAACCGGCCTTACGTATAAAGCTTTGCCATTCGGCCCTGTTCCAGAACATTGGGGAACATTATATAGTTCTCTGTCGGGAATTGATATGGAAGAATACGTCTATCCGAGTGGTCAGAGTGGTATCAGACTGGAGACGAATGAGAATAACGAGAATGTTCTCAGTGAATCTGAACTATCCACAATTGAGGCAGTATGCGAATACTTCGGTAAAATGAATGCCGGAGAAATTTCTCAAACAAGTCATCTTGAAAAAGGCTGGATAGAAAACAAGGATAATCGCTCTGCGATATCTTATCAGGATGCGTTTGCGCTGAATTATGATTGAAGTCCTAAACTTCGCTTTTTGATACTTCAATTCGAAATTAAAAATGATTATCATACCCGATACACATGGATTGGATTTTTGGAAAGATGCAGTTTCCAAACGTCAAGATAATGAAAAAATAATCTTTCTCGGAGACTATCTTGACCCTCATGAGGGCAAAATTAATAAGGCTGCTTTTGAACAATGTTTTGACAATCTATGTCAAATCTTGGAGTTCAAAAAAGCAAACGAAGAGTCTTGTATTTTGCTTTTTGGGAATCATGAACTCAGTTATCTTTTCGGGTGGTGGACCACTTTCCCGCATAATTTTGGTAGGCATTTTGCTTACCAAAAATTCCTAAAGAAAGAGATTTCTAATTTTCAACTGATGCATGTAGAACAATATGATAGTAAACCTTTCTTATTTTCTCATGCCGGCGTACACCCTTCTTGGATTAAGAAATATGTAAAACAAAAACATAGTATTGAGGCGGCTATTGAGTATTTAACAATCTCTCCAGTTAAGAAATTCCGCAGACGATTGAATTATCTGACAATAGAAAGAAAGTTCTTCCCTACGAGATGGGGATCATGTGTTTGGCTTTATTTGGATGATTGGGGGAAAATACAGCATGGTAAATTGGGCTTAGACCCATACTATCAAATCTTTGGGCATTCAGCATTATCGAATCCTATAATTACGGAAACATTCGCGGCCTTGGACTGTGGAAAAGCGTTTAGACTTGATGAGATAAGAGGTATAATAACACCATTATAGCATCCTATAAACTCAGTTTTTTGTAAGAATCGCGGTTATAATCGCAAAAATTTGTACCTTTGTATTCTCTTAATCGTGATTTTTTGTATGGCAGTGAAAGTTGACACCCAGAAAGAGATTATCTTCAGCTCATCTGATCCGAACATTTCCCGTGTATTAAGCAAGAAGGAAAAGGATGGAGAGTTGCGAAAGGTTGCACCGCGTATATATACCACCAACTTGGTTGACAGCTTGGAGAATATCGTGCGTCGTAACCTCATAGATATTCTGGTATATCGGTATCCGGACGCTATCATAAGCCACCGCAGTGCCAAAGAGATGCGACCGACAGCTACCGGTAATTTCTTTCTGACAAATTCAACGACACGGAGAGTGACGGACTTACCCGGTATAATTCTTAATTTTGTCAAAGGACCAAAGGCATCGTCTCACGATATACCTTTCATGGGTATGCACATATCTGGAGAACATCGGTATATGCTTGAGAATATGCAAGTGTCAAGAAAATCCGGTGACGAATCACGAGTTCTTCCTATCAGTGTGATAGAAAATAAACTCGAACAGATACTGCTCACCGGTGGAGAAAACCGTCTTAACGAATATCGCGATAAACTGAGAACAGTTGCCGAAGAATTGGGAATGCAGACGGAATTTGCCAAAATCAATAGCATAATTTCCGCGTTGCTCTCAACTCATGATGCTAAAGTGTTGTCAACAGACTCCGCGAAAGCGTTAGCAGTCGGTAATCCGTTTGACAAAACAAGGGTTGAACTGTTTGAAGTGCTTTTTGAAGCAATAAAGTACCGATATTTTGTTATCCGCAACAATCGCAATACTGATGAGGAGTCGTTTCGGCTTTTCTCATTCTTTGAGAGCTATTTCTCTAATTATATAGAAGGAACGGAGTTTGAGATTGATGAAGCTAAAGCGATTGTTGACTCCGGTATCCCTATGCCTCGACGCGATGAGGATTCACACGACATTCTCGGCACATTCAAGGTGTTGTCTAACCGTGCCGAAATGATGAAGACTCCGACATCGCCAAAAGAATTGTTTTCGATTCTTAGCCACAGACACAGCATCCTACTTGAAGGACGACCACACATGAACCCCGGTATTTTCAAAACGAAGAACAATCGCGCCGGAATGACGGAGTTCGTGGATTATCAACTTGTAAAAGGCACCCTCTCACAAGGCTTCAAATATTATGCTGCCTTGACAGATCCGTTTGCCCGTGCAATTTTCATGATGTTCATGATTAGTGAGGTGCATCCATTCAATGACGGCAACGGCCGTGTCGCCCGTGTGATGATGAACGCCGAACTTGTCCGTGCCGACCAATCGCGTATAATTGTGCCTACCGTATTCCGAGAGGATTATATCCTCGCTTTGCGAAAACTGACACGGCACAAAGATCCGTTGGCATACATAAACGTGATGACAAAACTCCATCAGTTCAGCGACAATCTATATGGAACAGACTTCACGGAGCTGAAGAACTATCTCGCTGCCTGCAACGCCTACGAAGAACCCTCGCAAGCAAAACTGCGAATAATCAATCGCAAAATCGGATTCTGAACAAGGACCGATACTCTAAGGTGGTAGAAATCAATAGAAACGTGAATCTGTACTATAGATGCGAAAGTTGAGTCAATTATTTAAGACCGGAGATAATGAAACAAAGTGTTAAGAATCATCTCCTTCAGTGGGGAGATAGATTGGTAGAGAAGTATACCAAACTTTCACACAACAGGCTTACCAAATATACAATTGGAGCAATCCTGATGTCAGGAGCGGCTCTAGTGTTCGGATTACCGGCCATTAGGCTTGAACACGATGCAAACTATAGTTATTGGAAGGCTCTCATTGATTATAATGAGACGAATCCATGGGGATGCGTGGTCCTGATTGTCTCCATATGCGCTGCCACAATCGTTTACGTAACAAATAGGATATGTGACAGATCCGATAGCGGCGATAGAAGCAAAAAAAACACAAAAAACAATAATGTCGGAATCAAGGGAGACGGCAATATGGTGGTGCAGGATTCAAACAATACATTCATATCAAAATGAGTTTTTTAGATCTCTTAAAAAATATTTTTGACCCCTCCTCTTCAAGTAGGAGCAGGAATGTCGCGAATGTCAACGGTAAAGGAAATATCGCAATTCAAGATTCGTTAAACACCGTTATTCTCAACGATGCCAAGTATGTTACTATAAATATGGTGACCAAGCAGGCTGGTTTGGATAAAATGCCGGATTTCGTTATTACCGAGTGTACTGACGCGCCAACCGAGACTGTGCTGATAGAACCGTACTCAAAAAGGCGAGATCTGGTGGAACACTGTACTTCGATCCTTAGAGAAAAGTATTGTCTTAACATATATGGAGGCGTGCTTACTGGAAAATCGGTGCTTTGCGATCTGATTGCCGCCCAATTCTCGGAATACCAAAGGGTGAAGGTTGAGGCGTCCCAACTGTCAGAGGGCCTTATCTCCTCTTGTTTGCAAAATGTGAGTTCTAAGGTTGGACATAGGATAATTATTCTAGATAATTGTCCCTCGGATTTGAAAATCCGTGATGGGATTATTAGGGCAATTGTAAGAAATTGTAACGAAAAAGTTCTCATACTATCTAATTCTACGGTTCCATTCAATCCGAATTCCGTATCGGACCATATTCAAGATATATACACCTCATCGCTTTCCTTGAATGAGTTACAGGAAATGCTCCCGGAAGAATTTGATGAAAAGAAAGCAAACTTTATCCATACCGTTTGTAACGGACATCTGGCTTTGATACATATTGCATGTATCTGGCTTGCAAACCATGACTGGAATTTCGATATGGATGCATTTTCCAAAATCATGTCCGTATCTAAAGACGAATCTTTACAGACAAGGCTTTATCAGACCATAAGCCAGACTATTCCGGATCTGGAAGATGTCCGACTGTTGAATCGCCTTTTGTTGTTGGATGGCTCTTTCACATCGGATGACTGTAAGATGATGGCGACCCCCGCTCCCGCAATCTCGACTCCATTGATGAGGCTAACCAGATTGTCAGGAAATTGGATTTCAAAATCCGGCGACGGGAAATTTGTCATTTCGGAAATCGTGAGGAAGGCCCTCTCCCCAGATCTGAATAAAGAGGAGTTATGCTTATGCACCAATGCCGTTGTGGACCATATTCTCGCGAAAGGTGAGCTGACAACCAACGATGCCCTCAGGATAATTCTTCTGACTAATCAAGCCGAGGAATATGCAAGACTGACAGCATTCTATATCAGTCTTATGTTTAAACTCAATGAACAAAATCTGCTGGATAGTCCGATAAGCGGAATCATTGGAAAGTTGTGGACAGACATGCCTCTCCCTTCCAAAATGGCTAAGGAGCAAAAGGCACTGATGAGAATTGCAAGAATCATAGTGGACCCGAAATTCCCGGATGTTCCCAATCTGTTGATTAAGGATCTAGAGGATTTGTCAAGTAATCTGTCAGAGCAACCATTACTTCAATACTTAGTGGTCATGATTCTTGAAATATATCATGCCCACAAACATCAATACGCAGAGCTGCTGTCTATAAGAAAGTTTGCCCAATCGGAAGTTGTCGGGAAGATTCCCCTGTTGTCAGTGAATACAGACCTGAATCTGAATATCGATCAGTTTCAGCTCCCGATATTCGCATTGCATGGCGCTAAGACAAGTGAGGAACTTATAGGCTGGTTTGATGTATATAAGGCATTTGGCGCGAAGATCAATCCTTACATTTTTGAATGTCTGGACGTTACATTATCTAGAATAAGTATTGAAATGCCGCGAGAAGAGATGATGATTCTGCTCGAAAAAATGTATGAGAGATGCTCATTGGAAACGGATGAGGCCTTTATTAAAATCGCGTCTTTGATAACATTCCATCATATGCAGTTGTTGGTATCTGATCCGGGAAGCGCAATGAAGCTCTATGATACTCGCGTTCATCTGACATCCGATGCATTGGGATGCTTCCGGATGAACGCCGGCATCGGTATCGTACTGTCGGAAAACAAGGATGACAGAGCCGCGGATTTCTTAGAAAAGGCGTTGGCTGTAGATGTGCATAAATTTGTTCCGATGTTATACTTTAGAATCGCATGTCTGCATGCACAAGTGATATCTCCCATGAATCCGAAATCTTCATTTGAGAGAATCATCGGGATTGCTAAGACTATAAAGGATCATGACGGATTGTTCCCTCATGACAGAGTAGTCGTCGGACTATGTGTGGCATATGCCGCATATATGGCCGGATGCAAGGATATTTCAATAAAGTCGATAACTGATACATCTGTACTTTTGTTTGAACTTACAAGAGATGCTGAATTTAAGAAAAACTCAACTCATCTTGCTATAGTAATTGATACAATATGTAGACGTGAGGAACCCGAAGACAGTAGAGATTTTGTGGATGCGACCTATGTGTCTCCATTTATCTATCCGGAAAATCTTGATTCGGTCTACAACAGCCAAAGGTTGATCATGTCATTGGTGACTTTGCTAAAACTGTCAGATAAAATTGGATTGGATTCCGGATTTCAGATGACAATTTTTGGTCTGATCCTCAATAATTTCGATGAGTTTGCAGAGAGTCACGGCGAATTTCTGATATTTACGGTACCGTTTATTCCTATTCTGTTGGCCAATGGTGAAAAAGATATTGCCGACAAAATTATTGCCTTTATCGATGGGAATGAAGCTCATATAATGAGTTGGAATGAAACTAATAAAAAGTTAATGTTGCAATTTTTAGGAGGTATCCCATTGTATTATGCACTAGCCAATTCAGACCATTCGTTGGAAAAGAATCCCTATGTATGTCCATTGTTCAATAAATTGCAGGTAAGTGATGAACATGTGAAGTCTATCATGGATAAGATTTCAACAGCACGGACTCCAAAAACGGTTATGGAAATCGCCTTTGATCTGTATGGACTGAGTGAAATCTACTGGCCCGTTCCTTCCTCCATGAGGATATTGTCTATACAGATAAAGACAATGATGGAACGATGCGCAAAGGAGTTCCCTTCTGAAATCAACGAGAAGTATTCTTCGCTCAGTGATACATTCAGCAAAATAAAGGATTCTTCATCATCTAAGGAATATATCAGAAGACTCTTGCAAGGCATGAGTTACCATTTAAAGAATGATTCTTATCTCGGAACTCATATCCTTACTTTCCTGGATTCATAACAAATTAATTTAAGTCGCAAGCTCAACATAAAGTTTTAAATGTTTAAGAGATTCATTAGGCCGAAGGCCTTAGAATTTTTGCTCTTTCTGCATAATCGCGCAGGCAAATTAAACTTTATATACCTCAACTTATGCTTGTAAAAATTGAATAACTAATTGAACCAACCGATTTTCTTTCCAAACTGTATGCCAAAAGTTAGACATACAACTTTTGGGTATAGTTTGTTTCTATGGTTCTTCTATGGTCCAAGTATTTTTAACAGCCTGGGATATTGGCGATTGGAAAAGATTTTGTAACTTTGCATTATAGGATTTGCAATCCTGTGCAGAACATTGAAGAATCGGCGTGATAGATAAGTGAGTCACCCGACCAACTGGTTTGTAATTTGCTGATACTCACCATGCAGCGTTGGAGTTTAACGGCTCCAGGCGGATCACAGAAGTATTCGGCAGAATACTGCAAAACACTGCAACTGGTTCAGTAGCAGTGTTTTTTCTTTATGTCCAAACGGCATCTGAGTGCGCCCTGTGCGGCTCTGCCGTGTGCAATTCGTGTGCAAGACCAATCGTGTGCAGTTTTGCCCACGATTGAAAATCCCGATACCTTACTCTCGCTGCATTAGAACTTTAGAGATGAATTCCCGCATTTATGATGGGGTTCTGAACCTAAAATAGCCATCAGAAGCCTCAGATTTCGCGAAAATTGGGCACAAGCCGAAATTACGGTGCATGGATTTTTGGAAAAATGTTAAATTTGCAGGATGAAAACTGCAGATGCAATATGGATGTGCCTTCCCGAAGGAATGGACGAACTGTTTGAGATGGTTCGGTTCGAGCGAACCGACCAAGCCTATGACATATGGCTTGACGAGAAGAAAAAACTTTCCGATGAGGATTTCCGTAATCCCAACATAGTAGCGAGAGGCTACACGGAGTATGTCACCGTTCAGGATTATCCCATGCGTGGGCGTCCTGTATACCTGCACATGCGCAAGAACAAATGGTGGGACAAGAAGACAAACGAGATATTCTCCTACAACCTTGAGCTTCCCAACGAGGAAGGGTCACGACTCAGCGCCGAGTTCGTGGCTTTTTTAAAAGACGAAGGTTGAGACGACTGCACTGTCGATTAAGCACATAGCTCAGATGTACTGCGTAAACGGCAAATATTTTGCCGAACTGTATCGCAATAAACTGAGCGGTTATGTCCAGTGGTGCGAGAGCGAACTCGGTTGCGGGTTTTACTTCAACGCCGCCAATATCGGCCCGTACATGAGCCTCGACGAGACCTGTCTGAGCAACGGCGAGGTATGGACTTTCCTGACCAACAAGGACGGTCACGGTGGCCGTGGAACACTGGCGGCAGCCATTCCCGGCACAAAAAGCGATGAGATAATCCCGCTTCTCATCGGAGCAATGGGAAAATCGGTCAGACGCCGGGTGAAAGAAATGACGTGTGATCTGTCGCCCTCGATGATGCTCATTGCCGCCGAGGTTTTCTACAACGCCCACGTTGTCAACGACCGCTTCCATGTGCAGCAGATTTACAATGAGGCTGTTGATGAGATACGCATAGACATACGCCGCCAGCTCATCGCCCGGGAAAACAACCGTGACAAATCCATTCCGCCGGTGACATATTCAAACGGCGAGACCATGCGGCAGATACTCGCCCGCAGCAAGCACACGCTTATGATGGCGCAGAATAAATGGACTGACATACAGCGTCATCGCGCAAACATCCTGTTCAAGCACTATCCCATACTGAAAGCCGCATACCACCTGGCTATGGAACTGCGCCGCATATTCAACTCCAAAATTTCTCCGACAGAAGCCATGGGGAAAATGAACCGGTGGTATGAAAAAGTAATGGCATTGGGCAACAACAACTTCCGTTCTGTGATCAAGACATTCAAAAACCACGCCCCGACTATCCTCAACTATTTCCGTCGGCGAGCCACCAACGCCTCGGCCGAAGCATTCAACTCCAAAGTGAAGATCTTCCGCTCGCAGATGCGCGGAGTCCGCGACCGCGATTTCTTCATCTTCCGACTCGTCAAGCTATACGCCTAAACTTTAACACTTCCAACTTATCGTTTTAACATATGCACCGTAATTTCGGCTTGTGCCGAAAATTGAGCGAATATTAATATTTGTTATATATTGCAAGTCGCATAGTATCGCAATATAACATATATTAACACAATTCGCTCGATTTAAGCTGAAATTAGTGTTGAATTGAGATTATTCTTTCTCAAACACTGCCATGATTTCATAGAATTGCATCATTCCGCCGTGGGCATTTTTTGAATGGATACTTGTTGCCCACGATTTTGCCCACGATTGATGAGTCACGGCACTGATTTTATGCCTTTTAGATTTGCATATGTGGAGAAAAATGATTATATTTATTAACCCTTTTAATCCACCTCTATGTTACAATAAGGCCATAAAAGAGGATTTAACTAAATTTAACCACAGTTCAGACGGGCTGTTGCATACCTCGGGAATATTGGTTACCTTTGTAGAGTAATGTAAATTTCGCACGATTATGAACAAAGAAGTTTATCCCGATTGCCCGATACGCAATATCCTCTCCCGCCTGAGCGACAAATGGTCGCTGCTGGTTCTATATACCCTCCAGCACCATCCCACCATGCGGTTCAACGCCCTGCGCCATGCGATTCCGGACATTTCCCAGAAAATGCTCACCAACACTCTCCGCGCACTTGAGGAAGACGGCTTTGTAACGCGCACGGTCTATGCCGAAGTTCCACCGCGCGTGGAATACAGCATCACTTCCCGCGCCGTCTCCCTTTTCCCCTATCTCAACGCCCTTATCATATGGGCTAAAGACAATATGCCGGCTATTCTAAGGGACCGCGCCGCCAGTCGCTCCGTCCCTTCGGCCTGAACTGCCGTATAATAGTATTTTCCATACTGGAAGGACGGGCGCCCGGCGGCGCGGAAGGGGAGTGAATCTTTGCAGCGTTAGAATTCCACTCTTACAGCCGCATAGAAATTCCGGCCGGGCGCATTGATGCCCGAGGCGAAAGTGCGGTATTCCGTATCAAGGATATTCTCGATGCCTCCCTGAAGCATCACGTTGCTGTTGGGGCGGTAGGATGCTTTCAGATTAAGGGTGAACCATGCGGGTAATCCTTCGCCGTCGAGTCCCTTCACAGTGGCGTAGCCGATATTGTCCTCTCCGTTGAGATTATAACGGCTCAGAGGCTTGTGGCCGTTGAAAAGCGAATAGCATTTCACCAGAATCCGGCGGTTGTTGCTCTCGAAAGTCAGCCCTACGCGACCGTAAAGCGGCGCGATATGATCCATCGGCATATCTTCCTCGCCGTGGCGTCCGATGATGTTGCCGTAAGTATATGTGAGGGTGGCGTTGGCCGAAAGATTGCGGATAATCTGCACTTTCAGACTTGTGCTTGCCCCGACCACGTATGCCAGGCGGTTGTTGCGGTTGGAAAACACATCGCTCATCTCCCCGTCATACTCGATCTGTTCTTTTCCGCCAAGCGTCGCGGGAGCCAGGGCTATCGCATCGAACAGGTATGTTCCGAACATCGACATCTCCCACTGAAGTCTGTCGGATTTGAGATGGGCGATATTGATGTCGGCGTTGATGGTCTTCTCAGGCTTGATATTCGGATTGGGCACTACGACCATACCGGGCTGGGAATCGAACACTTTGCCGATATCATCGATGTTGGGCACACGGTAACCGGTCGAAAGCAGGAAGGCCAGCTTCCACTCATTGGTGGGATTGTAGGTGATGCCGGCCGAGAGACTGTAAGTGGCGTTGTTCTGATGTACCGTACCGATTTCACGGCTCAGGAAGGGGAAGAACTCATCGCTCACAAAAGTGGAACTCAGGGGCGAGTACCCCACCCGGAGTCCATCGCTGAAAATCAGTTTCGGAGTGATGTTCCAGAAATGCGACACATAGAGGTCGATGTTGTGCATATGATTGTGTCCGTCGGGGTAGCGCGTGTCGAGGCTCTTGCGCTCTCCGTTGTCGACATCGGTGCGGTAAGCCGTAGACTTGAGGAACTGCAGCGAACCGTCGATACCGGCGTGGATGCTGTGATCTCCGATGGCCTTCATCCAGTCGGTGTTCAGCGATACGATATTGACGTTTTCCTTGCGGGTACCGAGCCAGACGTCGTTGAGCTTGCGGTTGTTGCGGCTCTCCTTGATATTCTGATAGGCAAGAGTGAACGTAGCCTCGTCGGCACCGAGGCTGTTGCGCATATCGAGGGTATAGGCCGCCAGGAGGCGCGTCTGCGGACCGTAATACCATTCGGCGAATTTCGGTTTACTACCTTTCATATCGGTCAGACGGTCATAACGGGGAACATCTCCGGTATTGGAGAACTGGAAATTCAGCAGGTGCGACACATCCTGAGTCGGACGGAACAGGAATTTCTGCATAAGGTCATACTGATGATAACCCGAACCGGGCTGATGCCACAGCCGGGTATTCGGAATCAGCACATCCTTTCCGTCGGCGCGTTCAACCTTGTAGAGACGGTGGATATAGCTGTCATCTTTCTTCATGAAAGGATTGTCGTTGCGCCCGCTTCTGAGATCGCCGAACCGACCGTAGGTAAGGGAGGTATAGGACGCGAACTTCTCTCCTCCGATATTGAAATCGAGATGCCAGGTGGATTCATCGTTGACGCTTCCGTAACGGGAAAAGGCGCTTCCCGAAAAAAGTACGTTTGAACTGTCGGAAAGACGGGGATCACGGGTCTTGAACGCCACCACTCCCCCCAGCGCGTCCGACCCGTAGGGCACCGATGCCGGTCCGTAAAGAATCTCGGCGCGCTCCAGGATGGAGGGATTGACGCTGAGGACGTTCTGGAGGTGTCCTCCGCGGTAAATCAGGTTATTGAGCCGGATACCGTCTACCACAAGCAGTACACGCGAACTCTCGAATCCGCGGATAACGGGGCTTCCGCCCCCCTGCTGGCTTTTCTGCACGGTAATCATCCCGTCGGCCGACAGCATATCGGCACTGGTCTGGGCATTTATCTGGGCGATTCTATCCTCCCCGATAATGTGGACAGCCTGCGGAATGTGCATTTTATGGTCCGCCTGACGGTTGGCGTAGACTGTCACGCCGTCAATTGAAATATAATTCCTGAGCGTATCAGGTACCTCGGCGCCAGCTAAGGCAGCCGGAACAAGAGAAACAAGGGAAAAGATTATCTTTCTTCTCATAAACATATATCTTTTTCTTTGACTCGAATTTAGAAAAGTGTCCGTGTAATCAAGGCCATCAGTATGCTGCCCCTGGCCGATCTCTCGATATTGTCATGAGGGGGCAGTTGCATCTTCATCTGTAATCCTAATGATTTCCGTCTGTAAAATTCTGAAGGCTTATTTCTTACAGACGGATCTCCAGTTTATAATCCCGAGTTATATTCAGACATGACTTCTGACCTTTTATTCAGTGGAAAGCTCATCATAATCCGGGCTTTCTCAAATTTCGCCGCAAAGTTAACTAAAAAATATATATTTTACAAATATGCAACATATCGGCGCCCGTCCCGGGCGATATGTTTCCCTGCCGGTTCCTGGCGGCATATACGAGCAGGAACCGCATCCCCCCATCGTCCGTTGTGTCCGGAGTTCTGGAGGATACAGTTCCTGCATTTCTTATCTTATCCTATATTGATGGAGAGGTTATTCGTCCTCTTCATCAATGGCCATATAGTGTTCGCGCGGATGGTCGCAGGCGGGACATACGGCGGGAGGCTCTGTGCCGACAAACGTATAACCGCAGACAAGACAGCGCCAGGTGACGGGTTTGTCGCGCTTCCATACCGTACCGTCCTGTACCTGCTTCAAATAACGGGCGAAACGGTCGTGGTGGTGCTGTTCGATTGAAGCGATTGCGCGGAAGTGGGACGCTATTTCGGGGAAACCCTCCTCCTCGGCCACCTTTGCGGCATTGGTATAAAGGTCCACCCCTTCGGTTTCCTCCTCCTTCATGGCCGTGGCCAGGTTCGAGGCGGTATCACCGATGACACCGGCATCTACGGCGACATTCACCTCCACCGAGCCTCCTTCAAGGAACTTGAAGAACACCTTTGCGTGGCGAAGTTCATTATTGGCCGTCTCGCGGAAAATCTCACCTACGGGGAAATAGTTTTCCTTGTCGGCCTGGGCGGCATAAAATGTGTAACGGGAATAAGCCATCGACTCGGCAGCATAAGCTATCACGAGGTTTTTCTCGGTCTGTGTTCCCTTAATGGATTTTGTGGTTGCCATATCTTACAGGGTTTGAATCAGTTATTGTTAATATCCATGAGGCCCGCCCGGCTCCCTCGTCCGTCAGGCCCTGTATATATAATAACCAATTCCCTCCTGCAATGTTCCCTCACCTCCGCCCAAATCCATATTTTTTTCGTACATTTGCAGTCCTCTGATCCTTTTTACCTTGATAACGATGACTCCTCCCGAATATTCCAATCATACTGTGGCCAACGCCCGGATTCACGCCGGCAATCGTCTCCGGTCCTGGGACCTGCTTAAGACGTTTGCTATTTTTCTTGTAATCTGGGGCCATGTCGAACAGTTCCTGGTGTCTGGTGCCGAAGCTGACAGGACGGTTTACCGAACTATCTATTCCTTTCATATGCCCCTGTTCATGACGATGGCCGGATTCTTCTATGCCATGACCTTAAAATCCAGTATTGTAAGGAATATCCTCGATAAGACGCGCCGTCTGTTGTTGCCGTGGGTGACATGGTTTGCCATCACCTGCCTTGTCATCGCATTACTTGACGAAGCGTTTTTATCCTCTCCGCGGCCAAAAATATTTTTCTGGCAATCATACTGGTTTCTGAAAAGCGCGTTTGCCTGCGGGCTTGTCGCCCTGATACCGCTTACGCTTCCCCGGAGATATTTCTGGAGTGCGTCATTGCTCACAACCGTCGGATGTCAGCTGTTAGTGCGCGTGCCGGTGCTGAATCTGCCATTCATGTATCCCTGCTTCCTTCTTGGAATTATTATTTACAGATATTACGATAAGTTTTACACCTACCGCAAACAATTATGTGTTTTCTGCTCCATCGCGTGGTTCATCTGTCTGCTGTTCCTTGACGGGGATGCTTATCGGAGATTCCTCGGCGATTACAGTATGGATGTTTCCCATACGAAACTTGACGTGTTATTCTGGATGAGTTACCGAAATCTTGTCGGCATAACCGGGGCTGTCGCTTTCATCGCACTTTCAGAAATACTTTTCGCCACAAACAGGTTTCAAAACGCATTTACGGATACAATGGTAAGGATCGGCGCTCTTACACTGGGAATATATACGGTCCATACTATCCTTATACAATTCATTATGGGCCATTACGTCAATTTTGATTTCCTTCCCCCATTTGTTTTTGATTTTATCATCAGCCCGGCAATCGCGATAGTGACTCTGTTTATTTGCAGTGCGATTGTGCGGATAACAGAGAAAAACCGCTACACCTCATGGCTATTGCTCGGAACCCGTTTCCCCCGGAAAACGGCAACTTTATCACGTACCAAAGTTGACGCCGACCTGAGCAACTGACAGAAGAAGACTACCACAAAAGGCATAACCGGATAAATCAGACGTCCCCAGTCCATCATGGCGCCCACAAACACAACAAAATAGAGTCCGGCAGACAAGGCGCCTGTCCAAAGATAGATGATACCCTCTCTTGCTTCCCGACGTCCGGCGTAGCCTCCTTTTTTCCGCCCGCGGAGTATTTGAAGAAATCCGTAGGGAATTATCATGAAAATAACCGCCACACCGATCCACGTCCGGGGGAGGATATAAGGAAGAACCGGCCGGATTGCGGAGGGCCAGTAGGCCAGTACAAAATAATACGTCATGAAAGGCTTTACTCTCCGACCGAGATATTTCATCACTTTCTCCGGTTCGGAGATAATTGCTTTTCTGACAAATTTCCGGGTGTCGGCAAGGTGGGGGTCCTTATATTTCAGGGCCGTACAATGCGTCCATCCGTTAGCATCCGGACAATCTTTAATAAAATCGGCATAGGCGGCTCTCCGTTCCGGGTCATCGATATACTTCGGATCATTTATACCCGCCTCTTCGATAAACCAGATGTTATTGATTGTGGAAATGTAACTGAACGGCCCATTTCCGGTCTGCATATCTGTATAACGGACAAAGCCATAAGTTATCCCCATACATACTCCGACCATCGCCAGGCCTGTCAGGGATGAACGCCGATACTTCCGGTTTACAACGGCGAAGGAGATATAAAACAACGCCGTCATCGGGAACAGATACAGGTTTGCCGGCCTTATGAAAACAAGCAGCAAAAGCCATAACGCACTCCACATAACCGGCCGCACGGAAGGGGCGAAAATAAACCGGACGGTGGTCCAGACAAAGAAGACGAACATAGAGCAGGTCAGCGATTCGGTCAGCATATAGCCGTCCCAGTCACTCATAAGCACTCCCGGAACCAGCAGCAGAAACACCGTTACCAGGAAACAGGTCTTTCCGGTGAAGCGCAGCAATGTCATCAGCCTGAAAAGGTAAAAACAGGCGATAATATGGACCGTCTTCTGAACTGTGATTATCAGAAACTTTTCCACCGCATCATTGCCTATCCAGTGGAACAGCCCCAGAAACAGCGGATAACCCGGAGTACGGTATCCGCTCCATGTCCCGTCAAGATACCCTTCGAGGGTCGCGAAATAAGACGGGATGTCGGCGCTCAGAAGCCAGTCGGGGGTAATCAGGTACTCGACAATAAGCTCCACATAAGCCAGGATTATAACCCATCTGACAGAAAGCCATCGGTTATAACCTGCATCCAGAAAATGTTTTACGGAAGGGAATTCTTTCATTGAAGTCTTCGGAGGGCCAGAGGGATGAGTGTCAGTTAGTGCGCGGGATGTGGGAGAAGGCATTGAAGTCGCATCGGGATTCCAGAAGATTTTCCAGGGAATCGGGAAGCGCGGCGAAGAAATCGTAGCCGGTCAGAGCCTCGACCTCGTCGACACTGACAGCAGACTTCTGCATCCCTCCCTCCACATAACCGTTAGGCATGACAAAGCCGATTGCCCAGGGGCGCTCGGCGAAGGGGGAGAGTATCACCTTGAAAAAACTCTGCGGGACAGCGACTCCCGTAGTGCCGATCCGCATCGAGGCACCGGCTTTGTCGAAGACGGGCCCGCAGACGATTATGAGGGCGCTGTCTGCTTTGGCGCGTACCCTGCATTTTTCCTCCAGCTTTTTCCAGGCTCCCCGGTTGAGGTCACCGGCCTGCGGACAGATATTTGTCATATAGAACGATTCGCGCATCGCCTGAGGATGCCATTTCATGTCTCCGGCCGGGGCCATATGGCCGCGGTCATAACCCGAACGACGGTAATCATCGTGGGTGGCACACCCGTCCACGTCGGGGTCGGTCAGGAAACCGGGCTCGCGCTCGGAATCTCCCTCCACCTCGCTGCCGAGCAGTTCCCAGGCCACCCAGTTGGGCTGATGGGTCTTCTTATTGAAAGAGACAGTCATGCCCGTATAAGGGATAATCTCCTGGGGCAAACCCCGCGGAACGGATACTTCCATCAGTTTTACCGCATCGACACCGGCAGACGCATATTCCTGGCGCCCATGGCGCTCTTTAGCCGCATTTACAAAATATGCGATTGCCGCTATTAAGGCGACCACCAGCAACAGACCGAGGCGTCTTGCGCCCCGCTTCCCCAGGGGAGTCTGCCCTCTCCTTCCACGCGGACAGGAACGACGTGGAGCAGACGGGCGGGATGAATAATTGCGGGACGCGCCCGTAGGACGCGCCCCGCCTTTTCGGGTTACCATTTATAATACAGGGAATATCGGGTAATCAGAGGATTGCAGAGAGATTGAAGTTCTTGAACTCAAGGTCGTTGAGGGCGCGGGTAGCCAGCGAACGATCAAGTTTCACAGCCTGACGGAGGTTGGAGGATACCATCGAGTCATTATTGGTGCGGGCACCGAGGATGGCGGTCAGATAGTAGGTCATCGCGTCGGGATTGTTTACAGCGCCGAGAGTGGACTTGGCCTTGCTGTAATCTTTGGTAAGAATCTGGGCCAGGGCGGCATTGTTGCTCTTCGAAGAGCCGAACGCCTTGACGGCGGCATTCGCGTCGCCGGTCATCAGATAATATGTACCCATGGCATCTCCGAGTTCCTCCAGGCCGGCGGCAGAGCCGAACTTCTGGTTGGCCACACGGTAATCCTTGTTTACCAGGGAAATAAGGCCGAGGTTCATCTGAGGCTCGGTAGCGGCCGGATTCAGGCGGGCGGCCTGGCTGAAGTTGGCGCGGGCAGCGTCATAATCGCCGGCAACATACTGGGTAAGACCCAGGTCATTGTAGACGCGGTAATCGTTGGGGTACATTTCGGCGGCCTTGTTGTAGACCTTCATCTTGTCGGCGTTATTGTCATAGAGAGTAGCGCAGTAAAGCATCTCGTCGACGTTCAGTTTCGAGGGATCTTTCTCGAAATAGTTCATGATTTCCTGGTCGCTCTTGCCGATTACGTTGATGGATGCGGTAATGCGGCTCTTGCGGAGCTGGGGAAGAATCTGGTCAGCCAGCTGGTCGAAAATCGAGGAGAGGTTACGGATTTCCTTCTCGCGCTGTTCGGGATCCTTATACATGGACAGCACACTGAGGATCAGCTCCTTGTCCTGGATATTGCTTGCAGCCACCAGTTTCTGGAAACCTTCCCAGTCCTCGGGAGTGAAGTTGGCGGTCAGTTCGCCGAACTCGGTGACATTGTCCTTCTTGAGACGACCTTTCATGAAAGTGGTGGTCGACTGCTCGCGCTTCTCGGCCAGACGGGTATTGTAGTCCAGCGAGCCTTCGGGGGAAGCGTAGGAGGATATGTTGATTTCAGCAATCTGACGGGTGGAATCGCCGGCGGCCTCGCGGATGCGCTGGTTCAGCGAGGTCATGTCGGCGGAATTGGCCTGGGCGTCGCGGATGTTAGCCTGGTTGATAAGGAAGTGGATGTCGGCGTTATATTTCTCGTTGATGATACGCTGGAACTTGTCGGGAGCCACAGCGGGATTCACCGAGCGGGCATCGGCAAGGGCACCGGTAGCCACGACCCCTTCGGCCACGGTCACACGGGGCAGTACATACTGTTTGCCACCCTGCTGTACGTTGAAAGCCAGCTGGAGAGTGGATTTAAGCATCTCGGGAGAATAGTTATACATCACCGGAATCGTCACCGTGCCGCCGTTCTCGTAGCTGATGACCGGGGCATTGCCGCGGACCTTCTCTCCCTGGAAAGAGTAGGGCTGGGAGCTGACCTCTCCACCTTCGAAACAAAGGTAGGGGGTGACGGTCACCTGGGCGTTCTTAACAAAGAATTTAGCCGGAATACGGGCGCTGACCGTAGCAGGTACGCGGTCGCCGACAACTTCAAGAGGGTTAGGATTTACAGAAAAATAATCGGCCTGAAACTGGTTGAGCTTTTTGTTGCAACCGGTCAGGAGCATAAGCGCTGCTCCGGAAAGTAGCGCAAAGCGCGACATACGAACTGTTGACATATATGTGGTTTGAATCTAAATTTTCAGAGTTTAACATCTTTGGGGGTAAGTCTCCGAGCCGGTTGTGCTTTTTTAACACAACGGTCCGTTTCCCCGTCTACGCAATGCAAATTTAGTTTATTTTTTTCATATAGGCAAAGTTTTTCGTATGTATAAAATACAACGGGAGCCGACCGGCTGTCCGGTCCGCTCCCGCAGGATTAAAAGATATTGTCGGTCGTATTATTTAACCGCAACCTTGTAGCTCTTACCGCTGACGGTCACGATATAGATTCCGCTGGCGGCCGCGATACGGCTTTCGGCTCCCATAACACTGCTGCTCAGAAGGATTCCGCGAAGGTCATGCACCTCTACTGTCAGTCCTTCGGCACCGGTCACATGGATGCATCCCTGGCCTCCGAATACGTGGATACCTTCGGCAACCGTGGTATCGATGCCACTCTCCCTGACTTCGATTTCGACAGGCACCAGGCGGGATTCACCTTTGGAGTAACGGGCCGTCACGCCGAATACATAGTTGCCGGGAGCGAAGGGCTCGCTGAACGTATGGCTTGCGCTTTCAGGCTGGGCCAGACATTCGGCCTCGCGATAGACATTGTAGCCCTTCAGGTCGGAAGCGCTGCATCCGGCACCTTCGAAGGTAATGTCATCGATCATGAACATAAACCCGCCGTCTGCCGGAGACACATTGCGGATTGCCATGCGCCTGGTCCCTTCGGGAAGCTCGAAACTTTCCTCATGCCACTGGGCGTTGCTGACGCTGCCTGTTTCCCCGGAGGTGGTGAAACCGCCGATATACATCGCTCCGTCGCTGTAAAGCACCTGGAAACGGGCGCCGTAAGTAGCGTAGTTGCGCACATTGAATTTGACCGTCTGGGCTTTCCCGGAAAGTTCGGGAGAAATCATCCAGTCGTCAGCCATGCCGACCTGTCCGCCGGGACAGAGTGACATCAGGAACCTGGAACCGCTCTTGGCCGGGAAATATTCCGGAGAAAGCTCGCTTGTGGCATTGTCGACTACGGCGAAGGAAGCGGGCTGGTTACTCGGCAGACCGGGCAGCACCACGGCTGAACCGGCGCCATTGTTGATTCCGAGGATGTTGCGTCCGTCAGCGTCAAAGCTCGTCCAGCCATGCTGCGATGCCACTCCCGGTTCCCAGTTTTCGAATGTCTCGGTGGTGACTCCGGCCTGTACCTCCTGGGGAGCATCCCAGGTCAGGGTGACGATATTCTCGCTGTCGGTGGTCGCGGCTATATTTGTCACGGGTAAAAGGGCGTTGTCGACAGTCATCACTGTAACGGGTCCGCGTTCGTTGTCGACCGGGTCTTCATCCGCGTTGTAGTTCACCGCGAAGTTCAGTTCATGGCTTGTGGCGGGATCCACAGTCGGGAACGAGTGTGTCAGTCTGAATACGTGCATCTTTCCGGCCTCGATTTCCACCCCATCGGCAGCGGCCACCGTCTCGCCGTCAATCAGCATATCCACCGATTCCGGAACGGCAGTCTCGCGGCCGTTGTTGGCCACCACTACCTCTACGGCGAATTCCTCGCCAGGAGTTACGCTGACGGGAGCCGTAAGGCTCTGAAGCGAGAGGTCATGCACGGGAATCTCCCATATGCGGATATCGTCAATAGAGGTGAAAGTATGGGTCTTGCAGGTAGCTTCTACCCCACATACCACCACGTTGTCGGCATATTCGCCGAGGTCTACGGAGACCTTGTTCCATCCGGGAAGGCCATTGCAGAGGTCATCTACCGTCCGGGGGGTGCCAAGAGAATGCCATTTGCCGTCGCTGTACGTGAAGACCTTGAATTCAAGAAGATTTTCAGCCTTGCGGTTTGATGTGCCGGGATTGTGGACCATCAGTGTCAGGCAGGGTGCCTGGCCGCTGCCGAGGTTCACCTTTCCGGTATAGAAGCGTCCTCTGGAATCGACAAGCAATGCTTCCAGGGCGAGATAGACTCCGTCGTTGTCGGCCGACTTGATGCCGTCTACACCGTCGGTCATCAGACCCCACCGGCACAGACCTTCGAGCGATTCATCGAATATAGCGGTGCGGATGCCGGGCTGACCGGGATCACTGGCGAAAGACTCGCGGTAAGGCATACGGTAAGGCTTACCGACATTGATATAGGAGGTAAGGACACCTCTTGAACCTTCGCCGCGGGGGTTGCGGGCGCGAAGGACATAGCGCACCATCGTCTGGGCAGCCTCGGGAGCCTCGGGAGCCACGGCGTCGAACTCGCAGCTTGTGCCCTTGATATTCTCCAGGACAGGTACTTCGATAAGATTTTCGGGATTCTGGGGAGAGGGCTGCAGCGACATCACCTCGTAGGTGAGCAACTCGGGATTGAGGGCATACCCCTCATAGTCGGTCGTCGGGGCCTCCCACGTCATCAGCACGTGGCCGTAGGGCTGTGTCTCTTTCAGCAAGATTTTGTCCGGGTCCGGATAATCGGGGCGATTGATGCCAACGAAAGCATCCTTGTAGGAAATGCGGCCGGCCCACCCCGTGCGGGCCGAGAAGATATACGGCAGATCTTCGGGCACTTCTACTGTGATGGCTACTTTCTGTCCCGGGTACGCCTTGTATGTACGGTTCGCGGGGGTCTGTTCGCCGTTGATGTAGAAATACACATCCTGCGTACTGTTGGGATTGAGGTCTGAGCCATTGAGGCTCTTGGTGGCCGCCGTGTAGCTGAGTTCGGCCTTGAGGGAACCGTCGGCGGCGGGAATAACCTCCAGGATACCGCGGTCGGGCTGAATACCGTTGATGGCGGCGGAAATGGAAAGATCATCCATATAGACCTCCGCCTTGATATTGCGTTCAGCCGGGCGCGTGAAGTGGAAGCCCAGGAAATACTGGCCGTCCTCTTCGACGGTGAAATATTCCTCGCGGTTACCCATGAAGATATTTGCGGCCATATCCAGGGGGATTGTCTCCATCACCCTGTCGGTCAGCAGTTCGGGACTGGCCCCCTTGCCGATGAACACATCGAGGTTACCGCAGTCGTCAACAAGCGACTTGGCGTTGAAAGTCAGGTCATAGTACATCCCTTTCTGCAGGGTAATCGGAGGAGTGATCAGCCAGTGGTCATTACCAAGGTCATTGGGGAAGATTCGGATTCTCTCATTAAAGATTTCGATAGTGTTGGTTGTCCCGAGGTTGTTTATGACGGTAAATCCTTCGAGCTTATCCGCGGAATTGAAATCGTTGGTATATGGTGTGCTGAGAACGAATACTTTTGCCGTGGCGCTTTCCCCCTGTCCGGCGGCGTTCCATGCCCGGATGGCATAGACGTTCTGGACGCCGGGAGTAACCTCGACATCGAATTCCATGGCCGCACCGGGAGTCACTCCGTCAGTGATGGTCCTGTACAACGTTCCGTCCTTGTAGATTTCCACCTTTGTCAGACCGGCCACATCGGTGCCGTTGATAGCCTTTTCCGGCACTTTGAAGCTGATTTTGGCGTCATTGCCTCCCACGGCACTGTATGCCACACGGACATCGGTCGGCACATCGGGAAGCGTTCCGTCCACCTCGATTATATCAAAGCGTTTCAGGCGCAGGGCGTCTGAGTTGACATTAGCCGGAATCTCGCCGATAATGCCTACGAAATACATCCCGTCCTCGGGAACCGAGAGGAACATCTCGTCGGTCTGCGTCACATCCATATTACTGCCGCCAGCCACGGTCGGACGGTTTTCCGTCACCGGAATAGTCAGCGCCTCATGTTCGTTGCTCTGTCCGGCTTTGATGGTATAGGTAACCGTGCCGCTGTCGGAACTGCCGGTAACCAGGACGCGGTAGAACTTGTCATGAGCGAGTTTAAGTCCGGGAGATATGAGCCACAGACGCCGCATCTCCTTGGTCGAATAGTCGCGTGAAATGCTCGCGCCGATACTTCCTCCGCCTCCGCCGTAATACAGCCAACCGTACTGGTATGTCTGATCCAGCGTAAAGGCATCCAGGGCGGTAGCCGTCGTCATGGTCGGATAATAGGGAATCTCGTTGTTCAGGCAGAGATAGTTGGTGGTGCCGAGCGCACTTGCCGTTCCGTCGTCAACCTGCGAGACTACCCATTGCCATCCCTTCGGCTCATCCCCGGCTGAGAAAGCGTCGTCGATGACCCAATAGGTGGATGTCGCCTCGTCAAGCACCGGAGTGCCCGGGAGTTCGCGTCCATCGGTAGAGGCCACTTTGTAGGACGTCACGCCGTCCTTGGCCGGCCACTGGATTCTCACTTTCCCTTCGGGAGTATAGATGGCTTCGTAGAGATAGGTATATTTCTCCACACCGGTACCGACGACAAGAGTATAATCAGCCTGGGCTCCCGCACCGTATTCATTGTAGGCTACGGCACTGTAAACATGATTGCCCGGCTGGGCCACGTAGTCGGTCACCGTAACCGTAGAGTTCACTGCGGGAGTCTCAACCTCCCGGACAATTCCGCCGTCGCGGTAGATCACAAGTTTCGTAAGAGCAGTCAGATCATTGCCGCGGATACTCTTCAGGGGACAGGTTACTTCGACAGAGGTTTTCAGCACACCCGACGCATCAGCCGTTACCGAAATGCCCGGTTTTGCAGGAGCGTCCATCGAAGCCTCTACCAGATTGAAATTGTCCCAGTACATCGCCCTGGCGGCATAGTTGGCGTAAGCATACAGACAGAGATAATACTCACCCGTCTCCGCAGGTTCGAAATAATCCGAATAGGTAAGCATATCCTGAGTGATACCCTCCACTTTCATGATGACTGAATATTCATCGTTGACAGTGGGCTTCGCCTCCCCTTTCTTATAAAGACGGATTTCAAAATACTTGGAGCCGGCGTCTGAGTTGGTTCTGGAATCAATATCGAAACGATAGCTTTTTCCGGCCTCGAGATCGAAACCGTTCTCGGTGAACCACAGATAATAGCCGTTCTCCTTGTTTGTCGGAGCCTGCGCCATATACAGCTGCCCGCTGGACTGGGTTATACTGCGCGTGCTGCTGATTCCTTTGGCGGATGGCCATTTGCTGATGGAATTGTAGGCGGCAAAATCTTCCGACCACGGCACCTGGTCTGCTGCAAGGGCGGTCGCCCCCAGCATCAACGCGATAGCCGTTGTAACAAAATTTTTCATAGGCACTTATTTTGGTTAATAGATATTATGAAAAGTAGAAAAAATTAAAATTTTTCGGCTTCCATCGAACATAGAGGACATCGAATGATAGTCTTTATTTTAATCGAAGCAATTTGTATAAAGAAAAAGCAGACGGTGAGCGCAATTAACAACCGGAAGCTAATTTTGATATGAGACAGAGATTTTTTATGGTTGCCATAAAAATAACTCTTTTATTTTGGATTGAGATTTTTTTATGCACCAAAATTATAAAAATCCATTTACAAAAAAGCCCTTTTATTAGTTAATTAATGTTAATTTGTATATCGTTTTCAAATTGTGTGACAGTTGTAACTTCAATGTAATCTAAGCGCCGTAACTTTGCAGTGTAATCCACAAGCGATTACAACCAAACTAAGTTAATAGCACTTAAATCACCATAATACCTCTAAAGACACAGTCTACAATTCAATAATAGAGCAAAGTAAATAAAAGATACATCATTATCCCAGAAAACGGGCCGTCGCGAATGACGCCCCGTTTTTGTTTTTATACCTTCCGTGCCGGTAGTCTCGCCGTCCCTCCTCCGCTTAAGAAAGCCGGGAGGCCTTAGGAAAGCACCGGGGCGATTTCCTTGAAAGCAAACGTGCGCAGGGAACCGTCGCGCAGACGCATGGTCACGGGACCGTCGGAAGCGACTTCGACAATCTCGGCCTCGAACGTGTCCCCTTTGGAAGGCATCCCCGCCCATACAGCTGTCGGAGCAGGAGCGGCAGAAGCCTTAAGCGCCACATACGGATAGAATCCTCCCGAACGCCACAGCGCGGCAAGATACCGGGAGCGCAGTAGTCCGAGGGCTTCGCTCCCCTCATGACAGTATTTCAGTCCTCCCAGGAACATAGCCATATCGTCGGCCACCGTCTCGGCCACCTCCGTCAGATCGAGTTCCATGCCGGTGAATTCAATCAGCGAGACGGGATTCGGGGCATCGGAGCGGAAAACCCGCTGGTTTACGTTCAGTCCCACTCCGACGATGGAACGCGCAATTCCCCCTTCAGCCGAAATTGTATTCTCGATCAGTATGCCGGCGACCTTTCGGTCACCGATATATATGTCGTTCGGCCATTTGACGGTCACCGGAGGAGTCTCATACTTTACAAGCAGTTTAGCCAGGGAATAGAGCATCCCCGTAGAGACAGCCTGGGAAATCAGGAACTGACGCGCCGGGACGATATGCTCCGGCGGCACGAAAAGCATCGACAGCAAAAGGTTTTTCCCCGGTTCCGATTCCCAGGAATTGCCGCGCTGGCCGCGTCCGGCGCTCTGAAAAGAGGCAGTGACGGCGGTGTATGGTTCAAGCTCCCCTGCGTGTTCCTTTATATAGGTATTGGTGGATGGGAGTTTTTCAAAACGGATGACCATCAGTCAGGGATATTGACCGACAGAAGCCGGGAATTATCGTCGGGATCTACGGAAATCTTCACCACGACGGTATCGTCGGGCAGCAGAGGTTCGATGCGTTCTGGCCATTCCAGCAGACACAACGCGCCGGAATCGAAGTAATCCTCCACTCCGATTTCCAGAGCCTCATCGACAGATTCCAGCCGGTAGAGATCGAAATGATAGATCAGCTCGGCGGTAGTGTCGGAGCGGTATTCGTTTATTATGGAGAAAGACGGAGAGTTGGCCTCGTCCTCGTCGACTCCCAGGGCCTTGACAAGCTCTCGGATGAAAGTGGTTTTCCCTGCGCCCATCTCGCCGTGGAAAGCATAGACAGTCTGGTCTCCCATCAGGGAGAGGAATTCCCGGGCGGCTTCCGGAAGCGATTCCAGGGAAGCGATTTTTATCTGGTGAAGCATAAGCGGCGTTAATGATTATTCTGTTATGGCAATCAGCGCGGAGTAAGCGTTACCAGGGGTATAAGCATCTCCTCCATGGAGATTCCTCCGTGCTGGAAAGTATCTGTATAGTACTGTACGTAGTAGTTGTAGTTGTTGGGATAGGCGAAGAAATCGTTGTTTCCGGCGAAAATATAGGTGGAAGAGACGTTCGGCGAGGGAAGTCCGAACTGCTGGGGACGCTTGATTTCATAGACCTGACGGGAATTATACCCCAGGTTCTTTCCTACTTTGTACCGGAGATTGGTATTGGTGTTCTTGTCGCCGACAACCTTGACCGGATTGTCCACCCGGATAGTGCCGTGGTCGGTGGTAAGCACAATCTTCATTCCTGCCTGGGAAATCAGCTTGAACAGTTCCAGGGCCGGAGAGTGGCGGAACCAGGATTCAGCCAGTGAACGGTACGCCGCATCCGTGCGGGCCAGCTCCCTGATCATCTTGCTTTCGGTCCTGGCATGGGAAAGCATATCGATGAAATTGAGAACCACGGTATTGAGGTCGTTCTGCCGCAGGTTCGAGAACTCGCGCAGAAGTTTCTCGCCCCCCACGGAGTCGTTCACCTTGTTATATGAAAACTTACACCGACGGCGGTAACGCTCGAACTGGGTGGCTACCAGTTCGCTCTCATTGAGGTTCTTCCCCTCGTCCTCATCCTCGTCGACCCACAGGTGGGGGAACATCCGGGCGATATGGATCGGCATCAGGCCGGAGAAAATCGCGTTGCGGGCATATTGCGTTGCCGTAGGAAGAATCGAGGTGTAGAGTTGCTCGTCGAAAGTGAAATATTCGGCCAAAAGAGGCTTGACCGACAGCCAGAGGTCGAGTCGGAAATTGTCTATTACGATGAAGAACACTTTCTCCCCCTTGTCGAGCAGGGGGAAAACCGACGACTTGAACACCTGGGGCGACATCACCGGATGATCCTCCGTGGTCACCCAGTCCTCATAGTTGCGCTTGACGAATTTGTAGAACGCCGTGTCGGCCTCGGCTTTCTGCATCCTGAGCATCTCGTCCATATTTGTGTCAGCCGAGGCCAGGCGCAGTTCCCAGGCTGTCAGCTTCTCATAGACGGCATACCAGTCCCCGATGGTCGAGGCGTCCCCTATCATGCGCGACAGCTCGGGGAATTCCCGGCGGTAGGCGTCGGTGGCCGTCTCGCTGACCAGCTTGTCGCCGTGGAGATTCCGCTTGATCGACATGAGAATCTGCATGGGATTGACCGGCTTGATAAGATAGTCGGCAATCTTGTTACCCACGGCCTGGTCCATGATGTTCTCCTCCTCGCTCTTGGTAATCATGATTACTGGAGTCTGGGGAGAAATCTCCTTTACTTTCTGGAGAGTCTCCAGGCCGGTCAGACCCGGCATATTCTCATCGAGAATCACCAGGTCGAAGTGGCGGGAGGCCACAAGTTCCAGGGCGTCGCGGCCATTGTTGACCGTGACGGGTTCGTACCCTTTGGATTTCAGAAACAGTATATGGGGCTTGAGGAGGTCTATCTCATCGTCAGCCCACAGAATATTGTATTCGCTCATTTCAGTGTTCAGTCAAACAGTGGATCATCCCCTTCCGAACCTTCCGGATAGTCGGGAAGGGAGGGTCGGGCCGGGGGCGGAGGCACAGCCGGAGCTGCGGGAGCCGATTTCGCCGGAGGTGGCGGAACCGGAGACTTGCCGGGAGCTGAGGGGGTGGTTGAAGCCGGTTGCGTCCCTCCTCCCGGTATCGGACCGGATGCAGGCGCAGTCAGAGAGCCGGGGGTCGCTTGCGGTTCCTCGCCTGATTCTTCACGGGGGTCTTCGCGGGGTTCTTCGACCGGCTCTGCGGGCGCCAGATCGGCGGGAGCGTCCTCCCCTTCGTACCCTTCCGGGGCCAATCCCGGAGGCTGATGCTCGAAGAACTCCGAGGGGAGAACTCTCTCCTGGGTATCCTCGTAGGTCTTGTCCTGCATATAGCGGAAATAATCCTCGAAGGAGCGCCCGCTCCGGAGCAGAGTATCGAAGTTCTTCTCCGAAATCACCACCGGTCTCACGTCGTCGGGAAGGCGGAACTGAGTGGAAGCATCCAGCACTTTCAGGTAATGGTTGATCTCCTTTACGTTCCCGAATCCTTTTATTATAAGGAGTCCGAGGCGCCCGAAGTTCATCAGCTCCAGGTCAAAATCCTTTACGACAAAGGAAGAGAAGTTATGCCGGGCCACTTCGAAGAGCAGGGCGTTGGAGTTGATGGTCTCCGTCGGGTAGAGGAGAATAAGCAGTTGCCGCTGGCTCGGGTCGAGGTCGAATTTCAGGTCGGTCGTGTCGGCTGGGATCGAATCATTACCCAGGCGCGTGTCCCAGAGCATACCGCGCATATTCGACATTCCGCTCTGGAGTTTCTTCCCCTGGGCCAGTCCCTTGAGATATGCCGAGGCGTATTCGGTCATATCCGTGTCGGGGTAGCGCTCCAGCATCTCCATAAGCGTCTGGCGGAACTGGTCGGGCTTGTTCTCGGTCACGTAGGAAAGCGCTTCCAGGAACATGAACTTGGGCATGAGTTTGCTCAGGGGGTATTGCTTGCTGAACGTGTCGTAAAGCGCGTGAACCCGACGGTTGTCATCCTCCAGATATGCGTCGAGAGTCTGGTCATATAGCTTACCCTCCATCTCCTGCATCCGGCGCAGCGAACCGATATAGTCGGGATCCTTCAGGGCGAGTCCGTACTTGGTATCGGGAAAATCGCTCAGAATCAGCTGACGGTATTTTTCGGCTTTGGCCAGGTTTCCGGCCCGCATGAACATCAGGTAGAGGTTATAATATGTGTCGAGCCGGTAGACATTATCGGGATAGCGTCGCAGCAGCGTCTCGAATTCCTCCTCGGAAGCGGCGAAATCCTCCATCTTGTCCTTGAGAATCACGCCCATGTTGTAGAGTCCCTCCTGGATGATGTCGTTGGCTGTCTGCTTCTCCATATCCGTTTTGGGAATCTGTTTCAGATAGTATTCCGGATAATGGGGATCGTTCTCTTTCTTGAGGGCCTCGGCGTCGGGAGCGGCTACGGAATCGGCCGGAGCCTCATCCTGAGAAACCTCTTCCCCCTCGGCTGCGGCCTGGTCGGAGCCGAAATCATTGAAAGAGAACGTCTGCTTGTTGCGGCGGCGCCAGTCATCTTCCAGCTTTCGGTTACCCCACCGACGCTGGAACTCTGTACGTCCGGCATTCTTGGTGGCCGTATTGTAGAAATACCAGGAATCATCCCCGGTGTTCATCGTGAAGACCTGGTTGTTCTGGTCCTGAAGTCCTTCCTGCCCTCTCTGGGCCAGGAATTCCTCGCGGGCGGCAGCCTCGGCCTCCTCTTTTTCTTTCTTTTTCAGCTCCTCGATGATTTTTTCCACTACCTTCATCTGCTCCTCCGGAGTCATGGCCGAAAGGCGCAGCAGAGAATCCTGCAGTTCCACGTTCTGGGAGTAAACGGCCAGTTCGTCGAGGATGTCGCTCCGGCGCTTGATGACGGCGTAGCCCGGATATGTGTCGGGGATGACAGGCACCGCTTCGGAATAGCAGGGCTGCGCTTTGGCGTAGAGATGCCGGTCATAGTAGAGTCCGCCCAGGGTAAGCTGTGCCAGGGCTTTGTCGATTCCCGACCGGGTCGATTTCTCCACGGCAAGCTCGTAGTTCTCGATTGCCTGCGCGGTGTCCCTGCGCGAGAGATAAAGGTTCCCTATAGCGTAATATATCTGGTCGAGATACTGCTTGTTGCGGTCATAGCGGGTCATGCGCCTGAGCGCCTTGACCTCTCCTGAGATATCTTCTCCCGAAAAAACCTCGCTCTGCTTGATGCGGGCGTTGAATTTGGTGCGGTAGGATGCGGAGGCATTTCCGCCGGCGGCCTGATAAGCCTTGTAGGCGAGGTCTTTCTTTCCGGCGCGGGCGTAGACCTGTCCCAGCAGGAAGTTCAGGCGCGTTTTCTGAGCCTTGCTTCCGTAACGCACAGCCTGGCTCAGAGCCTCGGCGGCCTTATCCCATTCCTGCTCCTTTACAAGCATATCCCCCTGGGCGGCGTAGTAAAGGCCCCGGAGCTGATTGTTGACCAGATCTTTGTCGGGCTTGATTCTCTTCAGGATGGTCTCGGCCTCGAAGCGCCAGTCCATCGCCAGATATGATAGAGCTTCCCAGAGCCGGGCTTCCGTAACCGTGGTGGGGAGCCAGGAGAAATGACGCGAGATATAGAAAAAGGTGGAAGCCGCCCCCAGGAAGTCGCCGTTCATATACTGGCTACGCCCCATCATCAGCCATGAATTGTGGAGAAACGGATTGTATTCCTCGCGCTTCATCCATGCCTTATAGTTCGGGTCGGAACTGCGGCCGGCCTGCTTCTTGGGTTTCTTCTTTATGGAACGCAGCTGGATTGCCTTCTGGGCCTTCTCGATGGAACGGTCGAAATTGCCCGACGGCTGGGGAGCTTTCTCGTTGGCCCGGGCTGCGGCCGGGTGAATCGGCAGAAGCGCAGAATAATCGTCCTCATATCCCTCCTCCATCTCTTTCAGGGTCTCCCTGTAATGGGTGTCGCCGTTGTAATGGATGTTGTAGCGGGTGATAAAAGCCTGATATTTGCGGGTAGCGGCATTGTTTTTCCGGGGCGAACATGACGAAAAAGCCGAGGCCGCCAGGGCCACGACAACCACAAGCCACAGCAATTTCCGTAAGGCTGTCTTCGTCATCTGAATCCGGACTGTTTCTTTAGTAACGCCCCAAATGGGAGGATTATTGTTTTTCGGGGGTTGCGGGGGTGTCTGGGGCTGCGGCGTCCCGGGGGGCATCTCCTGTGTCGGGAGACATCTCGGCAACCACCGTCGCTGGGGACACTCCGGGTTTTACCCTGCGGAGAGTGAAGACAAACTCCAGTCCGCCCCCTTCCCGGTTGCGCACGGTGATGCTTCCCCCCATCGTATTGATGGAGCTTTTGACAATCGGCAGACCGAGGCCGGTACCGCCGACTTTGCGGGAGCGTCCGGTATCGATGCGGTAAAACCGTTCAAAAAGATGGACAAGATGCTCTTCCCCTACCCCTACACCGTTGTCATAGAAAGAGAAAGTATAGAAGTTATCGTTGCGGCCAATCATCTTGACGCCGACCTGGGTCCCCTGGGAGTAGGCGACGGAGTTGCGGACCAGATTGGTCAGCACCCCGATAAGCAGTTCGCCGTTGCCGTAGACATGACAGTCAAGCGGGATATTGTAAAGGAAGTCCATGGAATTGAGGACATCCCCCTGCTTGAGGTCTTCAACAAGGGTGAATACCAGGTCGTGGAAATCTATGTCGGAGATGGGTATTTTCTTGTTCGATTCCTCGAGGCGCGTCATAGTGGAGAGGTCGTTCATCATCGAGACAAGCCGCTCCACGTTGGCCTGGGCCTTCCCAAGGAAATGGGCGCGTTCTTCGGCCGACATATCGGGATTGGAGGCGATCATCTCCAGGTAGGAGCGCACAATGCCTATCGGGGTCTTGAGTTCATGGGAGATATTGTTGGTCAGCACTCTCCTCATGGTGTTTTTCTCCTCGATGGCCTTGAGGGCGATGACGTGTTCACGTTCCCGGCGGACGTTGGCCTGCATCCTGGAGTTGTATATGGCCACCACCTGGCGGGAAATGTCGCCGATTTCGTCGGAAGGGAAATCCCCCATGGGGATAAACTCGCGGTCGGTGGCGGCGCGGGTGGCGAACTCGCGCAGAAGGGTAACATTCCGGGCCTGATGGGCGGTGAAGACCCAGACCATGACCGTACCGATCACTCCCACGGTCAGGATTATCAGCCAGAAAGTATTGTCGATGGCAAGGACCTTGTCGACCACCGCCGAGCGGGGCAGATAAGTACGGACCTCGACCACCCCGTCGCGCGACAGACGGCTGGCGTAGATAAAGAGTTTTTCCCCGTCGGGGAGGCGCACGTCGGTAAGCAGCTGCCTGCTGGTGCCGTCCGGCATCGGTTCGTATGGCTGGCCGTCGGCCTCCACGGGGCGTTCCTCGCGCACGGGTCCCAGGGAATACAGCAATTCCCCGGTGGAGCGGTCATACACGGCCAGGCACATTCCGTTAAGAGGAGAACCCGCCAGATATTCCTTCATGAAGGAGATAAAGGGCTGGATATTACGGTTTACCCGCTTGGCGTCAAGGATGTTCCCCACCGCCAGCTCGACGTTGTTGACAAGCATTGTCTCCCTGTACCGGAGGTTGTTGCGGTATTCCAGATAGGCGAATACTCCGATTACAACCCATATACAGATGAAACCCGTCAGAAACAGGCGCCAGTGATATTTGATTTTTCTTCGCAACACTTGTTTTTCAGATTTCCGATTTGAAACCGTAACCGAAACCCAGGCGCGTCACAATATTCTCCCCGTAGGGAGCGATTTTCTGACGCAGGCGAGTGATATTGGTATCGATGGCTCGGTTAGACACTTCCGTGCCTCCCCATACCTGCTGCATTATTTCGTCGCGCGAATGAATCCTCTCGCGATGAGTCATAAAGAACAGAAGCATATCGAATTCCTTGCGTGTAAGCGAGATTTCTTTTCCATCGATATAACAGGCCTTGTTATTGCGGTCGATGCGCAGGGTACGGAAAGTAATATCCGGCTCGTATGGTCCCTGGGAAACATTGTAAGCCACCTGCTGGGAAGCATGGCTGCGGCGAAGCACGGCGCGAACCCTGGCGATGACCTCTCCGATAGTGAACGGCTTGGTGATATAGTCGTCTGCGCCGATATTCAGCCCCATCACCGTGTCGTCCTCCCCGTTCAGGGCCGAACAGAATATTATAGGTGTGTTTTCCGTCGCCGGATTGTTACGCACCCTCTTGGCGAAATCGAAGCCGCTGAGATGCTCCATCATTATGTCTACAATCATCAGCTGGTAGATCGACAGATCCATCCTCAGGGCCGACTCGGCTGAATCCGCCGTATCGACTTCATATCCTTCTTTCTGAAGATTATATTTGAGAATCTCACAGTATGATTCTTCGTCATCGATTACAAGAATTCTAATTCGCATTATTATATAGGGGTTATGTCTTCTAATTATAAATATGTGTAAAACCGTCCCCTGGCCAAAAGCGCGGAACAGTTTGATTTCGCGATATAAAGTTAGGGAGTTTTTAATGAAACTGCGCTGAATAAATTGTTAAAGAAAGTTAAACCCAACTTCTCGCTGAACTATCCGTTTCCCCGGATGTTTTGATGATATAAATACTATATTTGCACTGTGTTTTTTCATGGTATTAGATTTAAGGTTAAAGATAAAAAGGAACAGGCTGTCGTGAGACAGCCTGTTCTGTTTTCCTTCCCTCAGGATTACTGCCAGTTGTAGCGCAGCACCGTATCGGCCTCGACCAGCATGACCCGCAATCCGTCGCCACGGCTGATAATATCCTCGGCCGCGGCGCGCGAAGGAGCGGCCATCAGCGCCGTAGCGTAGGCGTCGGCTTCCCCGCAGCCGGAAGCAATCACCGTCACCGAAAGGAACGGCGACTTCACCGGACGCCCCGACCGCGGATCAATCGTATGCCCGACGCGACCGCCTGAACTCTGGTGATAGTTACGGTAATTACCCGAAGTGGCCACTCCGCAGTCCGCAACCTCTATTATCTCAAGGGCCTGATGTACGATCGAGTCAGCCGAGAAAACCGGGGTATCTATCTGGAGGCGCCAGCTGTCTCCCCTGGGGCTTTTTCCGCCGACGGCCACTTCGCCGCCAATCTCGACCATGGCGTCCTGAGCCCCGTTGCGCCGCAGCATATCCAGCATCAGGTCGCAGGCATATCCCTTGGTGACCGCCGAGAAATTGAAGGTCGTTCCGGAAGACTTCTTCCGCATCCTCCCCTCCGGAGTGATCGAGCAATCCTGCAGCCCCACATACTGCAGGGCGCTGTCAATCCGGGCCTGCCCGGGCTCCCAGACTGAATCCGGGTCGACCTTGCCGGTATAGCCGAATTTCCACAGATTCACCAGCGGAGAGACCGTAGGGTCAAACCTTCCTCCCGACTCCCGGCATATCTCCGAAGAAATCGCGAATACCCGGCGCAGAAGCATATCCGTGGAATCGGTCTCGTTTCGGTTGATGCGCGAAATCAGCGACTTTTCGTTGAAAGGAGACAGGGAGTTCTCTACCCGGCGGAAGACAGACATGATGGAATCCGTCATATCCCGGTCCGCTCGGTAAGTGATGCGGTAAGTAGTATTCCAGACCGCCCCCTCGGCAAGACGCCAGTCAGCGCGCCCGGAGCATCCGGTCATCAAGACGGGCGCCAGGAACCATAGTGCTGCCGCCGTCACCGCCGTAAAAGCGTTTCTGATGGATGGGAAACTTTTCATTGAAAAAAAGATTCTGTTTTTCCGCAAAATTAATCATAATTTTGTTGTTTTTCTAAACAATTCATTGTAAATTTGTGTTTACTAACCAAGACTTAATAATCCCGCGGACTTTCCCGGGGAACAGTTCTAACCATAACAACCTAACATCCAACATCTTGCTCTCTCCCCATTTATTAACAACAGCCAATTTCATAACAGAAGCCTATCCGCCACTATTACATCCTAAAAAATTAATTTTGTCATGAACACTTCCTACCTTTTCCTCGCCGCCGGCTTCGAAGAAATAGAAGCCCTGACAGTAGTCGATGTCCTTCGCCGCGCAGGCATGGATATTAAAACCGTTTCCATCACAGACAGCCATACCGTTATCGGCGCACACGGTATCCCCGTAAAAGCCGACCTGCTTTATGACAAAACCGATTTTATAACCCCTGAATGGCTTATCATTCCCGGCGGGATGCCCGGTGCCGAGAACCTTTCAAAGTTCGCACCCCTCAACACCCTGCTCATCAACCAGGCCGTTTCCGGCAAAATTGCCGCTATATGCGCCTCTCCCGGCGTGGTGCTGGGGCCGCTCGGAATCCTCGACGGCAAGGAAGCCACCTGCTATCCCGGCTTCGAGAAAGGGATGCCCGCCGCCATCCACCGCGACTCTCCCGTAGTGGCCCTTGACCGCCTCGTCACTGCCAACGGTCCCTCGGCCGCCCTCCGCTTCGCCCTGGCTATCGTGGCCAATTCGATGGGCGAGTCCGTGGCCCAGGAAGTCGGCGCGGGAATGTTGTTTTACCCCAAGAGGGTCAACTTCTACTTCTGATTTTCCCATTTCCGGATGGACTTTGATGCCTGTCGGATAAGATTAACTTAAATAAAACTAAAAATAAGAGGCTCGCGATTCGTCTCGCAAGCCTCTTTTGTTGTATCTTTGCAGAAGATTGGCGTCCGGCCCGGTCGCCGAGAACATATAATCAGATTTTTTATGACTTTTGAAGAATTAGGCGTCAGCGAACCATTGCGACGCGCTGTTGAGGAACTGGGGTTCGAGAATCCCATGCCGGTCCAGGAACGGGTGATACCCCATCTGCTTTCCCGCGACGGCGATGTCATCGTCCTTGCCCAGACAGGCACCGGGAAGACGGCCGCTTTCGGTCTGCCGGTACTCCAGCGTATCGACGCCTCTGTCAGCGAGCCTCAGGCTCTTATCCTCTCCCCCACCCGCGAACTGTGTCTCCAGATTGCATCGGACCTGGCGGACTTTTCCAAATATATGCCCGATGTGAAGGTGATTCCCGTCTACGGAGGGTCCAGCATCGAGAGCCAGATTCGCGCCCTCCGGGCCGGCGCGCAGGTGATAGTGGCTACTCCCGGCCGCCTCATCGACCTGATCAACCGCGGGGTGGTAAACCTCGGAAAGGTCCATACCGTAATCCTCGACGAAGCCGACGAAATGCTCAACATGGGCTTCCTCGACTCGATCAACGACATCCTCGACCATGTACCCCAGGACCGGAAAATGCTCATGTTCTCGGCCACGATGCCGAAAGAAATCGCCCGCATCGCCCAGAAATACATGAAGGACCCCCAGGAATTCGTCGTCGGCACCCGCAACGAGGGGGCAGCCAACGTGCGCCATATTTATTATATGGTCAACGCCCGCGACAAATACCTGGCTCTGAAACGTATCGCCGACAACAGCCCTAACATCTACGCCATCATCTTCTGCCGCACCCGGCGCGACACCCAGGAAGTGGCCGAGAATCTGATCCGGGACGGCTACAATGCCGACGCCCTCCACGGCGACCTCTCCCAGCAGCAGCGCGACCTTGTGATGCAGAAATTCCGCGACCGCGTCATCACGATGCTGGTGGCTACCGACGTGGCGGCCCGCGGCCTGGACGTCGACGACCTGACCCACGTCATCAACTACGGCCTCCCCGACGACGCGGCAGTCTATACCCACCGCTCGGGACGTACCGGCCGCGCCGGCAAATCGGGTGTCTCCATCGCCATCATCCATTCCCGCGAGAAAGGGCGGCTGCGCGAAATCGAGCGCACCATCGGAAAGACCTTCGAACGCAAGGAAGTCCCCACCCCGGAACATATCATCGAGAAGCAGCTTTTCAGTCTCGCCGACCGCATCGAACGCGCACAGGTGGACGAGGCCGAGCTTGACAAATATCTCCCTCCGGTCCTGAAAAAACTCGGATGGCTCTCGGGCGAGGACCTTATCAAGAGGATTCTCTCCCTGGAATTCCACCGTCTGCTTGAATACTACAAGGACGCCCCCGAAATCGACTTCATTGACGAGAAGCCCTCCCGCGGAAAGAAAGAGCGCGACGCCCAGCCCCGCTCGAAAGAGGACAAAGATCGCCGCACGGCCTCCAAAGGGATGGAGCGCATATACATCAACGCCGGAAAGAAAGACGGCTTCTTCGCCGGAAACCTCATCGAACTGCTCAACAAGACAATCCAGGGACCGAGAGTCGACGTAGGCCGAATAGACCTGCTCCCCTCCTACTCCCTGTTCGATGTGAAGAAGGCCGACGCCCGACGCATTGTGGCCGCCCTCAACGGCGCCGACTTCCTGGGTAAACGCCTTTACAGCGAAATCGCCGAAGCTGACAAGGACTATGCCCGTGCCTCCACCCGCCGTTCCCGCGAAAAAGCCCGCGAAAAAGAAGACAACTACGCCATTTTCAAGAAAAAAGGACGCAGGAAAAAATAAAATCATGATGTTCAGCACCTGTAAAAAATTCATTGCCGCCATAGGCGTCGGACTATTCTTCGGGGTGCCTCTGTCTGCCCGTCCGGCAACTTCTCCCGAGGAAGAAGTTCCCGCTGAGGAAGTACGCGTGGACTCCGTCATCCCCGGCCTGACGATGCCGGCGGATTCCGTAGCGGAAGATTCCGTCCTGACGGCAGCCGACTGCTTCGTCAGTGCCCCGATGTCGGTATTCCCGACCATCGACCGGATGACGCGCCTGGATATGATCGACTATTTCAACGCCGGCTCCGACAAAGCCTCCCGCAACCTGGTCAACGGCGTCTGCAGGGTCATCGAAGACTCTCCCGACAAAATCGTGGTCCAGACCTCTCCGGCGTCGGAATACACCCTGGCGCTCCTCCCCTCCTCCGATTCCGGGACCGGAACGGTCATAATGCTGGTGACAACGCTGAAGACTCCCGCCGAGGACTCCTCGGTGAAGTTCTATACGACCTCCTGGAAAGAGATTCCCGGCCTGTTCCGGGTCCCCCTGCTGGATGACTGGATGCTCCCCGAAGCCCGCAGGAACCGGAAAGACGTGGAGAACGCCGTCCCCTTCGTTATCGCAAAGCTGGAATATTTCCCCGACCAGAAACGGGCCGTGCTGACCCATGATCTCCCGTCGTTCATCGCCGAAGAAATGCTCGGGGTGGCCAAATCCTCGCTCAGGGACAAGCTGACGTTCCGCTGGAACGGGAAGAAACTTGTAATGGAGAAATGACCCCGGAGCGCATGGTGACAAACCCGATTCCCCTTTCGGAGCTGGCCGGACGCATTGCCCGTCATCTCCAGCAGCCCGACACGCTGAACGTATGGGTGGTGGCCGAACTCCAGGACGTAGCCGTCCGCGGAGGCCACTGCTATATGGAGTTGCTGGAGAAGGATGATGCCGGGCGCCAGATGGCCCGCTTCCGCGGATGCTGCTGGGCCAATGTCTTCGGCCCCCTGAGCCGCAAGTTCCGCACAGCCTCGGGCCAGGAGTTCACATCGGGCCTGAAAGTGATGGTGAAAGTGTCGGTGTCGATGCACCCCGTCTTCGGTCTGTCGCTGGTTATCGGCGACGTCAATCCGGAGTTTACGATGGGGGACCTCCTGCGGCGCCGGCGCGAGATACTCCTGCGTCTTGAGAAAGAGGGGATTCTGGAGGACAATCGTTCTCTGAAATGGCCGGCGGTGGCCCAGCGCATCGCCGTCATCTCAGCCCGGGGAGCCGCCGGTTACGGCGACTTCATCAACCAGCTTTATAATAATCCCCTGCGTCTGCGCTTCCGGACGCGCCTTTTCCCCGCCGTGATGCAAGGCGCTTCCGCTCCGCAGTCAATCATCAGTGCCCTTCACTCGGTCTTCGCCGAGCAGGACAGATGGGACGGCGTGGTGATTATCCGCGGTGGCGGCGCTACTTCCGACCTCCAGGCTTACGAGGACTATGACCTGGCCGCCGCCGTGGCGCAGTTCCCTCTGCCGGTGGCCATCGGCATCGGCCACGAGCGCGATGTCACCGTCCTGGACTGGGTGGCGAACACGCGCCTGAAAACCCCCACGGCGGTGGCCGAATGGCTTGTTTCCAGGGCCACTAATGTATGGAACGCCCTGATTGCAGCCGGGAACCGGATCCTGCAGTACGCCTCGGAACGCATCGCCGGCAACCGCGAGCAGCTGGCCCAGACGGAGGCTCTCCTGCCGGTGACCGCTACGGCGGCCGTGGAGCGCTCCCGCACGAGACTCGGCCGCGCCCTCCTTTCCCTGGAAGGAATTTCGGCAAGCCGCATCCAGCCGCGCCGGGCGATGCTCGACATGGCGGCCGCCAGTCTCGAATCTTACGGTGCCGGGATTATCCGGCGCCGGGCCGACAGACTCGATGCCTCCGAAAAGCTCCTGGAGGTGCTTTCCCCCGCCGCCACTCTGGCCCGCGGCTATTCCATTACCCGCATCGACGGACACGCCGTCAGCAGTGTGGCCGACGTTCAGCCGGGGGCGTTGCTTGAAATCACTCTCTCGGACGGCTCTTTCCTGGCCCATACCCCCTGATTTCTCCCCGCCTTATTTCACGTTTTACAATTCCTCAACTTTTATCCCCATACCGCCAATCATGTCTGAACCGGAAAAAAATATCAAGGACCTCACCTACAACGAGGCTTTCGCCGAACTGGACGGAATACTGAAAATGATGCAGAGCGACCAGTGCGACATCGACCGCCTGGCTGCCCTGACGCGCCGCGCGACCCTGCTTATAGCCGAGTGTCGTTCGCGCCTGACGGCCACCGACCAGGAACTCAAGACGATTCTCGCCGACCTCCAGCAGCAACAGTAATGAATATCTACGACCTGCGCCGGTTCGGGACCGCCTTGTTTTTCGTAGTCTCCATCGCCGTTGTAATCGTGTTTGTGCTTGTCTCCAACAACCTGGTGGCCGACCTGGCCGCCCAGGAGAGGGAGCGTATGCAGATATGGGCCGACGCCACAAAGCAGATCGCCGACATCGGCCAGAATCCCGACGCGCCCGAATCCAATCCCGAAAACCTGGAATTCCTCCTTAGCATAATCGAGCAGAACCATACGATTCCCGTTCTTCTGACCGATAATGACGGCAACATCCTTCTGCACCGCAACTTTGACCTCCCGGAATCGGTCGACTCAACGGCGCCCTGGGTGATTACCCCCGCCAACGAGGCTTACCTGCGCGGGAAACTTTCCGCCCTGGAGAAACGCGCCAACGTAATCCACATCATCATCACCCCCGACAATCTCCAGCATCTCTACTACGACGACTCCAAGCTGCTCAAGCGTCTGAGCTATTATCCTTACGTGCAGATTCTTGTGATGCTGGCGTTTATCGCCGTGGTCTACTTCGCCGTCAACTCCACCCGCAAGGCCGAGCAGAACAAAGTATGGGTGGGACTGTCGAAAGAGACGGCCCATCAGCTCGGCACCCCTATTTCCTCGCTGATGGCCTGGATCGAACTGCTGCGCTCGACCGGTACCGACGAGGAGATGGTCGCCGAGATGGACAAAGATGTCAACCGCCTCTCGATGATAGCCTCCCGCTTCTCGAAAATAGGTTCGCGGCCCAGCATGGAGCGCGAGAACGTCAACGCGGTAGTGCTGCGCGCCGCCACGTATATGCAGACTCGCATCTCCTCGCGCATCTCCCTGACTGTCAACCTGTGGCCCCACGAACTGGAGGCCGAGATGAGCGCACCCCTGTTCGAATGGGTGATGGAGAACCTTATCAAGAACGCCGTCGACGCCATGGAAGGCTCCGGCTCGATAACCGTAGACACCTTTCCCGAAAACGGCCGCGCCTGCGTTACCGTTACCGACACCGGCAAAGGCATCTCCCGCAAAAACCACAAAACCGTCTTCAATCCCGGCTACACCACCAAAAAGCGGGGATGGGGCCTGGGCCTGGCCCTGGCCAAACGCATCGTCGAGCAATATCACCGCGGCCGCATCTTAGTCGCCTGGTCCGAACCCTCCAAGGGCACCAAATTCAAAATCGAACTCCCCCTCCTTCCCGCCTGAACGTACCAATTACCCCCCGCGCCGGTTCCCCTCTCGGGCGCCGGTGGCGGGGCGCTCCTCCCGCGCTGTCGGTCGTGTGGTCGGTCCGCGGGCTGACAATTCTTTCCGTGCGGCGGATTCCCCGCATCTTTTTCTGAGGTCTTTCTCTTCTGCATTTCCACAACAAAATTTCTTCATTTAACAATTTTTAACCGGGGGGGTAAATCTTGACAATAATTTTTCATAACTTTGCCACACCTTAATGAGGAATCTAACCATTGCATATTATAGTTATTCATTATCTTACTAAATTCACTTTTCTATCATGAAAAAAATCTTACTCCTGATGATAGGAGGGCTTGTGGCATTAGCAGCGCACGCCGACCTATATCTTGTCGGGGAAAAAGTAGCTCCGAATTGGGATGCCGACCCTAAAGGTGGCTCATGGAACTGTTCAACAGCCCCCAAGATTGAATTGAAAGACGGCTACTACCAATTCATAGCAGATGGGGAATTCCAGATCTCAACTGTAATCTCCAGGAACAATGACCAAGGAGGATGGACCTATTTCAAGAACAACGCATTGGCCGTAAGTTCATGGAACGGTTCTGGAACAATCCGGACAGCCACCATGGCCTCTTCCACCCTGAACACATCAGCTCCGACAGATTGGAGTGGTAATGTATATTACCGTATCAGACAAGACAACGGCACCTACACTATTGAAGCAGCCCGCAACAAGACCGATTTTGAAAACAATCCTGTTGAACCGACCACGTACACCGTCTACTTCTACGACCAGAACAACGTCGTAGCCGCCAACGGATGCTATGCCCATGTAATGTACAAGTCCGGAAGTTCCGAAAAAACTCTTGTTCCGTGGGGAACCCGGAGCGACGTAAACCACTTGACCGCTACCGGAAAATTCATCCGCAGAAGCGGCAACCTATATCCTATCTACGCCCTTACGTTCACCTGGGAGTATGTCCCGACCGACATACTGTTCTATAATGGCCAAAGCAGTGACACTAAAAAGTACATGGACAACGACGTAAAGTTTGTGAACAACGGCTATTACACCAACAACTGCAAATCCGCCGAGACTGGGCTTGTTCCCGTGCAGGACGGAGATGTATATCTCTATATGCACTTCAAAGAGGACATGATACATGAGGCTCAGGACGGAAAGAACGGAATTGCCTACTGTAATATCCTCAACAGCAGCGATCAGTTTATCGGCGGTCATAACAGGGATGAAGCCCACCGGATGGAACTCATCAGCGATAAATACATGATTTACCGGTATAAGCTGACTTCGCAGGAAATCGCCGAGGGCACAAACGTGGAATTCTCTTTCAAGAAGAAAGACTCTAACGATTACAGCACTTTCCGGGCCTCCAACTCCGAGACGTTCAATAACGCCCGCTGGACGGAATTCATTTATGCTACCGCCGACCGCCAGGTTAACAACAACAAACTGCAGTATGCCGTACAGACTTATCTCAGCTGGGAAAACTTCCGCCAGGAAGACGCGAAGGGACGTCCGACAGCTTACCTTGTCGGAGAAGGAGCCATCTTCCATGACGCCGACCATAACGACGGTAAATGGTGGACTCCCGTCTCCCCGAAAATCTATAATAATCTCGACGGAAGCTGTTTCTATATTCCAGTCGAGGTTACCAACGCCCACGAAAATACGTTCTTCAAGATTTCATGGGTCAATGTAAAGAAATTCCATGATGGCGCCACACCCGGCAAGACAAGCGATGCCCGCGACTGGGCCACTTATGACCTCGGTCTGGTCGGTCTTGACCAGCAGTTCGTTTACCCCCAGGATTCCTTTACTCCCGAAATCAAGGATGGCCAGGATGTCATTCCGAAACAAAGCATCAACTGTACGATTTTCGGTGTGAATTCTTCCGTAAAGTACAACAACTTCAATCAGTACAACTGGACTGTGGACGGTACGAAACTTCCCGAAGGGACTTATTACATCGTAATCGACACCCACAACGAATGTCGAACGGTGACCCTGACCGACTTCGACCCCAACCCCTCGGTAGAGATTCTTGATCCGGTCATCAAAAAGACAACCATGAATCTCGATCAGGCCAAAGCGCTCCACCATCATTCCGAACACCTGCATCTTGCTTCCTATAACCGCCACATCCCGATGGACAAGGTCAACACCTGCTCCGGTACCGTAAAGATTACCGGATCAAAAGGTCTTGACATCGAAAACGCCGGATATAATATCGACTATACCGTCAACATGAACGGCAACCAGGTCATCTCCTATCAGGGCAAACCCGGTTCCATCAAACTGGAATATCTTCCCATCGGTACGGAGGATGACATCGAAATGCGTGCGAAATACACCGACAGCGAACGTCAGGAAAAGAAACTCGACAACGGAACCGTTTACCGTGTGGGACGCAAGGGTACAGGCCTGACTTTCCATTCCCGACGCGGACAGGCCACGGTGTCCGTACCCGCCAATATGGGAGCGCCGGCTGCCACTATTGAAAAAGCTTATTATACACGCCCCTCTATTGACGAACCCTTCGGTATTTTCATTGAGAAAATGAGCTTCGGATGTACCACGAACTATCATGTCTACGGTGACCTCGTAATGGACTTCGATCTTCCCGACGCGGATACCTCCCGCCGTATGCAGCTCATCCACGAAGGTCATCCCCTGAAAGAAGCCTTCAAGAATATTCCCTGTCTTACAGGATGGGCTCCCCTGGAACTCTCGGAAGACAACGATTTCAGCAATTACACCGAAGACAACAACTGGTCCGCGAAAATCATCGACAGCGATACCAACGTTCCTGTCTACCTGTCGTCCTACACCGATGAGATGGATTACCATAACCTGAAAAACGTTACCGTTACCGGAAAGGCCATGGCCATCTATCCCTTCCTGTATGCCCCCAACCCTGTCTTTACTGTCGAGACCGAGACTCCGGCCAATATCTCAAGCCGCGCTTCGGATGCCGCCGATGTTACGGTAGAGACCACTGAACTTCCCGCCGACACGGATATGAGCAAACTCGCCCTCAGCCTCTTCAGCCGGCCGGCATCGGTGAAATACGATATAAAGGCTTCCGATGTTGTCGCCGGTGTGGAGAACGTTGCCGTTGACGCTGCCGAAGGGGATGCAGAATACTATACTATCGCCGGAGTGCGCGTTTACGGTGAACCCGAACCGGGAATCTACCTGCGCCGCCAGGGCGATAAGGTAACCAAGGTTGTCATCCGCTGACACGATTTACCCCACTTAAGATAGATTTTTTTAGTAATGTAAGTAAAGAATAGTTCGCGGAGAACAAACAGCTCCGCTTACGGAAGGAACCCTGACCTGGGAAGGCCGGGGTTCTTTTTTCATATCCGTTAATTGATTTTTGGTGAATTTTCATGAAACTGCACTGGTTTATGCTAAAAGTCTATAACACAATGAACAATCTTCCCAAAACGTTTGCACGGAAAGGGAAGAATGAGTAATTTTGTAGCGGATTTGGCAACGCGATGTTTTCGTTGCAGTCCGGAGCGGGGCTCTCTCCGGGGTTTCCGTTCCGCTCTCTCCGTCTCTCTCTGGAGGCCTGCGGCGTCAGCCGGTCGTTTCCTTTTAGTAGGAAACCGTGAGGCTTCTTCTGTTGAATTTTGACTTTCGATTCTTTGAACTCCAGAGTGTCTGTCTTCCCGGCGGATGCTCCTTCCGTCTCCCGGGCCTGCGAGGGTGAGAGGCGCAAGGTAAGTCATAGTGATAGCAAATAAGGCTAATATGCTTAAGTTTTCATGATGATATGTATGTGTGTTGGGGGAATCGACCGGCGACAAAGCGTCCATAATCCACACGGAACTCACCATCTCTCTCGAAACACCGGAGCGGTTGCGCGCTGAGAATCTGCATTTGCGATAGCGCGTAGCCAGGTGAATTCCAACCAAGCCGCTGCCTGTACGTTTGTGACAGGGACAGCGGCTTTCTTTTTTCGGAATTTTTCTGTAACTTTGCCCGGCCGCTCCGGAGTCCCGGACCCGCGCCGACGCTTATCGGAAAGAATCTAATCCGCCAAGTCCTATGACTGACCTCAATCTGTTCAATATTTTCGGCTATCTGGCCGCTCTCTGTATGGTGATGGGGTATCTTCCCCAGGCCATCCACACCATCCGTACCCGCCAGACCGACGCCATAGCGCTACCCACGTTCCTGCTGATGGGATTCGGGGCGCTGTTCTTCATCGTCCAGGGCTTCCTGAGCGCCCCTGTGAACTGGCCCCTGGTAATCACCAACTTTATTACAGGCACCTGTTCGGCAATCGTTTTCGGCATCAAAATCTACAACGACTATTTCCGCAAGCCCCGCCGCTGAATAATAAAAATTTGCACTTTTGGCCGAAATGAACTACCTTTGCACTCTGGAAAAGCAATTTTGTCATGGCCACCACTAAGATAGCAGCCATTATGCGCGCCGGGGTCTTTTCCCCGAACCATGTCGGAAACGACGCCACGATTCTCAACACCGTGGCCGAGCAGTTGCGCAAACGCGGCTGTGAGGTGCGCACGTATTCCGAGGAGCAGTTCTGTTCGGGGGAAGTCACCGAGCCGGTCATCATCAATATGTGCCGCGAGCGGAAATCCACCGACCTTCTCCAGCGTCTGGAAGACGAAGGGAAACTGGTCATCAACTCGGGCTACGGCATCGAGAACTGCATCCGGGAGCGCCAGGCAAGAATTCTGCTCGGCTCCAATATCCCTTATCCCCAGAGTATCATCGTGGACACGGACGAGGTGGTGCGCCAGCGGCTCCAGAAGCTGGGATTCACCCAGTGCTGGATCAAGCGCGGCGACTTCCATGCCCAGCACGCCGAGGACGTAAGCTATGTCCGCACTCCGGCCGAGGCCCAGGATGTCCTCCAGGAATATTTTCTGAGGGGATTCCGCCGGGCGGTAATCTCGCGGCATCTGCCGGGAAAACTTGTGAAGTTCTACGGTGTGGCCGGAACTCCGTTCTTCAACTGGTTCCGCCCCTACGAGGCTGAACCCCTGAATATGCGCGACGAACAGACCCGCCGCACCGATGAGGAACTCAAGGCTCTCTGCCGCAAGGCGGCCCGCGAACTGAACCTGATTGTCTACGGCGGTGAGTGTATCCAGGCCGAAGACGGCTCCCTGAGCATAATAGACTTCAACGACTGGCCCAGCTTCTCGGCCTGCCGCAACGAGGCGGCCACAAATATCGCCAAAGCTGTGATGGCCGCGGTCAAAGACCATAAGTAATCCCCTTGCGATGAGTCTGAAGACGGTTTCAAATAAGGTCACTGACAAATTTCTCCACGGGAAAGGTATCTTCACCTTTCTGCGGTCGTCGGTATCTTCCCAGATTGCGTCCTGGACCGATATGGGGGTCTGCTTCGTCTTCTTCGCGTGGGTCTTCTATCCGATGGGGACCGATCCGCTGCGAAGTTTTCTCTCCACCGCCATCGGTCTTGTGGCCGGCGGCATCGTAAACTGTATCGTAAACTACAAATTCACTTTCCAGGCCAAGGGTTGCTCCGTAAAGGCCGTGGCCGTCAAGTACCTCATCATCTGGGGAGGGAGCTTTATCCTGAACCTCGGAGGGACGACGCTGCTGGAACAGGCGCTCCAGAGGCTCCAGTTCCTGAGCGAAATCCACTGGATCAAGCCCGACGGACTGTTCGCTTTCGCCCGTCTGTCGGTATCGCTCATCGTCTCGCTGGCCTGGAACTTCGTGATGCAGAAGAATTTCGTCTACCGCCCCACGCGGTTCGACCCCGTGGCTATCCGCATCGTAGACGCCGTTACCCTTAAAAAAAGCAATCGGACCTCCTCCGGGAATGCCCGTCCTGAAAACAAGCAAAACCTCAATTCCAAATGATAGGCAAGAATTCGTTCAAGAAGAAACGCGACGGTCTCCAGCAAGGGATATATTTCATCATCAATCCGTTTGTCAAGCTGCTTATCCGTATGGGGGTGACCCCCAACATGGTGACTACCATCGGTCTGCTGGGCAATATCGCCGCAGCCGCCCTGATTGCCTGGGCCGGCTACCTGGCGCAGTCCGACCCGGCGCATCTGAGGTTTGACCTCATAACGTGGGGCGGCGTGGTGATGATTCTCTTCTCGCTGTTCGATATGCTCGACGGCCAGGTGGCCCGCCTGGGAAATATGGTATCGCGTTTCGGCGCCCTCTACGATTCGGTGCTTGACCGCTACTGCGAACTGTTCAATCTCGGCGCCCTGAGCTATTTCCTGATTATGGCCGGGTATCCCCTGGGAGCGCTTGTGACGTTCATCGCCCTTGTAGGCTCCATCATGGTCAGCTATGTACGGGCCCGCGCCGAAGGGGTGGGACTGGAATGCAAGGTGGGATTCATGCAGCGCCCGGAGCGAGTGGTGGTCACAGTGCTGGGATGTATTCTCTGCGGCATCATCGGCCAGACGGGTCCCAACAATACAAACGTGGCCATGACGGTGCTGATTATCGCAATGGCTGTGATCGCCGTTTTCGCCAACATCACGGCTTTTGCCCGCGTGGGAGTCTGCCGCAAAGGTCTCCGTTAATCCGATAATTTCAGATATTTCACCGTGCAGCTCCGTTCCGACAGGTTCTTTCCGACGTTTAAAGAAAGTATTACGGTCATCGCCGCTCTCGCCGTATGGCTGGGAGTGACGGCCGTGTGTGTGGGATTCCGCACGGAGCATCTGTGGCTTGCCCTGCTGCTTGCGGTGCTGTTTTTCGCCACCGTGCCGACAAGGAAACTGGTGGTTGCCCTGCTGCCGTTCATCGTCTTCGGGATTTCGTATGACTGGATGAACATCGTCCACAACTACGAAGTCAATCCGGTCGATATCCGCGGCATCTACGAGACGGAGAAAAGCCTTTTCGGCATCGCGGGAGCGGACGGCGTCGCGCTGACGCCCAATGAGTTCTTCGCCCTCCATCGGTCGGCGGTGATGGATTTCCTGGGGGGAGTGTTCTACCTTTGCTGGGTGCCGGTTCCGATTCTTTTCGGGCTGTATCTCTATTTCGGCCGTCAGGAGAAGATGTATCTTCATTTCGCTCTGGTCTTTCTGCTTGTCAATTTCATCGGGTTCGCCGGATATTATATCCATCCGGCCGCTCCGCCATGGTACGTCGCCCTCCACGGCTTCGATTTCAATGTAGCCACTCCGGGTGAGGTCGCCGGACTCGGAGCTTTCGACGAGATGACCGGCCTTGGGATTTTCCACGGTCTTTACGGACGCAACGCCAATGTGTTCGCAGCCGTTCCGTCGCTCCATTCAGCCTATACGCTGGTGGCATTCATCTACTCCCTGCGCGCCAAGTGTCCGACATGGATACAGGTGGCCCTGGCTGTAATAACCCTGGGGATCTGGTTTACGGCCGTCTATACTTCCCATCATTATATCATAGATGTGTCGCTCGGAATTCTGTGCAGCTTCCTGGGTTATGCTCTCTTTGAATACGGGTTCATGCGGATTCCGGCTTTCGGCCGTTTTATATCTCGCTACGCCGCATATATCGCTCCCCGCTCCTGATGCCTGTCCGGAGGGGCGCGCAGATTGACACGCGCCCACACACTTTTCTCCCCGCGCATGATTCGGAAAACTGACATTTGTCACCGCATCTCCATTAATCTTATTTAACATTTATACTTTCAAAACTCGCTCGATCAACAGTTTTTACAGATTAAGCCTAATATTTAACTTTTATTTGCGAAATTCAACAAATATTTCCTCAAAAATATTTTTGCAATTGGAAATTACTGTGTACTTTTGAGGCGAATTTTGCTAAGACGGCATCCGACGCCTTGAAAAGCGCTCGCGATGACAGGTTTCAGCTATCATTTTTCAACTGCAAGTAACCGTTGCAAGGGCCGTAAGCCCCTTTCTTAGTTAACCAATCTTAAAAGAGGCATACGCGCAACGGAGATTTTCAGAAAACTATAACAAAATATACAACTTAATCAAACAATGAGTGAAGTTAAGAAAGCCGAAGGCAAACTCGGCGTGTTAGTCGTTGGTCTCGGCGCTGTATCCAGCACCTTCATGACCGGTGTGTTGATGGCCCGCAAAGGTCTTGCAAAGCCCGTTGGCTCGATGACCCAGTACGACCGTATGCGTGTCGGTGAAGGCGAAAACAAGAAATATCTTAAATACAACGAAATCGTTCCCCTGGCTGACCTCAATGACATAGTCTTTGGCGCATGGGACGTATATCCCGCAAATGCCTACGAATCCGCGATGAACTGCGAGGTTCTCAAGGAAAAGGACATCAACCCCGTCAAGGACGAACTCGAGAAGATCGTCCCCATGAAGGCCGCTTTCGACCACAACTACGCAAAGCGTCTCGACGGCGAGAACATCATGACCGGCAAGACCCGCTGGGAGATGGTTGAACAGCTCCGCGAGGATATCCGCAACTTCAAGAAAGAAAAAGGCGTTGACCGCGTCGTTGTTCTCTGGGCAGCTTCTACTGAAGTCTACGTTCCCGTTGACGAAAACGTCCACATGACTCTCGACCAGCTCGAGGCCGCCATGAAGGCTGACGACAAGGAGCATATCGCCCCCTCGATGTGCTACGCTTACGCCGCTCTTACCGAAGGCGCTCCCTTCATCATGGGCGCTCCCAACACCACCGTCGACATTCCCGCTATGTGGGAACTCGCCGAAAAGACCAAGATGCCTATCGCCGGCAAGGACTTCAAGACCGGCCAGACCCTGGTTAAATCCGGCTTCGCCCCCATCATCGGCACCCGCTGCCTCGGTCTGAACGGATGGTTCTCGACCAACATCCTCGGCAACCGCGACGGCCTGGTTCTCGACGAACCCGCCAACTTCCGCACCAAGGAAGTCTCCAAGCTCTCAACTCTGGAATCCATCCTCGTTCCCGAAGACCAGCCAGACCTCTACGGCTGCAACTGCGGCGGCGAAGGCAACACCCACAACGGTTACTACCACAAGGTCCGCATCAACTACTATCCCCCCCGCAACGACAACAAGGAAGGATGGGACAACATCGATATCTTCGGCTGGATGGGCTACCCCATGCAGATCAAGATCAACTTCCTCTGCCGCGACTCCATCCTCGCCGCTCCCCTCTGCCTCGACCTCGTCCTGCTGAGCGACCTGGCAGCCCGCAACGGCCGCTACGGCATCCAGCGCTTCCTGAGCTTCTTCCTCAAGAGCCCGATGCACGACTACACCAAGGGTGAAGTACCCGTCAACCACCTCTTCCAGCAGTATGTGATGCTCAAGAACGCCATCCGCGAAATGGGCGGCTATCCTGCTGACGAAACCATCGACTAAACATTTGCTCCCGGGAACGGCTGGCGCCTTTCGCCACCTCTTCCCCTGACCATACACAACTAACCGAAGGCGGCGTGTCAAAATTTGAATTTTGACACGCCGCCTTATTTTTCGCCCGAATTCACAGCAATTTACGCGATTTCCCGACCACGGGAGACAAAATCGGGACAAATGTTTGTGAGAGTGACGGAAAAAATGTATCTTTGTGGGCTAAAAGTGGAAAAAGAAAAAATAATAACATAAACCATTTTAACTTTAAATGTCAGCACTTGAACAAATTCGACAGAGGCCCGGCCTTGTAATTTCCATCCTCGGAATCGCGCTTCTGTTGTTTATCCTCACCGCGATTGACAATCCCGGCGAACTGTTTTCCGACAACCACACAGTTGCAAAAGTCGATGGCCAGAAAATCGACTACATCGAGTTCCAGCGCCGCGTGGAGCAGCAGTCCGAACAGATGCGCAACCAGGGCTACACAAACATCGACAACGCCCGCATCCAGACAATGGTACTCCAGCAGATGGTTAACGAGACCCTCCTCAAGCAGGAATACGAGGCTCTCGGACTGGTTGTAACCGACAACGAACTTTCCAAAGCCATGATTGGTGAGACACCCCATCCCATGGTGACCCGCATGATACAGCAGTGGGGATTCCCCTCCGCCCAGATGCTCTACGAGTACGCATTCAATCCCCAGAAATACGGCCTGCAGCCCGAACAGTCCCAGCAGCTCCAGCAGGCCTGGGCAGCCCTGGAAAAAGACACCGAGCAGATGCTCCTGAGCCAGAAGTTCTCCGCACTCTTCTCCGGCGCCCTCCCCGCCAACAAACTCGATGCCAAAGCCTACTACGACGACAACGCATCGACAGCCACCATCGCTTACGCCCGCAAGGACTACAATACCCTCTCCGACGATGATTTCAAACCCTCCGATGCCGACATCGAAGCCGTCTACAACGAAGAGAAAAACCGTTTCCGCATCGACGAGGCCCAGTACATCATCGACTACATCACCGTTGACATCGTTCCCTCCAAAACCGACCTCGACGCCGCTGCCGCCGATGTAAACAAAGCCCTGGCCGGCCTCCGCATGACACCCGGTACCGAAGCCCTGGCCGACAACTCCAAATTCTATGTAAACCGCGTCAGCGCTCCCAAGAGCAAGCTCTCCTCCAGTCTGCGCAACGCCCTCGACAAAATCACAGCCGACACTGTTGCCCAGGTCTCCTTCTACGACTACAAATACACCCTGGCCAAACTCCTCGGCGTTACTGAGAACGTGGATTCCGTCCTCCTTGATATGGCAGTATTCGCAGAAGGCGCGGCAGCCGATTCCGTCCTCAATGCCCTCAATACAGGCAAACGCCCCGCTGACCTCGGTGAAAAACTCATCGCCCAGAGCCAGGACAGCGTATGGGTATCCCTCGTTGACCCCAACCTCGCCCTCGTCAAAGACGACATCCAGAACGCAGAAGCCGGTACCTACTTCACATCCAAGAATAACCCCGGCGTAGCGATGAAAATCCGCACCCGCAAGGCCCCCGTTCCCGTCTACGAAATTGCCGAAATCACCTACGAAGTCATCCCCTCCTCCGCTACAATCTCCAAACTCAACGGTGACTTCAGCAAATTCCTCGAAGCCAACAACACCCCCGAGAAATTCGCCGCAGAAGCAGCCAAAGTCGGCTACAACGTGATGGAAGGCCTCGTTACCCCCTCTACCCTCTCCATCAACCAGATTCCTGAAAGCCGCAACGCAGCCAAGTGGACCATCACCAACAAGAAAGGCGACGTCTCCGGCATCTTCAAAAACGACAACGACAGCCGCCTCATGGGCGTCGCAATCAAAGACGTCTTCAAAGGCGACTACATCCCATCCTCCTACAGCCGCGTCCGCACCTACCTCGAAGACAAAGCCCGCAACCGCATGAAAGGCCAGAAACTTATTGCTGACTACAAAGGCAAAGCCACTGACCTCAACGGCTACGCAGCCGCCATGCGCGTCACCGTAGACACCACCCAGGTAACCTTCGGCCAGCCCATGGTCCGCAACTTCCCCCCCTTCGAGTCCGCCCTTAACGCCAACGTAGCCGTAGCCAAGAAAGGCCAGCTCGTAGGCCCCGTGGCCCTCAACTCCTCCGCCATCGTCTTCCAGGTTCTCAACATCGACAACCAGGGCCGTCCCTTCGACTTCCAGAACGACGCCATGGTCTTCACCCAGCGTGAAGGCGCCGGAGCCCTCCAGAACTCCATCTCCGCTATCCTCCTGGGCAACAAGAAAGTCGACAACCGCATCCAGAAATTCTACTCCGACCAGCAGTAATCCCCTACCATAACCGGTTCCGTCTCTCTCTTTCCGTAATCGGCTTCATTACCGAAGCGATGCGACGGCAGCCCGTAGCTCATCCTCCCCCTTACATACAGAGCCCCCTGAAAGTCCTCGAACTTCCAGGGGGCTCTTATCTGTCTACTTCACTTCCGCCCTGGGTCCATCTCCTCACTTCATTCTTCCCATCTACCTCAATCCCCCTCCCCGTACAACCCAATTATACGCCTTCTGAGGCTCGCTTCCCACTCAAACCTGGACTTCCTTTCCGCTAATAAAAACAATGCAATATTACCTCTCTGTTCAAATCATCCACTTCTTCAAAGGAAGCTCCCCGGCGTAAAAAACATTCCGCCACGACATCCGGCTGTCACTCCTCCCACATTTCCCTTTCCTGATTCCTCTTCCTCCTTTCCGAATCTCAGAACAGGCATTAAACCGCATCACAATGAACCCCACCTCCAAGGTAAAGCACACGCCCATATATCACCATTCCTCCCCACCGCTGCCTGCACTGTAATCCTCCCATAGCGGATAGCCCCGCGGGATCCACGGATTTTTCGACCAACCTATTCCCAACAAATTAGGAGGACCACTGGCAACAACGTCCAGTCAGGAACAAAAACTACAGTCTGGAGCATCCATAGAATCCGTACACATGAAAAAACTCTTCTAATGCAAACCATTCACCCTTCAATCATCCCTCGCAATCTCCAACCACTTCATCCCAAGCGCCCCGCCTCCTCCAGACCGTCACCATAACCCAAATCGCCTCCTTCCTCGGCCTCACCAAAGAAACCCTCTACCGCATCCGCCACA
>CAJUAF010000017.1 GCA_910584365.1 uncultured Muribaculaceae bacterium | reverse complement strand
AGATGTTGAGGTTGTTGTCCTTGCATCTCTTCACATTGGCAAGCACCTCATCCACGTTCCTGCCAAGTCGGCTCAACTCACTTATGAGGAGGGTGCTTATATTGTTGCTGATGCAATAGTCGAGGCATCGGCACAGTTCGGGACGGTTCTCGTTTCTGATAGCCCCACTGATATGTTCAGTGTAGACCTCCGCCACCTCCATGCCGTTGCGGACGGCATAGGCGGTCAGGTCCATCACCTGTCGGTCGGTTGACTGACGGTCGGATGTGCTGGAAACGCGGGCATATATGACGGCTGTGTTCATATTTCTTTAACTCATTGATTTGCAGGCAAAGATAACAGGATTATCCCGTTCCTGCAAATGCCTGCGCAAGAAAATCAAAGAAATTTTCGAGTGCATAATCAAATGGTGTTCAGGATGATATGATGAAATTTTTGAACATACCACGGGATTGAACACAGTCAAACACGCCAAACGCATTGTCTTTTCTGACCCTCAACGGTTTATGCGAAAACCATCCTCAATCATCAATACGACCCTTGTATATCGCGCTACGCCACGCGCAGAAGTTCACTCGCTCTATACCTCTGTCCTCCCTTGTTGAACTCAAAGAAGCGGTCGAGATAGGCGATGAAGAGGTTCCTGACGGTCTCCTCCTTGTCAATGTCATAAAACAATGTCCTGACATCCAAACCGTTCCGTTGCATCTCATAACCACACGTCCGTATCTCCAGACGGTGTGCCACATCATCGCCGAACGGGAGGGAACGGAGGATGTAATGTTTGTGGGATGACTTCTCCACCTCCACACTCTTGTTGTAACCGACCATACGGACTGGACATTTGCGGCAACCGCTTGTCACAACCGGAGTGAAATTATAGGTGGGGTATCTTCTCGCCCTTTCCCCCTCTACCGTAACTATGTTGGGGAGTATCTTCACGCCTATGTCGATGTTCCCCTTGTAGTTCAGCATCTTCACTCCCCTGCGCGTTATCTCGTATGCCCGAGAGTGCAGAAGCCGATTCAACTTGCCTGGCAAATCCACGTTGGCATCGCAGCATATATCTATCTTGGAGAACGTCTCCATCGTAAGACTGAACCGATGGGCGAACAGATACACCTTGTAGAGGCTTCCCGAATACAACTGTCTGTTATCTACTTCAAGAATGACACCGTGGGATTCCCTGAATGACAACACTCCCAAGACCTCATCATCATACCTCAACTCATACATCCTGTAATTGAGGTGGGGATGAATGGGGATGAATCTGAACCCATCGAATGAATCACTGATGACATCATTGATAGCATCTCTTAACAAATCATAGTTTGAAAACTTGATATGCAACTTATCAATATTGAATTTGATTGATAATCGTTTATTTATAAACATATTCTTTTTATAATATATTATTTTAAAATATTTATACAACCATTAATAATTAAAATTAAACAATCATTGAATAATTCTTATAATATCAATATGAATTAAGAATATTATTTTAATAACTAATTGAATATATTTTTAAATTATAAGAAATTAAAATATTATTGATAACAAATTGATAATTAAATATATTATCTCTTTATATAGTAGACCTTATTATTCTACGGAAAAGGCTTTTTCAGTCATCATGAATTTTTCCTGCTGGAATTTTTCAGAACCGTTCCCTCATCTCATACTCGTAAAAAGTACCTGCCTCCCGTAGGGGTTACCCATGTCAATGTACTCTCTGACAGCAGAGGGAACCTGAACCTGCCAGTAGTTCAAAGATACACAAAATAATCGAGAAAACCAAATCCCATGTGAAATATTGTAGTTTTGTTATGGTATTAGAATGTCACTTTTGACGATTATCCCTCATCACACTTCTTCTTGCACACCTCTATCACAAGTTCTCGCCTCTTATCCATCGAGGAGGAAATTCCCCTCTCGGCGTTGAGGTATTCAGCATAAGTATGCAGATGTTCTTTCCTTACCCTCGGGTCGGCATATTCATTGAATATCTCCTTAATCTTTTCTATATTGTGTTTTTTCGCATATCCTCCGACAATCCTCCCCTCATAGTGGCATATCATCCTTATCAACTGGTTTATATCGTTCTCCTCGATATAATCATCAACATCAGCACCTAAATAGTTAAGTACACGCTTGGCCTCATCCACACTGTTGACGAACAGATTCCCATCAGTGGTCGGATTACTTATGGGCAATGGGGCCTGACAAATCTGTTTAGGCTGGGTTTGTTGGGGTTGTATCTGCGTGGGATTTGTGGAAATCAATTTGAATGAATCCATATATTCCAAAATCATCTCGGGATTAGAACCACATAGTTTGGCAAACAACAGTTGTGACATATCATCCATCTTGCAATAATTCTTTTCGATGGTGCTTGCCTTTGCATGACCCGAATATTGCTTGATTCGCTCAAACGTCCATCCTCGATGCGCCAAAAGAGTGCAAAGTGTACGTCGGCCTGTATGGCTCTTGATACAGTTGCATCTTTTCTTTGTTTCCTGCCTCACTTTCGATTCTCCAGCATAATGACGTGTGACAATCACATTTTCATCTGTACCGACCTTAGCCTCTGCCGCAATACGCCCGATATTCTCGTTAATCTGCTTGACATTTACCTTTGGAAGCGTATTGTCATACTTGGCAAATATCTCTTTCGTAAGTTTGAAAACAAAGGGAACATCAACGGTTTCCTGCGTCTTGTTCTGAACAAACGAAATCTTGTCAACATCCCCAACCATCTCATATCCTTTCGACAGTTTGCCGAGGTCGCCTATACGCAAGCCACAAGTACAAAGAATCAGAAACATATCACGAATCTCCTCATCTTTGACCGACTTACACTTATAATGCCATAGTTTGTATATCTCATCATCCCTCAACGCGATATGACGCGAATTACCTTTGTTTGGAATTTCCTCATATCCGACCAACTGCGCAACTTCTTTCGTTATAGTCTTGCTCTTATGGGCGTAGTTATGGAACACAGACATAAATTGCTTCAACTTGGAATTGACGGTCACAACCGCATATTCATCCCCCGTAGGCGTTTTGGCTTCATAACATATATAATCGGTGAATTCATCCATCAAAGCGGAATCAATCTGTGAAAATGACGAAATCGGCTCGAATCCTTGCTCCACTCTCCATTTGACAAATTCTTGGAATAAAGCCAACGACCGCATATAATTGGAGGATGTGTTTTGGGAAATCTTCACATCATTGATGATGCTACGCTTCATCCAAGCATATATATCGAAAACCTCTTTATCCTTATATGATTTTTTCTTTTCCATCAGCCGTTGTTTAATTCCACAATGGAAAGATACATATTTTTTCTGTGAAATCCAAGAATTTTCCATATAATCCTCTATTTTCCTCACATATTCCTCAATCGTCTTGTTTACGATGGCATTGTTGTAATTGTCAAGTGGGGAAAGGATGGGGCTTATATAGGCACGTTGCTTGCTCTGACACCATTGTTCCTTATAGACTTTTATACCTTGGCATCGGATTTGCGTGGTTATTCCCTCGAATCTGATTTTAAGAAACAACCCGACTGGTTTATTTCTGTGTATGTCGCGAAGATAGAAACGGTAATTTACCGAGGAGGGGAAAAATTGTTGTTCCATTTTTGACCAATTTTTGGGTACCAGATTTGGGTACCACCTAAAATTGCGAGGAATCGTCAAGGGGATGTTTCCTTGTCTAATAGTCTGATTCACAACATATAATCCAATCCGACACAATCCCGTGGAGTATTGAGGGGGAGGAAAAACAAAAAAGTCACCAACTAAATGATAGTCAGTGACTTGGAGTGGAGTACAGCGGACTCGAACCGCTCACCTCGACACTGCCAGTGTCGCGCTCTAGCCAGATGAGCTAGTACCCCATATTTTGCATTTTCTCTTTTGCACTGCAAAGGTAGATGTTTTTTTTCAATCCACCAAATTTTTTCGGAATTTTTGTTGACAGAAAATCAAAAAATCGAAGAATAAACATTTATCTTTGCACCCGAAACTGAACGATGCAACATATCATATCCACCATACAATATATATTTAGACAATATCGTCAGTCATATTCAGAATACTATAACTGTATATACCGACATTAATAAAATATATCAACATTATAACGAAGACGGAACGATTATGCCGATGTGGAACCCCTGGCACGGATGCCATAAGATAAGCGCGGGATGCCGCCACTGTTATGTCTACCGGGAGGATGCGGCTTTCGGGACACCGGAGGCAGCAAGTGAGGTACGGAAGACGGCTTCGGTGAGGCTGCCGCTGCGGCGCGATCGGAAAAAGAACCTGAAATTTCCCCCAGGGACCGAATTCGCTCTCTGTTTTACCTCGGATTTCCTTATCGAGGAGGCTGATGCCTGGCGCGATGAAATCTGGGAGATAATCCGCCGACGCGACGACTGCACTTTCTTCTTCATCACCAAGCGTATAGAGCGGCTCCCCGTCTGTCTGCCCGATGACTGGGGAGAGGGATACCATCATGTCGCCGTCGGATGCACCATAGAGAATCAGGACCGCGCCGACGCGCGGCTCCCCCTTTTCCTCAACCTGCCGCTCCGCCACCGGCTCATAATCGTGGCCCCGATGCTTGAGAAAATCAACCTGCGCCCATACCTGAATCCGGAACTTGTGGAGGAAGTCTCTGCGGGGGGAGAATCGGGCAAATATGCCAGACCGCTGGATTTCAGCTGGGTGACCGACCTGCGCAGCCAGTGCTGCGACAGCGGCGTTCCCTTCACTTTCCATCAGACAGGCTCCCGCCTGATTAAAGACGGAAGACTGTATCATATTCCGCGGGAACATCAGCACTCCCAGGCCCGCAAAGCCGGAATCAATACCGGGCGGCCGCACTATTGAAGACATTCCGGCAACACCGGCAAGGCCCGCAAAGAGGAGTCAGCGGTGCGGAATTTGGCTAAAAAGAGTAAAAAAGCTGAAAGAATATCAGGAAGATAATCAGTTTAATGGGTCCCGATAGTTGATTATTAAAAAAAATCAGTTAACTTTGTAGACTGAATTTTAAAACGACGATTATCCGAGTCTACTTTCCATGAGAGTCAAAATACACCGTGAAGGTACCAACATACTGATAATTCTGCTGGCGGCGCTGCTGCTGGTGAATGTCCCGTTGTGGCTCTGGATGATGGACTGCATCTGGATACCGATAATCGTGCTGATTGCCTCCACAATCTTCTACCTGCTGGTCGTCAACTTCTTCCGCTCCCCTCACCGGGATTTCCCGGGCGATCCTGAAAATGCCGTTGTGGCCTCGGCCGACGGCGAGGTCGTGGCGCTGGAGAACGTCTATGAGCCGGAGTATCTCAAGACGGAGTGCATCCAGCTGTCGGTGTTCATGTCGCCGCTGAACGTACACGCCAACTGGTTCCCGGTCAACGGCGAGGTCGTCTATTACAAACACCATAAAGGACGCTTTATGGCGGCCTATCTCCCGAAATCGAGTACAGAGAACGAACGCGCCACGGTCGTGATCCGCACTCCGGAGGGACAGCTGGTGCTGATGCGCCAGGTAGCCGGCGCGATGGCCCGGCGAATCGTCACCTACGCGCGCCCCGGCGACGAAGCCTCCGTAGAAGACCACATGGGCTTCATCAAGTTCGGCTCCCGCGTCGACCTCTATCTGCCGAAGTCTACCACCATCACCGTGCGGCTGGGCGACAAGACCGTCGGCGGTGTGACGCAGGTGGGAAAACTCAATCCCTGAACCTTTACGACTTTCCGACAATGTTCCTGAGAAAAATAATCACCGCGGTTCCCAATACACTGACCCTCTGCAACCTTATCTCAGGTTGTCTGGCCTGTATATGCGCCTTCTCTTTCGAGACCGACGTAATGACGGTTTTCGGCACATATATCAACGGGCGCCAGCTGGCCTGGATACTTGTAGGGCTGGCCGCGGTCTTCGACTTCTTCGACGGAGCCGCCGCCCGATGGCTCCACGCCCCCTCCCCCCTGGGAAAAGAACTCGACTCGCTGGCCGACCTGGTAAGTTTCGGCGTGGCCCCGTCAATGCTTCTCTATAACATCCTCCAGGTGTGGACCGGCTCATGGTGGATTCCCTTCGTGGCCCTGTTTATCCCCGCGATGGGCGCCCTTCGACTGGCAAAATTCAACCTCGACGACTCTCAGGCCACCGAATTCAAGGGACTTCCCATTCCGGCCAACGCGATCTTCTGGATCGGAGCCACCGCCTGGATGCAGAGTCACGCAAGCCAGTGGATGCACAGTCATGTCTACTGGGGAAACCTGATAGTCTCGGTTGTAATCGTGGGGGTAGCCCTTCTGATGGTGTCGGATATGCGTATGTTTTCCTTGAAACTCAAAAACTTCCGCATCGGCGACAACCTGCTGAGATATATCCTCCTGACAGCCGCGGTGCTTTTCGTGGCGATTTTCGGAGTAGAAGGTTTCGCCTACACCATTATCCTTTATTTTCTTCTTTCGGCATTCGTCCTCACCCGCCCCGGTATCAAGGGATAGAATCCGGAGCCGGCCCGGAGCCGGCGATATGTGAAACATAATCAAACGTTACTATGTGGCTGATTTTTATCTGCCTTCTGATATTTTTCTTCTTTATAAGCCCGGCCTATAAGGTCTGGAAAACCCTGAACCGCGCCAGGCGGCAGGCCCGCGAAATGAACGATGCCTTCCGGCGAGCCGCCGGCCTCGACCCCGACGAAGAACGGCGCAAACAGCAGGAACAGCAACGCGCCAGCCGACGTGGAGGATGGACCACCCCTACCCCACGACGCAAGAAAATAGGCAAAGATGTCGGGGAATATGTAAAATTCAAGGAAGTTACCGTCAGCAGCCGTACTTCCGAAACCCGAAGCGCGGACTCCGCCACAGGGGAAAGTTGCCGGATTGAACGCGAGGAGCAGATTGTCGATGTCAGATGGGAGGATCTTCCCCCGCAGTCCTGACCGTCCTCCTCTCAAAAAAAAGACAGACCGTATATGACAACCAACTATATTCCCCGCCTGTATGAATTCCTGCGGGAACTCGGACGCCGCCAGGACCGCCAGTGGTTCAAGGAGAACAAAGAGACCTACGACTTTCTGCGTGCCCAATGGATAACCGACATTGACCGCCTGCTGGCGCGCTGCGCCGAATGGTGGCCCGAACTGAAATGGCAGACCGGAGCCGGCTCGGTCTACCGCATATACCGCGACACACGCTTCTCTCCCGACAAATCCCCCTACAAGACCTACTTCTCCGCCTCCGTAAGTCCGCGCGGCCGCTCCTCCTCGGCGGCTCATCTTCCGGGATTCTACATCCAGGCAGGTCCGGGAAAAGACGGGGGCGCCACGGACGGTTACGAAGCCGATTCCAGCGGCCTGTACGGCGGTCTGTGGTGTCCCGACAGCGCCGTGCTTAAGAAACTCCGCAAGGCCATAATCGACAACATCGACGAATTCGAGGAAATCATCAACGAACCGGAACTCAACCGTCTCTATCCCGAATGGTTCGGTCCGACACTGAAAACAGTACCCAAAGGGTATGACCGCAACCATCCCCAGGCCGAACTGCTGCGCCTGAAAGAGTACGGCCGCTTCTGCCAGCTTCCGATGGAGTTTTTCAGCGACCCCGACTGGCCCGACCGCGCCGCCGAAATGCTCCGTCCCCTCTATCCTCTGCTGCGCTTCCTCGAATACTCCGTTTTTGAGGAATAAGCCCCCGGAGCCGACTCTATCACCATCTCCCCCCGCCCAATCATCATGTCCACCGCGATTCCCAGACTTCTGTCCGCCATCCTGCTGTTCATCGCCGCAGCCGTCCCCCTGCGGACTCTTTGCGCGACAGCCGAAGTGGACTCTATCCGCGACACATATCTCCGCGGCGATTACGTAAGCTCCATGCAGATGGCTTTCCGGTACCTTGAGGCTGCGAAACATACTCCTCCGCCTCCGGGAGACCTGGCTGTCTGTTATCTCTATCTTGGCAACGTCAACCATGCCTTCAAGAATTATGCCGGGGCCATCCGGTATTATGAAGACGGACTGGCAGCCTGCCCCGCCGACGGCGGATTCACGGACCTGAAAAGCCGTCTGTACCACAATCTCTCCCTGCTGACCTGTCTGGTCGGTGACCGCCAGCTGGCTGAGAGATATATCGCCGCGGCCGACTCGGTCTCCGACCCCGGAGTGCCCCGGCAGACCTATAACCGGCTCCTCCGTCAGGCAGTGTTCCAGAAAACGTTCGGGTCGCGAGAGAAATCGGTGGAAATCATGCGCGGACTCCCTGCATTCATCCGGACCGGAAATCTTGACGGGCGCCTTGCGCTCACCCCCCTGTCGGAGATGTTTGAAATGTATGAGGAAATCGGTCCGGAGGATTCGGCGTTTGTCTATCTCCAGCGGTATGCGTCCCTCGCCTCCGAGCATAATGTGGCCAACATGATGGTGGACGCCGCCGGAGGCTATATGCGTCATTACGCCCGCACCGGCGACATGGGAAAGACCCGTCAGGCCCAGGAAAAATATTTCGCCCTGCGCGATTCGCTGCTCAACACGGAGGTCTATCTGGCCGCCAACACCAGCCATGAGGCCCGGCGCGAGGCCGAGGACGGCGACAAAATCAAAAGTCTTGAAATCCGTATCGACAAAGTGACCGCCACGGCGTGGCTCCTGGGCTCAGTCCTCCTGATACTGATCGCGGCGCTGGTGTTCTTCAAGCAGCGCAAGCGCCTGGGTGAAGCCTACCGCGCCCTGTACTCCAGAAACCGCGAACTCATGACTTCCCGCGAGCGGCTCAGCGGCAACGTATCGGCCGACCTGGAGAAAAAGATTCTCGACGTCATGGAAAACTGCGAGGACTGGCTCGACCCCGATTTCAGCATCTCGGCCCTGTCGTCGATGGTGAACAGCAATTCCCGGTATGTCTCCGCACTCATCAACGACCGCTTCGGCAAGAACTTCCGCGCGTTCATAAATGAATACCGTGTGCGCGAGGCCCAGCGGCGCCTGGAGAACAAGGAAGAGTACGGCCATCTCACCCTTCAGGCTGTAGGCGAAAGCGTGGGATTCAAGTCGGTCAGCAATTTTATCGCTGCTTTCAAGAAGACCACCGGCCTGACCCCCTCGACCTATCAGAAGATTGCCCGAAGCAATGAAAACACTGACTACCAGGAGGTGAAAGATTTTTAAATTCAGTAATTCAGAATAAGATTTCGCCGCTGAGCGGCGAAACCCATACCGTTTCCGTTGCATAAAAACCGGGAATCAGCTAAATTTGGCGAATAAAAACCAATCCATACCGAACGATGTATAAATTTGTGAAGTGCATGGCCGTATGCTTCTGTGCGATGGCGATTGCCGCCTGCCAGAAAGCATTGGCCCGAGACCTGGTATTCACCGCCAACATCCTTTCCTCCTCCGACAACAAGGCTGTCGGCATATATGATTTCACACCGTCGGGAACTACCCTTACGGCGGTACCCCGCTTCACCGGCCCCACCATCAATGGTAACGGCGGAGGAGTGGTCAGTGATGATGTCTATCACTACATCCGATGGACCGAAGCCATCGGTTTCATCTTCCCGTACTATCATGCCGTCAGTCTGGAAGACGGCAGCCAGGTGGCTTATAGCGAAAGTATCCACAGCAACGACCAGAGCTATTTCGCCACTGACCTGGCATATAACGCCAGGGACGGGAAAATCTACGGAGTATTCTACAACTCCGACCGGACCGGCTACGTGCTGGCCACAATAGATTATGCCTCGCTCACGCGGAGCGATATAGGGGAACTGACGGAAAAGCTCATCGCTCTGGCCGTCGATCCCGCCGGTAATTTCTACGGTTTCGGCTCCGACGGCAACCTCTACAATGTCAGCCGGGCGGACGCTTCCCTGTCAAAAATCGGCTCTACCGGAATAATTCCATCCTCGAAACGGAGCAGCGCCGTCTGCGATCCGGTGACCGGGAATCTCTACTGGGCCGTAGTGCTGAGCGACAACAGTTCCCGCCTCTATGAAGTCTCCCGCACGGACGCCACACTGACGGAGACCGGGCTATTTCCGGCCGGAGAGGAAATAACCGGTCTGTATATAGCCGCTCCCGAAGCCGACGATGACGCTCCGGCCCGTGTCGCCGGCCTGACCGCAAGTTTCCCCGCCGGAGGACTCCGGGGAACCGTAAGTTTCACACTCCCGGCTCTTACATACGGAGGAAACGCCCTGACGGGCGATCTCTCCTGGACCGTCCATGCCGGCGAGACCCTCCTGGCCGAAGGGAACTCCGGCGCCGGTTCGGAAGTGCGGAAAGAGGTGACCCTTCCTGCGGAAGGAACTTACAGGATATATGTCCGCGCATCCAACGCAGCCGGCCCGGGAGCCAGAGCGATGGTGAAAGCTGTCGCAGGTTTCGGCATTCCGGCAGCTCCCGCTAACGTAAAACTTGAAAAGACCGACAGCAGACTTATCCTGACCTGGGACGAGACCAACACGGCCTCCGACGGCGCCGGCGCGTTCATTGACCTGGAAGGGATGACCTATACTGTGGTCGACGCTTCAGGTGCCACCGTGGCCGCGGACCTCAGGGAGCGCCTCTATGAGACGGAGCTTCCCGGAGGGGACGCCCGCAGCATAAAATTCGGCGTCATTGCCGACAACCACGGCAAACGGAGCGACACTGCCTGGTCCCCCTCCGTACAGGTCGGCGAAGGGATCTCACTCCCCTATCGCAACGATCTTGATTCCCAGGAGAAATTCAGCGAACTGCTAACAGACGACGCCAACAATGACGGCACCACATGGGTATTCAATGCCGCCCAGGGAACGGCCTATATCCAGACAAGCAAAGCCGCCGACGACTGGCTGCTCACTCCAACCGTAACTCTTGAGAAGGGGCGCAGATACCGCCTGGGGATGAAGGTCAAAAACAACAACCGAACCCGCCAGGAGACCGTAGGCTCGGGATTCCGCGCCGACAAGGAGACGGAATACACCGTAGTACGCGAAGCCACCGTACTCCCCGCAGGAACCGACTGGCAGGAATACGCTGATGAATTCGAGGTCCCGGCCACCGGAACTTACCGCGTCGGCGTCCACGCCATGTCGGAAAAAAGCAAGAACCGTCTGGTGGTGGATTATATCAGTCTGGAGGAGGTAGCCTCGGGGGCGCTTCCCGATGCCGTAAGGGAACTGTCCGTCACTCCGGCCCCCAAAGGGGAACTGAAAGCCACAATACATTTCGTGACTCCCGACAAAGATACCGAAGGCTCACCGCTGAAGGCGGATATTGAGAAAGTAACCGTCAGACGCGGCGATGTGGAAGTCTTTGTGAAGGAATCTCCGGGGCGCTCCGAAACTATTGAATTCACAGATACGCCCGACGCCCCGGGGCTCTACGACTACACCGTAAGCGCCTGGATCGCAGGGAAGGAAGGACGTCAACACAAAGTCGATGCCTATATCGGCCTGGACGCACCCATGGCTCCGGGCAATGTCAAAGTGACGGAATCCGACGGCACGGTGACCCTGACCTGGGAGAATTCTTCGGAGACCGGGCGCCACGGCGGATACGTGGACCCCGCATCCCTGACCTATACAATCTACCGCGTGGTCAAAAGCGATGTCGTGAAAACAGATGTTTCCGGCAACAGCCTTCAGATTCAGGAGAATATGACCGGCGAACAGGATTACCTCTATTACGGCGTTGCCGCCGCCAACTCCGAGGGTCTGAGCGAACCGGCGCTGTCGAACATCATCCTGAAAGGGGATCCATATACTCTGCCGTTCAGGGAATCTTTCCCGGATGCCATACCGACCCACTTCTGGTGGACCGACCAGACCGGAAAAGCCGGTTTCGACCTTGATTCGCAGAACAGTCATGACCAGGACTACGGTTGCGCCTATTTCATCGCCGCCCAGCCCGGTGACCAGGCTATGCTTAAGTCCGGCAAAATCGCCGCAAAGGGAGCCCGCTCGCCGATTCTAACCTTCTGGTACTATTCCTATCCGGGGAAACCTGTCAGGCTTTATGTCGAAACCCTGGACCTCAACGACGAAAGCGCCTCGCAACTCCTTCTGGTCGACTATTCCGCCCAGACGGGAGAAAACGGATGGCGAAGAGCTGAAGCGGACTTGACCGGAATCCGCGCTTCAGACAGTTTCCTCTTCCAGTTCCGCGCCGTATGCGATGACAACTCGACAGCAGTCGCAATCGACGACGTCAGAATTATGGACCAATACCATAACGACCTGTCGGTCTCCGTCGATACCAGGGAAGCCTGCCGCCCCGGAGAGACTACCCCTGTGAAAGTCACTGTTGAGAATATAGGACATAACGATGCGGGGGCGTTCACGGTCAGTCTTATTTCGGACGCCGGGACCGTGGATTCCAGGGACATTGAGGGGCTTGAGTCCGGCAAATCCCGGACCCTTGACTTCGAGGTTACCGTACCCCTGGGAGCGCAGGAGCAGATTACGTTCAGAACCGAGGTGGAATATGGCGCCGACGAGAACAAGGCCAACAATACCGCCGAATCCTCCCCGGTCGACATCCTCGAACCGGAATGTCCCGCCGTCACAATCGCCGCTACCGCCGGTAACGGAAAGATACTGCTTTCATGGCGGCCGCCGGAAACGCTTGTCCACCGATGTGCCGAATCTTTCGAGACCTACGAAGCCTGGAGCGACAGCTTCGGCGACTGGACTTCCATCGACGCCGACGGACGCCCCACAGTGTCCACCCAGGGGATCTCTTACCCCGGCGCTGAACAGCCACGCGCGTTTTTCATCTTCAACACGGCCCGGTGCGGCCAGGACGTTACCGTCCAGCCCTATACCGTGTTCAGACCCCGCACAGGACGCCAGTATGCCGCTTGCTATGGTGTTCAGTCCGGAGCCGATGACGACTGGCTCATCTCCCCCCTCCTTTCGGGGCGCCAACAGACCGTCAGCTTCTTTGCCAAGAGTATTTCCGACGTTTACCTTGAAGACTTCGAAATCCTCTATACCGACAAGGCCGAACCCTCACCCGGAGATTTCAATGTGTTCACCAGGATAGTCAAAGCTCCCAATATCTGGGAACGCAGGATGGCCCTCCTTCCCGAAGGAACCCTCCACTTCGCTATCCGGCTCGTCACTGACGCAGCCTCGACCTACGCCCTGCTCGTCGACGACGTGGAATTCGAGGGCGCCGACTGGGAAATAAGCGGATATGACATCTATCGCAACGACCGAATCGTGGCCACGGCGGATGCTTCAGCCACTTCATGGGAAGGGGATATCGATTCCGACCTGGACCTCTACCGTGTGGGAGTCAGATATAAAGGAAACGCTTTCTCGCGCCTGTCCAATGAAGTCTCCGCAACATCCGGACTGGAAAATATCGCGGCGGCCATTGACGGAGACCGCCCCATCTATAACCTCCAGGGAATCCGCATCGGCTTCGGGGCCGAAGATTTCCGCAGACTCCCGGCAGGAATCTATATTTACGGCAACCGCAAGGTTTTAAAGACAGACAAGTGACATGAGATGATAAGATAATGACTGAACATTGAAATAAATCGGCAATCCTGTTTGGGTTGTCGATTTTTTTTGTAATTTTGTAATTGTGATTCTACGGACACACGAAAACCGTTTTCACAACACTATCAGTTACAGATTGAAATTATTCCTACTGTCATGGCAGAAATCAAATGTATAGGCATACTGACTTCCGGAGGAGACGCTCCCGGAATGAATGCCGCCATCCGCGCCGTCACCCGCGCCGCAATTTTCGGAGGATTCAAAGTCAAGGGCATCTACCGCGGTTACCGCGGCCTGATCACCGATGAAATAACCGATTTCACTACCGCCAACGTCTCCAACATCATCCAGAGGGGGGGCACCATCCTCAAGACCGCCCGCTGCAAGGAATTCCAGACTCCCGAGGGGCGCCAGCTGGCCTACGACACGATGAAGAGCCACGGCATCGACGCCCTCGTGGTAATCGGCGGTGACGGATCTCTGACCGGCGCCCGTATTTTTGCCAATGAGTTCAACATCCCCATCATCGGTCTGCCCGGCACCATCGACAATGACCTTTACGGCACCGACACCACGATCGGTTACGACACGGCCCTGAACACCATCATGGAGTGTGTCGATAAGATCCGCGATACCGCCACTTCCCATGAACGCCTCTTCTTCATCGAGGTAATGGGACGTGACGCCGGCTTCCTTGCCCTCAACGGAGCAATCGCTTCCGGAGCCGAGGCCGCCATCATCCCGGAAATCTCCACCGAGGTCGACCAGCTTGCCGACCTTATCGAGAACGGCTTCCGCAAGAGCAAGAACTCCTCAATTGTGCTTGTGGCCGAAAGTCCCGTCACCGGAGGTGCCATGGGTATCGCCGAACGTGTGGAAAAGGAATATCCCCAGTATGACGTGCGCGTCTCCATCCTCGGCCACCTCCAGCGAGGCGGCTCCCCGACAGCCCACGACCGTATTCTGGCTTCCCGTATGGGAGCGGCTGCCATCGACGCGCTACTTGACGATCAGCGCAACGTCATGATCGGTATCAAGAACGACGAAATCGTCTACGTACCCTTCGTAAAAGCCATAAAGAACGACAAACCCATCAACCGCGACCTGCTCAACACCCTGCGCCGCCTCTCTATCTGATGCGCCGCAACGGTCTGCTGTCATCCGGGCTGTTCCGTAAAACAAAGCGATGTGCCAGAATTGTGAATTTGGCACATCGCTTTGTTTTACGTCCGGATGACAAGAGGTCTGCCAGACTGGTTCAGATGGCAGTGGCGCCGGAAAGAGACGCTATCAGCGCTCGCCGATACGGGAGTAGACGAATCCCTGTTCCTCGAGTTCGGCGCGGTTGTAGATATTGCGGCCGTCCACTACGATGTTCCCCTTCATGGCCTTGCGGATTACGTTCCAGGCCGGCATACGGAACTGACGCCACTCGGTCAGCAGCGCAAGCACATCGGCGCCGTCGGCGGCATCGTAGAGGTCGCGGCAGTATGTCACCTTGTCGCCGATACGGCGGCGACATTCGTCCATGGCGATGGGATCGAAAACACGGATCCGGGCACCGGCCTCCAGCAACTTGTCGATGACCACCAGAGCCGGAGCCTCGCGCATATCGTCGGTTTCGGGCTTGAAGGCAAGTCCCAGGATGGCTACGGTCTTCCCTTCCAGGTCTCCGGCCAGGCGCTGGATTTTATCGAAGACAATCTGTTTCTGACGCTCATTGACGCGCTCCACAGCTTCGATCACCTCCAGGTGATACCCTTTCTCCAGGCCGGTATGGGCCAGGGCCTTGACGTCTTTCGGGAAACAGCTTCCTCCGTAACCGCAGCCGGCATAGAGGAATTTCTTACCGATACGGGCGTCGGAGCCGATACCGGCGCGGACGCTGTCGACATTTGCTCCTACAAGCTCGCAGAGGTTGGCGATATCGTTCATGAACGAGATACGGGTAGCCAACATTGCGTTGGCTGCATATTTCGTCATCTCAGCCGAAGGAATATCCATGAAAATCACACGGAAATTCTGAATCAGGAAGGGGTGATAGAGACGTCCCATCACCTCCTCGGCCTTCTTGCTTTCGGTTCCGACGACCACACGGTCAGGCGACATGAAATCCTTGATGGCCGCTCCTTCCTTGAGAAATTCGGGATTGGAGGCAACATCGAAGGGAACGTCGACACCGCGGCGGTCAAGTTCCTCCAGGATGGCTTCCTTCACTTTCCGGGCGGTCCCCACCGGCACGGTGGATTTAGTCACCAGAATAGTATATTTATTGATATTCCTGCCGAACTCCCGGGCTACCTGGAGTACGTATTTCAAATCAGCCGAACCGTCCTCGTCGGGGGGAGTGCCTACGGCGGAGAACACTACCTCCACATCGTCAATCACTTCCGGGAGCGATGTCGAGAAGTTAAGGCGCCCGTAGCTTACGTTGCGTTTCACCAGTTCCTCGAGTCCGGGTTCATATATCGGCATCTGGCCGTTGAGAAGTTTGTCAATCTTGTTCTTGTCCACATCCACGCAGGTAACCTTGTTGCCCATCTCGGCAAAACAGGTCCCGCTTACCAGACCGACATATCCGGTCCCGACAATCGCGATATTCATATAGTATCAGGTTGTATATTTATTGTGTTGTTGTATCAGTCAGATTTCAGTTCAGGCTATACTCCTCAGAGCTTGAATGTAACCATCCGCCAGAGCGTGGCGAAGAAAATCCTGAAATCAAGCCATAGAGAAAAGTTGTCGACATATTCCAGATCGGCCTCCACGCGGCGCTCCATGTCCTCCAGGCGCGGTGTGGGCCCCCGGAGCCCTTTGATCTGGGCATAGCCCGTAAGGCCGGGGCGCATATCGTGGCGACGCATATAATCGGGAATCTTGTCGGAATAATATTCCGTATGCTGGAGCATATGGGGACGCGGGCCTATCAGGGACATATCCCCCACCAGCACGTTCCACAGCTGGGGAAGCTCGTCCAGGGAAGTCTTGCGCAGAAACCATCCCACACGGGTGACACGGGGATCGTTGGACGTAGCCTGCTGCTCGTCGGCCTTATCGTTGCGGTACATCGACCTGAATTTGAGCATCTCGAAGGTATCGCCGTGGAAACCGGTGCGTTTCTGACGGAAGAAAACGCCTCCGGGGGAAGTACAGTATATCCAGACAGCGAGAACAACCCACACAGGGAGCAGGAGGATAATCGCTATCAGCGCAAAAAGAAAATCGAATGTTCGCTTGACGGCTTTTTGCATATTCAGTTCACGTAGGAAATCGACACCCCCCGGGGAGACCCCGGCGGGATTCAATCTCATAACGTTAAAAGGTATTAATTTATTGCTACCCACAGGGCAAATCTATAAGCGATTTTCATCACATCGAGGCAGGATGCGCTGAGCATGACCTCCCTGTGATTAGTGAATATAAGTCGGAATCTTAAAATGTCCGCCCGGATTCCGCAAGGAAACCCTGCCGCACATTGTTAAACTTCACTTCAACAGACAAAGGTAGTGAAATATCCCGAAAAAAAGTGTTAAATTTGCAGGAGAAAACTGCTGACCGCGAATTCTTACGGAAATGGGAAAGAATAAACTCAAGAAATTCAGGGAAATGGAGAGCATCGACTGCGTGTTCCAGTATCCTTTCGGACTGCTCCGCGAAAAGGGATTCCCTATGAAGGGACGCTGGCGCGGAGAGTTCTTCCATAACGACGGCCCGATAGTACTCGAACTGGGATGCGGTAAAGGGGAATACACCGTAGGGCTGGCCCGCCGTTTCCCGGATAAGAACTTCATCGGCATAGATATAAAGGGGGCACGTATGCACTCCGGTGCCTGCGATGCCCGCGACAACGGACTGACAAACGTGGCATTCCTGCGAACAGGTATCGAACTGCTCGACAATTTCTTCGCTCCCGGAGAAGTCGATGAAATATGGATAACATTTCCCGACCCGCAGATGAAGAAGGTACGCAAACGTCTTACAGGCACGACTTTCATGAATCTTTACCGGAAGGTATTGAAGCCCGGAGGACGGATCAACCTCAAGACCGACAGTCCGTTTCTCTACACATATACTTCCCTTATGGTGCGCCTCAACGGGTTCCCTCTGCTTGAGGACTCCCCCGACCTGTATGACACAGCCGCCCCTCACGCCGCCCGGCTTGATTCAGCCCTGCGCGACATCAAAACCTACTATGAGCGGCAATGGCTAGCCCGCGGACTGCAGATCAGATATCTGGCGTTCTCGCTTCCTCCTGAAGGAGAACTTCAGGAACCGCAGGACGACATCCCGCTCGACACCTACCGCAGTTTTTCGCGCGGTACGCTGGAGACAATGAACACTAATTCCGACTGATTCATTAAATATATAGGTATCCCTGAAATATACCGGCTTCCGCAGGCTCCGGCTTCCGGAACGCGGCAAAAAAAATACACTGACTATGACTCTTTATCCCAACCTTATACTCGACGCCCTGCGCAATGTACGCTATCCGGCCTCCGGCAAGGACATTGTTTCCGCCGGCATGGTGGAGGATGACATCCGCATCGACGGTAATAAAGTCAGCTTCTCACTGATTTTCGACAAACCTACCGATCCGTTCATCAAGTCGCTTGTAAAGGCTGCCGAGGCTGCCGTGCTGACGTATGTCTCCCCTGACGTCGACATCAAAGGAAACATTGCCGTCAAGACGCGCATCCCCGCTCCTCAGCCTGCCGTCAAACCTCTGGCGGAGGTGAAGAACATCATCGGCATTTCATCCGGAAAGGGGGGCGTAGGTAAATCTACGGTTGCGGCGAATCTCGCCGTAGCCCTGGCCCGGGAGGGGTACAAAGTGGGACTGCTCGACGCGGATATCTTCGGACCGTCGATGCCCAAGATGTTCGGCGTGGAGGATGCCGAGCTGTATATGCATAAAGTTGATGACCGCGAGCTGATCATTCCTCTGGAACAGTACGGAGTGAAACTGCTTTCAATCGGTTTCCTGGTCGACAAGAACGCGCCGGTGCTGTGGCGCGGCTCAATGGCGTCCAACGCTCTCCGGCAGCTCATATGCGATGCCGACTGGGGAGAACTCGACTATTTCCTTATAGATATGCCTCCAGGCACCAGTGACATCCACCTTACGCTGGTGCAGACACTTGCCATCACCGGTGTGATCATTGTCACGACTCCTCAGGAAGTGGCGCTGGCCGATGCCCGCAAGGGTGTCAATATGTTCCTGGGAGACAAAATCAATGTACCTGTACTCGGCATAGTCGAAAATATGGCGTGGTTTACTCCGGAGGCACATCCGGATGAACGCTATTATCTCTTCGGACGCGAAGGGGGTGTGCGCCTGGCAAAGGAACTCGGCGTAAAGATGCTGGCTCAGATACCCCTTGTGGCTTCGGTATGCGAAGGGGGCGACAGCGGCGAGCCTATCGCCATGAAGGATTCCATCATGGGGCATGAATTCATCCATCTGGCCCATGAGGTGACGGAGGCTGTCAGTGAACGCAACAGTACTCTTCCCCCTACCGAGAAGGTCAACGTAAACCGGAAATAAGCCGAAAGTATATGCCGAAGGTTCTGATTGTCAACGGGCCGAATCTGAATCTACTGGGAATCAGGGAGCCGGAAGTGTATGGTCGTGTCACGATGGAAGAATACCTGGAGAGACTCCGCAGACGCTATCCCGACGTGGAGATAACGTTCTTCCAGAGCAACCATGAAGGAGAAATCATCGACCGCCTCCATGCCGACGGATTCGATCCCGGACTGAACGGGATAATACTGAACGCCGGAGCTTACACGCATACATCACTGGCGATTGCTGACGCGATCCGCACGATAACGTGTCCGGTGGTGGAAGTGCATATTTCCAATATCGCGGCCAGGGAACCGGAGCGGCACCGTTCCTTTCTGACCGGCGTATGCCGGGGTATTATATCAGGCTTCGGGATGGAGAGCTACCGCCTGGCGCTGGAGTCATTGTTATAACCGACGGCAAACTATGGAGCGGATTCTGGAAGATTACATACTGGCCCATTCAGATGCGGAACCTGAGGAACTTATGCGGCTGAACCGCGACGTCAACCTCCAGCTGCTTTATCCCAGGATGTGTTCCGGACATCTCCAGGGACGCATACTGACGATGCTGACATCGATGATCGCTCCGCGCAACGCCCTGGAACTGGGGACTTATGCCGGATATTCGGCCGTCTGTATAGCCGAAGGACTTCCTCCGGAGGCCCATCTCGATACGGTGGAAATCGAGGAGGAACTGGAAGACTTCATCCTGAGGCATCTGCGCCGCTCCCCGCTGGCTGACCGTATTACTCTGCATATAGGAGAGGCGGAAAAGATAGTTCCGGCTCTCGGCAAGAAATTCGACATGGTCTACATGGACGCCAACAAACGGACCTACTGTGAGACCTACCGGATGATACTGCCGCTGATGAATCCCGGCGGTTTCATCCTTGCCGACAATACGCTGTGGGACGGAAAGGTGACGGATTCCGGCGCCGATGACCCTCAGACCGATGGTATCCGGAGGTTCAACGATATGGTGGCCCGCGATGACCGGGTTACCCGTGTGATACTTCCTCTGCGCGACGGACTGACCCTGATCAGAGTGCGTCCGGATGCATTTCAATCAGAATCAACTGAATAATTATGAAAAAACAGAACATAGACCTCCTCTTCGATCTCGGAGGAGTAATCATGAATATTGAAAAGGAGCGGTGCGTCCGGTCTCTGAAAAAACTTGGTATGGAACATCCCGAAGAATTCCTGGGTGATTACGGTCAGAAAGGGCCGTTCCTGGCGCTGGAGGAAGGGAAGCTCACCCCCGCCGGGTTCCGCGAAGCCCTGAGGGAATACCTGCCGGCGGGAGTGACCGACGAGCAGATTGACGATGCCTTCAATGATTTCCTCGTCGGGATTCCCGTGGAGCGCCTGAAGGAACTGGAGAAACTCCACCGGAATCACCGCATTTTCCTGCTGTCCAACACGAATAAAATTATGTGGGACTCGAAGATCGCCGAAGAGTTCCGCAAGGATGGTCATGACCGGGAATATTATTTCGACGGGTGCGTGACATCTTTCGATGTGAAGTGCTGCAAACCTGAAGCCGCAATCTTCGAAGAGGCCGCCGGCAGGTTCGGACTGACACCCGCCACAACCCTGTTCTTCGATGATTCCCGGGAAAACTGCGAGGCAGCCGCCGAGCTGGGATTCCGGACCGCATGGGTACGCCCCGGCACCGAATTTACAGATTATCTGCCTGCCCCAGAAAAATGAGACAGGGACGCGCCGCAGTTATCGGGATGTTTGACGGGGTCCATCGCGGCCATCGCTTTCTGCTTGACTGTCTGCGGAAAGAGTCACACCTCCGGGGACTGACTCCGGAGATCTTTACTTTTCCCGGGCATCCGCTGAGCGTTGTCGCCCCGGGAAAAGCCCCGCGTCTGCTGACTGAACCGGAAGAGAAACTGCGTCTCCTGACTGAGACCGGTTTTCCGGTAAACCATGTTAATTTCATGGTCTTCGATGAATACACCCGTGCGCTTACGGCGGACCGATTCATGGAAATGCTGAGCGCAAAATATGGCGTAAGCCTTATTGTCCGTGGATTCAATAACCGTTTCGGCACGGAACGCCATCTTACAGCGGAGGATTATCGTCGGCTCGCGGCCGACCACGGAATAGAACTGATTGACGCATTGCCATATATGGGCGAGGGTACAAAGCCGATTGAAATCAGTTCCTCCCTCATACGTCAGAAACTGGAGCAAGGAAACGTTCAGGAAGCAGCCTCCCTTCTGGGGCATCCCTATTCTATGAGCGGTCCTGTGGTTTCGGGGAAACAGCTGGGACGGCGGATAGGGTTTCCGACGGCAAACATCGTTTGCCCCCACCCTTCAAAATTAATTCCTCCCGATGGCGTATATGTCTGCAAGGCATTTACCGCAACAATGTCGGGCACCTCTGAAACATCCGGAAGAGCTTTCCGGGCAATGGTAAACATCGGTTCGCGTCCGACTGTCGACGGTCCCGGTGCCACGCGGACCATCGAGGCACATATCCTGGATTTCCGGGAGGATCTTTACGGAAAGGAACTCACCCTGTGGTTTTACGGGCGTCTGCGCGATGAAGTGAGGTTCGGTTCTATCGGGGAACTTGAGTTGCAACTTGAAAAAGATTGTGAAGAAACTCAAAAATTCACGATTCCGGATTAAACCTTTTGCATTTTATTTCAACTCGTTGTATAACAAGCATATACACCTCAATAAGCCCTCAATTTTTATAGAAAAGTCTGCTGTATAGCATATTTTTCTGAAAAAATTTGAGAAAAAAGTTTGGCGAACCCAAAAAAAGCTATTACCTTTGCAGTGTTTTTGAAGCACATAAAAAAATTGTTTTATTATTAAATCTTACACGAAAATGAAGAAGTTATTTCTGTCTTTCGCTGTCATCGCCGGTATGTCGATGATCTCCTGCGGCAACAAGGCTGCTGAGGAAACTGCTGCTGAAGCTACTGACTCTGTAGAAGTTGCTGCCGTTGAGGAAACTGTTGCTGTTGTTGACACTCTGACCAACGACACCGTAGCAACCGACACCGTTGTTGCTGCTGCTGTTGCTGAATAATCAGCTGTCGCCTACAAGCGAGACCGGTCATGGAAAACCCCGAGTTTTCCAATGACAGTTGTATAAGACATACAACACAAAATAAGGCCCCCGGTTTTCCGTCGGCCTTTTTTTATTTCAGTAAGATTCCAAAGGTGAAATCCATATAGTCCCTAAGTCATGACCGAGAAACAAGCCCGCAAGAATTTGACACTGGAAGTATTGATTGCCACGTGCGGTCCCGAAGGGGGCAAACGCGTGGCAGCCATGGTTTTACCGGTTATAGACCGGGTGAAGTATCTTGTTTCCTGGCAGGACCCGCAGGACGCTCCGGTCCCCGAAGCACTCTCCTCACGCAAAGATGTCAGAGTGCTGCCGCTTCCGGGGCGCGGACTTAGCCGCAACCGTAACCATTGCCTCGACAACGCCACGGGTGACCTCCTGATGATTGCTGACGATGACCTCCGCCTCTACCCCGAAGGGCTCAAAGCCGTTATCCGCACCTTTGAGGACAATCCCACTCTGGAATATGGCTCTTTCCGCTATGATTCAGACTACCCCAAAGAATACCCCGCTCAGGAATGTTCCCTTGCCACCCTCCCGAAAAACTTCTTTCAGGCTTCAGTTGAAATTATTTTACGCCGATACTCCCGTGCCACTATATTACGTTTTCATGAACAGTTCGGTCTGGGAGCCGAAGAATATACTGCCGGCGAGGAAGAACTGTTACTAAAAAAAGCCCGCAACCAAAATCTCGACTGTCGCTTTTTCCCAATCACGACCTGCTTTCATCCCGGCCAGACCACAGGCATACGTTCGCGTCTCGCGCCCGGCGCTATCAAAGCCAAAGGCGTCTGCACAGCCGTAGAATACCCTCTTACAGCTATACCCAGAATCCTGATCAACACCATCCGGATTGCCCGTGCCGGACAGGCATCCTTCCTCCGGGCATTCTCCCTCATGACATACGGCGCCTGGAAAGCTACATTCACTCCACTTGTAAAATCATATCTTGACAATAAATGACAGGCACGTCTGCACATCAGTCCGCCCCCGAACTTACAATAATAATTCCGGTTTATAACCGGGAGACAATTGTCACTGCCACTCTGAAATCAATTGTCGAGCAGACACTCCGGCCTCTCAACATTATTCTTGTAGACAATAATTCCACAGATAATACGTTTTATGTCTTACAGGAATGGAAACGTGTGAACGACTCTCCAGATTTCAGGATCACTCTTCTGACAGAAACTAAACCAGGTGCTGCAGCTGCCAGAAATCGCGGACTGGATGCGGTAACGACCCCCTACACGATGTTTTTTGACAGCGATGACTTAATGTTACCAGGTCATTGTCATCGCGTCATCAATGGAGTCCATAAACATCCTGATGCCGACATACTTGGTTGGGACTGCCGATCCCGTGCTATCGACGGAAACACATTCCTCGTGCGGTTCGGAGCCGAGGATATATTCTGGAACAATCTCCACCAGGGATCGATGGCAACCCAGCGGTACGTCGCCCGAACTACTCTCTTCCGGCAAGCAGGCGGATGGAACGAACGTTGCATGGGGTGGAACGACATTGAAATCGGCACACGATTACTTGCTATGAATCCTAAAATTGTGCGCCTGTCAGGCGATATTTCCGTGGAAATCATTTCTCTTGAAAACTCCATAACCGGCAAATCTTTCTCCGCCAAGCCTGCCGTATGGGAACATTCCATGGAACTTATCGAAGATACTATCAAAAGCAAAGTGAATCCACGCCTGAGAGACAAATATCTGAGATTTCTGAACCTGCGGCGGGCCATATTAGCCGGTGATTACTCCCGGGAAGGAGCGATGAACGACGGGAAACGGTTGCTGCAGACTGTTATTGACGGCGAAGAATCAGCCTTTTACCGCCGGATATACAGTGCCGCATACCGCTACCGGGCACTGGGAGGAAGAGGTACCCACAAAATCTTCCGTTTCCTCTTTTAATAGCCACACCATATAGACAATGATGAATACAAGTATCTCTCATCTAAAAAATTTTTTTCAAAATACCCGGATGTCAGGGGACGCAGATCTATCAGCTGAGAACAAACAACGGATCCCCTTTATTGATACGGCCAAAGGTATCTGTATTCTTCTTGTTATAATCATACACTGTGAACTCACCGAAGTCCATACTCCGGTCCTCGGAATGGTAAGGATGCCTTTTTACTTTACAATTTCGGGTATGTTCTTCAAAACCTACGGCGGATTCTTTCAATTTTTGATCAAAAAAACCAACAGGCTGCTTGTCCCGTTCTTTTTCTTTTATCCGATCAGCTACTTTCTGTATGCCATTATTTCTAAATTTTTTCATCAGGTAATCGATATTCCAGTTTACTCTTTCCTGTATTCCAAGATTCTGATAAATTATGCACTCTGGTTTCTGGCAGCTCTCTTTTGGGCGAATATAATGTTCTTCGTGCTGATAAAACTGATCCATAACCGTTTGTTACTATGGATAGCAGTACTCTCCATCTCCTGTATGGCCTTCCACTATTTCGATGTGAATCACCAATGGCCTATGTTCATCGACTCGGCGTGTTCCTTTCTTCCATATTTTATGTTCGGCTATATGCTCAGACGGTCGGCCATCCTTTATCCGAATCCTATCGACAAGTACAATATCCCTCTGATTGCAATTCTTCTCGGAATCAGTCTGATATGTTTCTATGCAGGACATACGCCGTATATAAATTTCTGCTATATGGATGTTGAAGGCAACCCTTATTGCTACGCCCTGGGGTCCCTGTGTGCCGTAACAGCTTTGATTTTGCTTTGTAAAACTATCGGAAACATACCCGTCGTCAGATATCTCGGCAGATATTCGATAATTCCTTTATGTACTCACCTGATTGTCTACCGGATCACATGGGCGACTCTCGAGATACTTCCATTTGAATTCCAGACCATGACAGTCAACATAATTATATTCTGCAATATAATTCTTTCCAGTTTTATTCTAATCCCGTTATTAAAAAGATATATACCGAAATTCACGGCACAGGAAGACTTAATCCCGGGAGATTTACCGGAAGCAATCAGGCGCAGGCTGCCTACCGGAAATCCGGAGCAGCCGGCCAAATGATTCCGGACAATCCGCCGGGAGTCGGTGATCGTCACGTAATCCGGATTTATATCATCCGGCGTTATATTGACCTTTATTGTAATTATTTGTCTTTCGAGAGATCGAGGACCACGTTGTCTTTGGATTTGTCGACATACTGGCGACGCAGCGGGGAGGCGGTGCGCTCGTTGTGGTTCTGACGGTTGCGGTAGATGTCAATGGCGGCATAGAGGGCTTCGCGCATCGAATCAGGTGAGGCTACTCCCTGTCCGGCGATGTCGAAACCGGTGCCGTGGTCGGGGGAGGTGCGCACGTAGGGGAGTCCGGCAGTAAAGTTCACGCCTGAGCCTCCTGCAATGGTCTTGAAGGGAGCGAGTCCCTGGTCATGGTACATTGCCAGTACGCCGTCAAACTTGCCGAAATTGCCGGAACCGAAAAAGCCGTCGGCGGCATACGGTCCGAAAGCATGGATCTTCCGGGTGCGGCACTCTTCGATGGCAGGAAGGATAATATCCTTTTCCTCAGAGCCCATCAGGCCTCCGTCGCCGCAATGAGGATTCAGCCCCAGAACGGCGATACGGGGTTTCACTATACCGAAATCCTTTATCAGAGAGGCATTGAAGCGCACTATCTTGTCTATGAGGTTCTCTTTGGTGACGGCTTCGGCCACTTTCGCCAGAGGTACATGGATTGTCGCCAGCGCCACACGCAGGCGGTCGTTGAACAGAATCATCAGGGCCTTCTCTCCATCCCCGACAGAGGTTTCCAGGTACTCGGTATGCCCCGGAAACGTAAACAGCTCGCTCTGGATGGTGGCTTTATTGATAGGCGCTGTCAGCAGCACATCTATCTTTCCCTCGCGGAGGTCGGCCACGGCGCGCTCCAGTGCCGCGAAAGCCGCCTGCCCCGCCTCAGCGGACGGATGACCGGTCTCCACTTTAGCATCCTCACCGATAACGTTGATTATATAGTATTGCCCGGGGTTAGCGTCATCGGCCTGCCTGATCTGAACGGGAGCGGGCCCCTGCAGCCCCAGTTGCTTGCGATATAAGGCGGCAATCTTGGCCGAACCATATATTACGGGGGTGCAGAGTTCCGGAATCCGCTCGTCATCGAGCATCTTGAGGATGACCTCATATCCGATTCCGTTATAATCGCCGTGGGTGATTCCCACTTTTATATTATTTGCCATTGAGGATATATTTTATATTGTTGTTATTAAATTTCTTAACTTTGATTATTTCCCGCAGGATGTTCGGGATAGTTGGCGAGAGTCTCCCGCAGGCGGGTCGTCACCATCGCGCGGAGTTCCCGAGGGGACTCGACCGTTACCTGGGAGCCCATCGATATGATTTCCGAGACGAAATCGGAGGTCAGACATACCCGGTAGGTAAAGTGGGAATAGTTATCGTTGACCTCCTCCTGCTGGGAGGGATGGAGAGGAAGAGCGCGAAGATATTTAGCCTGGCGGGAGTCGACTTTCAGCACCACGGTACGGGCTTCCCCTTTGTCCACCATAATGCCGTATGCATCCTTGAAATATGACTTGGGGTCACAGTCAGCGGGACGCCTGAACTGACGCGGCAGAATCTGAAGATCGCTTATGCGGTCAAGGGCATAGGTCTTGTCCTTGCCTGAGGAAACCTCGCGTCCGGTGACATACCATATCTGACGATACAGTCGCAGAAACCACGGCTCCAGCTCCACCCCGCGGTTGGGATTCACCCGCGAATAAGGATGATAGTCGAACGAGACCACCCGGCTTTCGCGGACGGCGTCCAACATCGTCGACAGATGCTCACGGGCCGAGGGAACATCCTCCAGCATAATCCGCGAGGCTATGTCGCGGGAATCCTGAAGAAGGTCGCTGGTCGCCGAACTGTTCAGCAGCCAGTTGGTAATCTGCTCCCGGGCCGACCCGGGTTCCTCGGCGATATAATATTCTTTGGTCGACTGATCGCACAGAATGGTGACCGAGAATAGTTCCTCGATTGCCTGGCGGTAATTGTAGAACGTTCGGCGGGGCAGACGCGACTCCCCGTTGGCATACGGACAGTTGGCCCACCGCCTGTCAAGCTCCCGGCTGGAGATTCGTCCGAGCCGCTTGATAGTGTCGACAATCCAGATATATCGTTTCAGCAGATTACTTGCCATTGCGGTAAACTCTTTGAGCTGAGGCCGGTCACTGACGCGGAATCCCGACGAGTCGCACTGTTGTCAGCGGTCTGTCAGGGTCGTTGGTTATCACCTGCATCCGTCCGTTAAGCAACGGTGCCTGGAAGAGCGCGGGATTGAAAGTGACGGTGATTTTCACCGATTTTCCTTTCTTTACTTTCGTCTTGGGGACGGCGATGTCAAATCCGGTGTCGCCAGTATATACGCGGCGCAGCATCAGGTCACTTTTGCCATTGTTGGTGACGGTAAAGGTTCTGACCATCGGGCTATCCGAAGCCTGGAATTCCCCGAAATCGAGCATATCGGTGCTGACCGAGACTTTCGGCGCCTCGGCGAGTTGCTTTTCCGTCAGGCCGGAGAAATCCTCCTCCACGATGGCGGCGATCTCGATTTTCAGCGGCGGCTGTCCGGGGACATTGAACGCCACCGAATCGGTCAGAATCCCGTATGGTACATCCCGTGTGGGCGCCACCACCATCGAGTACACTCCTTGTTCACCGGGGAGAATCGTATCGTGAGCCGCGGTAATCCGCAGATATTTCGGGACATCGGTCCAGTAAGGGACCACCGGCTCCCGCGAGGCGTTGTAAACATCCATGAAATGCGATTTCACCTTGCCGCTTTTTACGGTACCGAACGGAATCATCGTTCCGCGCAGTCTTACCGGACCATCCTCCACCGGGAAGCGGGACCGAAGAGTATTCTGCGCGCCGATCACCACTCCTTTTATCAGGAGCCTCTGCTGGGTGTCGTCGTCGAAATAAGCCACCAGCGACTTGGAGAACCGTCCCGGGCGCCCGGTGGGATTGTAGACCGCCGTAACTGTGGCGGTGTCTCCCGGCTGGATCGGCTTGCGGAAATATTCGGGTACGGTACAGCCGCATGAGGAACGCACTTTCAGTATGCTCACCGGGCCGTCCGATTCATTGACGAAGCGGAACTCGGTGCGCACCTTTCCGTCATCTTCGTTGAAAGCGCCGAAATCATGCTCCGGCTCCAGGCATCTTATCTGGGCCACGCCCCCCAGGGCTATCGCGCCCCATGCCAGCAGGGCCAGCGCCCTTTTCATCGTAAGAAATCTGCCGCGCATGGTCATTTCGCCGGAGTTACGTTCCCCTTGATTTTCAAGGTGACTTTCTTGTCCTTACCCTTGATGTTCGTGCGCACGGTGACGGTTTTCGTGAACTCGCCCGGACGTCCTTTGGGATTATAGGTGACCTTGATTTTATCGGATTTTCCCGGTTTTACGGGATTCCTGGGGTAATCGGGGCGGGTGCAGCCGCAGGAAGCCGACGCATTTAGAATCAGCAGCGGGGCATCCCCCGTGTTCACAAACTCGAATGTATGGCTTACCGGTCCCTTCTCCTCGCGAATAGTTCCGAAGTCGTATGAGGATTCCTTGAACTCGATTCCGGGCTTTCCGTCCTGGGGATTCTTTGCCGCAAGGCTGAGGATGCCGGTGAGCAGCATCAGAAAGATAGCTATTTTCGTCTTCATCTTGTTTTTTCTGAGTTACTTATTTACAACAATCCACGGGGGTCGCAGGTTGTGGCAATATTCCTATTCCGTCGTTTCCGTCCGCGGGCGACCGGCCAGCATACCGCAGGCCGCCATTATGTCCTCCCCGCGCGAAGCGCGTATAGTGGCGGTTACGCCGTCCTCGTTGAGCTGGTCGCGGAAACGCTCCATCTGGGCCGTGGAACAAGGTTTGAGGTCGCTGTCGGGGATGGCATGGAAGCGGATCAGATTTACCCGGCAGTCAAGCCCGCGGATGACCTTGGCCAGCTCGCGGCAGTGACGCGCGTCGTCATTGATTCCGCGGAACATTATATATTCAAACGACAGGCGCCGTTGATGGGCGAAATCGTAATTGCGCAACAGATTTATCACCTCCGAGAAGGGCATCCCTTTCTCGACGGGCATCAACCGGGCGCGCTCCGAGGGATACGGCGAGTGGAGGGAAATCGCCACATGAACTTTCGTCGTGTCCAGCAGCGTTTTCAGCTCCTTGATCTTGCCGATGGAACTTACCGTTATACGCTTCGGACTCCAGGCCAGCCCCCAGGGTGCGGTCAGGATCTCGATGGCGTCCAGTACCGGCTGGAGATTGTCCAGCGGTTCCCCCATCCCCATGAACACAAGGTTGGTCAGCGACTCACTGTCGGGTACCGACAGCACCTGATTGATAATCGCCGCCGCAGACAGGTTCCCGTTGAAGCCCTGACGCCCGGTCATACAGAACGAGCAGTTCATCTTGCAACCCGCCTGGGAGGAGACGCAGAGCGTGGCCCGGTCGCCGTCGGGAATATAGACGCTCTCGACATCGCGCCGTCCTACACCCGGGAACAGATACTTCACCGTCCCGTCCGTGCTGCGCATCTCCGTCAGTGGAGCCTGGCGCCCCACAACATAACCTTTCTCGGCCAGCCGCGCCCGGTTCTGCTTAGACAGTTCGGTCATCTCGTCAATCGACTTAGCGCGGTTCACATAGAGCCGACGCGCAATCTGCTTGGCGGCGAACTGCGGCATTCCGCAGTCAGCCACAACGCGGCGCAACCCCTCCAGGGTCAGCCCCAGAAGAGGCTTTTTCTCTATATCCTGATAGTTTTCTTTCGTGTCCATTTCAATCAACAAAGATAATCCATTTTTTTCAATCCGCCAACCCCCATCGGGCAATATTTTTGCCCGATGCCCTCCTCCCCTATTGCCGCGCCCTCCCCTTCCTTGCCGCCTCTTCTTTCTTCCCCGTCCAATTTCCCTGCGGCTTCCCAGCGCTGCCTGTCCTGCGGTCCGCCCATAGGCGGACCTTCGGCGCCCGTGGCGCCCCTCCCCTTGTCTAAAAATTTTCGCTTCTAACCCAAAATATTCAAGTAAAATTTGCGCGAACAAAAAACTATGCTTATATTTGCATTATCGCAGAGGCCAAAAACTTAAAATATAACTTTGCGATTGTATATTAGGGCTACTATCCGTTACTCCGGAAAAAGCCCGTCCAAAAGATATTGCACTTTTTATTACCAGTTCAATAATCCCGAAGGGGCGCTATCCGCGAGGCCAGCGCTCCTTTTCAATTTCAATCAGACACCTGATTCAATCAGACACCTGACGGATTGATTACCCGTTTTCATCCTCATTTTTGAATTCAGATTGGCAACCAGAATAAAAATTTCTGATAACCATTCAATAAAATCATCGGAGATGCGGCACCTTGGAGGGGATGCGGCATCTCCGATGATTTTTGGGGAAATTTATGGGTGGGCCGGAGAACCGGCCGGATCATTTATCCCGCTTTCAGTATCACAGACGAATCTTGACGATGCGGTCTCCGTTTTTCACAATATAAATACCCGAGGAAAGGTCATCTACTGTCGGGCCATAGCCATGATACACACACGTACCCTGAAGATTAAACACCTCAGTCAAAGCGTCTCCGCCAATAACAATCCGACCATTTTCAACACAGATTGATTCGACTCCGTTCTCGGCAATTTCGTCAACGTCGGAATAATCCATCTCCTCGATATTCCAGAAATTTCGCCAGGGTGTGGTTTTTTCATACACCTCCCTGCAACCGCGGGGAATATACAAAGTTGCCTCCATTAGTACATTATCTGAAAAGTATGGATCACATTCAATCGGTTCCGTCATTCTGCAATAGATCGTTGTCAGAGCCGAACACCTATAGAATGCGTACCTTCCTATCGATGTAACCGATGCGGGGATTATCACACTAGTCAGGCCAGAACACCTTGCGAAAGCAAACTCTCCTATCGATGTGACCGATGCGGGGATTGTCACACTGGTCAGACCAAAACACCCTTCGAAAGCAAACTCTCCTATTGATGTAACCGATACGGGGAGAATAACATCGTTTCTTCCCCCCGGCCATTGTATTAAGATCTGTACACCCTTGTCATAGAGTATTCCATCAATAGATGCGTAAGTGGAATTCTCTTGACTTACATTAATATCTTTCAGAACGGTACAAGCGCTGAACGCACAAACTCCTATCGATGTGACCGATGAGGGGATAGTCACACTAGTCAAGGCCGAACACCCATCGAACGCACTCTCTCCTATCGATGTGACTGATGAGGGGATAGTCACATTAGTCAGGCCAGAACACCCATCGAACACCCTATTTCCTATTGATGTGACTGATGAGGGGATAGCCACACTAGTCAGGACAGAACACCCAAAGAACGCATAATCTCCTATCGATGTGACTGATGAGGGGATAGTCACACTAGTCAAGGCCGAACACCCATCGAACGCACTCTCTCCTATCGATGTGACTGATGAGGGGATAGTCACATTAGTCAGGCCAGAACACCCATCGAACACCCTATTTCCTATTGATGTGACTGATGAGGGGATAGCCACACTAGTCAAGGCCGAACACCAACAGAACGCACCATCCCCTATCGATGTGACCTTGTAAGTTTTAGAGTTCCATAAGATACGTGAAGGGAGTATAATCTCACCTGAATAACATTTCGAGTACCCAGAATTGGTGACTTCTACCGTCTGATCTTCTTCGGACAAGATGTTATAGTATATCCCATCCAGTTTAAAGTCGTAGGCAGCAAGCCTTTGAAATGAGGCAAGTACTGCCAACATCATAATGAGTTTTATTACTTTGTTCATGTTTTCGCTGTCTTTTTATTAGCGGGTGTAAAGAATTCTTGCAGCAGCTTCTGGAATGCGCTGTAGACAACATCGCCTTTCATTGTTATTTGAGCGGCACTGAGTTTTTGTGGTTTTCCGTTTTTATACAGATTCCAATCATACAGACGGCATCTCGCTCCAGATATTTCTATATTCTGATGCGCAAACGCATTTCTTAAATGCCAGAAAAATACCTGATTCTTACCGACAGAGTTTTCAAAGATGTGAATGGTATCCTGCGTTGTAGCATAGCTTTTACATACATCGGGTTCAAAGATGATGGTTATTCCATGCTGCAACGCAAGATTTTGTATTGATTTTCTATTCTTCACGGCGGCGAATAATCGTAATTGCGTGTTCATAGAAAAACAATACGTCCGGATCATTCAGCAGATGGGGAACAGGCGCGGCCAGCCAGGTTATTTCTGATTGGAATATCTGATATGGCGTCTATGGCACATGACGAAAGGATGACTTCTGCGTTGTCGCCATCTTTTACTTTTAATGTCAGCGGGAACAAGTTTGCCTCGGCGATCGCTTTACTTGCCTCCACCGACAAGCGGTGTTTTTCAACTGACAAGTTTACCGCTTCTTCCAGCCACCGACGGTCAGGTGCTTTCTCTCGGTTGTAACGCGTTTCGCGCTCGAAGCAGTCCATGTGCCACTTCCCCGCATACTTGAATAATAATACGTAATAGAACATACTGTAAGATGCGCCTACATAATCCCCTTTAGGCATTTCAGATTAGTATATAAAAAAGGTGTGAGGATTGTATCTCGTTTTATCCGTAATTCAGGTCTTGGTCTTACCTTTCTGCATGGATAAAACAATAGCCCCCACACCGATGCAGCTATATTATGTCCAAAGGGCATAGATACGCCAATCGATGCAGATGCTATTGCCAATCTTATCTTCATGCAGAATTCTAAACGACCAAGTTTGAATTACAAAGATAAAATTTCAATAACACCTTTTATCTAATTAAGTATATTCCGGTTACCATCTCTATGGACATACGGAAGTCATCTGCAAAGTTAGCAAAAAATGTTATTGTCGGGGGCATTTCATGACAATTTTTTGATAACCATTCAATAAAATCATCGGAGATGCGGCACCTTGGAGGGGGTGCGGCATCTCCGATGGTTGTGGGGAAATCTATGGGTGGGCCGGGAAACCGGCCGGATCATTTATCAGTCGTTGCGGGAGGGAGGGGTGCCTCAGTCGTTGCGGCGGCGGTCGTCGAAGTTGCGGCGGGGACGGTCGCCGTTCCCTTCACCGCGGTCGCGGCGGGGGCGGTCATCGTTGTTGCGACGACGGTCGTCGAAGCTGCGGCGGGGACGGTCGCCGTTCCCTTCGCCACGGTCGCGGCGGGGTCCGCGGGGACGCTCGGCGGGTTCCACGTAGCCTTCCGGTTTGGGCTGGAGGGCACGCATGGAGAGGCGGTACTTACCGGTCTTCTTGTCGATTTCGATAAGTTTCACGGTCACCTGATCGCCTTCCTTGAGGCCGCTGGATTCCATGTCGGGCACGCGCTCCCAGGAGATTTCCGAGATATGGAGCAGACCGTCGCGGTTGGGCATGAATTCCACGAAGGCACCGAAGTCCTGGATGGTCTGCACCTTGCCGGTGTAGGTCTTCCCTTCTTCGGGGAGTTCGACAATGCGGTTGATCATATCGAGAGCCTTGTCGATGGCCTCCTTGTTGGCGGCAGCCACTTCGATATAGCCTCCTTCGGGAATCTCGTCGATGGAGACGGTAGCGCCCGATTCTTCCTGAATACCCTGGATGACCTTTCCGCCCGGGCCGATGACAGCACCGATAAGCTCTTTGGGGATGAGCATGGTGACGATGCGGGGAACGTGGGGCTTGTAGTCTTCGCGGGGCGCGGAGATGGTTTCCTCGATTTTGTCAAGGATATGGAGGCGTCCTTCCTTTGCCTGGTTGAGGGCGCGCTCGAGAATCTCGTAGCTAAGACCGTCGCACTTGATGTCCATCTGGGTGGCGGTGATACCCTGGCGGGTACCGGTCACCTTGAAGTCCATGTCGCCGAGATGGTCCTCGTCACCGAGGATATCGGAGAGGATGGCGTATTTGTCGGAAGTGTCGTCGGAGATAAGACCCATCGCGATACCGCTGACGGGGCGCTTCATCTTCACTCCGGCGTCAAGCAGAGCGAGGGTTCCGGCGCAGACGGTTGCCATAGAGGAGGAACCGTTGCTCTCGAGGATATCGCTCACCACGCGGCATACATAGGGGAAGTCATCGGGGAACATCCGCTTGAGGGCGCGGTGGGCAAGGTTGCCGTGACCGATTTCGCGGCGTCCTACGCCGCGCTGTGCCTTGGCTTCGCCGGTGGAGAAGGGGGGGAAGTTATAGTGGAGCAGGAAACGCTCGCGGCCCTGGTTGAGGACGTCGTCGAGGATCTTCTCGTCGAGTTTCGTGCCGAGGGTGACGGTGGAGAGGCTCTGGGTCTCGCCGCGGGTAAAGATGGCGGAACCGTGAGGGCCGGGCAGATAATCTACCTCGCACCAGATGGGGCGGATATCGGTGGTCTTGCGGCCGTCGAGACGCACACCCTCGTCGAGGATGCAGCGGCGCACGGCGTCGCGTTCCACATCATGATAGTAACGCTTAACCAGAGGAGCTTTTTCTTCGCGTTCCTCTTCGGGGAGAGATTCGATATATTCTTCGCAGATAGCATTGAAAGCGTCTTCGCGCCAGTGCTTGTCGGCGCAGCCGGCTTTGGCGACGGCGTATGCCTTGTCGTAGCACTTGTCATGCACGTCCTTGCGGAGGTCTTCGTCGTTAACCTCGTGGCAGTACTCGCGCTTTACGGTCTTGCCGGCCATCTCAGCCAGCTCGAGCTGCGCTTTGCACTGCTCCTTGATGGCGGCGTGGGCGGTCTTGAGGGCCTCCAGCAGATCAGCCTCGGAGACTTCGTTCATCTCGCCTTCCACCATCATGATATTGTCGTATGTGGCGCCCACCATCAGTTCCATGTCGGCTTTCTCAAGCTGCTCATAGGTGGGGTCGATAACGAATTTACCGTCAATACGGGCCACACGCACTTCGGAGATAGGACCGTTGAAAGGTATGTCGCTGACAGCGATAGCGGCCGAAGCGGCCAGGCCGGCAAGGGCGTCGGGCATTTCCACTCCGTCGGCAGAGAACATCGTAATCTGCACGAAAGTATCGGCATGGTAATTGTCGGGGAAGAGCGGACGCAGCACGCGGTCTACAAGACGGGAAGTCAGAACCTCATAATCGGAAGCGCGTCCCTCGCGCTTGAGGAAACCGCCGGGAAAACGGCCGGCAGCCGAGAATTTCTCTTTATAATCAACTTGAAGGGGCATGAAATCCACGCCCTCACCGGCCTCTTTGGCCGAAACAACGGTGGCCAGCAGCATGGTGTTTCCCATGCGGAGTTCTACCGCGCCATCAGCCTGCTTGGCAAGTTTGCCGGTCTCGAGGGTAATCTCGCGGCCATCGGGCAGGGTAATGGTCTTTTTGACAGGGTTAAGCATTACTTGTATATTTTATTTTCTAAACTGCGATAAATCGCGCAAAGGTACAAAAAAAATCCCAAACAACCTAATACTCACCCCGTTTTCCGCACTTTTCACAGTTTTTTAGATAAAGATGGAATAACCGTATGGTAAAGACGCTGGATTTTTCAGTGGCGGAGGGAGTTCAGGAGGCGGCGGAAGTAGGCGCTGAGGGGGCGCAGGACGGAGGGGGAGGGAGCGGTGGCTGAACCCAGGGGGTCGGCAAAGGTGGCCAGCTGCTCGGCTGTGAAGGAGGGGAAGGAGAACTCGTCGGAGGAGGTCTCGGGGACGGCGTGGACGCCCTGACGGGGATAGATCAGAAGGAGGTTGTTGCGGCCGAAATAACGCTGGAGGAAGAGGGCTATGTCGGTCATCTCGGGGGTGTAGCTGACGGTGTCGGCGCGGGCACCTATGACAACAAGCAGATCATCGTCAAGGACACGGTTTGCCAGCAGCATGAAGTCGTCGATTCCGTCGGCCGGGCGGTATTCATGCCGTATCCCGAGACCGCTCCGTGCGATGACGCCTGCTATGAGCGAACGCCCCTGTGTGTTGGCGCAGAATATCAGGCGGCAGCCGACATCGTTGGCCAGGGAGGCCAGCGCCTCGACCCACTGTCGGAATCCGGTCTCATACTCCGCCTTCTCCGGCACGAAGACTACGATGCGCGTCACGGTATTGACCGGTATATAGCAACGGGACAGCACCACCATGCAGCTTGTGCCCTGAAGCAGCTGTTCGATTTTTCCTCCCAGAAAAGTATCAATGACATTCGACTTCCGGTGCATCCCCATCACAATCGCGGAGATGTCCCGCTCATGAACCGTATTGAGAATTCCGGCCACGGTATTGAGGTCGAACCGCTCCAGGGTCTCCATAGGCATATCCACCCCCGAGGCCGCCCCTTTGGCAAGGGCAAGCGAACTGGCACCCATCTCCTTGGACGCCCTGGAATTGTCGTTGCGTACATGAAGGGCATAGAAACGGTCGGCGCGCGGCCCTCCCTTCCGCCGCCTCATCAGCAGGGCCAGTTCGGCCAGGGAGGCGGCCGTTATGGGATTGGAGACCGGAACCAGGATGTTCTCGATTCGGGGAATATCCGGCGCCGTAGTATCCGGCGCCCCGAGCATACGGAGCTTTATCTTCGCGGCCGCTCCGGAGGTGACTATCGGCGCGATGGCGCAGGTAACCAGAATCACAAGCACGGTGCCGTTCAGAATCGTCTCGTCCATCATGCGTGTGCCGTCGGGACGGACCATATTGTAACCGATGGTCACTACTGCCAGGGCTACCGCCGTATGAGCCGTGGTCAGTCCGAACATTACCCCGCGGTCACACCCCTCCATCCGGTAGGCTTTCTGCGCGATATATGCCGCGAGCCACTTGCTGAAAAGAGCCACCGCGAGCATCACACAGGCTACCCAGAGGGTATTGCCCCGGACAATCACCCCGACGTTTATCATCATCCCGACACCTATCAGGAAGTAAGGGATAAACAGCGCGTTACCCACGAATTCTATCGAATTCATCAGCGGGGAATTGACGGGAACATAACGGTTAAGCACCAGCCCGGCGAAAAAGGCCCCCAGCACAGGCTCCAGCCCGACGACACCCGACAGCCATGCCGAGAGGAAAACCATCGTCAGCACATAGAGATACTGGGTGACCTTGTCGGAGTAATTTTTGAAGAACCATCGCGTCAGGCGCGGATAGGCATACAGGACAGCGCCGCAGTAGAGGGCTGACTTCCCAATCAGCCACAGCATCCCGAGGTAACTGAACTGGCCCGTCTGCTCGATATTGACGGCCCCGGCCAGCACCAGCAGGGCACCGATGACGCAGACAATCGTCGCCACGATGGAAATCAGCACCGCGGGCGACTTGGTGATTCCGAAACGCGCCGCCACAGGGTAGGCGATCAGCGTATGGGAAGCATACATCGAAGCCAGCAGAAAAGCCGTAAGCCACGGAGTATGAAGTATATATACGCTTGCCAACACCCCCGTCACCATAGGAATCAGGAACGTAAGGGCACCGAAGACCGCTCCCCGCCGCAGATTTAGCCTGAGATGGAACATATCGATCTCCAGGCCGGCCAGGAACATAAGATAAAGCAGCCCCACCTGCCCGAAGATATTGAAGGAACTGTCCCGGTCAAGGATATTAAGACCAAACGGCCCCACCACTATCCCGGCCACAATCATCCCTATTATGTGGGGAATCTTCAGGCGGTTCAGCAGCAGGGGCGCAAAAAGGATTATCGCCAGCACTATCAGGAAAATGGTGACAGGGCTGGAGACCAACGGGGCGGTATGGGAGAGCAGACCGAGCATCAGGGGATTATTGCCTCTTCGACAGAAGGAACTCCGCGATCTGAACGGCGTTCAGGGCCGCTCCCTTGCGGATCTGGTCGCTGACGGTCCAGAAGGCGATGGCATTGTCTCCGGCAAGATCCTGACGTATGCGTCCTACATAGACAGGGTCGCAACCGGCCAGTTCCAGGGGCATAGGATAGACCTTTTCAGCGGGATTATCCATGACGACCACGCCGGGAGCGGCCTCGAAAGCAGCCCGCGCCTCGGCTACGGTCAGAGGTTTCTGGGTCTCTACCCAGATGGCTTCGGAGTGGGAGCGCATCACCGGAACACGCACGCAGGTAGCACTGACCCGGATATCCGGGTCGTGCATTATCTTGCGGGTCTCGTTGACCATCTTCATCTCCTCCTTCGTGTAGCCATTGTCGGTGAAGACATCGATATGAGGGATGACATTATAGGCAAGCTGGGCCACGAACTTTTCCACCTTCGGTTCCTTTCCGGAGGCAAGGGCGGCGTGCTGGTCGGCCAGTTCCTGCATGGCCGAGGCTCCGGCGCCGCTGGCCGCCTGATAGGTGGCCACCCGGATGCGGCGGATTTTCGCCAGGCGGTCAATGGGAGCAAGAGCCACAACCATCTGTATCGTTGTACAGTTCGGATTGCCGATTATCCGGCGCGGAGCGTCGAGGGCGTCGGCGGCATTGACCTCCGGCACGACCAGGGGAACATCGGGGTCCATGCGGAACGCGCTTGAATTATCAATCATTATCGCGCCACGGGCTGTAATGATGTCGGCAAATTCCCGGGAGGTCCCGGCTCCGGCCGAGGTAAAGGCGATGTCGATACCCTCGAAAAGGGATTCATCGCGGGTCAGCTCCCGGATTGTCAGCTCGCGGCCGCGGAAAACGACCTTGCTTCCGGCCGAACGCTTCGAGCCGAACAGACGGAGTTCATCTATGGGGAAGTCACGCTGGTCAAGAACCTTGAGAAGTTCCTGACCTACGGCGCCGCTGGCGCCTACAATTGCAACATTCATCGTAAATAACTGTTCAAAATTATTTTATACTGACCGGACATTGCCTGTCAGCCGGCAATCAATCCTGACGCCACGCTTTCTCAATCGGCCATCAGCTTGCGGTAACGCTTGCGGGGAGGCTCCTTGCCGCCGTTCTGGGCCTTCTTGTATTCCTCGTAGTCGGAATAGGAACCCTGATAGAACACAACCTTGCCGTCCCCTTCGAAGGAAAGGATATGCGTACAGATTCGGTCGAGGAACCATCGGTCGTGGCTTACCACCACGGCGCAGCCGGCGAAATTCTCCAGGCCCTCCTCGAGAGCGCGCAGGGTGTTGACGTCGATATCATTGGTAGGTTCGTCGAGCAGCAGCACGTTCCCCTCCTCTTTCAGGGCCATTGCCAGGTGGAGGCGGTTACGCTCGCCGCCGGACAGCACTCCGATTTTCTTCTCCTGATCGGCGCCGGCGAAATTGAATTTCGACAGGTAGGCGCGGGCGTTGACGTCGCGGCCTCCCATGCGGAAACTCTCCACTCCCTGGGAAATTACCTGATAGACCGTATGCTCGGGAATGAGGTCATGGTGGCGCTGGTCCACGTAGGCCACTTTCACCGTCTCCCCGACCTCGAAACTGCCGGCATCGGGTTTCTCCTGGTCCATTATCAGGCGGAACAGCGTGGTCTTGCCGGCACCGTTGGGACCGATGACACCGACGATTCCATTGGGAGGAAGGGCGAACTCCAGGTCCTTGAACAGCAGCTTCTTGCCGAAAGACTTCTCCAGCCCCTTGGCCTCGATTACCTTGTTGCCCAGGCGCGGACCGTTGGGGATAAAAATCTCCAGTTTCTCCTCGCGCTCCTTCTGGTCCTGGTTGAGCAGGCGGTCATAGCTCGAAAGACGGGCCTTTCCTTTGGCCTGACGCGCTTTCGGGGCCATACGCACCCATTCGAGTTCCCTCTCCAGGGTCTTGCGGCGCTTGCTTGCCTGCTTCTCCTCCTGGGCCATGCGCTTGGTCTTCTGGTCGAGCCATGAGGAATAGTTTCCCTTCCAGGGAATCCCCTCGCCGCGGTCGAGTTCGAGAATCCATCCGGCCACGTGGTCGAGGAAGTAGCGGTCATGGGTGATGGCGATCACCGTACCGGGATATTGCTGGAGATGCTGTTCCAGCCAGTCGATAGACTCGGCGTCGAGGTGGTTGGTAGGCTCGTCGAGCAGAAGCACGTCGGGCTGCTGGAGCAGAAGACGACACAGAGCCACGCGGCGGCGCTCACCACCCGAGAGAGTATCGATTTTCTGGTCATCGGGCGGACACTGGAGGGCATCCATAGCCCGCTCCAGCTTGGAATCGATATTCCAGGCGTCGGCGGCGTCGAGAGCGTCCTGAAGTTCCCCCTGGCGCTGGATGAGCTTGTCCATCTTGTCGGGGTCCTCAAGCACGTCGGGGTCCCCGAAAGCCATGTTCACCTCATCGAACTCCCGCAGCAGGTCCATAACCGGCTGCACACCCTCGCGGACAACCTCGATGACGGTCTTTTCCGGGTCGAGCTTAGGTTCCTGTTCAAGGTAACCGACGGAGTAGCCGGGAGCGAAAACGACCTCTCCCTGATAATCCTTGTCGATTCCGGCAATGATTTTCAGCAGGGAGGACTTTCCGGAACCGTTCAGACCGATAATGCCGATCTTGGCGCCGTAAAAGAATGAAAGATAGATGTTTTTCAACACCTGCTTCTGGGGAGGATAGGTCTTCGAGACCCCTACCATCGAGAAGATTATTTTTTTATCGTCGGGATTGGGTGCTGCCATGACGTGGAATTCTTTTTATTATCTGGGGTTGGTATTATTGATGGAAAGGAAAATTATCTGCGCTTTTTGGGAGCATAGCGCGCGGGATACTCGCAACGGGTCTTTCCCTCCATTATATTATGGAGTTTTCCGCGGATGAACTGCTTGCGCAGCGGAGAGATGTGGTCGATATAGAGATGGCCGTCGAGGTGGTCAAGCTCATGCTGCACAATGCGTGCCAGAAAGCCGGAAATCTCCTCCTCGTGGGGCTGGAAATCCTCGTCGAACCATTTGAGCCTGATATGTTCCACCCGCTTGACATCCTCGCTTATGCCCGGAAGACTCAGGCATCCCTCGGCGCGGCTGACTTTCTCGCCGTCGAGAATCTCCAGCTCGGGATTGATGACAGTCATCTTCCTCCCCTTGCACTCGGGGAAGGTCTCGGCGACGGGGTCGGCATCGATGACCACCATCGTTATGTTCCGGCCAATCTGGGGAGCGGCCAGGCCGACGCCGTCGGAGGCATACATCGTCTCATACATATCGGCCACAAGCTTTTTCAGTTCGGGATAATCCTCCTTCACCGGCTCGCAGGCTGCCCGGAGAACCGGGTGACCATAAAGATATACAGGTAGTTTCATTATCTTGTCTTAATCATTTTTTCAATTCGGGTCGGTCGCGTGCAGATCCTGCCAGGCGCGACTCTGGAGAAAATCGTTCAGAATTATGCAGGCCGACATCCGGTCGATGGGATCTTTCCGGCGGCGCTCCGACCTGGAGGCTCCTCCGTCAAGCATCGCCCGGTGGGCCAGCACGGAAGTGAAGCGTTCGTCATACATCTCGAAGCGCATCCCGGGGAACGCTTTTCTAAGGCGCCCCAGGGCCGGGAGAAGATAACGCTGCGAATCGGAAGCCTCTCCGTCGAGATTTCTGGGAAGTCCGACCACAACCATCTCCACCTCTTCCCGGGAAAAATAATCGCGCAGAAATCCCTCCAGCTTCGGCGTCTCGACCGTAGCCAGGGCATTGGCGACAATCTTCAGGGAATCGGTAGCGGCCAGGCCACACCGTTTTTTTCCGAAGTCAATGGCAATCAGTCTTCCCATACGGTTATTCTCACTTTATTCCGGAATGCAAAGTTACGAAATTTTCCGCAATATCCCCCTCTAAACGAATCTTAATGCACGGCATATGTTAACAAATGTATATCCAAATCCGTTTAAACGCCGCAATATTAAATAAAAGTTAATAACACCTCAAAAATGTCCGCAAAGTATGTTTTACAACATAAAAACTCACTACCTTTGCATCAGTTTTTCATGGTATTAGATTTAAGGTAAGAAGATTATTCGTCGTGACGACGAGTAATTTTTTTTTTGCGCCTGTCAGTTCCAGATGCAACACCGGATAAGGTTTCCCCTCACTGTCAACGGAATCGCGCCCTGTCACCGTAAAACCGCGGCGGCGATAAAAGCCGAGAGCCCTGGGATTCTGTTCGTTGACATCCACTTTCCGCGCCCCTTTCTCCATGACAGCAAACTCAAGCAGCAGAGAGCCATATCCTCTCCCCATCACTGCAGGACAGACAAACAGCATCTCTACCGTTTCTTCTCCCAACCCGATAAAAGCACACAGCTCCCCCTCTTCATTTCGGACAGCATACACCTCGACCTGCGGCATATACTCCGCCGGAATTTTCCGGCGGTAGAACTCGATGTCTTCCTCCCGGAGGAAATCATGAGTGGCCCTGACGGATTCAAGCCATACGGAGGTCAGCGCCTCATAATCCCGGCACCGTTCTATCCGGATTTCACTCCTGTTCATAAGCCTGTGGGTGTTTGCGTTTGCGATTCATCCTTCCAGCCGGCACCTTCCTGGAAGTCAGGAGCCGAGGATGCGGGAAGTTTGGTGAAGTGCGCCCTGACGATCCGCGCTTTAGCCGGACCGATTACGGCGGCCAGGGCGTCGACAGTGGCCTGGGATATGCGGCGCACACTCTTGAAATGGCTCAGAAGCGCCTGTTCTGTGGCCGGCCCCACGCCCGGGATGGTCGACAGCTCGCTTACAATCTGACTCTGGGAGCGGCGGTTGCGGTGGTGGGTGATGCCGAAGCGGTGGGCCTCGTCGCGCAGATGCTGCACAACTTTCAGCGATTCGGAATTCTTGTCGATATACAGGGGCACTGAATCCCCCGGGAAATAGATTTCCTCCAGGCGCTTGGCGATACCCACGACCGCAATTTTGCCTCTAAGCCCGATTGCCTCCAGCGCCTCGACTGCCGAAGAAAGCTGCCCCTTGCCGCCGTCAACAACAATCAGCTGCGGAAGATCGTCGGGAGCTTCCTCCATCAGGCGCGTATAACGGCGCGTCAGCACCTCCTTCATCGAAGCGAAGTCGTCGGCCCCGACAACGGTCTTGATATTGAAATGCCTGTAATCTTTTTTCGAGGGCCTGGCGTCACGGAAGACCACACAGGAAGCCACCGGATTCGTGCCCTGGATATTCGAGTTATCGAAACATTCTATATGACGCGGGAGTTCCGACAGACGGAAATCCGCCTTCATACGCTCCAGGGTCTTCATGGCCCGTTTTTCGGGATCTGTCTTCTCGAGATGCTTCAGGGCGTCTATACGGTTCTGCCGGGCGTTGCGCACCGAGACATCCAGCAGCTTGACCTTGTCGCCGCGCTGGGGAATCGTCACCGTCATGCCGGGGTACTCCGTCTCCGGCGCTTCAGCCACGATCACTTCCGAAAGGGAGACGCCGAAACGCTGGCGTATCTCCTCCATCGCGTAGGTCAGCAACTGGGGGCGAGTTTCCTCGAGGCGCCGCTTGTACTGCAGGGTCAGCGAACGCGCCACCGCTCCGCGGCGCACGTGCATATAATTGATATAGACGTCATTGGACCCGTCGTCGTCGATTCCGAATACATCCACGTCGTCAAGCGCGGGATTGACTATGACGCTCTTTGCCTGATAGCGCTGCACTTTCTGATACTGTTCTTTCAGCTCCTGGGCCTCCTCGAAGCGCAGTTCGGAAGCCAGGCGCTCCATCTCGGAGCGGAGATGGTCGAGCAGCTCGCCGGTGTCTCCGCGGAGAATCTGCCTGACGTTCTCGATATACGCCCCGTATTCCTCCTCGGTCACTTTTCCGACGCAGCATCCCGGACACCGCTTGAGATGATATTCCAGACACAGGCGCCCCTTGCCGCGGGCCAGGGTCACGGGTGTAATCGGAATCCGGCACCCCCTTATGGGATACAGCTCCCGGATAAGGTCCAGCACAGCGCGGGCCGCGCCGGCGTCGGTATAGGGGCCGAAATACTTCGAGCCGTCCCTGAGCCGCTGACGCGTCAGAAACACACGGGGAAACATCTCCTTGGTAAGGCATATCCAGGGATAGGACTTGTCATCCTTGAGCAGCACATTGTAGCGGGGCTTGTATTCCTTGATCATCGAATTTTCGAGATTCAGGGCATCCGCCTCCGTGGGGACAACGATATAGCTCATATCGACGATTGCGCGTACCAGCAAATTGGTGCGCAACACGTCATGGGTACGGTTGAAATAGCTCGACACGCGCCGTTTGAGGTTCTTGGCTTTACCTACGTAGATGACCGTCCCCTCAGCGTCGTAATACATATACACTCCGGGGGTCTCGGGAAGGAGGGATATCTTTTCCCGCAGTTCGGGAGATTTGTTCTTGCTGTGCTTACCCATAATCGACGATGGCTCATGAATTTACCGTCAGCATGAAGCGCGGATGACGGTACTCGAAGCCTATTATGCCTGCCGCTGCCAGGCGAACTATCATATCCTCGGCGCTGGCGCGGGAGAGACGCGCGTCAATCATCAGGTCCTCCACCGAGGCGAGTCCCCTGCGCTCGAGAGCGCCCAGCAGCTCCCCCTCGGAGGCTCCGTAGGCGATGCCGCCGGCGTAATCGGCGCACTCGGTCATGCGCCATGCCCTGACCATCAGCGGATGGGCCGCGATATTCTCGTCGGCCACCCTGTAATACGCCTTCCAGGAACCGTCTTCCTCCAGACACTCCACCGGGCGGCGTTCAGCCCTGGGGATGGAAGCCCGAAGCACTACCTGGGCATTGTCGCACAGGAACGCCTGCATCTCAACCGTCACCCGCGGACGGCAATACACTTCGGCGGCCGCCTCGATGACGTGCAGATCCTCTTCGGACCGGATTCCGGCTATGGCGCCGTTGTCCTTTACCCCTACAAGAAGCCTCCCTCCGTCATTATTGGCGAAAGCGGAGATTGAGCGGGCTATTTTCCGGGCATCGGAAATCTTGAACTTGAAGTCCTGATGCTCATGCTCCCCTTCCTCGATCAGCCGGTGGATGTAGAATTTACCTCTTATTGCCTGCAAATCCTTATACATTGCCTCGTACTTTCAGGAAAGCAATGCCTTGACGACGCTGAAGGTCGATTGCGGGGCGAGGGTGAAGAAACTTCCGTATTGCTCATGGTGATTCTCAACCCCGGGAGTATCGGAAACGACACGGATGGCCAGGAAGGGAACATCTTTCATAAAGCACACCTGGGCGATCGCTCCCGATTCCATATCGACAGCCACAGCCGAGGGCTGCACGGCCAGCACCGCCCGAAGCTCCTCCGGAGTGGAGACAAACAGGTCGCCCGACGCTATGAGGCCCCTGCGTACAGGCGCGAGCGCCTCGGCCCGGGCCAGGTCTACAAGCTCCGTCCCCCGGCAGGGAAATTTTTCCGGCAGTCCCTGCACCTGGCCGCGGGCATTTCCGGGACCGCAGTAAACATCGTGATAGCCGATTTCGTCGGCTATCACAACATCGAATATGTCGGCTCCGTTGCCGGTGCCTCCGGCTATACCGGTGTTCACCATAAGGTCGGGGCGGAAGCTGTCTATGAGCGACAGAGCGCCGACGGCGGCATTGACTTTACCGATACCGGTCTGCATGATCGCCACTTCATTGGCGCCCATGCGCCCCGTGTAGATCCGGCAGCCGTTTATCACTGTCTCTTTCATCTCTTCGACAAGGGGAAGGAGCATATCAAGCTCGGCCCTCATCGCAACTATGATTGCTATTTTCATTTTAGGTTCGTATGGTGTATGTCAGGCGTTTATACGGGTAGCCCGCTGGACACCCTGGATTTTGCGCACTTTCTGGCAAAGATCATTGACCCCGTCGACATCCGAGACCAGCAGGGAGAGGTCGCAGGTGAACACCTCCTTCTCCGCCCGAATGTCAAGGGCACGGATATCGAGCGATAGATGAGTGGAAATCAGGGAAATAAGCTCGTGGAGAATTCCATGCCGATCTATACCCTCGATATGGATATGGGCCAGGAAGCGGCCGCTGTTCACCTCCCAGCGCGTAGAAAGGATACGCGGCCCGTAGGACGCTTTCAGCAGCGACGCACGGGGGCAGTCGAGGTTATGGACAACCACCTGCCCGTCATCGTCGATGAAGCCCAGCACATCGTCGCCGGGGATGGGGTTGCAGCAGTCGGAGAAGCGGAAATTGGTGTTGCCGTCCTCGTCGTAGCGCAGGATATATGTCTCTTTGGTGTTGATTTTGGGCCTGGAGGGTTCTGCGGCCTGATTATCCCGGGTCTCCTCCTGGTCATCCCGTCCGAGCAGACGCAGGAACAGACGTTTGGTCTTGGAACTTTCCTTGCGCAGAGTCTTGACGACATAATCGTTAAGGGCGATTTCGCCGTTGCCGAGCTGATAATAGAATTCCTCGCGGGTATGGGCTTTGTAAAGACCCATCACTTTGGTGATGGCTATGTTGTCATCCTTTATATCGTTGTCGCGCAGGAATTGTACGAAAAGTTCTTTCCCCTTGGCGATGGCCGGCTGCTGGAGGCCGCGCAGGGCTTTGCGCAGCCGGGTCTTTCCCTTGGCGGTGGCAAGGAAGTCGACCCACTCCGGCTTGGGCTGCTGGGACTGTGAAGTCAGCACCTCAACCTGATCTCCGGAGTTGAGTTTCTGGCTCAGGGGGACCAGCCGGTGGTTGACCTTGCCGGCGATGCAGTGGCATCCGATCTGGGAGTGAAGACTGAAAGCGACATCCAGGACCGTAGAGTTGTTCGGCAGTGTCATCAGTTCCCCTTTTGGGGTGAACACCACGATTTCCGAGGAGAAGAGGTTGAGTTTCAGCGTATCGAGGAAATCGAGGGCATTAGGCTCGGGATCGGCCAGGATGTCTTTGATAGTATGGAGCCAGGCATTGAGTTCCGATTCCTCGTCCCCTTCCCCTACCTTGTATTTCCAATGGGCGGCAAAACCTTTTTCGGCGATTTCGTCCATGCGCCGGGAACGGATCTGGACCTCGACCCAGTTGCCGTCGGATCCCATCACGGTAAGGTGAAGGGCCTGGTAGCCGTTGACCTTCGGATTGGAAATCCAGTCGCGGGTGCGGTCGGGATGGAGGCGGTAAATGTCGGTGATTGCGGAATATATCTGCCAGCAGATGGCTTTCTCCTTCGCGGGGTCGTCACACTCGAAAATAATCCGGGCGGCATAAAGGTCATATACCTCCTCGAAGGGTATGTGCTTGGTTTCCATCTTGTTCCAGATGGAATAGACCGATTTGACCCGGGCCTTGGCTTCGTAAGTCAGGCCCATCTCGTCGAGGCGGGCGCGGATAGGCTTGGCGAAGTCGTTGTAGATATCCGTGCGATGTTTCTCTGTGCTGGCTATCTGTCTGGAAATCCGCTCGAAAGCCTCGGGATGCTCATACTTGAAACTGAGGTTCTCCAGCTCGGTCTTTATCGCGAAGAGCCCCAGGCGATGGGCCAGCGGAGCATAGATATAAAGCGTCTCGCCCGCAATTTTATACTGCTTGTTGGGGGCCATCGAGCCGAGGGTGCGCATATTGTGGAGGCGGTCGGCCATCTTTATGAGGACCACACGGATATCCTCGCTCATGGTAAGGAGGAGTTTGCGGAAATTCTCGGCCTGGGCGGAGGCCTTGTCACCGAATATGCCCCCCGAGATTTTCGTCAGCCCCTCTACAAGCTGGGCTATCTTTTTGCCGAAATTCAGTTCAATGTCCTCAACCGTGTAGTCCGTATCCTCGACGACATCATGCAGCAGGGCGGCGCATATCGAAGTGGAACCGAGTCCGATCTCCTGGCTGGCGATCTTGGCGACTGCTATCGGATGAAGGATATAGGGTTCTCCGCTGCGGCGCCGGATGCCGCTGTGGGCCTCTTTGGCGAAACGGTAGGCCCGTTCGATAATCTCTACCTTTTTACGGTGATTAGACGCCAGATAGCCGTCCAGGACCTCCTTGAAGGCCGCTTCAATCATGCGGTCCTCTTCAGGGGTGGTAAAGCTGGCTTTGGGGGCTGGCGCCGTAACGGAAGCTGACGGGTTTTCGCTTGACATCGGTAAGACGGTTAATTTGGATGACAGAATTTTCACAAAAATAGTGATTTTCCCCGATAAAATCGCTAACTTTGAACCAAAACTTTAGACCCCTCAGCTATGAAAGTTGTAAATTTCGCAGAAACTCCCTCTCTCGTAAGCCAATATATGACGGAATTGCGCGATGTGAATATCCAGGGGGATATGCTCCGCTTCCGCCGCAACCTGGAACGCATCGGAGAAATCATGGCATACGAAATCTCCAGGACGCTGGACTATAAGGAGCGTCTGATCCATACTCCGCTGGCCGAGACGGAATCCCCGGAAATCACCACCAATCTCGTGCTGGCTACGATTTTCCGCGCCGGAGTACCTTTCCACCAGGGTTTTCTGAATTTCTTCGATCATGCTGAGAACGCGTTCGTCTCGGCCTATCGCCGCTACAAAGAGAAGACTTACAAGAATCAGGATGATTTCGATGTCTGCATCGAGTATCTCGCCTCCCCCTCCATCGAAGGGAAGACTCTGATTCTCGCCGACCCGATGCTGGCCACCGGATCCTCGATGGAACTCAGCTACCAGGCGCTGCTGACCAAGGGAACTCCGGCCCATATCCACGTGGCTTCCGTAATCGCTTCCCGCAAGGCGGTGGACTATATCTGCAGCCGTTTTCCGGAAGCGAAGACCACCGTATGGTGCGGAGCCATCGACCCGGAAATCAACTCCCATTCCTACATCGTTCCCGGACTCGGCGACGCCGGCGACCTGGCCTACGGCACCAAAGACTGAACGCCGACAGACTCCCCCCTGGCGCCGACAGACAGCCGAACTATATCTGAATCTTGCGGGCTTTCCCGTTCTTGCGCTCCACTTCCAGATAGATTCCTTTCTCGGTCGGGCGTCCGGGGAGCTTTTCACCTTTCAGATTGTAATAATCCACCCCGTCATCCGCCGGTTGCTTTACCCGGACAGGACGCACGGGGAGTACCAGCCCCGGATTTCGTATGCTTACCACGGATAAGAAATCCGGGGAAACAGACTCTCCGGAAGCGTCCGACCAGAAAGCAACGGCTTCAGAACCGCCAGTGCCGCCGGCAATTCCGGTCCAGAAAGCTACTCTGTAATCAGTTTCGGAGTTTCTGCCGGACGTCGTATATGTAATCGGTACCAGAGGAATAAAGACAGAACGGCCATTGGGGCCGACAAACCGATATCCTCCGATACTGTCGACCACAGTATACTCTATCCGGCATTTCTCTGTCAGTTCCCGGATCTCTGTCTCGGTCGGCATACGCCAACCGGATCCGAGATTAGCAGTAGCAAAGTCGTACTTCTTGTTGCCTGCGATCGATTCGCCCGGAGCGCATTTATAGCCGGTCGGTTTAAACCCGTCGGCACTCCCCCAATAATAAAGTCCTCCGTAGTCGGCGGTACGGAGGGCGCCGATATTCCTGTCGGCCCAGTCGACGGACAGCCCTATGTCGACACCTTCTGGTTCCGTCAGAATCTGATGGGGACTTTTTCCTCCCAGAATTACTTTCATCCCGTTATATGCCGGCAAGGAAGCCTCCCCGCAGCCCACATATTTGAACGTAAGCATAATGCCCGGCGGGGCTTTGAGTTCAAAATTTCCTTCAAAATCCGAAACAGTCCTCAACCTCTGTCCTGACGGAGTATAACCCTCTATATCCACGCCGATTAACGGCTCCAGCTCCTTATCCACGACGCAACCGGCTATGACCTTCCCGGGAAGGTCTTTCAGCGGAGAAGCAGCCCCGGAGGGAGCAATTGACGCGGGAGCCTCCGGCATGGAGGCCATCGCCTGGCGCGCCGCCAGTTCATAAAGATATTCGGGTAGTCCGACAGCAAGTTCATAGATGCAATCGGACTGGAGTCCGTGCGGCGCGTCGGAGGATGTAAGCTCCGGGAACGAAACCATCAGGGGCATTACACCGGGGATCTTGATACGCAGGAGCTTTGTGCCGTTTATAAGATAGACCCAGTATTCATTCGTTTTGAACGCGACATCCCCGACAGTGTTCCCCTCGAAAACCGCCCCCTGAAGCGGCAATATGACCTTGACAAGCGCGCAGTTTTCTCCGTTGAGGTCCTTGCGCTCCATAGATTTCATCATCGGGTCGGTGGTCTGACGGAAAGAAATAATCCGAGCCTCCTGGGCGTTGCTCTCAGAAGCGAAGGCGAAAACCAATGCCAGTATCAGAATGATTCTCAGTCTCATTTCACAATTGGACTATGCGGTCTGAAAGCCGTTGTCAGGGGATGAAAAAGTCGTGGATGTCGAATACGCCGTGTTCGTCGACAATGGCTTCGGGCTGCCAGGTACGGACCACGATTTTCGGCTCACCGGGGGTTGACAGGTCCCAGTACAGGAAAAGCCATCCCTCATCGGAGTAACCGCTTGAGGTCCAGGTCTGATGGAGCGTAACACCGTAGGAGTTGGGCTTCGAGCCGTTTTTGGCTACGCTGATATTATCGAATTTGACATCCAGGCGCCTGTTGCGGTCGAAGACTTTCGAGAGATTCCGGAGATACTCCTCTTTGGAAAGCTGACTGTATTTCACTTTTGCGCTCTCCAGGATTGTACCGTCGGGAGCTTTGCGTCCCTTGCGGATTATGGAACCGACAATAATCAGGGCGTTGTCACTGAAAATCTTGTTCAGGGCGTCGAGGTTGCGCTCATTATAATAGCAGCGGAAATCCTCCACGAATTTCAGCAGCTCGCGGCGCTCGCGGACATCGGCGACTGTTCCTTCCCCCATGATTTTCTCGACGGTTTCCTGGTCTTCCAGGGCCAGACGGACACCGGTAATTTCGTTGGCATGGTTGAGGGTGACGACCAGTTCGCGGTTGATGCCCTGGGTGTAGGTGTCGTCAACGGGCTTCATGGTGACGAAAATTCCGCGGACCTGATAGCCCTGACAGTCGTTGAGGCATTTCTGGATGACAGAGGTTTTGTCGCACACGAAGCGGGCGTTTTCCCATAAGTCACAGAGGCGTGTGCGGGCTTCCTCCTGCATTTTTACGGCAGAGAGATTCAGGTCGCGCTCCTCGGTACCGGCGGCGGTGATTTCACTGAGCAGAGCGGAGATTTCTTTCTCCATCAGAGGCTTGCTTCCGGGTCCATCGATATGGGAACTGGGAGAGAAGCGGAAAGTTACGTTTGCCTGGGCACAGATGACGGCCAGGAACATGGAGATTATGGCAGTGGTAAGTTTCATCATTTGTAAGCAGGGGATTATTTGAACCATACAAAACCGCAGTCATGAAATTCCGATGCGGAGGAACTGCTTGGCAGGTCCCCCACGGGAAAGTCGGCGGGCAGTTCGCAACCATCCGGAGCAAGGAGAGTCCGGACAGTAAAAGAGCGGTCGATCACCACGAGATAGCAATCGGTCGGAATCGGATTTCCGGGGCGCACCTGACCGAAGGAGGAGATGGAGCCGTCGCGCTTTTTCTCGGTCAGGAGGCGTCCGAGTTCATCCAGCATCAGCCCTTTGCGGGAGACAATTTCGAGAACTACATCCAGCCCTTTTCCGGACAGCAGCGAGGAGGAAGCGTGGGATTGAACCGGCGAAGGAGGAGTCGCGGCCTGGGAGGGGGCGTCAGATGATGGGGACACGGGAGCCGGAGCCGGAGTTGTCGGTTCCGGGGATGGGGAGACAGGGGCGGAAGAGGGGGGAGCCGAGGGAGAATCGGCGCTGACAGACATGATCTTCTGAAGGGATACGTAAGCGAATCCGCAGACGCGGCCCGAAGTTTCGTAGGTGAAATACTTTACGAAAGGATGGATGCGCCCCGAGGTAAGGGGAGCCAGCCGGTGGGCATCCCTGATTTCATTGGCCGATTCGGTCAGGCTGGCGAGAGCGGCGTCACGCAGATTAATGGCGGCCGCCTCATCGGCGGGAGCTTCACGCACGAACGCCTCTCCGTAGACCATATTCTCGTCAAGGCGTATGAGGTCGGCTTCTTCCTCGGTCATCTCGCCGGGCTGGGCGGCGGAGCCTGCCACCCAAAGAGGCAGCACACAGAGCAACAGCAGAATTCTGTCAGTTATCAGTCTTTTCATCTCCGGAAGTCTGACTGGGGTTAACATTCATCTGTCGTTCAAGTTCCCGGCCGGCATCGGTCTTCCCTTCGGCGGCCTTGCGGAAGAGGTCAGAGACATTATCCGTAGGCACAAACAGGCTGACGCGGCCGGTAAACACACCGTTTCCTGCAAGAATCTCCGAGGGATGACAGTCGAGCTTGAAAACATGGTCATATCCTTCGGCGGGATTGTAAAGGAACAGCGAGCAGGAGAGATTATCTTCCTCGAGCTTTTCGACTCCGAAGAAAGCCTGGCATCCGGCTCCCTCGCAATAGCTCAGAAGTTTGTCGACGGTGGTCTGCAAACGGGTGGCGGATCCATACTCGTGGGTCATGACCGAGAGGTCCATGCCGGTTGTGCGGGCAAGCGGTACCGGCAGGAGAAACAGATTGGCGATACTCTCGGCGGGAAATCCGGTATCCATCAGCGGAATCACCGTTCCGGCGGAATCGGGACGGAAATAGGTCGTGGCCGAGATTCCCCGCACCTGATAGAATTTTCCCGGCACAGCCAGCAGCGAATCGCGGTAGTTCTCGGCAGTGCTGAGGTCTATTTTCGGTTCGTCGTCGGCGGTTCCGGGCCATGCTTCCAGCCCGGAGATAAACCGGTTTTCAGCGGCGGCGCGTTCAGAATCCTCCGCGCCTCGGGCCGGGGAGGAGATCAGCAGCAAGAAGGCTGAGAGAGCGACAGATATAATTTTTTTCATTGAGGAGGGGAGACTACGGGATTATGGTCTTCAGAAGCTCGCCGTCGGCATTGTAAAGTTTACCGGTAATCAGTTCGCCATTGGAATAGGAACCGTTCATATAATCACCGGCAGAGGCCTGGACGGATGTATGCTCGATGGTATGGGAGGAGGTGAAGTGAACTGTCCCGCGGCCATGAGGTTTTCCCCCTTTGATTTCCCCGGTATATGAGCCATAAGGGAAAGAGAGCGTTCCGTTGGTGACCGCCGGAGCGGGTGTCTGCGGCTGAGCGGGACGCAGAGGAAGAGACGCGGGGGAGGAACCCGATTGCTCCGGGGTGGCGGGACGCTGAGGTTCAACCGCGGGGTCGATGTTTCCCTCAGGAGTATTTTCCGGAGTTTCAACGGGGACCTGAGTGGACTCCTGGCTCCCCTCACCGGCGCCTTGAACCGCAACAGTTTCGGGATTTTCGGTAGGGGCGCCCTGGTCTTCCGCAGGCGTTGCCATCCACCGGACTCCTAAGAATACAATGAGCGCGACAGCCGCCGCTCCGACGGCCGCCAGGGTATATTTCACCCAGGGTGTATTCCTGAAACCGTTCCCGTCCGATATCGGGCGCGTAGGCTTTCCGGGCTTGAAATCCATCGGCAGGGTGCCGCCGTTTCCGAGCGAAGGCACCAGGCCGAGATCGACGCGGAACTGCGCGACGGACTGCGTGCGCCGCTCATTATCGGGTTCCATGGCCCGGCAGATGGCTTCCACGGTCATCGGGTCGGTGACGTCGGAAAGATACTGGCGCAGATAGCTGATTTTCAACTTCGGAGCGGCTTCTGGAATATGGCCGGTCAGAAGAAAAACCAACGTGGCGCCCAGGGCATAGACATCTGAGGCCGGGGAGAACGCGTTGATTTCGGCATACTGTTCAATCGGGGCGTATCCTTCCGAAAGACCGTAGAATTCTTTGGGAGTAGTCTTGTCTCCGTTTTTCCGGAAATGGATGCTCAGTCCGAAGTCAATCAATACGGGCATCAGTCCCTGCTCAGTCTGATGGAGCATGATATTGTCGGGCTTGATGTCGAAATGGTTCACACGGTTGGAATGAAGGAACTCAATGGCGCTGAAAATCGGGTCCAGCACCGTCAGGGCGGACGCGCGGTCGAGACGTCCTTCAGGCATTGACCGCGCATAGTCGGTCAGGGACATCCCGTTGACGTGCTGCATTACGTAATACGCCGTGCCGTTGGCCTCGAAAATCTCGTTGACTTTCACGATATTCTCGTGCTGAGTGCCGAATTTCTGAAGTCTGGTGGCCTCGAGGATGAAATCCTGAAGGGCGCGGTTGAACTCGGCCTCATGTCCAGGCGTAGGAACCACGGCGTCGCCGCGGCGCGTGGCGAAACTGGAGGGGAAATGCTCCTTGACGGCGAACAATCCTTCGACCCAGACATTGTCGGCTTTGACATTCCCTTTCACCAGGTATGTCACTCCGAAGCCCCCCGAACCGAGGACTTTGACAACCTTATAATCGCGCTTGCCGCTGGAGAGGAGGGTACCTTCCCGGAGAGCGCCAGGTTTTACATCTTCCATTGTGGATTTTTCTTATAGGGAGGAAATCAGAAAGTTGAGAGAGGACGGCTTGCGGGATATGCCGGATCGAAGATGGAGTTGAGGATATGGGCGAGCCTGAGTCCTCCGGCCAGCAGGGAATCTTCAATCAGCGGCGCCCAGCGGGCCACCTGGTTATAGCTCAGGGAGGAGCCTTCGGGAGTCTCGTCGTAAATCATGGCGGCGGATTCGACGGTGCGCTGCGCCCAGTCGTCGATATTGCCCGACAGGAGGAGGGCTTCGCCGACGGGGGTCATGCGGTCAAGCTGGTCGGCCCATTCCGTGTAGCTCCAGCGGTGAGCGCTTTCCAACAGGTTGGTGTCCCAGATTCCGTGGAGGTTATGCTCGCGGCCGAAATACTTGACTTTGACGCGGTTGCCTCCTAAGTCAGTGGCGTGACCCATGTGCATCGGCTGGTGCATATCGCCGACAAGGTGAACAAGGATTTTCAGGCACAGGGCGCGGTTTTCGGGGGTCTGCGAGGAGTCGGCCAGGACCTTGATGGAGTAGCGGATGGCGGTTACCACGTCGCCGTCGGGGTGTGCGGGCTGGGTGAAGTAGGTTCTGTCGGCGTCGACATTCTTGTAATGCCAGGTCTTGGTGTAGGCGTACTCGGGAGTATGACTGGCATTATCGAGCCAGTTGGCCCAGTAGACCAGCGAGCGCCCCTGGAAGATGGAGTCGACGGCTGCCCGGGTGGCCGGTGTCAGGTGGCGTTCGGCTATGGCGGCGGTGGTGTCGTGTCCTTTCTGCCCCCACGCAAGAGCCTCGAGAGCCAGGGGGAGAAAGAAGAGAATCAGTATTGCTTTGAAAAGACTGCGTTTCATGGATGTAATGTTTTACGTCTGTGATAGTGATTCACACTGCAAAGGTAGTGATTTAGACAAGATTAACAAGCGGTATTACTGTTTTTTCGGGAAAAATCAGTAACTTTGCGCCTCAATACGCGGAATTGCAGGTTAAACTTTTCCGCGAAATTTTATTCCAACATCTGAAACATTTCATCATATACGGCAATGTCAATAGACAATATCATATCGCAGGGAGTGTCCCGCGCAGTCAAGGAGCTGTACGGCGTTGACACAGATCCCCGGGAGATTGTACCCCAGGCGACCCGCAAGGAGTTCGAGGGGAATCTTACAGTTGTGGTCTTTCCTTGGGTCAAGGCAGCCCGGAAGGCTCCGGAAGCTGTGGCCACGGAAATCGGGAACTGGCTGGTGGACAATGAGCCTGCGGTCGACCGCTGCAATGCCGTCAAGGGATTCCTCAACATAGTGATCGAGCCCACCTACTGGAATTCGGTGCTGGAGCATATAGCCGCCGACGAAAATTTCGGATTCAGGGAGGCCGGGGAGGATAGCCCCCTTGTGATGGTGGAATATTCCTCGCCCAACACCAATAAACCGCTTCACCTGGGCCACGTGCGCAACAACCTGCTCGGGTTCTCGCTGGCGCAGATTCTGAAAGCGTGCGGCAACAAGGTCGTCAAGACTAATATCGTCAATGACCGTGGTATCCATATCTGCAAGTCGATGCTCGCCTGGAAGAAGTGGGGCGAAGGCGCCACTCCGGAATCCGCCGCCAAGAAGGGGGATCACCTGATCGGCGACTTCTATGTCCTGTTCGACAAGAAGTTCCGTCAGGAGGTCAAGCAGCTCATGGAGGATAAGAATCTTTCCGAAGAGGAAGCCAAAGCGCAGTCTTCCCTTATGGCCGAGGCCCGCGAAATGCTGGTGAAATGGGAGCGGAAAGACCCGGAGATCCGTCAGCTCTGGCAGACGATGAACCGATGGGTCTACGATGGCTTCGACCAGACCTACAAGCGTATGGGTGTGGACTTCGACAAAATCTATTATGAGTCGGAGACCTATCTGGAAGGGAAGGAGAAGGTACTCGAGGGCCTTGAAAAGGGAATCATGTACCGCAAGGAGGACGGTTCGGTATGGGCTGACCTGACTGACGCCGGACTTGACCACAAACTCCTGCTCCGCTCCGACGGCACCTCCGTCTATATGACCCAGGATATCGGCACGGCCAAACTCCGCTTCATGGATTATCCCATTGACAAGATGATTTATGTGGTGGGCAATGAACAAAACTATCATTTCCAGGTTCTTTCATTACTGCTCGACCGTCTCGGCTTCAAGTGGGGCAAGGACCTTGTCCATTTTTCCTACGGGATGGTGGAACTTCCCAACGGAAAGATGAAGAGCCGCGAGGGAACGGTTGTGGATGCCGACGAACTGATGGAGGAAATGGTGGCCAACGCGCGCCGCGTCTCGGCCGAACTGGGTAAGACCGACGGCCTTTCCGATGCCGAGATTGACGAGATTTCGGAGACAGTAGGCCTGGGAGCGCTGAAATACTTCCTGCTGAAAGTGGACCCGCGCAAGAATATGCTGTTCAATCCCGAGGAGTCCATCGACTTCAACGGAAATACAGGTCCTTTCATCCAGTACACCTACGCCCGCATCCGCTCGGTTCTGCGCAAGGCTGCGGAGCTGGGGTATGAAATCGGCAACTATGCCGCCGTCATCCCCAATGAGAAGGAAATCGCGCTGATTCAGACGCTGTCGGATTTCCCCTCGGTGGTACAGGAAGCTGGGAAGAGCTACTCTCCGGCAATGATCGCCAACTATGCCTACGAACTGGTAAAGCAGTACAACCAGTTCTACCATGACTATTCCATCCTCAAGGAGGAGGATGAGGCGGTGCGCTCGCTGCGTCTGGCCCTTTGTGCCACGGTGTCGCGCACTGTACGCCAGGCCATGGGCCTGCTGGGCATCAAGGTTCCCGAAAGGATGTAAGGTCTGAACTATTTTTTCAAGTATAACAAGCTCAAACGCAATACAATGGATTATTACAACAACTCCACCCCGGGTTATTTCACCGACGGACAGGCCGTTGACAACAAGGTTTCGGCCGTGATGAAAAAGGTATATGTGAAGATGTTCCTGGCCCTGCTGGTGTCGGCAGCCGCAGCCCTCATCGGCTTCTTTGCCGGCGAAAACAGCAGCATCGCCATGACCATAGCCACCAACAAATGGATCTACTGGGGTCTGGCCCTGCTGGAAATCGGCCTGGTAATCTGGATTTCCGCCCGCCTGGGCAAGATGAGTCCGGCCTTGTCGACGGGACTGTTCTATCTGTTCGCCCTTGTCAACGGGCTTACCCTGTCGATTATCTTCCTGGCTTTTTCCTTTGACTCGATTTTCAAGACTTTCCTGATTACGTCCGCAGTTTTCGGCGCGATGAGCGTCTACGGTTATTTCACCAACCGCGACCTCACCAAAATCGGCTCCTTCCTGTACATGGCACTTTTCGGTCTGATTATCTGCATCGTAGTCAACATCTTCTGGGCCAACTCCACCTTTGACTGGATTATCTCGGGAATCGGAGTGCTGATTTTCATAGGCCTTACCGCCTGGGATACTCAGAAAGTCAAGCAGATGGCGGCCATGAACATGGGTCTGGCAGACAGCTCCCTGGCAACCTGGGGCGCCCTGACCCTCTACCTCGACTTCATCAACCTCTTCCTCTACCTCCTCCGCTTCTTCGGCTCCTCCCGCGACTGAGCCCCCTCTCCCCCTCTTACAGCAGCGCTGTGTCCCCCGCCTACGACACAGCGCTGTTGTGTATCTCAACCTGAATATCTCACCCCCCAACTATGACCCGACAAAAGCAATTTCTAACCTATATAGCCTATCTGCAGATAATAGGTATTTTCCTGGTAGTCTTTGGTCATTCCTTTCATGAATACCCGGATGACTGCAATGGACATTCTCTATTAATCTATAAAATCCCAGAATCAGGCGTAATATCAAGGCCGGCGGCTTCGACAA
>CAJUAF010000016.1:31963-60479 GCA_910584365.1 uncultured Muribaculaceae bacterium | reverse complement strand
CAGGGACGGTCAGCCGTCAGTACCGGATTCAGAGGATGACAGACAGGCCGGTGCCAGACGACGGACGCAGCCCCGTCGGTCTTCCAGTCATTGAACGCCGCCAGCAGATGGAACGACGGTTCAGAGGCCGCGATGCCCGTAACCGGCAGCGCGACAATCAAAAACAACAGTAAACGATTCATATAAGAATTAGAGATCAGTCTGTCTCGGCCAGCATCCGGTTGCGGGCGATCAGACAGGCGCCGATTACGCCCGCCTTCTCCCCGAGTTTGGAGCATTGGATTTTGGAGCCCTGGCTGACAAGCCGGAGCGTATATTTGTTCACAGCCAGTTTCACCGGCTGGAGCAGGTAGTCATGCGTCTGCGAAAGGGTTCCCCCGATAATCACCAGCTGAGGATTGAAAATATTCATCATGCCCGCTATCCACTTTCCGAGCTGCGAACCGATATTTTCCAGAAGGTCGATGCAGAGCAGATCCTCCTGGGCCACGGCGTCGATAATCGCCCGGAGAGTGATGGCCGATTCTCCTTCCTTCTCGAACTGTTCGGCGAGAATCGAATTCTTCCCTTCCCGGAGGCTTTCCACCACCCGGCGCTGGAGGGCCATACCCGATACCTCGGTTTCCAGACACCCTTTCTTCCCGCAGTGACACATTATCTCATTGTCGAACGCGGCCACGTGGCCCAGCTCTCCGGCATAGCCGGACTGACCTTCGTAAATGATGCCGTTCATGATAATCCCCATCCCGAGGCCCCAGCTTATATTGATGAAGAGGATATTCTTCTCCCCCTGGGGGCACCCGCGGAGATATTCCCCGTAGGTCATACAGCGCGTATCGTTATCGATAACGACCGGCACTCCGATTCGCCCCGACAGGATTTCGGACAGAGGAATCTCGGCGAAACTGAACGTAGAATAACTGTAGCCCGTGCGGGGATTGACGCGCCCGGAAATCGACATACAGGCGTTCAGCACCAGCGACGTATCAATCGAACACTCGCCAAGGAACTCCTTCGCTCTATCTGCTATGGCGTCGAGCGTCTTGCGGGGATTTTCGTCGGTAGGGGGGACGGCCACGTCGCGGTCCTCCTCGATGATCTCCCCGCTGAAGTTCATCAGCCCCATATTGATATGATCGCGGTGGACATCTACCCCAAGAAAATACCCTGAGGCGGGATTCAGGCCATAGATGCAGGGGCGCCGGCCGCCGCGGTTACCGATTTTCCCCTGCTCGGTGATTATTCCGGCGCTTTCCATCTCGTTGATGAGTTTGGTCACGGTCGGCACACTCAGGTCCAGTTCCCGCGCAAGGTCGGGAATCGGCGAAGTCACATTATTAATATAATATGTAATAATCTTCTTTTTGAGCTGGGCGTTGCGGCCCCCTTTTTCAAGCTCGGCAAGGAAAGCGGTCAGCATAGCGTCACAGGTGTTGGTTTCACCGCAAAGTTAATAAATAAATTTATAAACTACCCTTAAAACAGAGTATATTTTATAGGATTAAATATAATTTAACACTCAACTTTGATTCAGAATTTCCCACCAGATTAATTTATAGCTAAAATCTCCCTGAAACTAAAATTTTATGAGCAGAATCTTTATTAAAGGAATTTTAAGGAGGCTCCCGTTTTCCGGCGAACGTTAAATCGCGTCAATAAATTAACATAAGATAACACGCTCAGACATTTCCATCTCCAATATAACCTCTATTTAAACACAAAGTCTGAAAAACTTTATAAAATATTTTAGTAAATATTTGGCAGTATGAAAATTTATTCTTTACTTTGCAGCGGATAAACCAATAATGACCTTAAAATATGTTTATAGGAACATTAAAGGATGCAGAACGCTGCTTTCCTCTACACCCGGGGTTGAAAACCCTGTTCGATTTCGTGGCCGCCAATGACTTCGACGCTCTCCCTCTGGGGCGAATCGAGATTGACGGCGACAATATCTACGCCGTTAACGTGGACAACGGCAGCGTAAGCCGCGAACGCCAGCCCCTGGAAATGCACCGCAAATATATAGACGTGCATATCGCCCTCGAAGACGGCGAGGAGATAGGATGGAAACCTCTCGAAGAGGTCAGGACCTACTCCCAGCCTTATTCCCCAAAAGGAGACTGCGCACTTTCCACCGATGAAGCCGACTTCTACTTCCCCCTGCGCAAAGGGCAGTTCGCGATCGTCTTCCCAGAAGACCCCCACGCTCCCGCAATCGGCGAAGGACGGATCCGGAAAATAATCGGCAAAATTCTCCTCTGACATCCGACACCCTCCTCTCCTCCCCCTCCCCTTCTCCTCTCCGGATTTATTGAACACCGACCGAACTTCTTAACCTTAACATAATAGCATGAAATCTCTTCGTTTGAAACCCTGGTACCCCTGGCTTGTCGTCGGGCTGCTGTGGTTTGTGGCGCTCCTCAACTACATGGACCGCCAGATGCTCTCGACAATGCGCGCCTCCATGGCCGCAGACATCACCGACCTTGAATCCACCATAATGTTCGGCAAAGTCATGGCCGCCTTCATGTGGATTTACGGTTTCTGTTCCCCCGTATCGGGTATCGTCGCCGACCGCGTCAACCGTAAATGGCTGATTGTGGTGTCATTGCTCGTATGGTCCACAGTAACCCTTCTGCTGGGTTACGCCACAACCTTCGAGCAGGTCTACTGGCTCCGCGCCGTCATGGGCATCTCGGAGGCCCTCTACATCCCCGCGGCCCTCTCCCTTATCGCCGACTATTTCACCGGCAAACAGCTCTCGCTTGCAATCGGCATCCACATGACCGGCCTCTATATGGGTCAGGCCGTCGGAGGGTTCGGCGCTTTCGTGGCCGAACAACTCTCCTGGCAGCAGACCTTCCATTGGTTCGGAATCGTGGGTATCGTCTACGCCGTCGTCCTTGTGCTGTTCCTCTATGAGAAACGTACCTCCGAACCCGCCGCCAATCTCATTGAGGAAAAACTTCCTCTGGGAAAGACAATCGCCCAGGGTCTGCGCGGCATCCGCTCCTCGCTGGGGATGCTGCTGGGGAACATTGCCTTCTGGACAATCCTCTTCTTCTTCGCCTCCTGCTCCATCCCCGGCTGGTCCACAAAGAACTGGCTCCCCGAGCTGTTCGCCTCCTCGCTGGGGATCTCGATGGTGGCCGCCGGCCCCATCGCCACCATCACCATCGCCGTCAGCTCCTTTATAGGAGTCATGGTGGGTGGTCCCATGGCCGACCGCTGGTCGCAGCGCAACCTGAAAGGACGCATCTACACCTCGGCGATCGGACTGTCGCTGATGATTCCAGCGCTTGTCATGATGGGCTTCGGGTCGTCGCTGGTGGCCGCTGTCGGCGCCGGAGTCCTCTTCGGACTGGGCTACGGACTGTTCGACGCCAACAATATGCCTATCCTCTGCCAGTTTGTCAGCGCCCGCAACCGAGGCACCGCATACGGACTGATGAATATGTGCGGACTCTTTATCGGCGCGTTCGCCACTGACTTCCTCGGCTCGCTTGCCGCCGAAGGAAAGATGGGACTCGGATTCGCCATGATGGCTGCCGCCCTGGTTCTGGCGGTCCTCCTGCAGCTTACGGTCCTCCGCCCGGTAACCCTCAACGCCGTCGACGACGCACCCCGCAAATCTTCCCGGGCCAAATCCGGAGCGCAGGGACAGGTAAAGTACACTTGATTTCCGCCGCCACCGAAACATCACTTCCCCTCCGGAGGGCCGCAGGCGGCGGATACCCGGGGTCATGGAATCCGGCGTCACGACGCCACCGGAAGGGGTTTTCAGACAGACACAACAAAACAAACCGACTATAACAATGGAAAAAATCAAAGGACTTATCGACGCACCGTTCACCCCGATGCACGAAAACGGAGACATAAACCTCGACATCATACCGGCCTACGCCGATATGCTCGTCAAGAACGGCCTCAAGGGAGTATTTATCAACGGTTCTTCCGGCGAAGGCTATATGCTGACGCCGGAAGAACGTATGGCCGTGGCCGAGAAATGGGTGGCTTCGGTTCCCGAAGGATTCAAGGTGATCGTCCATGTAGGCTCATGCTGTCTGCGCGAGAGCCAGGCGCTTGCCGCCCACGCCGAGAAAATCGGCGCATGGGGAATCGGCTCCATGGCACCCCCCTTCCCGAAAATCGGCCGCATAGAGGAACTGGTGAAGTATTGCGAGGCAATCGCCGCGTCGGCTTCTTCCCTCCCCTTCTACTATTACCACATCCCCGCCTTCAACGGCGCTTTCCTGCCGATGCTCGACCTGCTGAAAGCCGTCGACGGACGTATCCCCAACTTCGCCGGCATCAAGTACACGTATGAGAGCCTGTATGAGTACAACCAGTGTCGCCTCTACAAGGACGGCAAGTTCGATATGCTCCACGGCCAGGACGAAACGATCCTCCCCTCCCTCGCACAGGGGGGCGCCCAGGGCGGAATCGGCGGCACCACCAACTATAACGGCCGCGAACTCACCGGCATCATCGAAGCCTGGGAAAAAGGGGACATCGCCACGGCCCGCGAACGCCAGAACTTCTCCCAGGAGGTAATCAACGTAATCTGCCGCTACCGAGGAAACATCGTCGGGGGCAAACGCATCATGAAGCTCATCGGCCTTGACCTGGGGCCCAACCGCGTTCCCTTCCGCAACATGACCGACCAGGAGGAAGCCTCCATGAAGGCCGAACTCGAGAAAATCGGCTTCTTCGAACGCTGCAACAAACTCTAAATCCCTCTATCCATGACTGAAAGCAATCTCGAATATATCCGGTCATGCGCCGAACGCTACCGCCGGGACCTCACGGAGAACATCCTCCCCTTCTGGCTCGAGAAGGGACTGGATCCCGTCAACGGGGGCGTCTACACCTGTCTCGACCGGGACGGCTCGCTGATGGACACCACCAAATCGGTATGGTTCCAGGGACGTTTCGGCTTCATCGGCGCCTACGCCTACAACAACGCCGGGAAGAATCCCGCGTGGCTGGCAGCGTCGAAAAGCTGCATCGACTTCATCGAAGCCCACTGTTTCGATCCCGAGGACGGACGTATGTACTTTGAAGTGATGGCCGACGGCACCCCCCTGCGCAAGCGCCGCTACGTGTTCTCGGAGTGTTTCGCCGCCATCGCCATGAGCGAATACGCCCTCGCCTCCGGGGACGACACCTACGCCCGGAAAGCCCTCTCCCTCTTCAAGGACATCCGCCGCTTCCTGGCCACTCCCGGCTGCCTGCCGGCCAAGTACCTTCCCACGCAGCCCGCCATCGGCCACTCGATTACGATGATTCTCATCAACACCGCCGCCTCCATCCGCAAGGTCATCTCCGACCCCGAGCTGGACCGGCAGATCGACGAGTCGATCCAACAGCTGAAACTCTTCATCCATCCCGAATACAAAGCCCTGCTGGAGACGGTCACCCCCGACGGGAAAGTCATCGACACCCTCTGCGGCCGAACCATCAATCCGGGACACTGCATCGAGACCTCCTGGTTCCTCCTCGAGGAAGCGCGCCACCGCGGATGGGACCCGCAGATCAAGGAGATGGCCCTGAGGATTCTCGACTGGAGCTGGGACTGGGGCTGGGACGAGCCTTACGGCGGCATAATCAACTTCCGCGACTGCCGCAACTTCCCCAGCCAGGACTATTCCCAGGACATGAAATTCTGGTGGCCCCAGTGCGAGACAGTCATCGCCACGCTCTACGCCTACGTTGCCTCCGGAGATGAAAAATACCTGGAAATGCACCGCAAGGCCAACGAATGGATGTACGCCCATCTGCCCGACGAAGACTATCCCGAATGGTACGGCTATCTCCACCGCGACGGGACCGTGGCCCAGCCCGCGAAAGGAAACATCTTCAAGGGACCTTTCCATATCCCGAGGATGCTCATCCGCGCGTCCCTCCTCTGCGACGAGATTATTGAACAAAGCAAATAGTATTTACATATCTTTAATTCCAGACCATGTTAAAACGAATCCTGACCAGTCTGCTGCTCCTTACGGCCCTCATAGCCTCCGCACAGACAACAGCCGTCAAAGGTGTAGTCAGCGACCCTTCCGGCGAGCCCCTGATCGGTGCCTCCGTAATCGAGAAAGGGTCGGCCTCCAACGGCACTTCCACCAACATCGACGGCGAATTCACAATCAACGTCAAGACCCCGGCCACCCTGGTGGTAAGTTACGTGGGCTATGACCCGAAAGAGGTGGCGATAGCCGCCGGACAGACCTCCGCGGACGTAACCCTGAGCGAGAACGCCCAGGCCCTCGATGAAGTGGTGGTCATCGGTTACGGTACCCAGAACCGCTCCAAGATGTCCTCCTCCGTGGCTTCCATCTCGACCAAAGACCTTACGAAAGCTCCTGTCTCCGACGTGGCCTCCGCCATGCAGGGACGCGCGGCAGGCGTCGAAGTCCTCCAGCAGGGAGGCATCGCCGGCGCCGACGTCAACATCGTGGTGCGCGGAGCGGCCTCGCTGACCTCCACCGAGCCCCTCTATATCGTCGACGGCGTCTTCACCAACTCCGGACTGACCACCCTCAATCCCGCCGACATCGAGACCATGCAGGTGCTGAAAGACGGTGCCGCAGCGGCCATCTACGGTTCCCGCGCGGCCAACGGTGTGGTGCTGATCACCACCAAGTCGGGCCAGAAAGGGAAAGTAAAGGTCGACGCCAACTTCTCCTTCTCGCTCCAGAAGCTCACCAACGCCCCCAAGTTCCTCAACGCGGCCCAGTGGCGCGACTTCGCCAACATGGTCTCCGACAACTCCGGACTACCCCGCGCCGAACAGAACGTCAACCCTACCGACCCCTCGGTGGACACCGACTGGGTGGACGCCTGGACGCGCACGGCGCCGATGTATAACGCCGACGTGGCTATTTCCGGCGGCAACGACCACGGTTCCTACGCCTTCTCCCTGGGCTACGTCAACCAGAAGGGTATGATGAAATACTCCGACTACGAGAAATACACCGCCCGCACGAACTCCAACTGGAATTTCGGACGCTTCTTCGTTTCGGAAAACGCCCAGATCACCTGGCGCCGCCGCACCCCCACCCCCGGTTTCGCCATCAACCTCCCCACACTGCCGCTGACCGACGCTCAGGGACGCTACGCCTCCTGGGACTCCGACTACTACATCGAAGCCGAGAGCGGACGCCGCAACAACCCCTTCGCTGCCCGCGAGGCCGTGGACCAGTACACGACAAACTTCGACGTCATGGGAGGCTTCTCGGCCGGAGTGGAAATCATCAAGGGTCTCCGCTTCACCACCTCTTTCTCGGGTAACTACACCGGACGCCATAACTTCACCCACACGCCGGTCTACTATTCCAAGTGGTTCGCCGACGGGTCCCCCGATTCCGACTACGGCAATCCGCGCAACTCCATGGAAGAGAGCCGCGCCGTAAGCTCCAACTACACCTGGGACAACGTCTTCAATTTCGACCGCACTTTCGGCAAGCACGGAATCCAGGCCACCCTGGGCCACTCATGGATGCGCGAGTTCTACCGCACACAGGGCTATTCGACCATCAATGACCTGGGCGCCACAAACATCACCGGTTTCTCCGACATCGACGGCAAAATCTCCGCTTCGGAATCCAACGCCGCCCTGCTCTCCTTCTTCGGCCGCGTCAACTACGACTTCGACGGTAAATACCTGCTGTCGGCCTCCGTGCGCCGCGACGAATCCTCCAAGTTCCACAAAGACTACCGCACCGGATGGTTCCCCGCCGTGTCCGTGGGCTGGAATATCCATAAGGAAAAATGGTTCGAGGGCACTCCCGTCTCCAACCTGAAGCTGACCGCCTCCTACGGCGAACTCGGCGCCAACTTCCTCTCCCCCTACAACTTCGACGACATCGCCTTCGGTCCGATCGTCTACACCACCGGCGGCATCCGCTTCACCGACGGACACGCGGCCTACCTCAAGACCAAGAACCTGAAGTGGGAGACCTCGAAGACAACTGACGTCGGACTGGAAGTGGGTCTGTTCAACCAGGAACTTACCTTCCATGTCAACTACTTCTACAAGAAGAACACCGACCTGCTGGCCAACATCAACCTGAACCTCTCCTCGGGACAGATTTTTGAAATCAACTCCTCGCGCGAGACCCCCTACGTCAACACGGCCTCCGTCGAGAACCGCGGATGGGAATTCATGGCATCCTGGCACAAGAGCTTCACCAACGATTTCCGCATCGCCCTGACCGGCAACTTCTCCACGCTCCACAACGAGGTTCTTGCCCTGGGCGAGAACGTGCAGCCCATCACCGCCGGAGGTTACTCCTCGAAGTTCAACGACGCCGCCACCATAACCCGTCCCGGCGAACCTATCGGCTCGCTCTACGGCTATAAAATCGACGGCTTCGACGCAGATGGAAACTTCATCTTCCACGACGAGAACGGCGACGGCCTGGTGACCGCCGACGACAAGACAATCCTCGGCAACCCCATCCCGAAATTCTCCTACGGACTGAACATCGAGGCGTTCTACCGCGACTTCGACCTGTCACTCTTCTTCCAGGGCGTGGGCGGAAACAAGATTTTCAACTCCCGCAAATACGAGTACTACTTCAACTATGCCAACAACATGGTCGAGGATGTCCTCAACTCCTGGACTCCGGACAACACCAACACCTACGTTCCCGTAGCCAAAGTCGACAACTACGACGGCGGCAACTCCCTCCCCTCGGAATTCTACGTGGAGAAAGGGGACTACTTCCGCCTGAAGAACCTTCAGATCGGCTACACGCTCCCGCAGCGCATTTCCCGCAAGGCCTACATGGAGCGCCTGCGCTTCTACTTCTCGGTGTCCAACGTGTTCACCCTCACCAAATACTCCGGTTTCGACCCCGAGGTTTCCTCCAACACCCTCTTCACCCGCGGCGTCGACATGAACTCCTATCCCAACTCCCGGACTTTCACCCTGGGCTTTAACGTAACCTTCTAATCGCAGAAACCATGAAATTTCAGATAAAACCTGTCGCTCTCGGCCTGGCCGCCGCCCTGGCGCTCACCGCCTGCAACGACACCTTCGAGGACCTGGCTGTGAACCCCTCGCAGCCGAGCCTGGGAGCCTATTTCGACTCCCCCGAAGCCATCAACGAGGCCGTGATGACCTGCTACGGCTATATCCAGACCCAGCGTTCCTTCGGCGCTTCCGCATCGAAGACGATGATTATCCGCTCCGACGAAGCCTCCTCCAACTCCGACTACGGACGTCCCGGTATGTACGGCTCGGCGCTTAACTCCTCCTACTACACCATAATGCAGCCTTTCGGGCTGATTTACAGCTGCTGCTCCCAGGCCACTTTCGTCATCGAGCAGATAGACAATGTTGAGTTCTCCGACCAGAAGCTCAAAAACGCCTATCTGGGCGAGGCTTACTTTTGGCGCGGATTCTGCAACTTCTACCTGCTGACCAACTACCGCAACGTGTCGCTCATAACCCACGCACCGGTCGACGCCTCCGACTACGCCCGCCCCGTATCGGCGCCCGAAGATGTCTGGAACCAGATCTGCGCCGACTTCGCGATGGCCGAGAGTCTGCTCCCGGGCAAAGGCTACTGGACCGGAGAACGCGCCGGACGAGTGACCGCCGCATCGGCCGCAGGTATGCTCGGTAAGAGCTACCTCTACCGCTCGGGCATCGAGCCTCTCTACGGCAACTCCACTAAGACTTACTATGACGAGGCCGCAGCCGAGTTCGACAAAATCATCCGCGGCGACTTCGGCAACTACCGCCTGGTGGAATACTCCCATAACTTCGACGTGGCCCACGAGAACAACGACGAGAGCGTCTTCGAGATGCAGTTCCTCGGCGACGTGGTCAACAGCTCCTTCAATCCCGCCACCGCCACCTCCGGTCTGGCCTTCGATACCCGAGGCATCATGCTCCCCGGTACCGGTTCGGGGTACGAAGGTGTAGTCCATGACTGGCTCTTCAACGAATTCAAGAATTCCATCGACAAGGACGGCTATACCGATATCCGTATGTTCTCGACCATGTTCTTCAATGACCTGGCCTCCGATATCCGGCTCCGTCCGGGCCAGCGCCTCACAGGCCCCGGCGGCTATCATTTCGAGGATATGTATCCCCAGGGAGACTTCTCCACGGCCTCCAACACCCGCACCCATGTCTACAACGCCTGTTTCCTCAAGGGGATGGACCTCTCCATGCCCATGCGCAACGATAACCCGACCTCCATCACAGGTGTCGGCGCCGGAGTGAAGGAATACATCTACAATCAGCCCCGCGCCCACGGCGTCAACTGGCGCTATCTGCGCTACGCCGACGTGCTGCTGATGTATGCCGAAGCCGTCGTCAACGGAGGACAGGCCGGTTCGATGAGTGCGGCCGCCGCAGTCAACGAAGTACGCCGCCGCGCCAATATGACGGAACTCGGAGGCGTCAACATGGACATCATCAAGCATGAACGCGTCCTGGAATTCGCCCTCGAGGGACACCGCTTCCACGACCTTCTCCGATGGGGAGAACTCAACGAGCGCTTCAAACAGCTCGAGCGGGAGGATCCCAACTTCAAGAAACTCATCTCCGACAACGACTATCAGGGCTTCACCCCCGGCAAGCATGAATGGCTCCCCATCCCCATCGATGAAATCGAGTCCAATCCCTACGCCGTCCAGAATCCCGGTTACTAATCTTATCCCCGAAACATCATGAGAAATATCCGCAATATCATGACCGGTCTCGGCCTCATCGCCCTGGGCGGAATGGCCGGAGCCTCCGCCGAGACCCTCCACAACGGAATCCGGATTCCCGACCAGTGGCCTCCGCGCTATGCCGAACCAGAGTCAAGGGAGGAAATGCCTGTCCCCTATCTGGAGAACAAACCGGAGGTAATCCCGGTGAACGTCGGGCGTCAGCTGTTTGTCGACAGCTTCCTGATAGCCTCCACCGACCTGCTTCCCACCTACCATACTCCTGAATTCTATGCCGGCAACCCCGTGCTGGAGCCGACCGAATCATGGGAGAACACCACCGAGGGCGCCCCCTACGCAGCTCCGTTCTCCGACGGCATCTGGTATGACGACAAGGACGGAAAATTCAAGATGTGGTATCTGGCGGGAGCCGGCAGCATCCACAAGCAGGACAAGCAGACCTTCTACACGGGCTATGCCGAATCCACCGACGGTATCCACTGGGTGAAACCCCAGCTGGACCTTGTCAAAGGCACCTGCCTGGTCGACACCGCCAACCGCGACGCCTCGACCGTATGGCTTGACCGCCTGGAAAAAGATCCCGCCAAGCGCTGGAAGATGTTCAACATCGAACGACGCCCGACAGACCGCCGATGGCAGTTCATCCTCAAGTATTCTCCCGACGGCATCCACTGGAGCGAGGGAGTGGCCCAGTCCGGCGACCTTTACGACCGCTCGACGGCGTTCTACAACCCCTTCCGCAACGTCTGGTGTCTGTCGATGCGTTACAGCACGGAGGTTTCTACCCGCTCACGCAGCTACGCCGAGAACGCCGATCCCGAGGCACTTGTCTCCTCCGTCCACCGCATCCGTAAAGGGATTCCGGACAAGAACGTGGTCTTCTGGTTCACACCCGACGACAAAGAACCGCGTCATCCCCGCTTCCCCGAGGTTGACCCCGGCATCTACAACTTCGACGTAATCCCCTACGAGAGCATCATGCTCGGTCAGTACGCCGTCTGGCAGGGCCCGGAGAACAGAGACTGCAATACACTCGGTATCCAGAAGCGCAACGAAATCGCCCTGGGATATTCCCGCGACGGATTCCACTTCTCGCGCCCGAGCCACGTTCCCTTCATGGCCAACGACACCACCGACGGCGCATGGAACTGGGGCAATATGCAGTCCATCGGCGGTGTGCCCCTGATTGTCGGAGACTCGCTCTACTTCTACTGCTCCGGACGCCGGCTGAACGACATCATGTGGGACAGCTACACCTCCACAGGTCTCGCCAAGCTGCGCCGCGACGGGTTCGTCTCGATGGGGACCGGCGGTGCGAAGAAAGGCACCCTGACCACCGAACCGATTGAATTCGACGGGGAATATCTTTTCGTCAACGCCGACCTGGCCGCCAAAGGGGCCGAGATGACCGTGGAAGTCCTCGACCGCGACGGCAATCCCCTGCCGGAATTCTCCGGCAAGAACGCCGTACCGCTGAAGAAAGTCGACTCTACCCGCCTGGCCGTAACCTGGCGCGACGCCGATTCCCTGGCATCCCTGAAAGGTAAGCCCGTGCGTCTGCGCTTCAACCTCACCCGCGGAGCCGAACTCTACGCCTTCTGGATTTCACCCTGGAAGACAGGCGAAAGCCGCGGCTACACCGCCGGCGGAGGTCCCGGCCTCTCCCCCACGGGTATCGACCAGCCCGTAAAATAACTCTCTGACAAACTTCCGAAACTACGATGAAAATCCGATTTTTCATAATAACCGCAGCTTCCGCGCTCCTCCTTGCCGCCTGCGGCGGGGAGGACCCGGAGCCTGCACCCGCACCGGGTCCCGATCCCGGACCGACGCCTCCCGCAGTCGAGGAGGAGGTCAGGATTGACCCTTCGGCTCTCTACAACGGGATTGTGCTTCCGGCGCAGTGGCCCATGCGGCGCAACGCAAAGACCGATATCCGAAAGGGGATGGATCCTTTCTATCTTTCCGACAAACCCGCGGTCATCTACGCCACGGCCGGACGTCAGCTTTTCGTTGACAACTTCCTCATCAAAAACACGTCGCTCAGGCGCGTCTACCATTACCCTGAAATCGCGGCCACCCCGGTGATGGTCCCCGACAGGGAATGGGAGGTATCGGCCAACGGCAAATCGCGGTTCGCCGCCCCGTTCTCCGACGGAGTATGGTACGACGAAGCGGACGGGAAGTTCAAGATGTGGTACATGGGCGCCACGGATGTGACCTGCTACGCTGAAAGCTCCGACGGCATCAGCTGGACCAAGCCCTCCCTGGATGTGGTCAGCGGTACGAACATCATCCGCCGCGGTACCACCCGCGACGCCGTCAGCATCTGGCTCGACAAGGAGGGCACCGGCGAGCGCTACCGTATGTTCGAGGTCTCCGGAGGCGCCGGAAACTGGCGTTACAAATACCTGACCTCCGCCGACGGAATCCACTGGCGCGACCGGCAGGCCGAATCCGAGAAGGTTGCCGACCGCTCGACGGTCTATTACAGCCCCTTCCGCAAGGTCTGGGTATGGAGTATGCGCCACAATGTCCGCGTCAACTCCTCGGATCCCTACACGGTCCGCGCCCGCGACTATATGGAGAACTCCGATCCCGTAGCGGGCAACAAACGCGCCCAAGCCCACCTGGATTACTTCTGGTTCGGCCCCTGGCCCAATGAACGGCGCTGGGAGCAGAACATCGACAACGACGGGGCGCCCGGCATCTACAACCAGGACGCCATGCCCTACGAAAGCGTCATGCTGGGATTCTTCTCGGTATGGCAGGGACCGGAAAACGATGTATGCAACCGCCTGAACATGGTCAAGCGTAACCAGATAATGCTCGGCTACTCCCGCGACGGAGGTTACTCCTGGCAGCGCGACGATATGGCCCCCTTCATCCCCATCGCCGACAACACTTATTATGCCGGCAACCTGCAGAGCGCGCTCGGTTCCCCGGTCATCGTCGGTGACAAACTCTATTTCTACTTCTCCGCACGGCGGATGGAAGGGAAGACGGAGGTAACAACCACCGGACTGGCCACCCTGCGCCGCGACGGGTTCGCCTCGATGAGCGGCGACGGCTCCCTTACGACCGAGAAGCTGCTTCTGAGCGGTTCCACCCTCTGGGTGAACGCCCGCATTGGCGGCTCGCTGAAAGTGGAGGTGCTGAACTCCAAAGGGGAAGTCCTCGACCGTTTCACCACCACCCTGACGGCTACCGACGGATGCAGAATCAAGGTCACCGACGGCCTGGAGGATGCAGTCCGCAACAAGGCCGTAAGCCTGCGGTTCACCATGCAGGACGGCGATCTCTATTCCTTCTGGGTAGGGGACGCCGAAGGCCACAGCAACGGCTACACCGCCGGAGGCGGTCCGGGCCTCAGCCCCTCGGGTATCGACAAATAATTACTAATTCCAAGAAAGACAATCGACTATCGACATGAAAAAAATACTGTTTTCACTCTGCTGTGCGGCGATGATGCTTACCGCCTGCAATGAGGAAAAAGTCTATTATGACACGGCTGCCCGCGCCGGAATGGAAGTGGAGGGGAGCCAGTACGAGGTAGGCCAGCCTATCCGTTTCTCCGACACTTCGGCCCCGACGGCCGGGACCTCCATCAAAGGATGGCTGTGGGAATTCGGCGACGAGGACAAATCGACCTCGACCGAGGCAACCCCGACCTTCACTTATTACAAGGACGGCACCTATATCGTGAAGCTGACGGTTACCGACTCCAACGATCTGCGTTCCACCGTGACGCAGAACATAGTGGTGGTCAACCCCACCAAAGCCGACTTCTCCACCGACCGGGACGAGTATCTGATGGGAGATCTTATCACCTTCACCGACCTCTCCACGGCCAAGGCTCCCACGACCATCACCGCATGGCACTGGGACTTCGCCGACGGCACGGGCGCGACCTCCGACAAACGCAATCCGACGTACTCCTACGCCCAGCCCGGTTCCTATCCCGTAACCCTGACGGTCACCGACTCCTACGGCCTGAAGCAGTCGGTAACCCGCAGTGTAAACGTCCTCGATCCGACGAAACTTGTGAATATGCGCTGGTCGGCCGTGCTTGGCGGGGCCGTCAAGGGAGGTTCAAGTCCGGCCATGTCGCCTGACGGCGAGACCCTCTATATGCTCCGTTCCCTGGCCGGGGAGGAGAAAGCGGCCCTGATAGCCTATACGGCTGCCGACGGACAGCAGAAATGGAGTCTCGACCTGAGCATGGCGATGGGCCAGAACGGCGCTTCCCCCAATGCAACGGCCAAGGATGTGTTCTCCTCCCCGAGTGTCGCCCAGGACGGCACTGTCTATGTGGTCATCCGTGACCTCCAGTCCACCAGCGCCGACCGCGGCCTCTATACTCTCGCCATCAATCCCTCGGGAAGTGTGAAATGGTGTAAGAAGGTTGGCGTCAGCGGCAACAACCTCTATGCCATCACCCCCGGCATCGACCTCAACGGCAACGTATTCATCGGCCAGCGCGGCAAACAGATATGGAAGCTCACTCCCGACGGAACCGCCACTACTTTCGACGGCCTCGGCGACATCACCGGCGGTATGACGATCGGACGCGACGGCACGGTTTACGCCGTTGGCAAGGGTAATGTAGGTATCTACGCCGTCGACGGTCAGTCCGGCACCCAGAAGTGGCTCTACAACACCGACTTCGGAGGAGCTGCCGACGCCTTCACCGGAGCCCTGCGGTCGGCTACCCCCTCCGTAGGAGCTGACGGCACCCTCTACATGGTAATCGACAAGGGGGCGGGAGGCGCCGTAGTGGCTCTGTCACCGGCCGGGACCGCCAAATGGGTATTCGACACCAAGGGCGCTATTCCTGACGGCGGTGTGGCCGTAGCGGCTGACGGCACTCTCTATGCCAACGGCGGTATGGACGCCTCCCAAGGAGTCATCGCCCTCAATGCCGACGGCACCCTGAAATGGGAATTCCAGACCGTAGGCAACGTGCAGACCTGTCCGGTAATCGACGACCGCGGCTATATCCACGCCGTAGACGCGATGGCCAACTACTACGTCATCCGTCCGGACGGCACCCTCTTCGGCCAGACCAAACTGGGAAGCAGCTGCACCTCCGCTCCCGTGATGGATGCCGCCGGTATGCTCTACACGGTTGTCAACCGCGACGGAGTGAACGCCGTTGTCTGCGCCTCCTCGAAGGCAGGCGGCTTCGCCACCTCCGCTCCCTGGCCGATGCGCGGCGGAAATCCGTGCCGCACCGGTCTCCAGCACTGAACCGCACCATACAATCCCCACACATACAATTATTCCAGGTAAATTTAGTTAAGTAGGTGAAAGCGTCCGCCATCGTCAAGTACGGGCGGACGCTTTTTATCCTGCCTGTTTTTCCCAATCCTACACTTCTGACTTATGGACAAGACTATCGACCTCAGCATATCCAACTACGGGACTGCCCTGAAATATGACTATGACATCGCCCTGCTTCCCTGGGGTGCCACCGAACCCCATAATCTCCATCTTCCCTATCTTACCGACGCCATACTGAGCCACGACATCGCCGTCGACTCAGCCGCAAAAGCCCTCGACCGCTATGGTGTCAGGGCGATGGTGATGCCCCCGGTGGCAATGGGGTCCCAGAATCCCGGACAGCGCTCCCTGAAATTCTGCGTACATTACCGCTACGAGACCCAGAAAGCCATCCTGGAGGACATCGTGGCATCGCTGTACACCCAGGGGATGCGCCGCCTCCTTATCATCAACGGACACGGCGGCAACACGTTCAAAAACATGATCCGCGATCTCTCGATCGACTATCCCGATATGGTCGTGGCAGCTTCGGAATGGTATAAGGCGGCTCCGGCAAAGGAGTATTTCGACAATCCCGGCGACCACGCCGACGAAGTGGAGACCTCCGTGATGATGCACTATCATCCCGAACTTGTCGACCTGCGGGAAGCCGGAGAGGGACGCGCCGGAGGATTCCGCTCGGAACTTCTCCGGAAAGGGGTGGCATGGATTCCCCGCGACTGGGGGAAAGTGAGCTGCGACACCGGCATCGGCTCCCCGAAGTGCGCCACGGCCGAAAAGGGAGCGCGTTTCGCCGCGGCGGTAACCGACATCTACGCCCGGCTGATCGATGACCTGATGGTTCCTGACCTGTATTTACCCCTGGAAGACGATGCTGACTCAGATTTATAACGGCAACGTCCTGATTCCCGGAGGACGCTGGGTCCGGGGCGGCTCCGTCCTGATAAAAGATTCGATGATTGCCGAGATTTACAGCCACAGCCGTATTCTCGAAGGTGTGGACCGCGCCGTCAACGCCGCCGGAGGGTATATCCTTCCGGGAGGGATTGACATCCATGTGCATGGGGGCGGGGGACGCGACTTCATGGAAGGGACCGAAGAGGCATTCCGAACCGCCGTCGAGGCCCACCGCCGCCATGGCACCACATCGATGTTCCCCACTCTCTCCTCCTCCTCCGTGGAAATGATCCGCAAGGCCGCGCAGGTCTGCACGGCTCTTGTCGAGGATCCGATGAGCGGCGTGCTTGGACTTCATCTCGAAGGCCCCTACTTCTCCCCCGCGATGGCCGGGGCGCAAATGCCGGAAATCATCCGCTGGCCCTCACCTATGGAGTATATTCCGCTGATCGAGGAGTTCCCCTGCATACGCCGCTGGGACGCGGCCCCCGAGCTTCCCGGCGCGATGGATTTCGCGCGTTACATAACAAGCAAAGGGGTGGTTGCCGCGCTGGGCCATACCGAAGCCAACTACCATGACGTCAAGGAAGGGTACGAGGCCGGCTACACCCTGGCCACCCATTTCTACAACGCCATGACGAACACCCGCAAGACCGGTGTCTACAAGCATGAGGGAACCGTAGAGTCCGTCTACCTCATGGACGGCATAAACGTGGAGGTAATCGCCGACGGCATCCATGTCCCGCCGATTATCATCCGGCTTATCCACAAGTTCAAGGGGCGCGGACGTATGTGCCTTATCACCGACGCGCTGGCCTGCTCCGTGTCGGACAGCAAGACGGCCTTCGACCCCCGCGTCATCATCGAGGACGGCGTATGCAAGCTCCGCGACGGCTCAGCCATCGCCGGAAGCATCGCCACGATGGACCGCCTCATCCGCACCGCCGTAAAGGAAGCGGGCCTCCCCCTGGAAGATGTCTCCCGCATGGTCTCCGAGACCCCGGGCCTCATCATGGGAGTCTACGACCGCAAGGGGTCCATCTGCAAGCGCAAAGACGCCGACATCATCATCATGGATCCCGACCTCAACCTCACCCATGTCTTCTCGATGGGGCGTTCCGTCCCCCTCCGCTGACTCCGCCCCGTCCACCCGAGGTTTCTTCTCCCGTCACCGTCCTGAAATTATTCCCCGAACAAATCTTCCGCTGTTTTGGATGCTATGCCGGAATTCCGGATTTCGCTATGCCATCCAGAACAGCGGAAGAATTTTTCGGGGAAAAGGGTTTGGGATTAGCGGAAAATCCGTAACTTTGTAACCCGTTATGAAAAACGGATTTGACAACGAGAAATACCTCAGAATCCAGTCTGAGCATATTAAAGAGCGTATCGCCCAGTTCGGTAACAAGCTTTATCTTGAACTCGGCGGCAAACTTTTCGACGACCACCACGCCAGCCGCGTACTGCCCGGCTTCGAGCCTGACAGCAAGCTGAAAATGCTTATGCAGCTGGCCGACAAGGCGGAAATCGTCATTGTCATCAGCGCCCTCGACATCGAGAAAAACAAGGTGAGAAATGACCTGGGCATCACTTATGACATGGACGTGCTGCGTCTGCGCAACGAGTTCCAGAACCGCGGGTTCCTGGTAAGTTCGGTGGTCATCACCCACTACAACGGCCAGACAAGCGCCGACACTTTCCGCCAGAAGCTGGAACGGCTCGGAGTCACCACTTACGTACACTATACCATCGAGGGGTATCCCACAAACGTGGCGCTCATAGATTCCGACGAGGGTTTCGGAAGAAACGACTACGTGGAAACCACGCGTCCGCTGGTCATCGTTACCGCTCCCGGTCCCGGAAGCGGCAAGATGGCAGTCTGCCTCAGTCAGCTCTACAACGAGAACAAGCGTGGTATCGAGGCCGGATATGCCAAGTTCGAGACTTTCCCTGTGTGGAGTCTGCCGCTGAAACATCCCGTCAACATCGCCTACGAGGCCGCCACCGCCGATCTCAACGACATCAACATGATTGACCCCTTCCACCTGGAGGCTTACGGCAAGACGGCCATCAACTATAACCGCGACATCGAGATCTTCCCGGTGCTGAACACTCTCTTCGAGGGAATCTACGGCGAGAACCCCTACAAATCGCCGACCGACATGGGAGTAAACATGGTAGGGTTCTGCATCTCCGACGACAAGGTCTGCTGCGACGCTTCCAAAGAGGAAATCATCCGGCGCTACTTCACCGCCCTGAACCGTATGGCCCAGGGGGAGGACAACGCCAACGAGGTCAACAAGATAGCCCTGCTGTTCAAGCAGGCGAAAATCGACATCTCCTTCCGCAAGCCGGTGACGGCCGCCCGCGAACGGGCCGAACGTAGCGGTGTACCCTGCTCGGCCATACAGCTGGCCGACAGCACGGTCATCACCGCCGAGACCAGTGAACTTCTCGGGCCGAGCGCCGCCCTTATACTGAACGCCATCAAGCACCTGGCGGGAATCGACCACAGCGTAAAGCTCATCCCCCAGGACATGATCGAGCCTATACAGTTCACGAAGACCAACTACCTGCGTTCGCGCAACCCGCGTCTGCACACTGATGAAGTCCTGGTTGCGCTGTCGGTGCTGTCGACCCGTGATGAAAACTGCCGCCGCGCCCTGCGCTGCCTTCCGCAACTCAACGGATGCCAGATACATTCGACCGTAATGCTCGGGGAGGTGGACCACAAGATTTTCAGCAAGCTCGGCGTAGGTCTCACCTGCGATCCGGCCAAAAAGAAAAAATAATCCACAGAACAATTCCATACCATCCGGTCGTTATAGAAAGACAGACTACCTGTAACCGAAAGACTAACTCTCAAATACCGACTCATGAAGAAAGACCTGATATTTTTCTCTCCGGAGGGGAAAGGACTGACCTCGACGTCTGCCAATCATATCGCCAATATGGCCAAGGAGATGATCCGCACTCTCGAAACTGAACTGGGGAGCATGGTGTTCTATTCCACCGAGGTAGCGCTCATAGGCAACGATGCCGCCAACACGCTCACCGTCGGCACGGATGACACCACACTCCGGGCGACCGCCGACAAACTTTTCCGCATCGCCCGCGCCAAGTCCCTGATTGCTTGGCTCCGAGAGGCCATCAAGGCGAAGGAACGCCTGATCGAGGAGGTCAGCGCCATGACTGTCAACGACTTCGCGAAACTGGAGGGAATCGAGATTCCGGAAGCGCCGAAAATGGAACCGGCTCTTACGGAGGATGACTACTATGCCACCCTGTCGGTCGACCAGCGCAACCGTTATTACGAACTGGAGACCCTGGCCGCAGTCCTGGGAAAGGAAATCCATCCGGGGGGCAGCTTCGCCGACGCCCGCGAGAACCTGGCCAAACATATCGCCAATCCCCATACAGTCCAGGGGGACGGTCGCGACACGCTCATCTATTCATACCGGCCCACGGTTGCGGAGGAGCTGGTCGAATCGGTCTACTTCGACCTTCAGAAACTCTACCGGGAGACCCAGGCAAACCTCAACGCCATCAAGCATGACTGTCAGAAGGCAGTACTGGAGAGCGGCATCCGCCAACAGACGGAGTTCACCCGCGCCACTGAGAAATGGAACGGCCGGATGGATGAGATCCGCAGCCGCCGCGCCGAATATATCCGCCGCAAGAGCAAGGAATATGGCGACATGAAGATTCTCATTCCGGCATCGCTCGAGGGAATCTATGCCGAAGTATCCCGGCTTGGAAAAGACTAAGGCATCGGTCAGGAGGCAGCTGCCCGCTTAGGGAGCAAAACCTCCGAGAGGATGACCGCGGCAGCTTTGCGACAAGAGAAGTCCTCCGGGACTTTATTATCAAGACCAATGAAATGGCTTTAAGAAAATAACAGATTGTCCGGGGAGCGCGGGGCGCCGGTTACATGGCGCCAGCTTTGCCTGTGAAGGCCTGACGGCCGGAGGTTGTTTTTGTTTTCGCAGCCACCCCGGGTTCTCGCTATCGTTTTCGATCTTGTTTCCGTAGCTGTCCGCCGAATCCTGCCGATACCGACAGGGCTGACAAGAGGAGCGAATCCTCCTGTCAGCCCTGTTTTCAGTTATAGGCGACCGGTCTGTCTACGCGGAATATCAGCGCATGATGAATCTGGAACTGGTGCGGGAACCGTCGGCGTGAATCTCTGTGCGGATTACGATAGTGCCGGGAGCGGGGGTGAGCAGACGGCGCCCTGCCAGGTCGGTGAACACCACGGAAACCACCGGAGAGAGATTTCCGGCATCGGTGATTACGTTTTCAACTCCGGCGAAAGAACCTACTTCCTTCATTTCGGATTCCGGTCCCTCATGTATCAAGCCGAAGAAATCCTGATAGTCAGTCCTTACGGTATAACCATATTCACTGTCGGGATTCAGACCGGTGAAAGTACAGGAAGTAGCATCATTTACGGTAGCGGATTCCCGCTTGGCGCAGGCTTGCTGGCCGGCCTGGAGAGTCTGGGAAATCTTTATATTGTCAAGCATGAATTTTTTGAGCATCCGGGAATCGATGTGGACTGTCGCTCCGTCACAGACACCGGAAAGAGTCACAGTCTGCTCCACGATTCCGTCGGCCGGAACGGGAAGGACAGTCACGGCCTCGGGATTATATTCTCCCACGTAAACGAGAATTTCATCCTCACCGGGCTTGCTGCTCTGCAGACGCAGGGAAACGGTTGCATCTCCGTCGGCGAATCCCAGCGGAGGAGTAGCCATCTCGCCGCCACCGTAATTGCGTCCGGCGATAACCATCCCGTCGAAAGTTCCGAACATTCCTTTGGCGGCTATCGCGGATTTGACTGTCCAGCCGGGCATTCCGGTATAGTCATCAGCGTCAATGCGCTCCACGGGAGAATCAAACGTCCCCTCGGTTGCTTTGTCAAAACTGTCTTCCATAATTACAAGCTCGAGGGGCGCGGAATCGGGCGCCTTGATAATCTCGTAATTGGTCACCGCATAGGAGTATCCTTTGGGATTAGCCTCCCAGTTAGCGGTATAGGAATCAGACGTGAAATCCGTAGCGCCGGTCAGCAGCGCCGGGAGAACGCCGTCGAGATGCAGGATTTCGGAAGGCAGGGACACATCATCGTCTCTGACAGCTTTGACAGCGGCGTAATAGTTCAGGGCCGGATCCATCCCGGTGATATGGAGAGTTGTCTCGGCCGCGCCTACGGTCTCATCCTTTTTCAGGTAGACGTTGGGACGATACGTGTTTTCGACACGGGTGATGGTGAGAGTACCGGGTGCGGACGGCTGTTCACCCTGCGGACCCGCCTGTATATAGAGACATTCGGTAAACTCATCGAGAGGATAACCTCCGAACACACTGTTAGAGGACACCTGGTTATAGGCTGCGAGTTGCCCCACAAAAATGTCACCGCGGAAAATGGAGGATATCTGATGCTCGGCGTCGGCCTGACGGAAAATCAGCGGCAAAGTCTGCCCGGCTTCAACCCCGTCCGTACCGGAGACAGAGAAAGTCAGTACAGCCTCATCCAGATGACCGTCCACAGCGGGAGTGTAGAGCGTAGGATTATCCTTATTGATGACCAGGTTGACATCCCGGGCCTCTGATACACTGGTCCCGAGAGTCCATACGGAGACCTGATATCCGGTGGCTCCTTCCACCGGACTCCAGGACAATGTCAGAGACTGTCCGTCGTAACCGGTCTGGTTCAGGACTGAAGGGGCGTCGACGGCCCCCGCACCTGTCGCAACAGAAAGGAGACAGGCGGCATAAAGTAGTCGTTTATGCATAAATACAGCTTTAAAAATAACAAAATGATAATGATCGTCTGTCAAACTACTTAAAACTAACAGATTTAAGATAGAATCTTCACGTTTCTATGGCGGTAAAGGTACTACAATTTATTCTGATATGCAAAATTATTTGTGCAAAAGATTTTGTCGCTCTCCGCTTTTTTTATAAAAATTTGCGAGATTGAAGAAAAAGCAGTAACTTTGGCGTTATAATTATCATAAGGAGAGGGATTGGGCCGTGAAGGCCCGCCAAAGCTGTCTGTTTCATACAGCGTCTAAATCAGACATAATCACTTCACCTCAAATTATACCGAACAATATCATCCGACACAACGACACCTAATTTGTAATTATGGAAGCTAACGAAGCTAAAAAACCTAAACGTCCACGTATCGGCCAAATCCAGGGCGCTGCCGACAACGCCCCAGGCCAAGACAAGCATTACGAGAAGTCTTCATTCACCAATGCCGACCACGCCGCAACAGGCGCATCAGACAATGCCGAACGTCCCGCCTACGGAGACCGGTCCGGCGGTTACCAGCAGCGTCCCTATCAGCAGCGCAACAACTATAACCAGGGAGGGTATAATAACCGTCAGGGCGGTTACAACAACCAGGGCAGTTACAACAATAACCGTCAGGGAGGCTACCAGCGCAACAACTACAACCAGGGAGGCTATCAGCAGCGCCCCTATCAGCAGCGTCCTTACCAGCAGCGTCCCGAGCAGGCCGCAGCCGACGGCATAGAGAATCCCGCAGCTCAGGGCGAACAGACCCAGCAGGGAGGCTACCAGCCCCGTCAGCAGGGCGGTTACCAGCAGCGCAACAACTATAACAACCGCCAGGGCGGATACAACAACAACCGTCAGGGCGGATATAACAACAACCGCCAGGGTGGGTACAACAATAACAACCGTCAGGGCGGATACAACAACAACAACAACCGCCAGGGCGGGTACAACAATAACAACCGTCAGGGCGGATATAACAACAACCGCCAGGGTGGTTACAACAATAACAACCGTCAGGGCGGATACAACAACAACCGCCAGGGTGGGTACAACAATAACAACCGTCAGGGCGGATATAACAACAACCGCCCCGGAGGATTCAAGAACAACAACCGTCGCCCTCAGAACAACCAGATGCGCCAGGGCAAGAGCTTCGTGCCCCGTCCCAAACGTATCGAGTATGAGCTGCCGCTGCCCGATCCCAACGAACAGATCCGTCTGAACAAGTTCCTGGCCAACGCCGGACTCTGCTCACGCCGCGAGGCCGACGAATTTATCCAGCAGGGACTTGTCAAAGTCAACGGCAACGTGGTCACCGAACTCGGCATGAAGATTTCCCATGACGACACCGTGGAATTCAAGGACAAGGCCGTAGCACTGGAAAGCAAGTGCTACATCCTGCTGAACAAGCCGAAGGATTGCGTGACCACCTCCGATGACCCCAACGGCCGCACCACCGTCCTTGACCTCGTCAAGGGAGCCTGCACCGAACGCATCTACCCCGTAGGACGTCTCGACCGCAACACCACCGGCGTGCTTCTGCTCACCAACGACGGCGACCTGGCCTCCAAGCTGACCCATCCCAAGTACGTGAAGAAGAAAATCTACCACGTATGGACCGACAAGGACATTGCCGAGGAGGATATGCAGCGTATCGCCGACGGCATCGAGCTTGAGGATGGAGAAATCCACGCCGACGCAATCTCCTACGTGACGGAGAACGACCGCAACCAGGCCGGCATCGAAATCCACTCGGGCCGCAACCGCATCGTGCGCCGCATCTTCGAATCGCTCGGCTACCACGTCACCAAGCTCGACCGCGTCTACTTCGCAGGGCTCACCAAGAAGAACCTCTCGCGCGGACGCTGGCGCTATCTGACCCAGGAGGAAGTGAACTTCCTTAAGATGGGTTCTTTTGAATAACCGATAAATCCCGTTTCAGATGAAACGTACAAAAATTACAGATATTTTCGGCAAAGCCTCCGAGCTTACAGGCAAAGAGGTCTGCGTCAAGGGATGGGTCCGTACCCGCCGCGGCAACAAACACGTTCAGTTCGTGGCCCTCAATGACGGCTCCACCATTAAAAACCTCCAGATTGTTCTGGATATGTCGGCTTTCTCCGATGACCAGCTCAAGCCTGTAACCACCGGTTCGGCCCTCTGCATCGAGGGAACGCTGGTTGAATCTATGGGCAAGGGGCAGTCGGTGGAGGTGCAGGCAAAGACCCTGGAAGTCTACGGCTCCGCCGACCCCGAGAGCTATCCTCTCCAGAAAAAGGGGCACTCCCTGGAGTTCCTGCGCGAAATCGCCCACCTGCGTCCGCGCACCAACACTTTCTCGGCTGTGCTGCGCGTGCGCTCCACCCTGGCCTACGCCATCCACCGCTATTTCCAGGAACGGGGCTTCTTCTACCTCAACACCCCGCTGATTACCGCCAGCGACTGCGAGGGAGCCGGAGCCATGTTCCAGGTTACAACCCTCGACATGGAGAATCCCCAGCGCACCGAGGAAGGAAAGATAGACTATTCCTGCGATTTCTTCGGCAAACCTACGGCCCTGACCGTCAGCGGTCAGCTCGAAGGCGAACTCGGAGCCACCGCCCTTGGAGCCATCTATACCTTCGGACCGACCTTCCGCGCCGAGAACTCCAACACTCCCCGCCACCTGGCCGAATTCTGGATGATTGAGCCGGAAGTAGCCTTCATCGACATCAACGAGAACATGGACCTGGCCGAGGACTTCCTGAAATACTGCATCCGGTATGCCCTCGACAACTGCCGCGACGACATCGAATTCCTGTGCGAACATTACGACAAGGAGCTGATTTCCCGCCTGGAGTCGGTCGTAAACCAGGAATTTGTCCGCCTGACCTACACCGAGGGCGTCAAGCTCCTCGAAGAGAGCGGCCACAAGTTCGAGTTCCCCGTCAAATGGGGCGTCGACCTCCAGAGCGAGCATGAACGCTATCTTGTGGAACACTATTTCAAACGCCCCGTTATCCTTACGGGCTATCCGAAAGAAATCAAGGCGTTCTACATGAAGCTCAACGACGACGGCAAGACCGTCCGCGCCATGGACGTACTCTTCCCCGCCATCGGGGAAATCATAGGCGGCTCCGAGCGCGAGGAAAACTACGACAAACTGATGACCCGCATCGAGGAAATGAACATCCCGATGAAAGATATGTGGTGGTACCTCGATACGCGCCGTTTCGGCACAGTGCCCCACTCAGGCTTCGGACTCGGTTTCGAGCGTCTGGTACTCTTCGTTACCGGCATGACCAACATCCGCGACGTCATCCCCTTCCCCCGTACTCCCCGCTCAGCCGAATTCTAATCTTCTGAACTGACATCCCCCATTAACGCTGCTTATGTTGCAAGAGAAAACTCAGTTTCTTTTTCCTGCAAGCGGCTACCGCTCCGGATGGATGACCATTCCCGTCTGGACGGTGATACTGACAATAGCGTGCGCCATCTCCTGCGGATGGCGTGCGCTTTTTCTTCCGCTCGCAATCCCCCTGATGGCCGCCACCCTCGGCCTCTACATCCCCCGCCGAAAGCGCCTCGTCTTCTGGGGGACAGTCCTTTTCGGCCTCCTTCCCGTCCTCCGCCCCCAGCTCATCGCCACCCCGCCCGACGCCATACGCCTCCTGCTGGGCACCGCCTCCTTTCTCACCCTCACCCGCGCCGTCCTCCAACCCCGGCGCCGCGCACTGTCGATAGCCCTCACAATAGTCCTGTCAGGACTATTGACCATCATGATGGCTCCGATGCTCTCCTGGCCTACGGAACCCCATGCGTTTGGCTTCAGCTTGGTCAAGTTCCTTGATCAACTGCCATATAAACATATATTCCATGCACATCATCCCTTTATTGATGCTGAAATATATTATTATCTGCCTCCCCAGGTAAAACCCTCAATCATCGGTATATTCTCTATCAGATATGCCGATATAAACAAACTGCTGATAATAGGCTGGATAACACTTTTATGGCAATTCTATAATGGATGTAGAATCTTTTATCAACTGATACCGATCAGTTTATTCACTATATTGTACGGGACACTGACTCTTTTAGGCAGACACCATATTGAGTATATGTTGCCGGTAATCACTCCTATAATCCCACTCCTGGTAATTATTGCGGCTCAATGTGTGGCTCCGTTCCGCATTAAAAAAGTCAACTTTGCTAATTTTGCATTCGAGTACCGCCGGATGCCGAACAATATACAACCGACCGGAATACCTAAATTTCTTTATCTTCTGTTGATTATATTTCTGGCAGCAATCTATATCGCGACTTTATATCCAACAATTTCTACCGGCTCCATATTGGGCTGGGATTCTGCCAGCTATGAAGAAGCCTGGGAACATTTCCGTAATGGCATTCCTGATGCTGTGCGCACTCCCCTTTATCCGCTTTTTATCGGATTATGCAAAATTTGTTTCAACGAAAATTATCTTTACGCAATCTCCATAATACAAATTTTGGCGACTTTGGGAAGTGTATTCCTTTTCCGTCGTCTTGCCAGACGATTTATAAATAACGAATGGTTGATTTTCTGGGGCTGTGTTGTTGTTTTTATGAACCCGGATCTTATCCACGCGGCGGGTATCGAAATGTCTGAGACCTTATCTATGGTATCAGTCTTACTATATACGGATGCACTGGTACGTTCGATACAGACCGTTCGCATGAAGGATATTTCTGAAAGTATGATCTGGAGTATCGTTTTATTAGCTCTCAAACCTGGATTCCTATGGGTTTTACCCCTGGAAAGTGTCCTGTGGATTATTGTCGCATGGAAGAGGAAAAGCCTGCGATTATGTCTGCGATTCTCTATTGCTGCATTAATTCCTGTGGGATTACTCTACTTCTATAGTAAGCCCATAAAAAGTTATTATAATGTAAAATCTTTTTCTTACATCGGTACCGTCAATTTCTTATATGATTTTGCCGCTATGGGAGTAGTGGATGCCAGCGCCTGTCCGGATTCTGTCTTGCGTGGCCATCTTGAAAAGATATACGGGGATTCATTAAATCCGAAACCAAACCCATTGGATTACATTATATGGGACTATTTTCACCATGATATGTTGCAATCTCCTCTTCAGGATCGTTATAAACCGTTAGATAATTTCATCCATAGTACTATGGACGAACATTTATGGGAATTACCTGGATTTGTATTGCAGCGATTTTCACTCATTACTCCCAATGGACAACTCATTCATTCCTCTGGAATCTTCGGCACAACGCTTATCCAGTGGGGCCGTCCATTCATGAGTATGGTAAACACACTACTGCTAATATTTTTTACAGTAACAATATGGCAGATAACAAGGCAGACTACAAGCCGTGGCCATCCCGACATGATTTGTGGAATAATAATTTTTTGTATTCCATGGTTAATGTATCTGTCTAACTATATTGTATCTGTAATCAGTGGTTTCACTCAATGGTATCGGCTGAATCTGTATGTATGGCCGTTGCTGGTGATTGTCGGGCTGCAGCTGCTACAGATGCTCAAGCCCGCAGCTAAAGCTACCGGACGCAGACAAACGGAATCTGACAGAACCTGACCAAATCCGAAGATGAAAGATATGTGGTGGTACCTCGATACGCGCCGTTCCGGCACAGTGCCCCACGCCGGCTTCGGACTCGGTTTCGAGCGTCTGGTACTCTTCGTTACCGGCATGACAAGCATCCGCGATGTCATCCCTTTCTCCCCGTACTCCCCGCTCAGTCGAATTCTAATCTTCTTAACCGACATATCCAATTAACGCTGCTTATGTTGCAAGAGAAAACTCAGTTTCTTTTTCCTGCAAGCGGC
>CAJUAF010000016.1:0-31863 GCA_910584365.1 uncultured Muribaculaceae bacterium | reverse complement strand
CGCCACCCTCGGCCTCTACATCCCCCGCCGAAAGCGCCTCGTCTTCTGGGGGACACTCCTTTTCGGCCTCCTTCCCGTCATCCGCCCCCAGCTCATCGCCACCCCGCCCGACGCCATACGCCTCCTGCTGGGGGCCGCCTCCTTCCTCACCCTCACCCGCGCCGTCCTCCAACCCCGGCGCCGCACACTGTGGATAGGCCTCTTAATAGTCCTGTCAGGACTATTGGTCATAATGATGGCTCCGCTGCTCTCCTGGCCTACGGAACCAGGGACTCTGGGATTCAGCTGGAGAAACTTCACAGCCAAAATTCCCGTCAGCAAAATATTCTTCCCTGTCGATCCTCTGGCAGACAGTGAGAGAGAATTTTTCCGGATCACTAATCTTAATACAGACATATTCAGATTGTTCACCTTACGGTATCAGACCGTCAATATTCTCCTTATCGCCTGCGCGCTGGTGCTGTGGCAGGGTTATAAGCGGGGATGCCGCCAGATAGCACAGTGGATACCACTGGCCGTATTCGTTCCCTGCTATGGACTGCTGACGCTCCTCGGGCGCGAACATACAGCCTATATGCTGCCGGTGTTCACTCCCCTCTTTCCGGTGCTTATCGTGATAACGGCCCAGATTGCCGCCCCGTTCCGTGTGGGAGACATGAATCTCGGATATCTGAGCGAGAAATATCCGGCAGCGACAATATCTTACGGAGGGAAAGTTCCCCGCTGGGCGTATCCGGCGATGATTTCGGTGTTATGTCTCTATTATATGTTCGCCATAAGGCAGATGTGGGGGATTGTGCTGTGGGATACCTATTCATACGAAATGGCATGGGAACAATATTCAAACGGTATTCCCGATCCCGTCCGCACTCCGTTCTATCCCATCTTCCTGGGCCTCTGCCGGGAATGGTTCGGAACGGCTTATCTGCCAGTGGTGACTATCATGCAGTTCTGTATTCTGATTGGCTCGGTGTTTATCTTCCGGCGGCTGGCGCGCCGGTTCGTCAGCAATGAATGGCTGGTATTCTGGGGAACGGCCCTGGTTTTCTTTCATCCGGATCTGGCGGCTTTTATCTCTCAAAGGCTTTCTGAAATTTTCGCATTGTTTTTTGTACTGCTATACACCGACAGCCTGACCCGTTCGATGCAGAACCCCAGACCCAGTGTCTTCCTGGAATGTATGCTATGGAGCATAATGCTGCTGGCCATCAAGCCGGGATTACTGTGGATTCTGCCGTTTGGGATTATCCTCTGGAGTTTCCTTATATGGAGCCGCAGAAATCTACGCATTACAGTTTATGCCGCAGTCTCGGTGATAGTACCGCTGACTTTACTGGGACTATACGGAAATTCTGTCAGGAGCTATTACGGGATGAAATCCTTCTCCTATATCCGGTCAGTGAACAATATGGTGACTCTTACATCAATGGGAGTGACCACGCCGGAGACGTGCCACGACCAGGTGCTTAGATACAAACTTGCACAGTGTTACAGTGATTCGGTAGCACGGGAATCCAACCGGGTCTCGCATTTTCTATTGATCACCGAACAGTGGGGCCTTGAGGAATATCCCTGGAAAGAACGCTTTAGGCCTATGGACAATTATGCTGATTCCATGATGAAAGAGCATATCGGGGAAATACCCGGATTTCTTTGGAAAAGGGCATCTGCGGGTGTTCCGAACTCCAAAGTCGTCTATCTGACGGACATCATCGGAACGGGAGTTGCCTTCTGGGCGATGCCATATTTCTCCAACGTCAATATGCTGCTTACGACATTCCTGGTGATTGCCTGCAGACAGCTTGTAAAACTCCGGAAAAGGATTTTCAACAGGAGACATATCTGCGCGGCGCTTATTTTCTGGATTCCCTGGGGGATATTCATGGCTAACTATCTTGTCTCTATCATAAGCGGATATCAGTACTGGCACCGGCTGAATCTGGACGTATGGCCGTTGCTGGTGATTGTCGGGCTTCAGCTTGCACAGATGCTCAAGCCGGCAGCTAAAGCTACCGGGCGGAAACAAACGGCGCCTGGAGCAGACTAAACGGGAGCGGTCGGAGGACGACCGGAAAACAATTCCCCTGCCGCGGCAAAAGGAGCGCGGCAGGGGAATTCTATGTTTAAGAGAACTCGGGGGGATATTCCGGGAATCGGGGAATCGTGGCGATCCGGAGATCAGCGGAGGTATTCTTTAGTCACACGGGAGCCGCGGACTACGATATAGAGGCCTGGAGCGGGGTCGGAGACGCGGACACCCTGGAGGTTGTAGTATATGGGGGTTGCCGAGTCGGCGGGGTCGACATATTCTACTTCAACGGCGCTCAGGGTACCGGCATGATAGGCGGTGACTTTCATGTTTTTGAAGTCAGCAGCCAGGTCGTAGGTGCCGGCGGGAATTTTCCAGGACTGGGCGGCGGAGGCGTCGACGTTGACCTTATAGCGCTGCATGGCCGAAGGCTCTTCAAGGTTGATGGGAGTATCTTTGGAGGTGGCGCCGTAGCGGTCACCGCCATTGTTGACAGCATCCCAGTCATTCGGGGTTTCGGAGAGGGCGGTAACGAACGTAAAGAAACTGTGGGTTTCCTTGTCGGCGAGAACGAGCTTCACGTTTCTGGCCACGAAGGAAGTGCCGGATTTGGTCATTTCAACGCCCTGGTGGGTCTGCCAGTGGCCGCTTTCAAGATTGCCCAGTACATAAAGTTTCTCGGGCATCTCCACTTCGTCGCCACCGCCCTGAACGTTGCCTTTGAACCACACGCAGTAATCCTGACCCGAAGCCTTGATGTCGGAGTCGGAATAGCCGGAAGGAGAGTCCCAGGCGCTGCCGATTTTGACGACGGCCTTACCTTTGGAACCGGTCACTTCGGCCATATAGCAGTTACTGGTGGATTTCAGCACATTAACCACTGAGTTGTTATGGATTCCGGCGGCGTTACGTATATTGATCAGGGCCTGGATCGCGGCCTTGTGCTGCTGGTAATGAGGCAGGAAAACGCAGGGGGTGCCCGGGCTCATCAGTATGAAGGCGTTTGCGGCGGGGACATGGGCGTCGTCGGTAAACTTGCTGCCGTCGCGGTAGGTATCGTGATTGTCGACAAACGTAACGGCCAGCTGGCTGTATCCGAAATGAATCATTCCGGCGGGCTGGTCGGTGACACCGTTGGCTTTCCATACCAGCTGAGTCATGTCGTTTTTACTAAACGCCGAGTTGATGGCATACTTGCACGGGAAGTCGAAAGCAGCCGATTCCTTGCCGGTGGCATCAATCCAGCCGGCCACGGCATCATAGCTGGCATCCCAGTATTCCCCGACGGAATATGTCGGTCTGGAATATTGGTTGTAGATTTTGTTGTACTGGCCGCCGTAACCCTTGACCATATCGTAACGAAAGCCTGCATAACCGAGGTCTTCGAGGAGGAACTTGCAATAATTCTTACAGTTGTTCTGCACGTTGGCGTTGGTGTGGTCCAGGTCGCGGCAGCCGTCGAAATTATCACCGGTATCGTAGGCACCGGTAGGCTTGACCTGCCCGGAAGCATTGGCAAGCTCGTCATTGCAGCAGATTCCCTCCGGACCGATATGCCAGGTCTGGCCGTTCCATTGTTCTGTCGGGAAGTCGGCCCAGTTTGTTACTCCGTTACGGTGGTTGATGACCACGTCGGCGATAAAGCCCACGCCTTTCTCCTTGTAGGTGTTGATCATGTGGCGCAGTTGGGTCTCCGTGCCGAACGAAGAGTTGTGATTGGAGAACCAGTACTGAGGCATATATCCCATGTTCTTGTTGCCGTCGGGAGCGCAACGTCCGCTGTTGGGAATCCAGATTAGTTTGAAATACTTGCTGTATTCGTCGGCTTTAGACTCGAGATTGGTCCATTTGGTGTCAGTGTAGGAGTCCCAGTAAAAACCCTGGAGCATGACACCCTCGTAATTGGCCGGCCAGCCGATAGCACCTGCGGAAGAGGTGGCCGCCGACGCGAGAAGCACTGACAGTGCGGTCTTTGTAAAAAACTTCATTTTTTCAGATGATATTAGATAAATATTTCAGATGAACGTTCTATGCTGACGTGCAGCAAACCTCGGGGCGTATTATTCCGCAGGGAAACGGTACTGTCCCTTCCCGTCGGTCTCCTTGCCGTAGGAGATTGCATGGACCGGGCAGTTATGGTAACAGCGGAGACACATCGTGCAGACAGGACCCCACTGGGGCGGATTCAGAGCGCTTCGGCCCATGGGGAGGCTGCCCCCGGCATCGTCTGTCTCAGCCTTCTTCAGGGAGATATTCAGGGTGGGGCATCCACGGGCGCAAAGTCCGCACCGGGTACAGGTCGCCGGATCAGCCCGGAAAGGGAGCGGGGACATCTTGAAGGCCCGGAACAGAGGATAGACCACATTGGTCTTCATCCATGCCCAGCTCCCGCGGGTGACATCGCTGTCGGCGAATCCGCGGCCGATTGCACCGCAGATTTCATCGAGGCGACCGAGCATCGCGGCTATTTTTCCGGCGGCGACATAGTCGGGGTCAACGTCGAACCCCTTCATGCAGACGTAGGTGTTCGGCATGATTACCGAGAAAGCTCCGCGGGGTATCCAGCTGCGGCGGCCGATATGCTGCCGCCACTGGTCATCGGCGCGACCTACATCGTCGCCGCAGGTGCAGACCATGTAATGGCGTCCATTCTCGGCATTTTTGTAGCGCACCTTGTCGATGAAGCGGTTCACCATCGGGGGTACGCCCCAGCTGTAGATCGGAAACACCCAGAGGATAAGTTCGTTGTCCTCCGCCGTCAGCAACTGCCTGTCAGGATACAGCAACCGCGCCCCCGACAGTTCGCAGAGCATCTTCCCGGCATCGTCGCCGGGAAAGAAGCGCCGGTGAAGCTCCCAGGCCACCGCGCGGGAATTGCCTGTTCCTGAAAAGTAGATAATCATATATGACGGATGGTTACCTGGGTGGCGCCGTAACCGTATTCGCGGAACGACGCATCCTGGACATCATGACCCTTGTAGCGGTATTTGAGTTCCTTCATGAGCGCCTGCCGCAGCACACCCTCCCCCTTGCCGTGGATAAAGACAATCTTTTTTCCGGGAGTGCGGAGATTCTCATCCATGACCTTGCGGAATGTGTCAATCTGATAATTGAGAATTTCGGAATTCGACATCCCGCGGGTGTTGTCGAGCAGTTCGCCGATATGAAGGTCCACCACCAGCGGCTCCTCCTTGTGCGACTCGCGGCGACGCACCGGCTGGCGCGCCGGGCGGCTGTCCTCGCGCCTTTTCAGGCGTATGGCGTCCTCCAGGGAGGAGGAATCAATCGACATCGGACGTTGGGGCACATCGTCCCGGACGATATCGACCGCAATCACCGGCGTATCGAAATAAGGATTGTCATGGAAGCAATGGAGCTTGAAGAACTTGGTGACATCCAGCGGACGCTCCACGGCTACCGGAGCCTTGAGGGCAAATTCCTTGTCGCGCTTGAAGGCCACATACTGCACGGCAATCCGGTCGAGCCGTCCCGCCTGATCGCGGTCCAGCTCCTCAAGGAAAAGCTGGATATTCGGTTCCACGATTCCGGCGAAGCGGGTCGTCCATCCCTTGTCGCCGTCGGCGCGGCTCAGGAAGGTGAAATAAAGGAAATAATTGGAATCGTTGACAAGATAAGCCTCGTAGGTGGTTGTCGACAGGTGTTTGATTTCTACCGGCTGGAATCCGAGGACCAGATTGATGCTGTCCCCCGTGACCGTTTCCTCTACCTCCGGAGCCACTTCGGCGTCGGGCATCTTTGTCGCCACGAATTTCGACTGACGTTCCGCCTCCTTGCGCTGGGCAGTCTGGACGGTTCCCCCGAAAGCGTCTTTGCGCGCGGCGGTCTCGCCCGCCGGGGTAACCACGACAAGCTCCTTGAGCAGCACCGGCGTCTCGAAGCCGTCCTGTTCTTCAACATGGGCTATATTGCCCTCGATCTTCACGATTCGTCCGCCACCGGTGGAACTGAGAAATCTTACTATGTCACCGACCTTTGCCATTGTTCAGTAAGGAGTATTAAAATAAAAAAAGAGTTGGAATCGAGGATTACTCCTTTGTTTCCAACTCTTTGCTTTTGTCGGGGTGACTAGACTCGAACTAGCGACCTCACGCCCCCCAGACGCGTACTCTAACCAACTGAGCTACACCCCGATTAAGCAATCAAACATTTTTCACTGACCATCGGCCCGAGGGTCGAAAACTTCCTTTGAAGCCCGTGCCTTGCGGCATCTCAATCAGCGGCCTGATTTCCAAAAGCGATGCAAAGGTAGGCACTTTTTTCCAATCCTCCAAATTTTTCGGCAACTTTTTATCAAAATTTTCTTCATTATCCTGAAAAATAAGCCCGGGAATGAGTAACTTTGCACCCGCGGAATCCATTGCCGGAGTCCGCACCGCATCAGAAACCCCTTAACAGACACCTGATTATGAACGCATGGCTTACAATAGGACTCCTGATAATCTCCAACATATTCATGACCTTCGCCTGGTACGGCCACCTGAAGCTCCAGGATATGAAAATATTCACCTCCAGCACTCCCCTTTATATCGTCATCCTTGTCTCGTGGGGAATAGCGCTGCTGGAATACAGTTGCCAGGTGCCGGCCAACCGCATCGGCTTCCAGGGAAACGGCGGTCCGTTCTCACTGATGCAACTCAAAGTTATCCAGGAGGCAATCACCCTGGTAATCTTCACCGTCTTCACGGTAGTTTTCTTCCGGGGAGAGTCGCTCCACTGGAACCACTTTGCTGCTTTCGTCTGCCTGATTCTTGCCGTATATTTCGTTTTCATGAAGTAAGCGTCCCGGTTTATTTGTATATCCGGCCGGTTTTTGTTAAATTTGCGAAAGAGTTTCAAAAAAACCGACATCCCGTATAACATCTCTTCCCGAACCACGTACTTTAATACAGAAACAAAATAATTTAACATATTATCATGAGAAACTTACGCAGACTGTTTGCGATAACCCTGGGTGCGGCAACTCTCGCCGCCGGAGCGCAGAGGACCGTAACCACCCTGAACGAGGGGTGGGAATTCACCAAAGGAAGAGCCACCGATGCCTCTCAGTGGCAGCAGGTGCGCGTCCCCCACGACTGGGCCATCTACGGTCCCTTTGACCGCGACAACGACCTCCAGGTAGTGGCAGTGGAGCAGAACGGCGAGACCGAGAAGACTCTCAAAACAGGACGCACCGGCGGCCTCCCCTTTATAGGCAAAGGCACCTACCGCACCGTCCTCGAGATTCCCGACACAACCGGGCGCGCCTTTACCCTCGTCTTCGACGGAGCGATGAGCAACGCCGCCGTAATCCTCAACGGAAAGGAAATCGGCAAGTGGCCCTACGGCTACAATTCTTTCTATATCAATCTCGACAACAAGGATCTCCGTCCGGGCAAGAACGATCTGACGGTGGAACTTGAGAATTACGAAAAAGCCTCCCGCTGGTATCCCGGCGCCGGACTCTACCGCAATGTGAAGCTGATCGAAACCTCCCGGGTTCATATCCCTGTCTGGGGCACTTACGTCACCACCCCCAAAGTCTCCCAGGAATATGCATCGGTGAACCTCCGGATGAAAATTGACGGCGCCCGTCAGTTCGAGCAGTGGCCCTACGGCGATAAAATCGGCGTACAGACCGTAATCTACGCTCCCGACGGCAAGGAAGTGGCCCGCGACAACTCCACTTACGTGGCCCGCGGACAGGAATTCGCCCAGAACTTCCTGGTCGACAACCCCGACCTCTGGTCCCCCGAAAATCCCGCGCTCTACACCGCCGAGACCACCCTCTCGCTCGACGGCAAGACTCTCGACACCTATACTACCCGCTTCGGCATCCGCTCCCTGGAATATGTGCCCCAAAAAGGGTTCTTCCTCAACGGCAAGCCGACCAAGTTCAAGGGGGTCTGCAACCATCATGATCTCGGCCCGCTCGGCGCCGCAGTCAACCGCTCGGCCCTGCGCCATCAGCTTGAACTACTGAAAGACATGGGCGTCAACGCCATCCGCACCTCCCACAATATGCCCGCTCCCGAGCTTGTAGAGCTTTGCGACGAGATGGGCCTGATGATGATGGTAGAGCCGTTCGACGACTGGGGCTTCCGTCCGAAATCCCCCAACGGCTACGGCGCCGTCTTCAACGAATGGGCTGAAAAGGATGTCACCAATATGGTGGAGCAGTACCGCAACCATCCTTCCGTAGTGATGTGGTCGATCGGCAACGAGGTTCCCAGCCAGTGGGGCCCCGTCGGCATGGATGAACTCCAGATGCTCCAGGGCCTTGTCCACCGGCTCGACCCCACGCGTCCGGTGACCTGCGGCATGGACCAGATCAACTCCGTGGTCGACAACGGCTTCGCCGCCGCCCTCGACATCCCCGGCTTCAACTACAAGCCGCAGTTCTACGACAGCATCTACGCCAAGCTCCCCCAGCAGCTTGTCCTGGGTTCGGAAACGGCCTCGACCGTCTCCTCCCGCGGCGTCTACCACTTCCCGGTGGAATTCCCCGGCAAGGACGGCCACCGCACGGTTATGCACCCCGACAACCAGTCAAACAGCTATGACATCGAGAGCTGCGACTGGTCCAACCTCCCCGACCTCGACTTCGCCCGCGACGATGACCATCCCTGGGTAATAGGCCAGTTCGTATGGACCGGCTTCGACTACCTGGGCGAACCTTCCCCCTACGATACCGACGCATGGCCCAGCCACAGCTCGGTCTTCGGCATCATAGACCTGGCATCCCTCCCCAAAGACCGCTATTACCTCTACCGCTCGCAGTGGAACGACAAGGACAACACCCTCCACATCCTTCCCCACTGGAACTGGAAAGGACGCGAAGGGGAAGTGACTCCAGTGTTCGTCTACACCAATTTCCCGAAAGCCGAGCTGTTCATCAACGGCAAGAGTCAGGGCGTGCGCGAGAAGAACGATTCCACGGTCTACAACCGCTACCGCCTGATGTGGCTGGATACCCGCTATGAACCGGGAGAAGTGAAGGTAGTGGCCTACGACGCTGCCGGCAATCCCGCCGCCGAGAAGACCATCCGCACCGCCGGCAAGCCCCACCACCTGGTGCTGACTCCGGCCCGCAAGTCACTTGAAGCCAACGGCGACGACCTTCTGTACGTGACCGTGCAGGTAGCCGACAAAGACGGGAACATCGTTCCGACCGACTCCCGTCTGGTGAAGTTCAAGGTTGACGGCGCCGGCACTTTCGAAGCCACCGCCAACGGCGACCCCACCTGCATCCTCCCCTTCCAGAATCCCGAGATGAAGCTCTTCAGCGGAGCCGCCACCGCGATTCTGCGTTCGGGCAAGACTCCCGGCACCCTGCGTCTGCGCGCTACGGCTCCCGGAGTGAAAGCCGCCGAACTGACCGTTCCCGTCAACTGACATCCGGACATACACCGTCGGCGTTCCGCACCCGTCTGACCGGGAGGAACGCCGACGGCACCCCCCAATCCGCAACTAAATTACACACCTGTGCTTCAGATTCAGAAAGCCTCCGCCGGTTCCGGCAAGACATACGCCCTTACAAGGCAATATATAACGATGCTTCTCGGCCAACGTGTTGACCGGGAGCATTTCCGTTTATACCGTCCCGAAGAATACGGCTTCCTGAAGCCGAAGGCCCACGGACGCATCCTGGCCATTACCTTCACCAACAAGGCGACCCAGGAGATGACCGTCCGCATCATCAAGGAACTCAGTCTGCTTGCCAATCCAGGCACCGGCAAGAGCCCTTACCTGAAAGAACTGATGCGGCTCTTCGCGGCCACCGAGGAGGAACTGGCGGCCTCGGCCCGGCGCGCCCTGGCCGACCTGCTGTTCAACTATTCATGGTTCAACGTGTCGACCATCGACTCGTTTTTCCAGAACGTGCTGCACATCTTCACCCGCGAACTCGACCTGCCGGAATCGTTCAGCCTGGAAATCAGTGACATCTACCCGATCGCGGCCGCCGTCGGGCAAATGCTCAGTTCCATCAACATCCCCCCGCGGGGCCAGGACAAAGAGGGCGCCGCGCATATCCGGCGACTGAAAAGCTGGCTCCAGAGCTATATGGAGACGTTGCTTGACAACGGTACCGACTCTAACCTGCTTGCCCGCACTTCGCGCCTGAACTCTTATCTTATAGGGACGATATCGTCGCTGCGCGGCGAGACCTTCAAGGCCAACAGCAAGCAGATTCTCGATTATCTCGCTGACCCGGACCGCCCCGGGCGCTTCGTCAGGTCGCTGGCAGACGCGCAGCGCCGTCTGCGGGATCAGGTGCGGACGGCCGCCGAATCTTTCCTGGACCTGGAGGAAGCCGCTCTCCTTCCCAAACTCCTGAAAGAGGACTATCTCCAGCGATGGGCCGCCGGAGATTTCTCATACACTTCCCTGGGACGCGACACGCTCCCCAAAGCCATCCTCCCGGACGGTAAACGCCATAACGCCCCGAAAAAAGGGATTCAGTGGAGCGACGCCGTAGACTCCCTCCTCCTCAGGGTACTGGAAGCCGGCATGAAATACTTCGTCAACGAGCGCTTCTATTCCCTGCTGCGCCGCCAGACATATCTGCTGGGACTCTTCTCGGAGGCCTGCCGCCATATCGACGAGTATTGCCGGGAGAACGAGGCTTTTCTGCTGGGGGATACCAACTCCCTGCTGCGGAAAGTGATATGCGAGGCGGAAGCCCCTTTCGTCTACGAACGCATCGGCTACACCATAAACCATTTCCTCATCGACGAATTCCAGGACACTTCGGAAATGCAGTGGGCCAACCTTAGTCCGCTTCTGATGGAAAGCATGGCCCGGGGGAAAGACAACCTGATAATCGGCGACGAGAAGCAATGTATCTATCGTTTCCGCAATTCGAATCCAGAGCTACTCGGCCACAAGGTAGAGGACGCGGCCGCGGGGCGCTTCGGCGCTGAAGACGTAACCATCCGGGGGACAGCAATCGAAGACAACACCAACTGGCGCTCCGCTCCGGAGATAGTTAAGTTCAATAATTCCCTGTTCAAGGTACTCGCGGAAATAGTCGACGGGTCGATAGGGAACTCCTCGGTTGCCAGACAGACCTACGGGGGAATAATCCAGCAGGTGGCGGAGAAAAACCGGACATTGCCCGGATATGTGAAAGTGCTTGTCGGTCCGGAAGCCCCCTCCCGGAAGACTCAGCAGTCCGCTCCCGACGGGGAGCCGCTTCCCGCCCCTCCTACCCCCTGGACTCAGGAGGATATTCTCCGGCGCCTGGCCCTGGAAATAGACCGCCAGCTCACCGCCGGATATTCTCCGGCGGATATCGCCGTACTGGTCTATACCCACGATCAGGGGGAGGCCACTATCGCCTATCTTCTCGACTATATGACATCCCCGGAGTGGAAACACGGCCATATCGACATCATGTCGTCCGACGCGCTCGAAATCTCCGCTTCTCCGGCGGTGCAGCTTATCGTCGGTATGCTCCGGCTGATGACCACCCCGCAGTATATCCTCGACAAAAACAATCCGGGTGAGGACGGCAGCAACATGATTCCCAATCCGGAGTTTCTGCGCAACAGGCTCATCCACCGTTTCGAGCTGTCGGTGTTCGATCAGACTGAACTGCTTGATTCCGACGGGAAGCCGGTGCTGGACGAAGAGGGTAACCCGCTCCTGCGGCGCCTTTCCCCCCGGGAAGCGCTCCGGAAAGCGATTCTGGCCACCACTCCCCTCCCGGGTGAGGAGAATCCCGACCCGCTCCAGGCACAGCTCGACAACGAGACAGCCAAAATCGGCGAGATGGATTGTCCGAGCCTGTTCGCCGTAACCGAAAGGATTATCCGCAACTATCTTCCCGCTGAGTCACGCCACAACGAGGCCGCCTCCATCTCGGCATTCCAGGACCTTGTGATGGAGTTTACGGAGCGCGGGGAAAGCGACGCGGAAGCGTTCCTGAAATGGTGGGACTCGAGAGGTAAATATCAGACTCTCCCCGCTCCGGACGGGATGCAGGCCATCACGGTGATGACTATTCATCAGTCCAAAGGTCTGGAATACGACTGTGTGCATCTCCCCTTCACTTCCAAAACCCTGGCAAGATATACCGGCGAGGACTGGTACCGGCTGGACGTCAACGGATTCCCGGGAGCGGACCCGGAGGACGTCCCCCCCTTCATTCCCCTTCAGCACTCCCAGTCGTACACCGACATACCGATGCTGGCATCCCAGATTGAGCTTTATACTCTCCAGCAGAAAATCGACAGCCTGAACGTGGCCTATGTTGCCTTTACCCGTGCGGTACGGGAACTGACGGTGTATGTCTCTCCCGCTGCCGTAGGGGAGACTCTCGGCAAACTGCTGCTCGAATCCTTTTCCCGGCTGGATTCCACGTCGCCTGACACCTTCGGTCTGTCCGGAGATGAACTCGAGTGGGTGGTTCCGCTCAGACCACTTGTAAACGAGGTTCCGGGAGGAGAACGGCTCCTGGAATACGGCTCCCCGACTTTCCCCGTCAGGGGGGGCGGAGAGCCACAGAAAAGCGCTGCCGCGCAGGCAACCGGGACCTGGTCTGCAGGGGGCGCCTCCCCCTCGCTGACCACTTTCGATGCGGAAATTCCTTACGGATCGATTCTGGAAGAATACCTCACGGTGCGCCCGGCCGAAATGATTCTTCCGGCCGATGTGGAGCAGCAGGGGGTGTTTGATATAACGGACGAGCGCCATGTAGGGAATTTCCTGCATGACGCTCTGGCGACTGTACGTAAAATAGAGGATCTGCCCCTGGCGGTGGAACGCGCCGCGTATGCCCGCTGTCTGTCGCGGGAGCAATGGGAACCGTATCTTCGGCAACTGGAAAGCGCATTGAATAATCCGCAGGTGCTTCCCTGGTTCCGGGACTTCACGCGGCTGATGACCGAGCGCCCGCTGACAACGTCCGACGGGCTGCGGCGCCCCGACAGAATCGTATGGATGCCGGACGATACAATCGTCGTAATCGACTACAAATTCGGTCAGCCCCGGCGCAAATACCGCGACCAGGTGCGCGACTATATGGGATTACTCAGCCAGTGCGGCCTGACCGGTCTGCGCGGCTATCTCTTTTTCCCGCTGGCCGATGATCCGCGTAACCTTGTTATCCCGGTGGACTGACCCGAGAGCAGGGGTCAGAGGAGCCGGTCGCGCAGCAGGTCGATATCGGCGTCGGGTGCGTTCTGGAGCGCCGCGCAAGGCACGATAGTGGCGTAATTGCGCGGGAGCCAGTAGAGGTCCGTCTCGGGATTCCCCTCCTCTTCGTTGATCTGGCGGCCTGTCAGCATATAGAAAGGTTTTCCGAAGGGGTCTGTATATTCCTGGTATTCCTCGGTCCAGCGGCTCCGGGCTGCGCGTACCACTTTCATCCCTTCGATTTTCACTTTCGCCGGGAAGTTGACATTGAGGCAGATGCCGTCGGGCAGTCCTCCGGCAAGCACTTTCGCGGTGATATCTTTTACCAGAGGGCGACATTCCGAGAAGTCGGCCGCCAGGGAGTGATGGAGAAGGGAATAACCTATGGAGGGGATTCCGTCCATACATCCTTCGAACACGGCGCCCATCGTTCCGGAATAGATTACGGCGTTTCCCGCGTTGGAGCCGTGGTTGATGCCTGCCAGTACAAGATCGGGACGGCGGGGCAGAATCGTGTGCATGGCCAGTTTTACGCAGTCTACCGGGGTCCCGGTGACGGAGAACACCCTGGCCCCCTCATAGCCGGGGAATTCCTTGATGCGCACAGGCATATTTATTGTCAGGGAGGAGGACTGGCCGCTTTTCTGTTCGGCCGGAGCCACGGCCCAGACCTCGCCGAATTCCTTCACACAATCGATGAGGAAATGGAGGCCGGGGGCCTCCACAGAGTCGTCGTTGGAGATAAGTATAAGTTTCTTGTCCATATCGGGGTAAGTTCTTTGTTGCAAAATTAATGATAATTTCCCGAAACGGAAAACTTGCCGAAGCCTCCGTCGGAGGATTTTTCATGCCCCAGTTATTAACAAAAGAGGCGAGTTATCAACATAGCAACGCTTTTAAACATTATTAAACTATTGTTTGTCAGTTTTTTGTTGTTACTTTGCAGCGTAAACACAAGAACTACATGGGTAAAATCATTGCAATCGCAAACCAGAAAGGTGGTGTGGGGAAAACCACCACCACCATCAACCTTGCAGCCTCTCTCGCCAAAGAGGGGATGAAAGTCCTCATCATTGACGCCGACCCGCAGGCCAACGCCACCTCGGGCTATGGCATCGACCCGCGTACTATGGAATCCTCCATCTACGAATGTCTCGTGGATGAATATCCTATGAACGGTTCCCAGGTGCCTACCTGCATCGAGGGGCTCGACCTGGTAGGCTCCCGCATCGACCTCGCGGGCGCCGAACTCGAACTTATCAACAAGCCCGGCCGCGAAAGGGTTCTTGCCCGCTCCCTGGAATCGGTGCGCGACAACTACGATTACATTCTCATAGACTGCTCCCCGTCACTGGGACTTATCACGGTCAACGCCCTGACAGCCGCCAACTCGGTAATCATCCCGGTACAGGCCGAATATTTCGCCCTGGAGGGGATCAGCAAACTGCTCAACACCATCCGAATCATAAAGTCCAAACTCAATCCCTCGCTGGAAATCGAAGGATTCCTGCTGACGATGTACGACGCACGTCTGCGTCTTGCCAACCAGATTTACGAAGAACTCAAAAGCCACTTCGGCGACATGGTCTTCAATGCGGTCATCCCCCGCAATATCCGCCTGAGCGAGGCGCCTTCCCACGGGCTACCCGCCATCCTCTACGACCCGGAAAGCCGCGGGGCCACCGCCCACGTGCAGCTGGCCCGCGAAGTCATCGCCAAAAACAAGGCCTGACCCCGGACGACGCTCCCCCCTGCTACCTTTGGTTTCTTTCTCCCGGCCAAAACAACCCTTTAATCAAAATTTCCGACAATTATGGCACTCCACCGCAATCCACTCGGCCGAGGTCTTGACTCGCTGATTTCAATGGACGACACCCCCGCGCGCGGTTCCTCCGCCATCAACGATGTCCCCCTCGACAAGATAACCCCCAATCCCGAACAGCCCCGCTCCAGCTTCGACGAAGCCGCCCTGGAAGAACTGGCCGCGTCCATCCGGGAGTTAGGTATCATACAGCCCCTGTCGCTCCGCAAGACCGGCCCCGACTCCTATCAGATAATCGCGGGCGAACGACGCTTCCGCGCCGCCCGTCTCGCCGGCCTCGATTCCGTCCCGGCGTATATCCGCACGGCCAACGACTCGGAACTCACCGAGATGGCCCTCATCGAGAACATACAGCGTGAGGACCTCAACGCGATCGAAATCGCCCTGACGTTCAAGAAACTAATCGACCAGTACAACCTCACCCAGGAACGCCTCTCGGAGCGGATCGGCAAGAAACGCGCCACGATCGCCAACTTCCTGCGGTTGCTCAAACTCCCCTCGGAGGTGCAGCTCGGCCTGCGCGACAAGCGCGTCGACATGGGACACGCCCGCGCTCTTCTGAGCATCGACGATCCGCGTGTACAGCTGAAAATCTACAAAGAAATCCTGAAAGAAGGCCTTTCCGTCCGCAAAGTAGAGGAACTGGCCAAAGCCTGGCAACAGAGCCGCCAGGCCCAGGAACCCGCCCAGGAGAAACAGCGCCCCGGCAATCCCTACGCCGCCAGCCACGACTTCGACCTGCTGAAAAACCACCTTTCAGCCACCTTCCACACCCCCGTCTCCTTCTCCTGCGACCGCCAGGGCAAAGGCAAAATCACCTTCCAGTTCTCCAACGAAGAGGACCTCACCCGCCTCATCTCCCTCTTCGACACCCTCCGCTGATCTCCCTGTTACGGATTTTTCCATTTATTTAAATTACTTCTACATTCTCGCATAAAGAGCGGTGTATCTGAATTCGGACACATCGCTTTAATTTTAGCCCGGATGTCAGTTTCCAGGAATACTTAAATAGATTTTTTGAAAAAAAGGGGGATGGATGGGGGGAGTTTGGAAAAAAGTTTGTACTTTTGTAAAAATTTGGACAATTATGGCCGGTGAGCTGCAACAGACTGTCGACCGCCTGCGGGCGAAAATGTTGGTCGTCAATGACCGATTCGCACTTGTATGCCGCCAGCGGGATGAGGCGCTCGGGCGCATCCGGGAACTTGAAAAAGAGCTTTCAGACAACCGGAAACATATCGAGAAACTGCAACAGGAGATTGATTTCCTGAGAATTGCGACAACAATAGCCCCCGAGCGCAAGGATGTGGAGCAGACCCGTGCCCTGTTGGCCGAATTAGTGCGGGAAATCGACAAGTGTATTGCCGACCTCAAGGAATGACCAACGATAAACTCAATATAACGATACGCATCGCCGGCCAGAAACCGGTGGCATTGAAAATCAACCGCGCCGACGAGGAGCGGGTAAGAAACGCCGAATACCAGGTCAACCGCCTGTGGAGCCACTGGCTGGAGCGTTTCCCCGAGAAGAACTCCACGGAGGTGCTTGCGATGGTGGCGTATCAGTTTGCTGAACTTTACTTCGCAGCCAACGCCGTCTCGGAGGAGACCGGCAAGGTTCTGGAAGGGTTTGAGAAGGATCTCGACAGGATGCTCCACGGAATCGAAGGAGCTTCCTCCGGGAACGTTTCAGACTGACCACGGCGGGGAACGTCCTCCCCCTGACGCGATTACACCTCCCCCATGCGGGCATTATGATTTGTCCGATATTTCCGCGCAAAAGCTTCCGCCGGCGGTCGCCGGAGCAGCTTTATGCGCTTTTTTTTGTATGAACCAACCAACTTTAAATCATAATATTAACTCAAAAATATGGACAGCTCAACAGACATATTAATCTACATTCTGATTACTGTGGTCTCCATCGCAATCGGAGTGCTTGCAACGATTCTCATACAAAACAAGATGGCCCGCAGCCGCGCCCGCTCGATTATCGAGGAAGCCAACCGCGAGGGGGATGTTATCCGCCAGAAAGAACTCCTCAAGAGCCAGCAGGAGGGTATGAAAATCAAGGATGAAGCCGAGCGCCAGGCCAACCAGCGCCTGTCGAAAGTTCAGTCCGTCGAGGCGAAGATGAAAAAGCGCGAGATGGAACTCAACCAGGTCCAGCAAGACAATCAGCGCCAGAAAAGCGAACTCGAGACATGGCGCCAGAAGCTCGACGCCGAAGAAAACGTGATCTCCGTCCGCAAGGAGGAACTCGACAAACTCAAACGCACCGCCCAGGACACACTGGAGCATATCTCAGGACTCTCAGCCGACGAGGCCAAGGAGAAGCTGGTCGAGTCCATGAAAGACGAAGCCAAGACAGCAGCCGCCTCATATATCAACGACATCATGGACGAAGCCAAGATGACAGCCAATAAAGAAGCCAAGCGCATCGTCATCCAGACTATCCAGCGTGTGGCCACTGAAGCCGCCATCGAGAACTCAGTCACCGTATTCCATATCGACAGCGACGAAATCAAAGGACGCATCATCGGACGCGAGGGACGCAACATCCGCGCTCTTGAAGCCGCAACCGGCATCGAAATCATCGTGGACGACACCCCCGAGGCCATCGTCCTTTCGGGCTTCGACCCCGTGCGCCGCGAAATCGCCCGCCTGGCCCTGCACCAGCTGGTAGCCGACGGCCGAATCCATCCGGCCCGCATCGAGGAAGTTGTCAACAAAGTACGCAAGCAGATCGAGGAGGAAATCATCGAGACCGGCAAGCGCACGGCCATCGACCTGGGTATCCACGGACTGCACCCCGACCTTATCCGCATGATCGGCAAGATGAAATACCGTTCGAGCTACGGCCAGAACCTTCTCCAGCACGCCCGCGAGACGGCCAACCTATGCGCCATCATGGCCTCCGAACTCGGCCTCAATCCCAAGAAAGCCCGCCGCGCCGGTCTGCTCCACGACATAGGCAAGGTACCCGACGAAGAGCCCGAACTGCCCCACGCAATCCTCGGCATGAAACTCGCCGAAAAATATAAGGAAAAGCCCGACATCTGCAACGCCATCGGCGCCCACCACGACGAAATAGAGCAGACAACCCTGCTGGCCCCCATCGTCCAGGTCTGCGACGCCATCTCAGGCGCCCGTCCCGGCGCCCGCCGCGAAATCGTCGAGGCTTACATCAAGCGCCTCAATGACCTCGAGCAACTTGCCCTGAGCTATCCGGGCGTGCTGAAGACCTACGCAATCCAGGCCGGTCGCGAACTGCGCGTGATTGTCGGAGCCGACAAGATCGACGATGTCCAGACCGAAAGCCTCTCCAACGAAATAGCCAAGCGCATCCAGGATGAAATGACATATCCCGGACAGGTCAAGATTACCGTAATCCGCGAGACCCGTGCCGTAAGTTTCGCCAAGTAAACCCCTTATCCGCAATTCGACATGAAAGAAGAAAAGGATAAGGCAAAAAGCGCTTCCGCCGCGGCGCCCTCTCCCAAAGGGGAGTGCGCGAAGGGGGACTGCGCGTCATGCGACAGAAAAGACACCGACACCTGCTGCGCCGTCAGCGGCAGCTGCGCCTCCGCCGCAAAAGGGGGATGCGCCGGCCGCCAGGGCGGATGCGGAGGTTGCGGCGGATGCGACATCCGGGGCAAACTCCACAGCTACAATTACTGGGAGGATATCCCCGGCGGCTATGCCGACGACGACATGGTGGAGGTAAACTTCAAGAACACCCGCAAGGGATACTACCTCAACTCCGGAAAGATACCCCTGGAAATCGGCGATATGGTGGCCGTGGAGGCCCAGCCGGGACACGACATAGGCCGGGTGACGCTGACTGGCGCCCTTGTACGCCTTCAGATGCGCAAGGCCAATATCCGCCCCGACGCCGAGACAAAACGCGTCTTCCGCAAAGCCAAAGCCTCTGACCTGGAACGTTACCAGCAGGCCCGCGCCCGCGAGAACGACACCATGATACGGGCCCGCAAGATTGCCGCCGACCTGAAGCTGAACATGAAAATCGGCGATGTGGAATACCAGGGGGACGGCAATAAGGCCATCTTCTATTATATCGCCGACGAGAGGGTCGATTTCCGCCAGCTTATCAAGGTATTGGCCGAGACCTTCAAGGTGCGCATCGAGATGAAACAGATCGGCGCCCGGCAGGAAGCGGGGCGCATCGGCGGTATCGGTCCCTGCGGCCGCCCGCTGTGCTGTTCCACCTGGATGACCAATTTCGTCAGCGTCTCCACCGGGGCCGCCCGCTACCAGGACATATCGCTCAATCCCCAGAAACTGGCCGGACAGTGCGCCAAGCTCAAATGCTGCCTCAACTTTGAAGTGGACGTCTACGTGGAAGCATCCAAAAATCTCCCCCCGAAAGACGCCAAGCTCGAGACGGCGGACAATGTCTACCACTACTTCAAGGCCGACATCTTCAAGCGCGAGGTAACCTACTCCACCGACAAGAATATTCCGGCTAACCTGGTGACCGTCAGCGCCCGCAGGGCTTTCGAAGTCATCGCCCTCAACAAGGCCGGGGAAAAGCCCCTGACCCTGAAGGAGGAGGAAAAGGAGGAGAAGAAAAAATCGGAATACGCCGATATTCTCGGACAGGACTCCCTGACTCGTTTCGACAACAAAAAGAAGAAGAAAAAGAAGCCGGCCAAAGACACAGCCAAGGGACAGGGACAGAAACCGCAGCAGGACGGCCAGAAGTCCCCGAAATCCCAGGAAACCAAACAACAGGAATCCAGGCAGCAGGGGCAGAAATCCCAGAACCCGAAACCGCAGGGAGGACAGAAACCTAAGAACGGACGCCCCCAGCGACCCGAAGGGCAGAAGCCCCAGGAGGGACAGAAGCCGCAGCAGGAAGGGAAACCGCGCGACAACAAGAACGCCGCCGGCAAGCCGCGCGAACCGCGCTCCGGACGCCAGCAGGGTCCCAAGCCTCAGGGTGAACAGAAACCGCGCCCCGAGCGTTCCGAAAACAGAAAGCCCTCCACTCCGGCCCAGGAAAAAGCGGACTGAGTTATAGTCATTAATTTGAACAGCTGTTTAAACTGACCTATGTCTGACGGTATCAAGCAGTTCCGTGGCGACAGGCGACACCCTGGAAGCAGACAGAAGAACCCGCTGGCGGGTCTGCTGGCTGTGGCCGCGGTGTTTGCCGCCGTGCTGCTCTCAATCGCCGGATGCTCCAGTCCCGGGAATTCCTATGCCGAATACCGCAACCTTCCCAGGGAGGGATGGAAATACGGCGACTCGCTCGCGTTCACTCCCGTGCATCCCGACTCGCTCTGCCGGGGAAGAATCGTGGTAGGAGTCAGACATGACAACGATTTCCCATATTCCACACTCTGGCTCGAGACTACGGTAGAGGAGGGGGACCGCCGGCTGACCGACACACTGGAAATCCACCTTGCCGACCGCTTCGGCTCCTGGCGCGGGCGGGGCATCGGGGCATCATTCCAGATGACCGACACCGTCGGGAGGAGTTTTGTCCACCGCTCCGGAACGAAAGTCATGGTGCGCCATATCATGCGGACCGACACCCTGCGGGGGCTTTCCCAGGTAGGAATCTTTTTTATAGAATGAGACTTGTCAATGACAAGCGCTAAATCTGTTCAGGTATGGAGAATCTGATATTACTCCCCGAAGAGGAGAACGCTCTGAGAATAGAGAAACTCCGCGCGGCGGCCTCCGTGACACTTCCGGAAAATACACGGGAGGAAGACGCGGCCCTTCTTATCGCCGACAACGCCACGGTATATTATCTGACCGGAAGGGTGTTCAGCGGATGGGCCTATATTCCCCTGGACCGGGAAGCGCGTCCGTTCTGGTTCGTGCGCCGTCCCGTAGGGCTGAAAGGAGAAGGCGTCATGGAGATACGCAAACCCGAGGACATTCCTGTCCGGCTCGCTGAGCAGGGAGTGAAACTTCCCCGCACCGTCGGGATGGAACTCAGCATCACCCCCTACAACGATATAATCCGGCTCCAGAAATGCTTTCCCGGCGCCACTACCTTCAACGTGTCGCCTGCCGTCTCCGTAGCCCGTTCAGTCAAAACCCCGATGGAGATATCCATGATGGAGCGCTCCGGCATAAAGCAGGAGGCGGTCTACCGCAAGATACCCAAACTCTATACCCCCGGCATGACCGACATAGAGCTGGACGTGGCCATCGAAAATCTTTCGCGACTGGAAGGATGCCTGGGGCAGTTCCGCATCTCCGGCCAGTCGATGGAGTTCTTTATGGGGAACGTGCTGACAGGCAATAATGCCGACGTCCCCACTCCCTACGACTTCGCCTTAGGCGGACGGGGACAGGACCCCTCGCTTCCCGTCGGCGCTTCCGGCGCCGCCATCATGCCGGAAACCACGGTATCCGTGGACGTCAACGGAAACTATACGGGCTATATGACCGACATGACGCGCGTATTCACCTGCGGCCAGATTCCCGAAGAGGCACGGCGTGCCCATGACTGCTCCATCGCCATCCACCGCGAGTTCCGGCGCAGGGCCCTTCCGGGCACACCGGCGGCGGATCTCTACAATATGGCTTTCGAAATGGCCAAAGAAGCCGGCTTCGAGCGCAATTTTATGGGACACCGCCAGCACGCATCGTTCTGCGGCCACGGCGTCGGAATCGAAATCAACGAAATGCCGGTGATAGCGCCGCGCAGCCGCGATATCCTCGCCCTGAACAACGCCATAGCCCTGGAACCCAAGTTTGTTTTCCCGGGTGTCGGAGCCGTAGGCATAGAGAACACCTATATCATCACCGCGGAGGGGGCCCGCTGCATCACCAACGCTCCCGAGGAATTAATACCGCTCCACTGAGCCATACGGAGCGAAAGAACCATCAGAGGAAATTTAAGAATGAATTTATCCGAGAGATTGCAGGGCAGGACATTCCGCACGGTAGGGGAAGCCGCCGACGCGATGGAACGTGAATGTTATGTAGTCGGCGGATATGTCCGCGACCTGCTGCTGGGGCGCCCGTCGAAAGACATCGACTTCGTCACCGTGGGGAGCGGAATCGAGGTGGCCCGCGCGGTAGCCCGTCAGATAAAGGGGAGCCACCTGAGCGTGTTCCGCAATTTCGGCACAGCCCAGGTGAAGGCCCGGGGCATGGAACTGGAATTTGTCGGCGCACGCAGGGAATCCTATCAGCGGGACTCCCGCAAACCGATAGTGGAGGACGGCACCCTCGACGACGACCTGGCGCGCCGGGATTTCACCATCAACGCGATGGCGGCCTGCGTCAACGCATCCCGCTTCGGTGAGGTAATCGACCGATACAACGGCCTGGAAGACCTGGAAGCGAAACTGATCCGCACACCCCTGGACCCCGACATAACGTTTTCCGATGATCCCCTTAGGATGATGCGCGCCATCCGGTTCGCCACCCAGCTTGACTTCACCATCGTGGAGGAGACGTTCCGGGCTATTTCGCGCAACGCCCAGCGTATCAAAATCATATCGCGCGAGAGGGTGATGGACGAACTCATGAAAATCATGCGCTCGCCCCGCCCGTCAATCGGCTGGGAATTGCTGCTGAAATCGGGACTGCTGAGATTCATTTTCCCTGAACTCCAGGCTATGAGAGGTGTGGAAATCCGCGAGGGTATCGGCCACAAGGATAATTTCTACCATACGATGGCGGTGCTTGACAACGTGGCACGGCAGACCGACAACGTCTGGTTACGCTGGGCGGCGCTCCTCCACGACATCGCCAAGCCTGTCACCAAGCGTTTCGACGACAAACTCGGCTGGACTTTCCACGGCCACAACGCCGTCGGAGCCAAGATGGTGCCCCGGATTTTCCGCCAGATGAAGTTCCCTATGAACGCCAAGATGAAGTATGTCCAGAAAATGGTTGAACTCCATATGCGCCCTATCGCCCTGGTGGAGGACGAAGTGACTGATTCCGCCGTAAGGCGTCTGCTGTTCGACGCCGGCGACGATGTCGACGACCTGATGCTGCTCTGCTCGGCCGACATCACATCCCGCAATGCCGACAAGGTGGCACGCTTCCGGGAGAATTATGAGCTGGTGAAAAAGAAGATGGTCGAACTGGAGGAACGCGACCGCATCCGCAACTTCCAGCCTCCGGTGGACGGAATCGAAATCATGCGTACCTTCGGCCTCGGGGAGTGTCGGGAGGTAGGCATCATCAAGGAACGCATCAAGAACGCCATCCTTGACGGCGAAATCCCCAATGAACATGAGGCCGCCCGGGAGCTGATGCTCTCCTTTGCAGCCTCGGCCCTTTCGCTCGCCCCGGCGGACCCGGAGAAGACCTGACAAATCAGTTACCTTTTCTGAGGCCGGACGCCCTGCCGCTTTCGGGGCTGCAATGATATCCCTATGAGAGAGTTATTGTTGCTCCGGAGGAGGAAGATGAAGAGGCGGGGGAAGATGCGTCCGGAGAAGCGGAAGACCGAGGAACTTTCTGTTCCAGGATTTCGGGAGTGAGCGGAGTATGCTTGTCGGAGAAGCGTATGTTGTTAAGCTCGGAAGCCGTCAGAGGGACGGCTCCCGGAGGGGTCTGCTTGGGTATGATCTTTATCTTGGTCATGGCGTAATGATCAGTCAGCTACATGGAAATGAGGCATAAGCCTGTTGAGGCCCATCAGGACGGTGAAGTATGTGAGCCCCAGGACGAAGAATTCCAGGCGCAGGGGAAAGATGTCATGGAAAGCGCCCGCACACAGGTAACAGAAGAAAAGAAGCCATAAAGTGGCCTGCACACTGACGCAGAGCGTACACCAGATTCCGGCCTTGAATTTCTGATACCATATGCTCCAGAAACTGAAAGGCAGACACAATACGTTGCAGACTGCCAGGTAGTTGGTCCATTGAGGGAATATCAGCAGACAGAGCAGGGAGACGGAAAAATAGGTGAATCCGACTTCGCTCCACCCGAAGATACCGAACGCTTTGGAGGCTTTGGTCTCGAGAATGCTGTCGCACCCCCCTTCCTGCAGTACCCGGCATACGCGGTCAGCCGCCCGGGTGTGGATATTCAGGGATTTCTGGACAAGCATTACGGTCAGGACAAGCCCCACGATATTCATCAGTGTAAGGCAGACGGTGGAAAACCGACTGTAAAGGCCGGAGGTTATGAACAGATACAGGAACAGGAGGATGCCCCCGACTACCAGGCCGATGTTCCGGAATTTCACCATGAAGTCCGCAAGACAGTGGGCCTTATAATCAGGCTCGCAGGATGCGGCCTCGGGATAAGCGCAGAACACCGTCCCGTCCCACGCTTCCATGAAACGGTCCAGCGGAATTTCTTCTCTCATACCCTGAGTCACATACCCGACAGAGCCACCCCCGCATGACGTCACAATCACCAGGCCCCGGGATGTCCGGGCAATAAAAGGAGCGGCAAGCGATGAAATCTCTTTCTTATCGGCCAGCCGTAATCCCTGGCTCTCCACACCGTAGGATTTCAACAGCTGTTGCATACCGAACAATGACTTGAAAGACATCGCCCGGAAACGGCTGTCTGCAAAACCGGGGGTAAAAGGCACCCCCAGTTCCGCGAGAAAATGAGAAAAAATCGTCTGCCCTGTCATAAGCGATTGTTCCGCAAGTTAACTGAATTCGGGATTACCGTATGACAGCGCTCAGAGGTAAGACTCAATCTTGCCGAGAAGCACTTCGCCGTCCATCTCGCCGCTCTGTCGCCACTGTTCCTTACCATCCTTGTAGATGATAAAGGTAGGGATGGAAGTAGCACCGGCCTCATCGGCGGCCTCTTTGTTTTTGTCGATATCGAGCTGGACAACGGATGCGCGTCCGTCAAGCAACTGGCGGAGCTGCTCCACGACGGGCATCATCTTCTGGCAGTGAGGGCACCATGTGGCGAAGAATTCCACAAGCATAACGCCCGGACGGTCAATCAGTTCTGTATAAGTCATAGTTGCAAAGTTTTATTGGATACATTATCGAATTCACCTATCCAACAAACTCTCTTTCCCTTTGGCTCATACCTCTAACACTTTTTAACAACGTATGCACTTAGCTTTTATTTCCTGAACTCTCCACATTGAATTTTATCTTTCAACACGACATCGAATGATATCTTATCCGCTCAGAACCGTAAGAAAGATTTTTTTGTTTGTCCGATATACACTTACTTGGAAGATATGGAACAGATTAATTCGCTTTTGGACCTGACGGGAAAGGTGGCTGTCGTCACCGGGGGAGGGGACGGTATCGGGCGCGGCTGCGCCCTGGTCCTCGCTGCGGCGGGGGCAACGGTGGTGGTGAGCAACCGTACGGAGTCGAAGGCCGCGACCGTGGCCCGCGAAATCACAGACAGCGGAGGCAAGGCGCTGGCTGCAGAGTGCGACGTGGCTCAGAAGAGTCATCTTAAAAGACTGATTGACCTGACGGTGGAGACGTTCGGCACGGTGAATATCCTGGTCAATAACGCCGGGCATGGAGGAGGGGGCCGCGAGAATCCTTTCAATATCGATCTGGCCTACGTGGAACGGATTTACGCCGTAAACGTGTTCGCCCCCTGGATGCTCTGCAAGCTGGCGGCCCCGTACATGAAGCAGTCGAATTACGGGAGCATCATCAACATTACTTCGATGAGTTCGGTAAACAACGACCCCGGGATGGCAATCTATGGCTCCTCGAAGGCGGCGCTCAATCATCTGACGTCGAATCTGGCGTATGATTACGGGCCGATGGGCATAAGGATAAACAATGTAGGGCCGGGCGCGACGCGCACTCATGCCCTGTCGACGGTGCTGACGCCGGAAATCGAACAGGCGATGCTCAGGCATACTCCGCTGCAGCGCCTGGGCGAGGTGGCCGACATTGCACAGGCAGTATTGTACTTCGCCGCCCCCATTTCATCGTGGGTCAGCGGACAGACCCTGATGGTAAACGGGGGCGGCGTGCAGACGCTCTGAAGGCTTTCAGAGCGGTACAGGGGTCAACTTATTGGCTGTCTTCAGCCGAGAGTTATCTCGACCTTGTTTTCCGAGCCTTCGGGACAGAGAGGAATACGGACCGCCAGGGGGGACTCTCCGGGAGCGCCGGAGGTTGCCGCCGAATTCTCCGCAGGGGCATCGAGCGGAAGCGGAGCGCCGTTGAGGGTGGCACTGAGTATTCCGCGGCAGACACGGGAGGGGTTCTTCACATGAATCTCATAACGGGCGCCACGGAAAAGGCGGCTCACTCGATAACCGTCGAGGTCCGAGGGGATGCATGGGGAGATTTCCAGGCCGTCGTAGCCGGGACGGATGCCGAGGATGAACTGTGTGATGGCATACCAGTTCCAGGCAGCCGTACCGGTAAGCCATGAGTTCTTTGCCTCGCCGGGACGGGCGGCATCCTTTCCGGCTATCATCTGGCAATAGACGTAAGGCTCGACCTTATGGAGTTCGCTCTTCTCCTCGAGGTAGGCGGGACATATCTTGCGGTAGTATTCCCAGGCGCGGTCGCCGCGCCCGAGGACAGTCTCGCCGATGATGATCCAGGGATTATTGTGGGCGAAGATTCCGGCGTTCTCCTTGTAACCGGCGGGATAGGTTGAAATCTCGCCGTACTCCATAACGTACTCGGTGAATGCGGGGTTGTTGAGTACGATGCCATGCTCGCAGTCGAGACGCTCGCGGACGGAATCGAGAGCCTGGCGCACCATACCTTCCTCCAGGCCGACACCGGCCATCGTACACCATCCCTGCGATTCGATGAAAATCTGCCCTTCGCGGTTCTCGGAGGAGCCGACCTTATTGCCCGCGAAATCGTAGGCGCGCAGGAACCATCGGCCGTCCCAGCCGTCGCGGCGGACGGCCCCGACCATGCGTTCCACTTGTTCCATAGCCCGGGAGGCTTCGTCGTCCATCCCAAGGCGGCGGCATAGATCAGCGTAGTCACGGCCGTAGATGATGAACTGTCCGGCAATCATCAGAGATTCGGCCCTGGAACCGGCGGAACGGTTTTCGGTGGTCTGGAACGACTCGTTAGGATCTGAGGAGAAGCAGTTGAGATTCAGGCAGTCGTTCCAGTCGGCGCGCCCTATGAGCGGAAGTCCGTGGGGGCCGAGGTTGCCGATGACATGATTGAAAGAGGCTTTCAGGTGTTCCATAAGGGGGACTTCGCTGCCCGGCTTATTGTCGAAGGGGACAGGTTCATCGAGAATCGAGAAGTCTCCGGTCTCCTTGAGATAGGCCACCGTGCCGAAAATCAGCCACATGGGGTCATCATTGAACCCGGAGCCGATGTCGTTGTTGCCCCGCTTGGTAAGGGGCTGGTACTGGTGGTAGCAGCTTCCGTCGGGGAACTGGGTGGCGGCGATGTCGAGTATGCGCTGACGGGCGCGTTCCGGAATCTGGTGGACGAAACCGACAAGATCCTGGTTGGAATCCCGGAATCCCATTCCGCGCCCGATACCGCTCTCGAAGAAGGAGGCCGAGCGGGAGAAACAGAATGTAATCATGCACTGGTACTGGTTCCAGATGTTGACCATGCGGTCCAGGCGTTCGTCGCCGGAAGAGAGTGTGAAGGTGGAAAGGAGGCGATCCCAGTATTCCTGCAGCTCGCGGAAAGCGGCGTCGACCTTTCCGGCGGAATCGAAACGGGCCATAAGTTCGCGGGCCCTGCGCTTGTCGATGACCCCTTTGGATTCCCATTTCCCGGCGGGAGGATTCTCGACATAGCCGAGCAGGAAGACAAGGTCGCGGCTTTCGCCGGGGGCGAGTGTGATGTCAAGCTGATGGGAGGCGATGGGGGACCATCCGTGGGCGACGGAGCCACGGGCGTGACCTTCGAGGACAGCCTCAGGCTCGTCGAAACCGTTGTAGAGTCCGAGGAAAGTCTCCCGGTCGGTGTCGAATCCGTCTATCGGGGCGTTCACCCAGTAGAAGGCATAGTGGTCGCGCCGCTCCTTGTATTCGGTCTTGTGGTAAATGGCCGAGCCGTCGACCTCCACTTCGCCGGTGGAGAAGTTGCGCTGGAAATTCTCCATGTCGGCTGCGGCGTTCCAAAGACACCACTCCTGAAAAGAGAACAGCGAGAACTTGCGGGGAGTGTCGCCGAGGTTAGTAAGGGTGAGTTTTGTGATTTCGGCGGGAGCATCGAGAGGCACAAAGAAAAGGGCGCGGGCCTCGATGTTATTTTTGCGTCCGGTGATGACGGTGTGGTTCATGCCATGGCGGCACTCGTAGAAGTCGAGCGGGGTCTTGGTGGGTTTCCATCCGGGATTCCAGACAGTAGAGCCGTCCTTGATGTAGAAGTAGCGGCCACCGGCATCCATGGGGACGCCGTTGTAGCGGTAGCGGGTCAGGCGCCGGAACTTGGCGTCGCGGTAGAAACTGTAACCTCCGGCGGTGTTGGAAATCAGGGAGAAGAAACTGTCGTTGCCGAGATAGTTTATCCAGGGCCAGGGGGTACGGGGATTGGTGATGACATACTGCCGGGCGGCGTCGTCGAAATAACCGTATTTCATGGGGAATTATGCTGTTAAAGATGGAGCCGTAAAGAGGCTTCCGGACAAATGTAGCAATAATTCCCGAGGTAAAAGGCGGTTTGTAAAAATAGTATCGGTTTCTGCAAAAATAGTATCATTTTTTCAGCCGCGAGAGGGAGTGCCAGACCAACGCGGCGGTAACTACCGTGGCAAGGGTGTCGGAGGCCGGAAAGGTGTACCAGATTCCGTCCAGCCCGAAGAAACGGGGAAGAATCATCAGCAGCGGGAGAAGAAAAATCACCTGGCGGACGAGACTGAGGAAGATGGAGGTGCCGATATTGCCGATGGACTGGAAATAGGTGGTGGCGACGATCTGGAAACCTACCATCCAGAAGCAGAGCATGGCTGTCGAAAGGGCATGGCCGGTGAATTTGACCAGCGGAATGTCGCTGACAAAGGCGCGGGCGATGGATTCCGAGAAGGTCAGTCCGCCAAGGCAGCCCAGGGCGGTGATGGCCGTGGCGGCAGCGGTGGCGAGCCAGAAGACGCGGACGACGCGACCGGGAAGTCCGTGACCGTAGTTGAAGCCGGCGATGGGCTGCATACCCTGACAGATGCCCAGGACGATACAGCAGAGCATGGAGGTGTAGGTGACGAAGATGCCGGAGGCGGCGATGGCTTCGTAGCCGCCGTAATGCTTGAGGGCGTTGTTGATGAAGATATTGATGAGGCAGGAGGCCACGTTGACGATGCAGGGAGCGGCGCCGATGCCGACGATTCCAGCCACCAGGGACCAGGATATGCGGTAGATGCCACGGGTGAAGATGACCGGACCGTTGCGGCGGAGGCAGAAATGGCGCATTACGAAAATCATGGAGACGGTCATGGAGATGTCCGTGGCGATTGCGGCTCCTTTTATGCCGAGTCCGAGGAAGTAGACGAAGGTGGGAGCCAGGAGCATATTCAGGCCGAAGCCGATGAACATGGTGAGCATGGCGCGGGTGGGATACCCGGTAGCACGCATCATGTTGTTGAAGGAGAAGGTCAGGTTGGTCATCAGCAGCCCCGGGAGGATGAACATCATGAAGTCGCGGGCGTAGGGGATGGTCTGCTCGTCGGCGCCGAACCACTGGAGGATGGTGTCCATGAAAATCGCGAACAGTCCTACGTAGAGCAGGCCGATTGTGAGGGTCAGCGTCAGGGAGTTGCCGAGGATGCGCCGGGCGCCGTCGAGGTTTCCGGCCCCGAGGAAGAGGCTCATGCGGGCGGTGGCGCCGGCGCCGATAAGGACGCCAAGGGCCGTGGCGATGTTCATCACCGGGAAGGTGATGGCCAGTCCGGCGATGGCTTTGGGACCTACCACCTGGCCGATGACAATGCGGTCGATGACGTTGTAGAGCTGCATCACCAGCATCCCGACCACGGAGGGGAGGGAGTATTTCCACAAAAGACGTCCGACGGGCATCCGGGCGAGTTCGCGGAGTTTTTCGGGATTTTCTGTAAGGGTATGGGACTGCGGCATGATGGTTGATTGGTTTTGCTCGGCTGGCGGAGTATGGCGCGCTCCGCGATTCGGATGCAAAGTTACAGAAGTTTTCCGTAATATCCGCCAAAAAATGCGTAACTTTGTCCCTATGAAGAATGAGAATGACACTATCTGCGCGGTCTCCACGGCTCCGGGCGTGGGAGGCATTGCAGTAATCCGCGTCAGCGGTCCGCAGGCGATTGCGGCAGTCGATACGCTCTGGGAAGGAAAACCGCTGGCCGGGACTCCCGGCCAGCACGCACGGTTCGGACGGATTCTCGACCGGACCCACGGCGGCGAGATGCTGGACGAGGCCGTGGCGACGGTGTTCCGCGCTCCCCGGTCGTTCACAGGGGAGGATGTCGTGGAACTTTCCGTGCATGGGTCGCGGTATGTGCAGCGACGGCTGCTGCAGCTGCTGGAGGAGGCCGGCTGCCGTCTGGCCGATGCGGGCGAGTTCACCCGCCGGGCGTTTGCCAACGGGAAGATGGACCTGGCCCAGGCCGAAGCCGTGGCCGATGTGATCACCTCCAACTCCCGGGCGGCCCACCGGCTGGCGGCGTCGCAGATGAAAGGAGCGTTCTCGCGGCGTCTTGAGGAGTTACGCGACAAGCTGCTGGAGCTGGCGTCGTTGCTGGAACTCGAACTGGACTTTTCGGAGGAGGATGTTGAATTCGCATCGCGCGCGAGGCTGCGCGAGATTGCCCGGGAGGTACATGACGAGGTGAGGCGGCTTGCGGAATCTTTCTCGGCGGGGAACGCCATCAAGGAGGGGATTCCGGTGGCTATCGTCGGCCCGACCAATGCCGGGAAATCATCGCTGCTGAATCTGTTGCTGGGGGAAGACCGCGCCATCGTCTCCGACATCCACGGCACCACCCGCGACACCATCGAGGACACTCTTGAAATCGGCGACTATACGTTCCGCTTCATAGACACGGCGGGATTGCGCGACACGGCCGACCCCATCGAGGCGCTGGGAATACAACGCTCACGTGCCGCCGCCTCCCGCGCCGCCATCACCATCCTGGTTCTTGACGCCACGTCGATGCCCGCGGGGATGGGTGACGGAGTGGCCCCGGGAAAGAACACAACGGACGGGGACAGCGTAGACAGTGCTGCCAATTCCAAGTCCACGGATAGAGAACCGAGCGCGGAAGACAGGGAAACAAATGGAGAGGATAACGCCCTTTTGAAGTCAACCCTGGAAGCAGTAACCGATGCCCCCCTGATTGTATTGTTGAACAAAGCGGACCTTGTTTCAGACTTACAGGCGGCAGCCTTGCCGCCGGCCATCCCCCTCCCCCACCGCCCCTGCGCCGTCATCCCCTTCTCCACCAAGACCCGCACGGGCCACACGGACCTACTCTCCACCCTCACCGCCCAGGCCGACCTCCTGCGCGGCACCACCGACGAAGACACCATCCTGGTCACCAACCTGCGCCACGCCGCTTCCCTCCGTGCAGCCGCCGAGTCCACCGCCGCCATCCTTTCAGGCCTCTCGGCCTCCCTCCCCGGCGACCTCATCGCCCAGGACCTCCGCGCCACCATCCACCACCTCTCCTCCATCACCGGCACCCTCACCACCCCCGACATCCTCGCCTCCATCTTCTCCCGCTTCTGCATCGGCAAATGACATAATTGTCAGAATCCGTCACAATCCATCACAATCCGTTAGTACAGCGTGCTTTACAGCACGCTTTTTTAATGCCCTTACTGACGGATTCTAACGGATTCTGACCCCTTTTTCGCCCATTTTTGTATCCCGGTTGTATTTCGCTCGCAGCCGCGATAAAATCGTCCGAAAGGTGGTGGACAATCTTTACGCCATTTTACGCCACTTTACGGGATTTTTGGAAAACCCAGGCGCGGATGACCCCTGGGGCCAGGTTGATCTGACCCCTGAAG
>CAJUAF010000015.1 GCA_910584365.1 uncultured Muribaculaceae bacterium | reverse complement strand
GATGAGGGTACTCTTTCTTTTAATTTTTACTTTTCCCATATTTTCCTTTTGTTAACGAGTTGATAATTACAGTTAGGAAATATGAGATTAGTGGGTAGCTGCAAACGACTGAACGATTGAGAAGCCGATCTCGTCGATAGCGTAGGTGAGGTTATCGATCTTGTTGGTGTAGAAGTTGTAGGAGATTACAGCGAAGGCACCGGTGGCGATACCGAAGGCGGTGTTCACAAGGGCCTCGGAGATACCGGTGGACAGCTCGGTGGAGTCGGGAGCGCCGGATGCGGACAGAGCCTGGAAGGACTTGATCATACCGATTACAGTACCGAGAAGTCCGACGAGGGTACCGAGGGTAGTCAGGGTAGCCACGATGGGGAGGTTCTGCTGCAGGGAGGGCATCTCGATGGCGGTAGCCTCTTCTACTTCCTTCTGGATGGTAGCGATTTTCTGCTCTTTGGTCAGAACGGTGTTGGCGTCCATTTCAGCGTAGCGGTTGAGGGCTGCGGAAACAACTGCGGCAACGGAACCTTTCTGCTTCTTGCAGAGAGCCTGTGCGCCGGCGATGTCGTTCTTGGCAAGGCATTTCTTGATATCGGAGACGAACTTGGCGATGGAGCCGGTTCCTTTGGCGCTCTTCAGGGCGATGGCGCGTTCTACGGAAAGAACGATAACGGTGAGGAAGAGGGTCTGGAGGATAGGCACGATGATACCGCCTTTGAAAATGGTGCCGACCAGGTCAAGCGGATGAGCTTTGGCGAATTCTTCGGGAGCGAACCACATGGAGGCGCCGGTGTAACCTTCGGCGTCGAAGTGGGAGGGATTGCCGAATACGAAGAGGAACAGAAGGACTGCCACTACAAAGCAGGCGATGATTACCAGGAAGGCGTTCTTGATACCACGCACATTGCTGCCGGGCTTAACGGGAGCAGCTGCGCGCTGAGGGGCGTTAGGCTTTTGGGTTTCCATAACTTGATAGTACTTTAAAATTTGAATTGTTAATAATGATAGTTTTTCCTTTTTGATGATGGCGTCCCAGCCGGTAAGAAGGACTGGAACTTTTAATTAACTGCATAGACCCTCAGAGGTGAATCAGTCTTCCGGTCGCCGCCTTTGCAAGAGAGAGAAGTGAGAGGTATGGGGTGTCGGGTTAAAATTTAAGATTACTCCTCAGGCCGCGATGACAACCGGACTTTATCATGATTCCCTTCCCGGAAAGAAACAAAATTCAGATGCCATCTAAAGCTATTTGCAAAATTATCATTTGTTTTTCAACTGACAAAATTTTTCGGAAATATTTTTTCAAATAAATCTTTTCCCTCCACCCTTTCAAAGGGGGCGCCGGCCTTTTCCCGCCCCGCCTCTGCGGAAGCCTTCGTCAGGTCGGTTTCATCTGCTAAACGGAGGTTTATGCGGGAAAATTATGCCGGTCTCATTTTTTCATGATTTTTTTACGTTAATTAATAAAGGGTTACAGAAATTATCACTACCTTTGTGGTCGAAATTCTTAATTAGAGAAATATTTCCGTAATTTACGTCCGTGTCTCCCCTCTGATTCTGTAATTTACGCTTCTTTTTTACTAATTCCGCAATTTACACATCTATACTTATACTAAAATAATGAGTATCGGAATCAAAATAAAAAAAGGTCTCGACCTGAACATCGCCGGAAGTCTTCCCGAAGGCTCCGCCGGAGCCGCACCCTGCGCGACCGCGACTGTGGCCCTTGTACCCGACGACTTCATTGGTCTCATCCCGAAGATGGAACTCCGCGAAGGAGATTCCGTAAAGGCAGGGCAGCCTCTGTTCCACAGCAAGCTCGATGAACGCCTGAAAATCGTCAGCCCGGCATCCGGAACGGTAAAGGCCGTGGTCCGCGGCGAACGCCGTAAGATATTGCGCGTGGTTGTCGAAGTAACCGACGGCCCCGCCGAGACATTCGATGTAAAGAACGTATTCAAGAACCGCGAGAGCGCCCGCGCCCTTCTGCTCGCCTCCGGCCAGTGGGCCATGATGCGCCAGCGTCCCTACGACATCGTTCCGGCAGCCGACGCCGTCTTCCGCGATATATTCGTGACGGGATTTGATTCCGCGCCCCTGGCATGGTACCGTACAGAATTTTCCGCCGACGAAATCGCCGACATGGAAGCGGCCGTAAAGCTCCTGGCGCTCCTGACCGACGGGAAAGTCTACGTCACCCGCCGCGAAGGTATGAAGCTGCCCGAACTCAAGGGAGCGGAGACAGTCGATGTCGCCGGCCCCCATCCGGCTTCCAACGCCGGCACCGCCATCGCCGCCGTAAAGCCTGTCAACAAAGGGGAGACCGTAGGATGTCTCGACCTCCCCACTCTGGTTAGAATCGGCCGTCTGCTCCGCACCGGGACACTGGACTGCACCACGACCGTAGCCGTTACCGGCTCGGAAGTCAAGGAGCCTTGTCTGATCAGCACGCTCATCGGCGCGGAGATAGCCCCTCTGCTCAAAGGAAACCTCAAGGAGGACGGACGCCACAAGCGCATCATCTCGGGCAATGTACTGACCGGAACGGCCGTAGCCGAGGATGCCTACCTGCGTCTCCCCTACCGCCAGATTACCGTCATCCCCGAAGGAGACGACGTCGACGAATTCATGGGATGGGCCTCCCTCTCCCCCTCCAAGCAGAGTACAAGTCCCTCTTTCCCGGGGCATTTCCTCTCGAAAAAACTGTTTAGCCCCGATGCCCGTCTGCTCGGCGGACGCCGCGCGATGATCATGAGCGGCCAGTATGACAAGGTCTTCCCGATGGATATCCTCCCCGAATACCTCATCAAGGCAATCATTGCCCGCGACATCGACCGTATGGAGCAGCTGGGTATCTATGAAGTGGCCCCTGAGGATTTCGCCCTGGCCGAATATGTCGACACCTCCAAACTGGAACTCCAGAAAATCGTCCGCGAGGGACTCGACTATCTCCGCAAGGAACTCTCCTGATCCGTAACCAATCATTTCATCCGCTGACTTCCCCGCCGCCCGTGGCGGCGCCATCTGCTCTCCGGAGACAGCCAATATTATCGCAAACTTCAAAACGACATAGCGTTGAAAGCACTGAAAAAACTGATGGACAAAGCGCGCCCGGCTTTTGAGCCCGGCGGCAAGCTCCACGCCTTCCGCTCGGTTTACGACGGTATGGACACTTTTCTGTTCACTCCCCGCGAAACCTCACGCTCAGGCGTACATATCCATGACTCCATGGATTCCAAGCGAACGATGATTATCGTCATCCTCGCCCTTATCCCCTGCTTCATCTTCGGGATGTACAATACCGGCTACCAGCACTGGCTGGCCGCCGGAGCCACCGAGTTCCCCTTCTGGGAAATGACACTCTACGGCTTCCTGGCCGTGCTGCCCACCCTGGTAGTGGCCTACGCCGTCGGCCTGGGCATCGAGTTCGTCGTGGCCCAGTGGCGCAAGGAGGAAATCCAGGAAGGTTTCCTTGTCACCGGTATTCTGATTCCGATGATATGCCCCGTTGAGACCCCTCTGTGGATGATCGCCGTGGCTACGGCGTTCTCCGTCATCTTCGTCAAGGAAGTATTCGGGGGAACAGGATATAATATATTCAATGTGGCCCTAGTCACCCGCGCCTTCCTCTTCTTCGCCTATCCGGCCCAGATGAGCGGCGACAAGGTCTTCGTAGCCTCCGGCCAGATGCTCGGCCTGGGCGACAAGGTCGACGGTCTCACCTGCGCGACTCCCCTGGGACAGATCGCCACTTCCGGCGCAACCAACGCCGCCGAGCTGACATCCGCCCTCACCACCGCCACCGGCGAGCCGCTCTCGCTCTGGCAGATGTTCCTGGGCCTGATTCCCGGCTCGTTCGGAGAGACCTCCACGCTGTTCATCCTCGTGGGTGCCGTGATTCTGCTTCTGACCGGTATCGCCAGCTGGCGCATCATCCTGTCGGTATTCGCCGGCGGTGCTGTAATGGCCCTGATCGCCAACTGCTTCGCCACTCCGACATATCCGGCATCCTTCCTGTCTGTAGGGCAGCAGCTCTGTCTGGGCGGTTTCGCGTTCGCAGCCGTATTCATGGCTCCGGACCCCGTCACCTCCTGCCGCACGAACACCGGTAAATACATCTACGGATTCCTGGTCGGTGTGGTCGCCATCATCATCCGCACCTACAACAACGGCTATCCCGAAGGGGCCATGCTCTCCGTGCTGCTGATGAACGCCCTCGCCCCGCTGATTGATTACTGTGTGGTCGAAGCCAATATCCGCCGGCGCCTCGCCCGGACAAAGACCTCCGCAGAATAATTCCGGCAAGCAGAAATTTTCTTGATTCGCAAGCATTTTAAGTCCGAGAAAAGATGATTAACAAGCAAAGCAACGTCTACACGATAGTCTACATCACGGTACTCGTAATCGTGGTCGGGGCGGCTCTGGCGTTCACTTCCATGTCCCTCAAGGACCGCCAGAATGAAAACGCACAGGCCGACAAAAAAAGCCAGATTCTCCAGTCTGTGCATATCTCCACCACCCGCGCCACTGTCATCGCAGACTTTGAGAAATATATAACGAAACAGCTGGTTGTCAACACCAAGGGAGAAGAGATTTCCGGAGTGGAAGCCTTCGGCATCGACGTGGCCGCCGAAGCCAAGAAGCCCGCTGACCAGCGTCAGCTCCCCGTCTATGTCTGCCAGCTTCCCGATGCCGGCACAAAATATATCCTCCCCCTGGCCGGTATGGGACTGTGGGGTCCTATCTGGGGCTACGTCTCCTTCGACGATGACGGCTCCACGATTTACGGTGCGTTCTTCGACCACCAGGGAGAGACTCCGGGTCTCGGAGCCGAAATCACAAAGCCCGCTTTCACCGACCAGTTCCCCGGGCGCCAACTCTTCAAGAACGGCAACTTCTATCCCATTGAAGTTGTAAAGAAGGGCCAGAAACCGCTGAATCCCGATGTAGACTTCGTCGACGGCATTTCCGGAGGCACAATCACATCCAAGGGTGTGGGCTCGATGTTCGACAACTGCCTCCAGCCCTACCGGGCGTGGCTCGAGACCCTCGCCGCAGCTCATGTGTCAGGCGCCGACGGCAACGCCCAGCCGCTGACCGCCGACGACAAGACGACCTTCAGCCGGCAACTCACCGCCGAGGATGTCGTCACCGCCGAACCCGGCGAAAAAGTCAGTGCCGCGGCCACTATTGCCGAATAAGGCACACCCTGCGGCTCTCTGCCGTCTCCGATTCTAATTTTTACCCGCTAAACCAACTTAACGCCATAAACCTGAAGTCATGGCCGAAAAGATCAATAACAGACAAATATTCTTCAATCCTTTCTCAAAGGATAACCCGGTGATTGTCCAGGTGCTGGGCATCTGCTCCTGTCTGGCCGTAACCGCCAAGCTGGAACCGGCAATCGTAATGGGAATCTCGGTAATCGCGGTACTGGCCTTCTCGAACGTCATCATCTCGCTCATCCGCAACACCATCCCCACAAATATCCGAATCATCGTACAGCTCGTCGTAGTGGCTGCCCTGGTTATCATCGTCAACCAGCTTCTGCTGGCCTACGCATACGACGTCAGCAAACAGCTGTCGGTGTTTATCGGCCTGATTATAACCAACTGTATCCTCATGGGTCGCCTCGAGGCCTTCGCCATGGGCAACAAGCCCTGGCCCTCGTTCCTTGACGGAGTCGGCAACGGCATCGGCTATGCAATCATCCTCATCATCGTAGGCTTCTTCCGCGAACTCCTCGGAAGCGGCACGCTGCTGGGCTTCCAGGTGATTCCCCAGTGCGCCTACGACGCCGGCTACGCCAACAACGGCCTGATGATCCTTCCCCCCATGGCTCTTATCGTGGTGGCCTGCATCATCTGGGTACACCGTTCCCGCAACAAGGATCTCCAGGAGAAATAAACCGCAAACATTCCTGATAAACAGAAGTTACAGAGACAATGGAAAATCTGAATCTTTTCATCCGGTCGATTTTCGTCGACAACATGGTGTTCGCCTACTTCCTGGGAATGTGTTCTTTCCTGGCAGTGTCCAAGAATGTCAAGACGGCATTCGGACTGGGCGTGGCCGTGACCTTCATGCTTATTGTCACACTCCCCATCAACTTCCTGCTCGAGAACTACGTGCTGAAAGCCGGCGCCCTGGCGTGGCTCGGCCCCGAATATGCCGAAGTTGACCTGAGCTTCCTCTCCCTGATAATGTTCATCGCCGTAATCGCGTCGCTGACCCAGCTTGTGGAGATGACAGTCGAGAAATATTCCCCCTCGCTCTACGCGTCGCTGGGTATCTTCCTGCCCCTTATCGCCGTGAACTGCGCCATCCTCGGCGGCTCCCTGTTCATGCAGCAGCGCGGATTCGCCAACGCCTGGACAGCCACCTGCGCCGGCGCCGGCTGGGGTATCGGATGGCTCCTGGCCATCACCGCCATCGCCGCCATCCGCGAGCGCGTCTCCTCCTACTCCAACGTCCCGGCCCCCCTGCGCGGCATCGGCATCACCTTCATCCTCTGCGCCCTCATGGGAATCGCCTTCATGAGCTTCCTGGGCATCAAACTTTAACCCCCCGACAAAAACTACGACAATGATAGCACTTCAATCAACTCTCTGGCCTACCGTAATCAGCGGTGTCGGGATTTTCCTGGCAATGACTCTGCTGCTGGTGGTAATCCTGTTAGTAGCCAAGAAATATCTGGTCAGCTCGGGCAATGTCACCGTCACCATCAACGGGGACAAGAAAGTAGAGGTAGCGTCCGGTCAGCCACTGCTGTCGGCCATGGCAACCAGGAACGTGTTCCTCCCCTCGGCCTGCGGAGGCAAAGGCAGCTGCGGCCAGTGCAAGGTACAGGTCACCGCCGGCGGAGGTGAAATCCTGCCGACCGAGGCCGTGCATTTCACCCGCAAGGAAATCAAGGACGACTGGCGCCTGGCCTGTCAGGTAAAGGTCAAGAACGATCTTGACATCAAGGTGCCCGCATCGGTTCTCGACATCAAGGAATACGAATGTACGGTAGTGTCGAACAAGAACGTAGCCACCTTCATCAAGGAATTCATCGTGGCCCTGCCGAAGGGAGAACACATGAACTTCATCCCCGGTTCCTACGCCCAGATAAAGATTCCCCCCTTCACCATCGACTACGACAAGGATATCGACAAAGCCTCCATCGGAGAGGAATATCTCCCCGCATGGAAAAAATTCGGACTCTTCGATCTCAAGTGTGTCAACACGGAAACGACTGTACGCGCCTACTCCATGGCCAACTATCCCGCCGAAGGGGACCGCTTCATGCTCACCGTCCGAATCGCCACTCCTCCTTTCAAACCCAAACCCGAGGTGGGATTCATGGATGTCAATCCGGGTATAGCCTCCAGCTACATCTTCACCCTCAAGCCAGGCGACAAGGTCATCATGAGCGGACCTTACGGTGACTTCCACCCGATTTTCGACACAAAGAACGAGATGATGTGGATTGGCGGCGGCGCCGGGATGGCTCCCCTCCGCGCCCAGATCATGCACATGACCAAGACCCTGAAGACTACGGACCGGGTGATGAACTATTTCTACGGCGCCCGCGCCCTCAACGAAGTATTCTATCTCGACGACTTCCTGCAGCTCGAGAAGGAATTCCCCAACTTCAAGTTCCACCTGGCCCTGGACCGTCCGGATCCCGCGGCCGATGCCGCCGGAGTGAAATACACTCCCGGATTCGTACACCAGGTAATCTACGACACCTACCTCAAGGACCACGAGAATCCCGAGGATATCGAATACTATATGTGTGGCCCCGGCCCGATGAGCGCCGCCGTCAACAAGATGCTCGACTCCCTGGGCGTAGCTCCCGAGAACATCCACTACGACAACTTCGGAGGTTAACCGCCTCCGCTGTCTTCCCTCATGATAAGACTTCTCGAAAAGAAAAATCTCCAGGACATGACCACGTTCGGCCTCCCGGCCGAATGTGGCCGTCTTGTCGAATATGACGATTATCTCGCCGACCTCCCTGAACTTGACCGGGAAGGGCTGCTGGCAGACGCTTTCGTGATCGGCGGAGGCTCCAATCTTCTGTTTGCGTCCGACGTAAGCGCGCGTACTTTCCTTCATCCCGTGCAGTCCCGCGTGGAGGAACGAAAGACGAACGCCGGAATCGAGGTGACGGCTACGGCCGGTGTATGTCTCGACGATCTGTGCAGCCGTCTTGCCTCCCGCAATCTGTGGGGTACCGAGAATCTCTCGGGCATCCCTGGCCACATCGGAGGCGCCGCCGTTCAGAACGTAGGGGCCTACGGAGCGGAATTCAAGGACGTGGTCGTCTCCCTCGAGTGTTACTCGCCGGCGATTCATGATTTCGTGACCCTGCGGAAAGAAGAGTGCCGCTACGGCTACCGTGACTCCATCTTCAAACATCTTCCCCCCGGAGAACGCCTCATAGTCTGCTCCGCCACCCTGCACCTGTCTGAAGAACCGATCTTCAATCTGCGTTATCAGGGACTCGTGGGAGCCCTGGGCTCCCGACTCGGGTTGCCCGAAAACCTCCGGGATAAAGAAGAGGCTGTCCGCAAAGCCCTCCTGGACAATGGGGCCCTCTCCCCTCTCCTGTTCCGGGAAACGGTCACGGCGATGCGCGACTCGAAACTGCCGGATCCGGCCCACGCCGGAAGCGCCGGGAGTTTCTTCAAGAATCCCGTCATAGGGCCGGATGAATTCGACCGTATTACAGAACGCTGGCGCGAAATCGCCGGCGACCCGCAGGCCAGGGTCGCCATGCACCCCCTCCATCCGGAACCATGTCCGCGCACGGAGCAACGGTTCAAGCTCTCGGCAGCCTGGCTCATAGACAAAGCCGGATGCAAGGGAATGACGTCGGGAGGCGCCGCCCTCTGGCCGCAACAGCCCCTGGTGCTGGTCAACGCTTCGGGAACAGCCACCGCAGCCGATGTCGTCACCCTCGAGCGGGCAGTCATCGCCCGGGTCCGGGATGTTTTCGGCATCACCCTCTCTCCGGAAGTAATCCATATCTGACAAGCCTAAACGAAAACCGCCAATGTCGTCATTCATTATAGAAGGAGGCCATACCCTCCAGGGAGAAATCACCCCCCAGGGGGCAAAGAACGAAGCCCTTCAGGTCATCAGTGCCGTTGTCCTGACCTCCCGTCCGGTCGAAATTTCCAACATCCCGGAAATACGGGATGTCAGGAACCTGATAACCATGCTCCAGCTTATGGGAGTAAAGGTGACGCGCATCGAGAAAGGGCGTTACCGCTTCGTGGCGGACGAAATCGACCGGGACTATGTCCTGAGCGAAGACTTCATCAAGCGGTCGGCCGCCCTGCGTGGTTCCGTATTGCTTGTCGGCCCGCTGCTGGCACGTTTCGGGAAAGCATACTTCCCCAAGCCGGGAGGCGACAAAATCGGACGCCGCAAAGTCGACACCCATATCCAGGGATTCATAAATCTCGGTGCGGAATATGTCTACGAACCTTCCCGCAGGGCCTATCTGCTGCACGTGCCTGAGGGCAAGAAGCTCCGCGGATGCTATATGCTGCTGGATGAAGCCTCCGTCACCGGAACGGCCAACATCATCATGGCCGCCGCCGGCGCCGAAGGTACGACAACAATCTACAACGCCGCTTGCGAACCTTATGTGCAGCAACTCTGCAAACTCCTGGCCGACATGGGTTGCGCAATTGAAGGGATCGGGTCCAATCTTCTGACGATAAACGGATTCAGCAAAGAACCGGGCGGAGCCGTCCACCGGATTCTCCCCGATATGATCGAGGTGGGGAGTTTTATCGGTATGGCTGCCCTTACCCGCAGTTCTCTTACGATAAAAGATGTCAGCTATCAGAATCTCGGCATCATCCCCGAAAGTTTCCGGCGCCTCGGAATCACCGTGGAACAGAAAGGGGACGACATCTTCATTCCGGCTCAGGAGAACTACGTCATCGACACGGCCCTCGACGGGTCGATTATGACAATCGCCGACGCTCCCTGGCCGGGACTGACCCCCGACCTGCTGAGCGTAATGCTCGTGGTGGCCACCCAGTGCCGCGGCAGCGTGCTTATCCATCAGAAAATGTTCGAGAGCCGTCTGTTCTTTGTGGACGGCCTGATCGAGATGGGCGCACAGATCATCCTCTGCGATCCCCATCGCGCCGTAGTGATCGGCCACGACCATAAATTTACCCTGCGCGGCAACAAAATGGTCTCCCCCGACATCCGCGCCGGAATCGCCATGCTCCTGGCAGCCATGTCGGCCAAAGGGACAAGCATAATCGGCAACATCGAGCAGATCGACCGCGGATATGAGGACATCGACAACCGCCTGAACCTCCTGGGCGCCTCCATAACCCGAGTCGACTGACCTCCCACGGATGTACTGAAATCACCTACCTTAACTTAATAACTGAAAAAAAGAAATGATTACGTTCATGATTGTCCTGTTCGTGATAGGCTATATCGGCATAGCCCTCGAACACGTTTTCCATGTCAACAAGGCTACCTTCGCCCTGATGATGGCCGGTCTGCTGTGGGGCGCATACGCTATGCTCGGCCACGATCCCAACCTGCAGTCCGACATGGTGGAAGCCCTCGGAGACACCTGCGAGATTGTGGTCTTCCTTATCGGAGCAATGACAATTGTTGAACTCATAGACCGTTACGGCGGTTTCAATATCATCGTACACCGCATTCACGCCAAAAGCAAACGGGGCCTGATGTGGGTGCTGGCTTTCGTGGCATTCTTCCTTTCGAGTATTCTCGACAATATGACCACCACCATCATCATGGTAATGATGCTGCGCCGTATGCTCTCCGACCAGAAAGAACGCTGGATGTTCGCCTCCGTAATCGTGCTGGCCGCCAATGCCGGAGGCGCCTGGTCTCCTATCGGCGACATAACGACCATCATGCTCTGGATGAAAAACTACGTTTCGTCGGTCGATCTTATAGTCAACCTGCTGTTGCCGTCGCTCGTTTCCGTAATCGTGCCTACGTTCATCGCCACCCGCTTCATCTCCGAAGAATCCGTCGAGGCTCTCAACGAATCGGACCAGCGCGTGGGATATGTCCTTTCCCGGCATCACCATAAGCTCTCCGTGCTGATTCTCGTATGCGGCGTGGCCGGTCTTCTGTTCGTCCCGGTATTCAAGGCCATAACCCATCTTCCCCCCTACATGGGAATCCTCCTGTCGCTGGGTATCCTCTGGCTTCTGACCGAACTGATTGTCCACCGCTACCGTCTCGACGGCAAAATCGAGGGACGTATCTCCCAGGTAGTGAAGAACATCGATATGTCGACGATTCTTTTCTTCCTCGGTATCCTCCTGGCTGTCGCCGCGCTCCAGCAGGCCGGAATTCTCTCGGCGCTTGCCACCTGGCTCAACGACACGTTCCATGAAGTTTACGTAATCAACGGCATCATCGGCGTCCTCTCCTCGATTGTCGACAACGTCCCCCTGGTGGCCGCCTGCATGAATATGTATCCCGTCGCCACTCCCGACATGATTGCCTCCGCAGCCGATCCGGCCTATACCGCCCTGTTCGTTGAGGACGGCCTTTTCTGGCATCTGCTCACTTTCTGCGCCGGCGTCGGCGGCTCGCTCCTCATCATCGGCTCGGCAGCCGGAGTCGTGGCCATGGGTATCGAGAAAATCCAGTTCATGTGGTATGTGAAACGTATCACCTGGATGGCACTCCTGGGATATATCGCCGGTATCGTATTTATCTGGCTTGAAACCCTGATTATCTCCATCTGAGCCGGATAGCGCAAGACGCGCCCTTCCTTTGCGTCTAACTTTTAACCGAGGCGGTTGTTATAATAACTGAACCCGATATCGACGGTACTTCGTGCCGCCGGTATCAAAAATCAGTTATTATGAACGACCGCCTCAGTTACGAAGAAAAGAAGGAATTGCCCGACAACGTTTTCGGGCTGCCCGAAAGGAGAGAATACCCCATGCCCGACGCCGCCCATGTACGCGCCGCCGAAGCCTATTTCCGCTATTGTCCCGAAGATCTCAAACCGCGCCTGGCCCGCGCCATACTCCAGCGCGCCAAAGAGTTCGGAGTCGACGTGGAGAGCCCGACAGTACTACAGTACGCCGGAGAATGACGGAGAGAAGGAACCGCGCAGCCAATGTCTCAGGCGGAAAATGTGACCGTCCGGTCTCTTAAAATTCCCTAAAGCGCGGGAGATTCTCCGCGAAAAGCTTTAAATAATCTGCATTTTTATTTAACTTTGCCCCCACGATAGTCTCTCCCCGTTCTTTCCTCTCCCCCGCCATACAACCTTATCATCATGATAGCGGAAGAATACAAAGATATTGCCCCCTACGAAGACGAAGAATTCGCCCGGAATATGGAGCGCCTTGTCAGCGACCCGGGATTTGAGAACGCGATAGGCTACGTCCTGCCCGGCACTGATTTCGGACAGCTCGTAAACCAGTTGCGCCGGATTACCAACAAAAACGATTTCCAGAAACAGATAATGATTTCCATCCTCAGGCGCCTTGAGGACGGAACAACCGCCGGAGTCACCGACTCGGGCATGGAGAATATCGACGCCTCGCAATCCAGGCTGTTCATTTCCAACCATCGCGACATCGTTCTGGACGCATCTTTTCTCGGCCTTGTGATGATACGCCGCGGGCTTCCGGCACAGGAAGTCGCCCTCGGGGACAATCTGCTTATCTATGACTGGATCGAGCATCTTGTACGCCTCAACAAAGGAATCATCGTAAAGCGCAATCTGCGGCTGACAAAAGCCCTCGAAGCCGCCAAGCAGCTTTCGGGATATATCCACTACTGCATCGGAGAGAAAAAGGAATCCGTCTGGATTGCCCAGCGCGAGGGACGCGCCAAAGATTCCAACGACGTCACCCAGGAGTCCGTTCTCAAGATGCTGGCTCTTGGCGGAAACGCCGACAACATCGCCGGCCGACTGATGGAGCTGAACATCACTCCAGTGGCTATTTCCTATGAGTTCGATCCCAATGACTATCTGAAAGCCACGGAATTCCTGGCACGCCGGCGTGACCCCGAATTCAAAAAATCCCAGCGCGATGACCTCCGGAGCATGGAGACCGGAATCCTAAAATATAAGGGGAAAGTCCACTTCTCCATCTGCCGGGACATCAATCCAGACCTTGCCCCGATGCTGGAGTCCACAGACAAAGTCGAGACCGTCCGCCATGTCTGCGCCGTAATCGACAAAGCCATCCACAGCAACTATATGATTTATCCCGTCAACTATTACGCTTTCGACAAGATAAATCATACCGACCGATTTGCCGCGCATTATTCCGCCGAAGAGGCTGAAGAATATGACCGGTACTTCAACGGCCAGCTTGACAAAGTGCGGCTGGAGGCTGTCTCCCCCGAAGAGCGTCAGTTCATGTATGATACCATGCTGAATATGTACGCCAACCCCCTCCGCAACAAGCTCGCGGCCACCGGGGAAAACTGATTTCCCCGGAAATCGTCCCCCCAGCATTACCGATCCTCCCTTCCCCGCTATCTTTCCCCTAGAATGAGAGCCCCCCTTTTACTTCTCCTTACGCTGCTGATTGTCAACACCGCCGCCGACTGGTATATTTATTTCCAGATAGGACGGCGCTGCCGGCGACCCGTGCCCTGGGAACGTCTTCAGCTCTGGGGTTCACTGGTCTGTCTTCTGGTGCTGCTGGCCGGAATCATCGTGCCCGCCAAAAGCGGAGGAAACGAGGTGCTGACCCTGAAAATGTGGCTCCTCTTCTCCTATATATCGTTATATGCTCCGAAGATGCTGGCTGTGATTTTCGACCTGTTCGCTTCAGTTCCGCGTCTGTTCGGGAAAAAACGCATCCGGATTCTTACAAGGACAGGCATCGTCCTTGCGATAGCTCTCTTCATCGGTTTCTGGTGGGGAGCCCTGGTTAACAGGTTCAGCATTGACTGCACCCGCCAGGAAATCCGCGTCAAAAACCTTCCGCATAGTTTCGACGGCTACCGAATCGTACAGTTTTCCGATCTCCATTCCGGCACATACGGATCCGACACCACCTTTGTCAGCAACTTGGTTAACAGCCTGAACGCCTGTCGACCCGACATAATAGTCTTCACCGGCGACATCGTCAACCGCAGTGCCGAAGAAATCAAGCCTTTCATACAGACGCTCGGACGTCTCAACGCCCCCGACGGCGTTTACGCCATACTCGGCAACCACGATTACGGCGATTACATCGACTGGGATTCTCCGGTTGCCAAAGCGGCCAACATGGACTCCCTGTATGCCGCCTACCGGCGGATGAACATACGCCTTCTCCGCAACGAGACCCGATGGATCCGGCACGGCTCCGACTCCATAGCGCTTATCGGAGTGGAAAACATCGGCGACCCGCCCTTCCCCGTCTACGGATCCCTGACCAAAGCGTATCCCGATATTTCTGACGCCAATACGAAAATTCTTCTCACCCACAATCCGGCCCACTGGGTCGACTCCATCGCCGGACATCACCGGGCCAACATCGCCCTTACTCTTTCAGGCCACACCCATGCCATGCAGATTTCCATAGCGGGTGTCTCCCCCGCGGCGCTGCGCTATAAGACCTGGGGAGGTCTTTATACCGACAATGACGGAGAGCGCCCCCTCTATGTCAATATCGGCGCCGGAACCGTAGGTATGCCCATGCGTCTGGGCGCCACTCCCGAGATTACCGTATTCACCCTCCGGAGCTACGATCCCTCCGGTAAATGACAACACCGACATGGCTACTCCGACGACCATCCAGCAGATTATCGCAAGCGAACTCAGCATCCCGGAAGAGCGCGTAAGCGCTACCCTGAAACTACTTGCCGAAGGCGCTACGATTCCGTTTATATCCCGTTACAGAAAAGAGGCCACCGGAGGTCTTGACGAAGTGGCTGTCTTCAGGATATCGGAACGCTTCGACGCTCTCAGGGAACTGGCTGACCGCAAGCTGTATATCCTCCAGACAATTGAGGCCCAGGGAGCCATGACTCCAGAACTGCGCGACAGAATCGAAGAGACCTATGACGCTGCCCTGCTCGAAGACCTCTATCTCCCCTTCAAACCCAAGCGGCGCACCCGTGCCCAGGTCGCAAGAGAGAACGGTCTGGAACCGCTGGCCAGAATCCTCATGAGCCGCCGTTGCCGGAATCCGCGGGAGACGGCCGAGAAATATCTGTCAGACAAAATCCAGGACGCAGACTCCGCCATCGCCGGCGCCGCCGACATAATCGCTGAATGGGTCAGCGAGGACCGGCGCTCGCGCCAGCAGGTCAGGAACCGGTTCCAGCGCCGGGCGCGCATAACCTCCCGTGTCGTCAAGTCGAAGATGGAGGAGGCCGGGAAATTCGAGGCTTATTTCAATGTCGACGAACCGTTGTCGCGCTGTTCCTCCCACCGTTATCTGGCCATGCGGCGTGGAGAGGCTGAAGGGTTCCTGAAAATAGGGATCACGGTTGACAACGAGGAGGAACTGATTGAAAGCCTCTGCAAAAACTTCGCCCGACAGGGAGGGGAACCCGAGGCTGACAGGATAGTGACCGAAGCCGTCACCGACAGCTACCGGCGTCTGATCCGCCCCTCCATCATCACAGAAATAGAAGCCGAAGCCAAAGAGAAGGCCGACACCGGCGCAATCGGCACCTTCGCCGCCAATCTCCACCAGCTCCTGCTTTCGGCTCCTCTCGGAGCAAAGCCCACGATGGGGATCGATCCGGGCTTCCGCACCGGATGCAAACTGGTCTGCCTCGACGCCAACGGCAATCTGCTTTACCATGATGTCATCTACCCCACTCCCCCCCGCAACTACGTAATCGACGCCCAAAAGCGGGTACTGATGCTTGCCGACAAATTCAAAATCGAGGCCATAGCCGTAGGCAACGGTACAGCCAGCCGCGAGACCGAAGCTTTCCTGCGCTCCGTCCCCTTTCCGCGCAAAGTCGAAATCTACGTTGTCAGCGAGGACGGCGCATCCGTATATTCGGCATCGAAAACCGCACGCGAGGAATTCCCGAACCATGATGTCACCGTGCGCGGCGCTGTCTCAATCGGGCGCCGCCTTATGGATCCGCTGGCCGAACTTGTGAAAATAGATCCGAAATCAATCGGAGTAGGCCAGTATCAGCACGATGTTGACCAGGGACGGCTGCGCCGTCAGCTCGACATGACTGTCGAGACCTGCGTCAACGCCGTCGGAGTGGACGTCAATACCGCCTCCAGGCAGCTGCTCAGTTACGTAGCCGGTATCGGAGATTCGCTGGCGGCCAATATCGTGGCCTACCGTGCTGAACACGGCGACTTCACTTCCCGAAGCGCCCTGCTGAAAGTACCGCGTCTCGGACCGAAAGCCTACGAACAGGCCGCCGGGTTCCTGCGTGTGCGCAACGGGAAAAATATCCTCGACAATACGGCCGTCCATCCCGAACGCTATGCGGCCGTGGAACGTATCGCCCGCGACAGCGGCCATAGCCTGGAAGAGCTTGTCGCCGACCCGGCTCTCCTTGACAGCATCGACCTCACCCGATATGTTACTGACGATATGGGTCTGCCGACTCTGACCGACATCATCAGCGAACTCCGCAAGCCCGGACGCGATCCCCGCGGAAGCGCCTCGGCGTTCTCTTTTGACGAGACCGTCCACGAAATCGGTGACCTGCGCGAAGGGATGATTCTCCCCGGCATCGTCAACAACATCACCGATTTCGGGGCCTTCGTGGACATAGGTGTACACGTATCAGGACTGATACACGTCTCGCAGGTGGCTGACCGACGGGTGAAATCCGCAGCCGACGTGCTGAAACTGCGCCAGCAGGTGAAGGTGAAAGTAATCGGCGTAGATCTCAACCGCAACCGTATCAGCCTCTCGCTGCGCGGAGTGGAGCAATGATTCCGGCAGCCATCCCATCTTCTATGGAACGTTATACCATCACCCTCGGAAGCAACGATGCGGAGAAAACAAGGCTGGTGCGCGAAGCGCTGGAGTGGCTCGGCACACGGGTCAGAATCCTCCGCGCGACTGCCCCTTACATCACGCCTGACTCTACCGGCCGCACCGCTCTCGATTATGCCAACATCGTGGCCGAAGCAGAGACTCCGCTTCAGGAAGATGAACTTGACCGCCTGTGCAAGTCATACGAACAGGCGGCGGGTCGCACCCGTGAATCCGACACCGTATTGATTGACATCGATATAGTCTGCCATAACGGAACAGTTCTTCGCCAGGCTGATTACGTCTCCCCCCATTTCCGGACAGGACTTCATCTGCTTTCTTCCAGCCGGTAAAGAAACGGTATATGGTGGCGAGAGAGTGTATCGGCATACGCTTTCCTGCGCCGGGGCGGTATTGAGGGGGAAAGGACAAGTCTCCTGGGCCTGACCTCCGCGGCCCGCTTCAGCACATTTCCCCGAAATTTCGAGGTTATCAATACATCCGGCTCGGGAAGCAGTCCGGAGACATCTTCGCGCCGGGCGGAATCAAGGGGCATAATCATTACGGAATCCCGCACTCCCCGGCTTCCGAGATAATCGGCCAGCATAACCGACGCACGTTCCCGCAAACCGGGGAAATATTTTTCGGCGGCATCGGTGTAGACGGTAACCGTGTCGCCGGATTTATACAGTATATTTGTACTTCGGGGGGTATTCCATACAAATATCTCCCGGTCACCTCCGCCGGAGGATGCCAGAGGAAACATCGCGGCTGCAAACAGCAACAGCAACCCTCCGTCCACCAACAGACTGCGCCGTTGCATCCTCCATGACAGCCACAACAGAAACATCCCTCCGTACACGGGCAGCAGCAACCAGCCCGAAAAATACAGACTTCCGTCCAATCCTCCCGGCAGCGAGGCCACAAGTCGGGCAATATCTGCCAGGCAGTCATACATCCAGTCAGTAAATCCGCTCAATACACTTGTATGCAATCCGGCAGCCGTAAGCGTCATGAGCGCCACACCACTTATAATAATTACCGGAAGCAGCACCGCGGCCGGAAGATTCGCCAGCAGAAACCAGACCGGAAAACTATGGAAATGCCACGCGGCCAGCGGAGCAGTCCCCAAGACAGCCGCCACCGGCAACAATACCACGTCACACAACAGTCTCAGCCACCTGCGCCGGATATTCAGGACAATCCTCAGGGGCATCAGCATCAGAATCCCCAGGACAGCCATGAAGGAAAGCTGGAATCCGGGCATAAAGAGAGACGCCGGCTTAAACATAAAAATCAGGATCGCAGCAGCACAAAGTGAGTTGACGGGATTTGACCTGACGCCGCCGAGTCTTGACAGCGATACAGACGAGGCCATAACTACAGCCCGGACCACCGAGGGTGACATTCCCGTCAGCAACGCATATCCCCAGAGCAGCCCCAGTGTCAGCCATATCCTCATACGCTGCGAGCCTGCAATCCCGACCGGGAAAAACAGAACGGCGATCAGAAAGGCAATCACAGCAACATGGGTACCGCTCAACGCCAGCAGATGCAACATCCCCGCTCCGCGGAAATTCTCCAGGAGGTCGCTATCAATACGGTTGTCCCCTAAAAGCACCGCCATCAGGAAATTTTCGGACGTAGGCGCGACACCGCTGTCGCGGATGAGCGCTTTCATCCTTTCCCTCAATCCGTAAAGCCACGCATCTATTCCGGAGGCGTCCTTCAGAATTCTGACACTCCCCTCTTCGGCCACACATCGTCCGGAAAGGGAATTGACGAGAGCGAACGCCCGGCCATCCTTCTCATACGGCACGGTGACTCTCCTCACCGGAGGCAATATGACTCCAGTGAATTCCACCGAATCCCCCTCGATTATCCGGTAGTCATAATCATAGACGGATAACAGTATATTACCTTCCCCGGAGGTTCGCACCACGCATCGCTGAAGAGTCCCGTAATCATCGGCCCGGACGACCTTCCCGCAGAACACACCCTCCAGCGGAGTTATTACCTGCGCCGGAATTGTCAGCCACATAGCCACAGCTCCCAGTAACGCCGCCAGCGCCGTCAGGGTTACGCGGGGACGGCGGAGCGCCAACCCTGCAATTGCAATAACGGAGGGGAATACGAAGACAAGCCACAGAGACCATTGCGACCACATCCCCGCGAGCGCGATCCCTCCCGCCATCCCCACGGTAGGGAACAGCAGCGGAATCTCCGCCGGATGCCAGTGGCGGAACGCAGGAGAGCCGGTTGCCTTCATACCGCAAATTTACTCTTTTTCCGCAACATCCTCTTATCTCCCGCCAGGAAAAAACAGAAGGAATATTGGCGAGTATGGAGAAAATTGCGTAATTTTGTGGAAACAAGTTCTGAACCCGATACCAGATGTTTGATAAAGATTTTTTCTCAGAGACAGTTGAAGAGGCGATAGCCCGCATAGATTACGGACCCGGTCCGAAAGGATTGTTCGCTCCGGTTGAATATACTCTCGAAGGGGGAGGCAAACGCCTGCGCCCGATGCTGTTGCTGGCCACATACAAAGCTCTCGCTTCCGATGAAGACAGGGATCGCCTGCCGCTGGACCAGGCTCTCGGAATCGAAATGTTCCATAACTTCACCCTGCTGCACGACGATGTAATGGACCGCGCCGAGGTGCGCCGCGGACGCCCTACGGTGCATCGGCGCTGGAATGAATCCGTAGCGATTCTGTCAGGCGACGCCATGCTCACTCTGGCCACCCAGCTGATTGCCCGAGGCGCAGGTGACAAACTGGAGAACGTCCTGGACCTTTTCAACCGCACGGCCATGGAAGTCTACGGCGGCCAGCAACTCGATATGGAATTCGAGTCCCGCCGGGATGTATCGGTGGAAGAGTATATCGAGATGATACGGCTTAAGACTTCCGTACTGCTGGCGTGTGCCTGTAAACTCGGGGCGATAATGGCCGGAGCTTCCGGCGGGGACGCCGACGCCATGTTCCGCTACGGCGAACTCCTCGGCCTGGCATTCCAGCTTCAGGACGACAATCTCGACACTTACGGCGATCCGGCTCTCTTCGGAAAGGAAATCGGCGGAGACATCATCAACGAAAAGAAGACCTGGCTATGGATAAATGCCATGAACCGTGAACCCGATCGGCTCCAGCGCGTAATCGACCAGAAACTGACCGATTACCTGAAGATTCAGGAAGTGCGGAAGATTTATGACGGACTCGGCCTGGAGGAAGAAGCCCGGGAACTCATCGGACATTACGCCCGGGAGGCCGTCAAGGCACTTGATCAGGTCAGTCTGACACCGGAAGCCCGCGATTTCTTCGCCTCGCTGGCGCTTAAATCCGCCGCCCGGAGCTATTAAGCCTTGCCTTGACTCCGCGGGTCTGATGCTATGGCTATCCGCGAACCAACGATAATTCTTAAAACAGTTGTCAGGGATCCGCTCTGAAATCTCCCTGTCAACCGCTTACGAAACAGAAGGAGAACTCTTAATGGAGGATTACCTCTCGAAACTTAACGGTCAGCAACGCGAGGCTGTCGAATATATCGACGGTCCCCAGCTGGTGATTGCCGGAGCCGGTTCCGGCAAAACCCGTGTGCTGACCTACAAGATAGTACACCTGCTGGCCCACGAATATGAACCGTGGCGCATCGTGGCCCTCACATTCACCAACAAAGCCGCCCGCGAGATGCGGGAACGAATCCAGCAGCTTGTCGGGGAAAAAATCGCGGGACGCCTGTGGATGGGGACTTTCCACTCCATCTTCCTGAGAATCCTGAGGCAGAACGCCGACAAAATCGGCTTCAAACCCTCGTTCACCATCTACGATTCCGATGATTCCCGCGCCTTGATCAAAGCGATAATCCGGGATATGAAGCTGGATGACAAAGTGTACAAACCGGCCGTGGTACAAAGCGCCATATCTATGGCAAAGAACGCCCTGGTAAGTCCCTCGCAATACCGTCAGGACAAAGATCTGATGGAAAACGACCGGCGGGGAAAACGGGGAGAGCTTGTAGACATATATGCAACCTACCGTCACCGCTGCAAAGTAGCCGGAGCGATGGATTTCGACGATCTGCTGTACTACACCAACGTTCTTTTCCGCGATTTTCCGGAAGTCTGCCGCCATTACAGCGAGTATTTCCGCTATGTGCTGGTGGATGAGTACCAGGACACTAACTTCGCCCAGCACTGCATCGTGTCGCAACTTTGCAAGGGGACCCGTTCACTTACTATGGTGGGGGACGACGCCCAGAGCATCTACTCTTTCCGCGGCGCCAATATCCGCAATATACTGAACCTGAAAAAGGCATACCCCGACCTGAGGATTTTCAAGCTGGAGCAGAACTACCGTTCCACCCGAAATATCGTGTCGGCCGCCAATTCCCTTATCGACAAGAACTCCGAACAGATCCGGAAAGAGGTTTTCTCGGAAAACGATTTCGGAAGCAAAATCGAAGTATGCCGCTGTTACAGCGACTTCGACGAGGCGTCGCTTGTGGCCGACCGCATCTCGCGTCTGCAGATGACGAACCACGACAGTCTAAACGATTTCGCCATCCTGTACCGCACCAACGCCCAGAGCCGCCGGTTCGAGGAGTCGCTGCGCAAGCGGCGCCTCTCCTACCGCATCTACGGCGGTCTATCTTTCTATCAGCGTAAGGAGGTCAAGGACGCCATCGCCTATTTCCGGCTGGCCACCAACCCCGATGACGACGAAGCCCTGCGCCGCGTCATCAACTATCCGGCCCGGGGAATCGGCGACACCACTCTCAAAAAGCTCATCCATGCTGCGATTGAGCGGGGCATAAGCGTCTGGGGAGTTCTCAACGACCCGGCGGATCTAAGTGTCAACTCCGGCACACTTAAAAAGCTGGAGGCTTTCCGGCAGATGATTGCCGGATTCAACGAACTGGACAGCAAAGGCACTGACGCGGCTGAACTGAGCCGTGCGATATATACGCGCACCGGACTGCTGACCTCCCTGATTTCCGACAACACCCCCGAAAGCGTCTCCCAGCAGGAGAACCTGATGGAGATGCAGCGCAATGTCGAAGAATTCGTGGCCGGACGGATGGAGGAAGGAAACGAGGCCGTCAGGATGTGTGACTTCCTGTCCGAAGTCTCGCTGGCTACGGACCAGGACGAAAAAGACACCTCCGAGGAACGTGTGACCCTGATGACTGTCCATGCCGCCAAAGGACTGGAATTCAAGAACGTTATGGTCGTGGGGGTGGAGGAAGAACTCTTCCCCTCGGCGATGGCGTGTGATTCCCTTCAGTCCATCGAAGAGGAAAGGCGCCTGCTTTACGTTGCCATCACCCGCGCCAAAGCGTTCTGTATGCTGTCCTATGCCTCCTCGCGGTTCCGCAACGGCCAGACGATGGTCACCCGTCCCTCCCGATTCCTTAAAGACATTGATCCGCAATATCTTAAGATGGTTCAGGGAACGGAAATCGACTATGACCGCGGCATCGATCCGCTGGAAAACTACCGCAGTTCATTCCACAGCGCCGGCGCCGGAAACCTGTTCAATCCACCTCCGGCAGCTACCGCTCAGCGCCGGAAATCCCAGGGGGAGAACGCCAGTGCCGGATGGCTCGAGCTGTCGCGCCAGAAAGCACGACAGCGAGAGACAGCCCGCGCCGCGCAACCAGCTCCGCAGAAAGGACTTTCCGTGGGAGAATACACCACCCACAGTGCTTCCGAACTGTATCCCGGGATGAAAATCCGGCATTTGCGTTTCGGACGGGGAACCATCGAGGAGGTGGACGACAGTCCCTCCGGCGCACGAATCACGGTGACATTCTCGGGAAGCGGTATCGGACCTGAACGGAAGACCCTGCTGCTGAAATTCGCCCCTTTCCGAATCGAAGAATAATCCGCCACCGGAAAAACAGACAATCTTATGACACCTCAATCCTATCCTACTCCATACTATATCGTCTACGAAGAGAAACTGCGCCGCAATCTCTCGCTGATTTCTTCCGTCGCCCGGGAAGCCGGGGCAGACATCATCATGGCATTCAAAGCCAACGCTCTCTGGCGCACTTTCGGCATCATGCGGGAATACGGCGTAAAGTTCACGGCTTCCTCCCTCAATGAGCTGCGCCTCGGCAATGAGGAACTCGAGTGCCTGGGCCATTCATATTGCCCGGCCTATACCGCGCAGACCATCGGAGAATATCTAAAAGGAAGTTCGCATATAACTTTCAATTCGCTGAGCCAGTTCGACAGGTTCCGCGACACGGTAGCGGACTTCAACGCCTCGGGCAGCCACCGGGTATCTCCAGGGCTGCGCGTCAATCCCCAATGTTCGGTGATTGAAACGGACATCTACAACCCGGCCCTCCCCGGAAGCCGTTTCGGAGTTACCGCGGACTGCATAGGCGATGCTCTCCCCGCGGGTATCGAAGGGCTGCACTTCCACTCGCTCTGCGAGTCGAGCAGCTACGACCTGGAAAAAGTCCTGGGCGCATTCGAGGAACAGTTCGGGAAATATCTGCCCGGGGTAAAATGGATAAACATGGGGGGAGGCCATCTGATGACCCGCGCGGACTACGATACGGCGCATCTCATCTCGCTCCTCCAGGAATTCCGAAGCCGCTATCCATGGCTGAAAGTAATTCTCGAACCGGGAAGCGCGTTCACCTGGCGCACCGGCGACCTTATTACTTCGGTAGTCGACATCGTCGAGAACCAGGGGGTGAAGACTGCGATTATAGACGCTTCTTTCGCCTGCCATATGCCCGACACTCTCGAAATGCCCTATAAACCGGCCATTACCGAAAGTATCCCCGACGGGGAATTCGTCTACCGTCTCGGGGGGAACTCCTGCCTGAGCGGAGATTTCATGGGAGACTGGACTTTCGACCATCCTCTTGAACCGGGTGAAAAACTCACCCTTGAAGATATGAATCATTATACTACGGTGAAGACCAATATGTTCAACGGCATTTCCCACCCCTCGATTCTCCTCCGCAGAGATGACGGCGCGATTGTGGCGCTCCGGGAATACACCTATGAAGATTACAAAAACCGTATGGATTAACCCAAAGCTATCCCTGAAGATATGACAAAGCAACCGACATCCATGTATTCCGTAATCGTTCCGGTCTACAACCGTCCGGCCGAAGTAGAGGAACTGCTGGCGAGTCTCAGCCGCCAGACAGCGCGCAACTTCGAGGTAATCATAGTGGAGGACGGGTCGACTGTCTCCTGCAAGGATGTTGTCGTGAAATATGCGGCGGACTGCAACGCCACTTATTATTACAAGGAGAACGAGGGTCGCTCGATTGCCCGCAATTACGGCATGGAACGTGCCCGCGGGAATTTCTTCATTTTTTTCGACTCCGACTGTGTAATTCCCGAAGATTATTTCGAGAAGCTGAACTGTATGATGGCCGAGAAACCCTACGACTGTTTCGGAGGCCCAGACGCAGCCGACGAATCGTTTTCCACTACCCAGAAAGCCATCAACTTCGCCATGACGTCATTCCTTACTACCGGCGGAATCCGAGGAGGAAAGATAAGCATGGAAAAGTTTACGCCGCGCACCTTCAACATGGGGTTCGACCGGAAAGTCTACGACAGCGTGGGTGGGTTCCGCGAAATGTTTTCCGAGGACATAGATATGTCGAGCCGCATCCGCCTGGCCGGCTTCAGCATAGGCCTTTATCCTGACCTTCCCGTTTATCACAAACGGCGCGTAGATTTCCGCAAGTTTTTCCGTCAGGTTTATGTCTTCGGGATGTCGCGCATCACCCTGAAACTACTTTATCCCGGCTCGCTGAAACTTGTGCATTGCCTTCCGGCGTTTTTTGTGCTGGGAGTGATAGCGATGACCGTGCTGGCTGTTTTTGTCAGTCCCTGGTGGCTGCTTCCGCTGATGATATACTTTTTCGCTATTTTCTGTTCGGCTCTTTCGTCAACCGGCTCACTGGTCATCGCCCTAAAGGCAATTCCGGCCTCCGTCATACAGCTCGGAGGATACGGCCTGGGATTCATAAAGGCTTATTTCCTGAAGATAATTCTCGGCCGCGGACGCGATCAGGCCGAAGAAATCGCCCTGCGAAAGGGAAAATGACGTATTCCGGCAGATTGAAAAACATAAATTTATGGATGATTTTGACCTGGTAAATGATTTTGACCGCATTTTCGACGGAGGGGGAGACTACGTCGATGTCTCCCGGCGTCCCCTCGGGACGGCACGCCGGGAGGATGCGGAACCGGAGGGATGGGTAGCCCCGGAGAAACCCGCGCCGGAACAAAAGAGTGCCCGGGGCATGAACAGCCTTTCGGAAGACGAGAAACCGCGCGAAAAGGCCCTGCGCCAGGGAATTGATGCCCTGACCGACACCGAACTGCTTGCCATCCTTCTCGGATCAGGTATTCCGGGTAAATCGGTCCTTGAACTGAGCCGGGAAATTCTGCGCGACAACGATAACCGCCTCGCCTATCTTTCCCGAAAGTCTATTCCCGAGATTGTCAGAAAATACAAGGGAATCGGTACGGCGAAAGCCGCTCTGCTGGTGGCGGCAATGACTTTCGGAGCGCGTGCCCAGACCGATCTTCAGATTCAGGATCCGCGGATTGCCTCTTCCCAGGAAGTCTACGCTTTTATGCGCCCGCGGCTTGAACGGCTCAACAACGAGGAGTTCTGGGTGTTGCACCTCAGTCGCGCAAACCGTCTTCAATCCGTCGAACAGGTAAGCAAAGGGGGACAGAGCCAGACCACCGTCGATGTAAAACTGATTGTGAAAAGTGTTATCGACCGGCTTTCATCGGGGATAATCCTGTGTCACAACCATCCGTCGGGCAATATGGTTCCGAGCGTGGCCGATGACCAGCTTACCCGGCGCATAGCCGAAGTCTGTAAGTTGGTGGACGTACAGGTCCTTGATCATCTGATAATCGGTCCGACAGGCTATTATTCCTATCGCGACGAGGGCAAATTGTAGAAATGGAAACAACGATTTTTTTATGAGCAGAATTGATGAACGCATTTACGGACTGATCGGCTACCCGCTGATTCACTCCTTTTCCCGAACCTTCTTCAACCAGAAGTTCAAGGCGGAAAATATCAATGCCCGCTATGACAACTTCGAGATTCCGGCAATAGAGGATTTCCCGACGCTGGTGAAGAAAACAGAATTCCTTTCAGGGATGAACGTCACCATCCCCTACAAGGAAAAAGTAATCCCCTATCTTGACGAACTGGACCCGCTGGCCGCGCGCGCCGGAGCCGTAAACGTTATCAGGATTATACGGGGAAAGAAAGGAAAAGTCTGCGAAGACAAGCGCCTTGTCGGCTACAACAGCGACGTAGCAGGCTTCACCGACTCCATCCGACCGCTGGTAAGCGACCGCGGCAAAAAGGCACTGATTCTCGGTACCGGGGGCGCCGCCAAAGCAGTAGCCGTAGGACTGGATATGCTCGATATCGAATCAGTATGCGTATCGCGTACGAAACGCCCCGGAGTACTGACTTACGGCGAACTGACTCCGGACATAATCCGTCAGCACAGAATTATCGTCAACACCACCCCGTTGGGAATGTATCCCCATGTCGACGAGTGTCCCGACATCCCCTACGAATGTCTGACTCCGGAACATCTTTGTTACGACCTGCTGTATAATCCGGACATTACGCTCTTTATGCGCAAGGCCTCCGCCCGGGGTGCCGAAGTCAAAAACGGCCTGGAAATGCTTCTGCTTCAGGCCTTCATCTCCTGGGATATCTGGAACAGCTGAGTTAAACAGTACGGAAAATGACAACGGCGCCGCGTCGGAAAGAGGACGTAGCGCCGTTGCAATTTACGGGGAGTGGAAAGGATGCCTCAGAGGAAGAGGGGAGCCACATAGCGGGCGAGAGCCCAGCCGCCGACTACCAGCCAGATGTAGAGCAGGCCGGCCAGGATAAAGGGCTTGGCTCCGGCTTTCTTGAACTTGTCTATCGAAGTTTCGGCTCCCAGAGCGACCATTGCCATGGTCAGCAGGAAAGTATCGATGTAATTGATGATGTCAACGACGGCGGAAGGGAGCAAGTTGAAGGAGTTGAAGAAGATTACGCCGAGAAACCCGAGGGCGAACCAGGGGATAGTTACTTTTCCTTTTGATTCGGAGGTCACAGTCTCGGGGGTATTGCGCCGCTGCATAGCCACCCAGTAGCCGAGGCTGAGGAGAACCGGGACGAGCATCATGACCCTGATCATCTTGACGATAATCGCTACGTTGGCTACGTTGGGAGTCGCGGGAGTAACCATCGCATTGCCGGCGCCGACAGCATGGGCGACTTCATGGAGGGTAGCTCCGGCATAGATCCCCATTTCATCGGGAGACAGTCCGAGGAATCCGGCCCGGTATGCGATAGGATACAGAAACATCGAGATCGTACCGAAGATGACCACCGTAGCCACGGCTACCGCTGTCTTATAGGGCTTTGTCTGAATCGTGGATTCGGCGCCCAGAACGGCGGCCGCGCCACAGATACCGCTGCCGATGGATGTCAGCAGCGCTATATCGCGGTCCATTTTCAGCATTTTGCCTAAATAAACACCTCCGATAATGGTCACCACCACTACAATGACATCTATCATTATGCCGGCGACTCCGACATTTATTATGTCCTGAAATGTAAGACGGAATCCATAAAGGATAATACCCAGGCGCAACAGCTTCTTGGAACAGAACTGAATACCCGGAACCCATGTCTCAGGAAGATGGTTGCGGAGAGAATTGGCATAGAGCATACCCAGAATAATACCGATAATCATCGGACTGAACGAAATTTCCCGGAAGAAACTGGCATCACCGATATAAAAGGCTGCACAGGAGAAGAGGCCCATCAGAAGGACTCCGTGAAGCATACTGCTTCTTTTTTCTGACAACATATCGAATTAAATTATGTTGATAATATATATGAATTATACTGTTGTAAATATGAACAATTTTCTGACTTTGCTGATTTGAGAACGGGGAATGATATGGAAATGTTGTAACTTTGCAGGAAAATTCAATCTTAATAAATATGAACGATATACCACAGGATCCCTTTATGTTGCTGTCATGGGTGAACATGAAACTCCGCGACCAATATGATTCGCTCGACCAACTCACTGGTGATCTGCAACTTGACAAGGAAGAACTGACCCACAGACTGTCTGAGGCCGGTTTTGAATATATGCCCGGAATAAACCAGTTCCGGTAACTTTCCACAACTCTGACGGACAGCTATCCTTATCATGATTGACAGCCATACCCACCTTTATTGCAATGAATTCCTGACCGCCGAACGTCCCGGCCATCTGAAAAAAGGAGTTCCGGCCCCCACACCCGTTCCGACTCCGTACGGTCCGGAGGAGGCGGTCGAACGCGCCTTAGCGGCCGGAGTGGAACATCTCGTTTTTCCCGCCAACGCCCTCGGCGAAATCGCTCCGATGAAACGCCTGGCCGCCTGCTTTCCGGGTAAAATCACGATGGCTATGGGCCTTCATCCGACCGAACTGACCGATGACCCCGACGCGGCCCTGGACATCATCGAAAAAGAGTTAGCCACCAATCCCGGACTCTATCGCGCGGTAGGAGAAATCGGTATAGACCTCTACTGGGAGCCGGAAAACCGCGAGCGACAGATGCGGGCTTTCGACCGCCAGTGCCGCATGGCCCTCCGTTACAATCTGCCGGTCATTATCCATTGCCGCGACGGACTCGATGAAACTCTGGAAGTTCTCAAATCCCTCCCCGCCGTGCCCTCCGGCGTATTCCACAGTTTTTCCGGGACTCCGCAGGATGTGGAGCGTATCCGCTCGACAGGCGATTTTTATTTCGGAATCAACGGCATAGTGACTTTCAAAAATTCCAATTTCAACACCGCCGGGCCCGACGGTCGAAGCCTCTCTCCGCTCCCAGCCATCGGCCTTGACCGCATCCTCCTGGAGACCGATTCCCCCTATCTTGCTCCTGTCCCCTGCCGCGGACGCCGCAACGAGTCGGCCTATCTTCCCTATATCGCCCGGGCTGTCGCCGCCAACCTCGGCCTCCCCCTCTCGGACGTCACCGCCGCATCCACAGCCAACGCCCGTCGCCTCTTCCGCATCTGACACCCCCTAACTCCTCATCCTCGCATTTTCCCATACAAATAAAAATCACACCCGTCCGGGCGAGGGGAATCAGCGGGAGAGATTGAGGTTTAGGGAGATACCGTAGGAGGAGTTGGTGGTCGGATAGGCGGCGTTGCTTACCAGGGGAGTATTGACCTGGTGGTCGAAGTAAGCGGCCAGGGTCAGTTTCTTGGAGAGGATGTAGGAGGCATTGAAATTGATTGTGAAAGTGCGCGTTCCGGAAGTAGCCTGAGTGTAGTTTGTCTCGATTCGGCGGATAAGAGCCTGGGTGTTCTGCAGCGAGAAGTCCGCCTTGAGGGTGAGGTCGTTGCTTACGCCTGACTGGGAGCCGCGCATTTTCAGTACGGAGTTAAAGCCGATAATCTTGTATCCAGCGCCGATGGTAAGGCCGCGGGAAGTGGCCTCCACCACCTGTCCGGCTGAGGTATTGAGCGTCAGGGTACGCTGGTCTTTCCACTCTACATTGAACTGGAGATCGTTTTTCAGGGTGCCGTTCACTCCGATAAGGGGCGCATAGCGCTCGGTAATCGCCACCGAAGATATATTATATGGTGACGACGGAATAGGCATACCGGTATTGGTGTCGAGGGTGAATCCCATCATGTCGCCGTCGACCGTCAGCCAGTTCAGATACGACGTATAGGAACCTACCGAATAGGTACACTGATATGCGTGACTCAGGGTGAAACTCTTGAACCATTTTTTCAGATTACCGAGATTTATCAGGCCGTCGTAGGTCAGACGCCAGTTGGGCAGTACCGCCCCGAAGGAGGGGAACGGAGTGAGATACTGCTTATGGGGATTCGTGCCGGTATAGGCCGATATAAACGCCGGGACAAGCACATCCGAGGAAGTGGACGAGACAGTACCGTTCTCGGGGTTGAACGGCTGCCCTACTAAAGGATTGTCGGTCATGAATCCGCCTGCGGGATAATGCGTGCCGGCATAGAGGGCGTTATAGCGCTCGGCGATAATCGGAATATTGTCGAGCATCTTCTGGAAGGGAGCGCTGTAATAACCGTTGTCGGCGCTGGAGGAACCCAGAGAGGTACCGATCGCGCAATGGGTCTTGGTGTAGGAACCGGAGAAAGTGACCGGCATATCGGGATACATGAACTGAATCTGACGGGTACGGTTATCGGTGCGGTTCATCGTCAGCTGGAGTTTGAGCCCCTTTATGAATTCGAGCTGGAATTCAATGTTCAGTTCATTGGCGCGGGATACTATCGCCGGAGAAGTCTGGCCGTCATCGGTGATGAGCCATCCGCGGTCTTTGGCCTTGTAGATATAATCCTCGCCTGCAAAACCGAAAGCGAAGTCAAGACCGGGCGACATGGGGCCATAACTTGTGGACTGTCCGAAAATATTGCCGATTTCGTTGCGGAACAGCGGGATGGAGAGCGAGTTGGTCTTTTTCCAGCGGATTGACGCTGACCGCGGCGACATAGCCAGGCGCAGGGCGTACTCCCCTATCTCGCGCCACAGCGATTTCTGTTCCTTCAGCACCTCGGTTACCGTAAACTTGATATTGGCGTCCGCCGGGGTCAGAATTTCGACGGTATTCTGGTCGATGACCTTATGTTTGAAGACAAAAGGCTCATGGGAATTGGCGTCCTCGGCCTTTATGGCTATTTTCTTGGTGCGCAGATTATGTTTGAGGGTGAAGGTCGTGTCGGGGCGAAGTTTGAAAGTGCGCTCGAACTTCTTGGGCTTCCTCTCGGGAGTCTTCTTGCCTACATTGTTGAAACGCTTGTGGACATCCTTCACAAACGGAATCTTATTGTAAAGACTCTCGAAATTCAGGCGACCGTCGACACTCAGGGAAGCCTGGTTGGCAATCTTGTTGCCCGTGGCCACGCCGTCGATTTCCGCTCCGCGGTCCCAGCGGTAAGTAGAGTTGTATGACACATTCCCGGTCAGGAAGTCAAGCACAGGAATACGGTTGAAAGGCGCACGGTAAGTGGCTACGAAACTCTGGTTGTAGGCCCAGGGAGTACCCATCGAAAGAATCGAACTCCAGACCGTATCTTTCCACTGTTTGTACTGGTCGGGGAAAAGTTTACGGTTGACCGCTCCGACTGTCTCCTCGATTCGCGCCGAGGTATTGGAATTGAAGGTCAGTGAAATCGACTTGGTGAGGTTCCACGTAAGCTGGAACTGCCTGTCCCACAGGAAATTCTTGCTTACCGAGACCGGAAGCTGGAACGTTTCGTCCAGTTCCGAACGGGTCTGCATCTCATAATAGTAACGCGACATATTCGTCAGGAACGAAATCGTGTTGGGCAGATAGCGGAACTCCCAGTCCTTGAAGAACTTGAGATTCTTGTTCTTCGACTTGATCCATGAGAACGGTTTCAGCCCCTTGATCATAGGGGAATAGTTATAGGCCAGCGAACCGCGGTAGTCGTTGGTGTACTCATACTCCGTGGTCGGGTCATTCTTTGACTGCTTGTTAAACGAGAAATTGAAAGTGAAGTTCGCGGGATCCCAGGGCATCGGGTTCTTGCTTGTCACATCGAATTTCAGTCCCGAGATTGAGAAACTCTTTATCGTGGAGCGCTCCACGGCGTAAGCCGAAATCGAGTCGCGGGCGTGTTGGTCGGGAGCGTCGTCCAGGGCATCTTTCAGAAGCACGTCCTGGTCCAGGGGATTATACTTCGGAGTGGTCTTCTCCGAGGAATAGGAGTAATAAATCGGGGCATGGAGCTTGACCTTCTCGGGAAGGAAACGCCCCAGGTCGGTCTGCACGGCGAAATTGTACTGCTGATAATCGTCCATGCGGCGCTCGTTTAGCCCCTGGTCCACCGAACCGAATCCGGCCGTCTCGATATGAGTACCGAAATTAAGGGTAGCCACGTCGGACACCCCGAGGTTGACATTGGCTTTGGCCGCCCAACCACCCTCCTCGTTGAACTCGGTCACTTTCAGCTCATTCACCCAGATGATACCGTCCTTGACGGTATTGGAGTTATTGCGCACTCCGACAAGCAGCACACGCACATCGCTCAGCGACGGATTACCCTTGACGGAAATCGTGTTGCGCTCATCGTCGGGGTCGCGTCCCGAATATACCGTGGCATAGCCTATGCCGGCGTTCCCCTCGTCCTTGGCGCGGTTACGCTCTTTCTTGAGATTCACAAGATTCTGGAGCCGGAGATTCATGAAGTTCTGCAGCGGCCATACCTTCTGACGGTCACTCTCGAGCCAGTTGTTGTAGCTGCCGTGGGGAGTCAGTGCCAGGGGAATCTCATATTCATAATAGTTGGCCTTCACGTCGGAACCCAGTCGCACGAAAACCGACAGTTCTCCGTTGTGGAGATTCGTCACATCGTCGATAAGACTTTCGGCGTGGACCCACATCTGCAGGCGCTTGTAATTGCGGAGGTCCTGCTGGGTATCGCGGTAGACACCGCGTCCGTCGCCGGCCTTGAGACCGGTGACTTTCAGCTGGAGCGACTGCTCGTTGAGCTGGGTCACCTGCGACTGGCCGGGGTCCACGATACGGGTAACGCCCGGAGGCAGCACATAATTGACCGGCTCGCGGTCGGCGTTTTCCTCGATATTGACCACCGACACGTCAAGCTGCCCCTCGGCGGGAGCGTCGCCTCGGTTGTTGAGGTTGAAGTCATAATTGCGCCATTCCCCGCGGACAAGCTCGAGAGTGGCGAAACGCAGGTGGGTCACCTGCTTGAATCCCGTCATGAACATACGGGCGAAACGGATAGTGGAGAAATCATTGATTGAACCCACCTTCCGCTCATACTGGCTCAGAGGAATCTTGAACTGATACCATTCTACGGTCTGTTCCTGTCCGTCGCGGGTGTAGACCGTGGAGGTCTGCTTGTCGGCGATGAAGTTCTTTCCCACCACCAGGTCCTCCGGACGGATAGAGACCTTGTACTGGAAATAACGCTCGTATTCGTTCAGGGTGTTGTCCTGGTTGATATCCTCCACGTCGGGCACCGAGCGCGCGCTCTGGTAGAGCGGATCGGCGGCATCCTCCGGCGGAAGCGAGTTCCCCTCCACGCCGTTGTAGCGCTTATAACGCTCCAGAATCGAGAGGCGCTGCTCGTCGTAGTCATACCCGCGGAAGAAATGGTAGTTGTCGCCGGCGGGGTCGTTGAAGGGGGAGAACATATCGTTCTGCATCCTTTCAAGGGCGGCCGGAGAGAGCTTCGCCCGCAGCTGCTCGAGGAAAGTGGAGTAGGAATCGAAAGTGAACTCGTCGTTGTTGCGCAGACCGTCGAGACCGACATCCTGCATCAGGCGCGAGCCGTTGTTTGTGTCGAAGGCGTAGGTCAGCGAGTTCTGGCGAGACACACGGCCCCATACCGTCGTGTCGAGCCACTGATCGTCGCCGTCGACCGGAATACCGTTTTCGTAGGATTTCAGTCCGTCTTTCAGGATATCTTCCGAAATCTCGCCGAAATTGAAGTAGAGGTCACCGCCGTCATAGTTGGGATTCTCCGGGTCGAGGAAAGGATTGAGCATCCAGAACTGCACGTACTCGATGTTGGCCTGCTCGAAGTTGGTGTTCTCCATCTTGCGCATGATGCCCCCCCAGCGCTTTTCGGGGAAGAGCAGATTCCCTTCCTCGTCGATATTCGTGGCGTCGAGGTTGTAGGGGCCTCGCTCGGTGGGATAGAACGACAGGTTCAGGGTCTGGATCGTGGCCGATTCCCCGTAGGTCAGTTCGCGGCCCGGGAAGATTTCCTGGGATGTCACTTCGCGGACGTAGGGATTGGAGAGCTGCACAAGGTCGTTGCGGATATATCCGGGCGCGAGGGAGGTGTTGCGGTCGGTGAACATCCGGTCGATGTAATACCAGTTTATCAGGGCGCGGTTCTTGCCGTAGTCCACGTTGTTGGACAGCGCGGCTTCGGGGAACAGCGGGTCCTTGCCGTTGTCGTAAGGGGTGGAGGCCAGGAACCAGGAATAGGGGGAACGAAGGTCGATACCCGTCTGGGAGGACTCGAAGTCGTCTACATAGGAGCTTCCCTTGTTTGTCCCGGACTTCTGTTTATGGGGGACCAGCACGGCATATTCGGCCGAGAGGTTAAGCGTGGAGGGGGCCGTGGCGTTGACGGTCGGAATCTTGTTCAGCAGATTCGTCAGCCACATGAACTTGGTGTTGTAGTTCACGTTGAAGCCGAACATCGAGTTGGTGATTGTCTCGTCGCCGATATTCACCTTCTCGGTCAGCGCCTTCTCCGAGAAATGAAGCACCGTAGCCCCGATGTTGAAGTCCTTGCTGAAGGCATACTGCATATCCAGCCCCAGGAGGGTCTTGCGCTGGGTTGAGAAGAGCGACTGGTTTTCAAGAGTGACCGATACGCTCTGTCCCGAGTCGATGATCGACTGGTTGGTAATCGTCACTATACCCATCGAATAGTCCACCGTATAGTCCGAATTCTCGGTAAGGCGCACACCTCCGGCGGTCACCACCACCGATCCGCGGGGCACGTTCATCGCGTTCAGACGAATCTGCGAACCCGAGGAAGCCTGATAGGACCCGGTCATCACGAACTTATTCTTGTCGGCGAACTGACGGGCGATTACCAGCGTGGAATCGTACAGCTCCTTGTAGACATACTTCTCGGCCAGCGCCGGGTCGCCGATCTTCTTCTCCAGCCAGGCACCGAACGGCTCGGCCACCGGGAAAATGATCTTGCCCGTGGAGGGGACTATGGTGTACCCCTCGATAAAGTCGAAGAAACCGTCGGGGTTCGACTGCTGGTTGGAGTCGATGCGGTCGAGGTTCATCACCTGAAGCAGAGGTATGTTGGACATCGAGGGGATAGGCAGATAGTCTATCTGGGTTCCGGTGGTGTCCGAAAGGTATTTGATGCGGAGCTTGAAGTTCTGTTTCTGCACCTGATATGCTCCCAGGGAGTAGACATTCTTCATCATCAGGCGCCAGAGGGGGAGCTTAGGATCGACAGTGGTCGATTTGAGCATCTTCACGTAGAGCGACTCCGTGGTGGTCGTTATGTCGGACGAGAACTCGCCGACCTGGTAGACCTGGCCGTTGTAGGTGTACTCGAAGGCGATACCGAGTACATCGTCGGAATTGAGCTGGGATTTCAGCGAGATATAACCCAACGTGGCGTTCAGGGTGTACTCCGAAGAGTTCAGCAGACGGGCCGACTCGATTTTCTCATAGTCGCGTCCACCCTCGATTCCGTAGGCGCGGAGAGGTTCGAGGGCCTGGGTGACGGTGTTGATCGAGCGGGCGCCCGGGTATTCCGTCTTGATTACCTGCAGGAGGTTGTTCGACTGGTTGGAGGGGACAGGCACGGAGGAGCTGACCTGCCAGTAGTCATTGTTGAGCGCCTGAGGGTCCCCCTCTCCCAGGTCTGCGAAGGCAACGATGTTGCGCGCCTGCTCGTAGCGTCCCCCCTTGTTGGTGACCCACACCTCCACGCGGGTGATGTTGATTCCCGAGGAGACCAGCGGGAGCCTGGCGGCAAACTGGTCATAGTTGCGGTAGAAATAATTGGCCAGGAAGAAGTGGCGGTTCTGGTCATACTGGTCGGCGTTGACGGTGAAGTCGGTCGACTGCGAGCCCCCTTTGGTGTTGACGGTCTTCGACTCGGAATTCTGCTGCGACAGCAGGGCCGTCACCGTGAATTTGCCGAACTGGAGCTTCGATTTCAGGCCGAACAGGGCCGTGGACCCGCGGATCAGCGACGAACCGGTGGTCATCGAGACGTTACCGGCCTCGATGGACTTTACGATGTCATCCTCCTTCCCCTCGTAGGCGAGCTTGATGTTCTTGGAGTCGAAGTCGAAGGTGGCGTCGGTGTTGTAGGTCATGTTGAACTGCATCCGGTCTCCGACGGAGGCGGCGATGGTAGCCTGGATTTTCTGGTCGAAGTCGAAGTAGGTCTTGCGGCGGGAATTGATCGGGAGCGAGGGGTTGTCGCTTTTGTTGGACTTTATACCCATCTTGATCTGCACCGAACCCTGGGTCTTGAGCGAGACACCTCCGGGACCGAAGATTTTCTCCAGCGGCCCGTAGGCGAAATTCATGTCGAAGATGTTGAAAGGCTGCTTGTCTTTCTTTTCGGCAAGCTGCTGATTGCGCTCCTGGTAATATTCCTGGAGCTGGCGGCGGAACTGCCAGTCATTGAACTGCTTCTCGCTCAGCACGAATGGAGTGGCTATTTCCGTGTCCCCCACTTTCGTGCGTATGATGTAATACCCCGTCTCGGGATCATACTCGGGAATGGTAACGATATTCGATGGGGTGGCAAGGTCGGCGGCGAACTGGTCCTCCATCATCCTCTCGTAATCGGCCGGGACAGTCTGCTGTACGGGGAACGGCATCATGATCGAATCGCTCACTCCCCCGGGTCCCGAAATCAGCGGAAACGGAGGGGGAGGAGGCAGCAGCCGGGCGCCTCCGGACGCGCCGGATGCCGGACTCTGGGCCGAGGCCCAGGCCAGTACAGAGCAGACAGCGGCTGCAATTACCGTGCAGCCGACAATCAACAGCCTATGGATGTATGACGTATGGCTCAATCGAGGTTAAAGCGGGGGTTGTGGAGCGGCGCCCCGGCGGTCGCCGTCCGGTTCAAAGCATGGTGAGAGCTTTCTTTATCGCCTGTTCCACTTTTAACTGGGGTTCCTGCGAAAAGATTTTTGACAGCACTTTCTGGGTGGCCGGTTTTGCGAAACCGAGCATCACCAGGGCGGCCAGCGCCTCGTCGTAGACATCGGAACGCATCTCCGCCTGGATAAATAACGCATCCCCCGTAGGTTTTATTTTGTCGCGCAAGTCCACAATTATGCGCTGGGCGGTTTTTCCGCCGATTCCCTTTACGGCTTTCAGGCGCCGCTCGTCTCCGGCGGTAATCACCTGCTCGAGTTCCGGCGGGGTTATCGACGAAAGAATCATCCGCGCCGAGGCGCTCCCGACGCCCGACACGCCGATAAGCTCCCGGAACAATTCGCGCTCGCGGCGCGTGGCGAAACCGTAGAGCGTCCAGGCATCCTCGCGGATCACCTCGTGGACAAACAGGCGTGTCTCGCCCCCCTGAGGGGTTCTTTCCCCGGGAGCGGGAAGGGTTTCGCCGCCTGGGGCGCTCCCCTGCAGCGACGTAAACGTTGTCAGCGTGATATTCAATTCGTAGCCCACGCCGCCGACATCCACCACGGCCACCGCGGGGGTCAGTTCGGCCAGTCGGCCTCTGATATATTCGATCATAGCACAGTTTCCTCTTAAACACATCATCCGGGACCGGCAGCTTCGGCGCCGTCTGCCCGGGAAATGCCCTGCAAAGATAAATATTCCTCTGAACACTACAAAATAATCGTCCCGCCGAATTGCCTTGCGGCCGCTCCGGCGGGACGTTATCATAGTAATCTCAGCTACGGCTGTCAAATCCGGTAGCGCTCTTACAGGGGCCCTGGGACGTAGGATTTGGGCACCTGAACCACCTCAATGACGGATGACTGTTCGTTTTTCAGCCATACGGCGATAGAGCGCCTCTCTTCCGTCGGATTCGGTTCAAAGCGGATTCGCAGTATGCCTTCGTCGGAATCCGGTTTCTTGAAAGTCGAGAACTCCGCCCAGCCGAACCGATACGCCACGTCGAGCGAATTGGGATAATCCGCCGGATTCCCCGACAGCGAGAAACTGTTGCCGGGCCGCAGAATTGCATCCCCCCATTTTCCGGAGTCCCGGAACATATCTTTCTCCGGGGCAATCATGTGGATGGGGATTACCTGCTCTGTCATGGAACTTGCCAGAGGGATGTCCACCTCACCCCCGCCAGCCTCCAGCGTTCTGGACGCAGTAGTACCGCATGGGGTCAGAAAATATCCCTGCGCCGGATCGCTGAGGACAAACTCCTCCTGCTGCCGGGGCTCATCATTGTTCGAGCAGCCGCTCAGCATCAATGAGCATACGCCAGTCAGCACCACTCCTAAAAATTTAATTCTTTTATTCATATCAAGCATGGTTTTATTCGGGTTGGTATTCTTTCGTCACACCAGTTTCGTCTTCAGGCATCTGTATCAGGTCAAGGAATCCTTCGTCTTCATTTTCAAGATAGATTGTCATGAAACGACATTTATCTGTCGTATTCTTATCATATTTTACCTTTAAGACGCCGTGAATACTGTTTGACTCTTTATAAGAGGAACACTTAACCCAATCCAGTTGATACTTCATCTCGAGAGTATTGGGATATGACGAATAACCGGCGGCTTGATAGACCTTATCGGTCTGCAAAAGCCATCCATATTTCTCGTAATCGTTCCACATCTTCTCATTAGCTAAAAGATTGGAAGATACAGATATCACTACGATAGGAATAACTGTTTCGGACTCCTTACCTTCCAAAGGAATCTCCAGTTCGCCTTCTTCGGGGGAAAGTATCTTAGTCAAAGTTTTGGTACGAGGGACCTTGAAATACCCTCTCCCTCCCATATAAGGCTCTGTTTTTTCGCTGCAGGAGGACAATACAATGCTTGCAGCCAAAAGCATAAGGATCGGGAAAAAGAAACTTTTCGCCGACTTGCAACAGGAGGAATATACTTGGGATGCTTTCATGAATGTATCACTGATTTTTTTATTTATATCAGGTATGGTTTTATTCGGGTTGGTTGTCATCGACAGCATCAGTTTCGTCTTCAGGCCACTGCGTCAACACTAAATAACCCTCATCCTCATTTCTGAGATACACCGTGATTGTACGGGGTTCAGTGCCGGTATTCTTTTCATATTTTACCTGCAATACCCCTTTAGTGCTTCCCGGATATTTATATGTGGCACATTTGACCCAATCGAACTGATACTCCATATCAAGAGTATTGGGATAGGAAGAATAACCGGCGCCCTTATAAACCGTAGCGGGCTGCAGCATCCAACCGTATTTCTCATAATCATCCCATAGATGTTCGCTCCCCATCAACTCGCGACCGATTGCGATGGACACAATAGGAACAACACTTTCTGTCTCTGTTCCAGTCAGAGAAATCTGCATTTCTCCAGCCTCGGCTGATACGTCTAAAAATTCAGCCTTGCTGCCTAACGTCTGAAAGTAACCTTGAGCCTTATCGCCATCCCACTCTTCGCTGCAGGAGGTGACTAACAGCCCTTCTGCTAAAAGCAATCCTATCAGGAACAGGATGCTCTTTGCCGACTTGCGACGAAATGAATATACTGGGGATGATTTCATGTATGTATCGCTGATTCTTTTATTCATATCAGGTATGGTTTTATTCGGGCTGGTTTTCATCGGCAGCATCAGTTCCGTTTTCAGGCATCTGTACCAATAATAAACAGCCTTCATCTTCGTTCCTGAGATATACCGTTATTATACGTAACTCGGTCCCGGTATTCTTTTCATACTTTACCTGCAATACACCCTCTGCGCTTCCCGGATATTTATAAGACGCGCATTTGACCCACTCGAAGTGGTACTCCATATCAAGAGTATTGGGATAGGAAGAATAACCGGCGGTCTTATACACCGTAGCGGGACGTAACAACCAGCCATATCTTTCGTAATCATCCCACAGATGCTCATTCCCCACCAATCCATCGCCGGTTGAGATTGTCACAATAGGGATAACACTCTCTGTTTTAGTCCCATGCAAAGGAATTTGCATGACTCCTTCTTCCGCCGAAATATTTCTAATTAAGGTCTTACCGCCAAACGTTCTGAAATATCCTCCGTCACGCTTATCAACGAGTTCTTCGCTGCAGGAGGTTACAAACATCCCACAGGCTATCAGCAGTCCAATCATGCATAGGATGCTTTTTGTCAACTTGAGACTATTGAACCGTAACATATTCGGAAATATTATATTTTTTAGGTTTATGATTTCCTCCAGACTTCACAAGTGTAGAGACAGCTTTGGCATTTCTATACCACCCGTTACTACTCCCATACCATCCCCAATTATAATGGACATACAGTGAGGTATAGATATTACGCTGAATAATATTCCATGGCTGAGAGGAATTCTCACGGGTCGCAAAATAATGAATTGCCTGTATATATCGGGTCCCATCACAAATCCATGCATGACCACTTGATGAAGATTCTCCTCTTACTAACCAAATTTGATTTTCTTGAGGAAAAAGATTGGGATCAAAGTCTTTCCACCCTTGAATTGATTTGCCAGGCAAGAGTTTTTTCAGCGCAGACAAGGCTTTATCCTTGTCTGTGCTGGTTGCGTCCAGCTTACTGTCATTAGCATCTGTCCAATTCGCAATGCACCGACAAAATTGTGCAATCATCCCGTGTGTGGCCATCCTGTCAGCTTCCATACACGTACCCATATCTGCATAAGAATTAGATTTTTGTCTCGGGTCGTGCTTCAGCATTTCATTCCAATCCAAATCAAAACGTTCCCCTTGATTGAATCCAGACCAATTGATATACGTTGGCTGTTGAAAAAATGAACAAATTTGCGCCAATGCAATTGTTGCACAACCTGCGCGACCATTCTGAAACAAATAACCTTCAGGGTAATAATATAAATCTGTCGGGATGGTATCTCCCTGCCCCCACTTAATACGCACCTGCGGCTCCACCATCAATCGCTGAAGAGTATCTTCCCATTCCTTCTGTTCAAGTTTTCCAATGATTTCAGGATTCGGTATTGGAGTAATAATGGTTGATGAGTCTCTAATGATGGAACGGGCATTATTCAGCCATATTTCAAACCCAGGAATCAGTTCTTCATCAGGCATGGATTCAGGATAATAATGCCCCTGAGAGGTTACGGCCAGCAATGCCTCTTTATTACGGGGAGCTGCTACGATAGCAAAACCGGCGTCATCGGTAAAGTTTACCACATACATAAGGGTGTCCGCATCGGAAGCTCCACGGGACTTAATGCCGCGGACAACTTCCACCGGCCTGGACAAATCAATCAGCGGAGCAGAAGATGAACGGGAAGCTGAGGCATCACTTCCATAAAACTCCTGCCACGCCCGTTCAGCGATAGCCACAGCTTCCTGGGGAGAACGGGTAATGGGATTCTCAATGTTTTCCGAGGTCGGTTCCTGCACGGAAGCAACAGGTTCTTCCTGAGAGCAGGAACATAGACTGATTACAGCCATAGGGAGAAACACCGCCGCTAATTGGCGGAAGACGCCTCCACGTTTGATTTTGAATTTGATTTTCATCATTATGAAGGTTTAAGTTGAGATAGCTGAGACAGCAAATTGCAAGTCTTTTCGCAAAATTAGAAAACAAAAATGAATATTCCAAATTTTTAACCAAAAATCTACCGTCAAGTAATTAAGCGAGTTCAATTCTACAATCAGAGGGGCCGTCAGCCTTCAACAGATAATAATATTGAACAATAAATAAACTTACGCCAGATCATTTTTCAGAGGGGAAAGAATATTACAAAAGCCATAATGGACGTGATTTTTCTGACAAATTTCTGTCAGAATTATTTTTTTGCATCAGATTGTTTGTGTAATTGATTTTGTTTAATTAACTTTGCAGCACTTCATTTAACAGAAGCTTTATCACTCACGTAATAATTCTTCTTTTATATTAACAATTAATGCAATATAGTATGAACAAACTCTTCAAAATGGCGGGTGCAATGGCTTTGACCGCCGTAGCAGTGACAATCAGTTCATGTTCCGATGACGACAAGGACTACCTGGCTGATATCTATTTCACAGGCAGCGCGCCTGCGGTAAGAGTTGTGGAAGCCGCCGCCAGCGGTACTCCCGCTTCAGGCATAGCCGCTTTCAGCCTCACTTTTGATGCTGCCGGATCCTGGACCATACAGGCAGTAGATTATTTCAATCAGGAACAGACCGCCGACTGGGTCAGCTTCTATGCTCCCGCCGGAGGGGAAGGAAGCCAGATTGTAGGAGTCTACACTGCCGCCAACACTTCCTCGCAGGAACGCGCAGCGCTGGTGAAAGCCACCTGCAACGGCACCGTAACTTCTTTCACTCTCATCCAGCAGGCAGCTGCTCCGGTCCCGAACCCCAACGCCGATGCTATCGCCGAGAAAAAACAGGTGACGGAAATCATCTGCATGAACGGCGAAAATCTCCTCTGGAGCTATGACTTCACATACGACAAGGGTGCCCTGGCCACGATGAACGTAGTGACCTATAACGGGGAGGAACCCACGCACAAGACCTACACCATCACCAGCGATGCCCGCTCGACAGCCAGCGGAGTGGCAATCAACAAGGTCAACATCAAGTCCTCCACAGCAACGATGAACGGCCAGACTTTCGGCGTACTCAACGGCAAGGTTCTGACCGGCTATGATGTAATCTCCGTGCAGCCCGACATGACCGGACGCCTTATCAGCTTCGACTATAACAACGCTGCCCAGCTGACGGCTGTCGACGGGATGGAGTTCAACGGCAAATACACCTGGAACGCCACAGACCTCACCGCAATGGATTTCTCGGGTAACGGCGCATCAGGGAAGGTATCGGCCTCCTATTCCCAGCAGCCCAATGACGCCAGCCTCGACCTGGTATGGTTCCTCGGCTACGGCATGAATCCCGAGAATCAGATTCTCGGCGCGATGAATCTGCTGGGCAAGCGTTCCGCCAATCTTCCCGCATCGGTTTCCGGAGGAGACCTCAGCGGCCAGCTCACCTACACCGACGGCATTACCGACATCAACAACAAGACCCACGCCGGTCTGACCGTAAAATGCGGCAGCCGCACCATCACTGTAGCCTACGCTGAATAAAACCGCTTCCGGAGCTGCGGCGCGCCGCAGCTCCTTTCATACACTCTTAATAAACGCCAAAGACAAGGCGGTGCGCCGGGAATTTCCGGCACACCGCCTTGTCTTTTATCAGGATATCCAGCGGGGAATATCAGATATTGAGGTCCTTGCGGATAAGGGCAATCTTCTCGAGGGCTTTCTTCTCGGCGTCGTGGTAATCGGCGCGGGTAGCCATCTCGCCGCGTACTTCCATGTAGAACTTGATCTTAGGCTCGGTGCCGGAAGGACGGATAGAGATCTTGGAGCCGTCGGCGGTGAAGAACTGGAGTACGTTGGAGGTGGTGGGGAAGTCGAGTTTCTTGACTTCGTTGCACTTCCTGCAGATGGCTTCGAGGGTCAGGTAGTCCTTGATGCCGATTACGGGAGAGCCGGCCAGCTCCGTGGGAGGATTCTGGCGGAAGTCCTTCATCATCTGCTGGATTTCCTCGGCGCCGGTCTTGCCGGGACGCACTACGGAGATACCCATTTCGTGGGAGTAGCCGTACTTGACATAGATGTCCTGGAGCATTTCCATGAACGACAGGCCCTTTTCCTTAGCCCAGGCGAGGCACTCGGCCATGAGGGAGATAGCGGAAACGGAGTCCTTGTCGCGGCAGAAGGTCTCGGCCAGGAAGCCGTAGCTTTCCTCGCCGCCGCCGAGATAGCGGGCGGTGTCTTCATTCTCGCGGATCACGGAAGCGATCCACTTGAAGCCGGTGTAGCAGTCATACATCTTGATGTCGTTGGCATCAGCGATGCGCTTGATGGTCTCGGTGGTGACGATGGTCTTGACAACATATTCCTTGCCGGTGAGTTTGCCAAGCTCGGCGTTGCGGGTCATCAGGTAGTTGAGCAGCACAAGGCAGATCTGGTTACCGTTGACAAGAACATATTCGCCGTCGGTATCGCGGATTACGCAGCCGATGCGGTCGGCGTCGGGGTCGGAGGCCACGACCAGGTCGGCTTCGACCTCTTTGGCTTTGGCCACGGCCATAGCCATGGCGGAGGCGTTCTCGGGGTTGGGGGAATCAACGGTGGGGAAGTCGCCGGAGGGGATGTCCTGTTCAGGCACGTGGATGATGTTGGTGAAGCCGTAGTTGCGGAGCGAATCCGGAACGAGTTTCACGCCGGTACCGTGGATGGGGGTGTAGACGATCTTCAGGTCCTTGTGTTTCTCGATAATCTCAGGGGAGAGGGAGAGTTCCTTGATGGCGGCCAGGAACTTGTTGTCGATGTCTTCTCCGATAATCTGGATGAGCGAGGGATCTCCCTGGAACTTGATGTCGCCTACGGATTTGATGCGGTTCACGTGGTTGATGATGTTGACATCGTGGGGAGCGATGATCTGCGCTCCGTCGGCCCAGTATGCCTTGTAGCCGTTGTATTCCTTGGGATTGTGGGAGGCGGTGATGTTGACGCCGCTCTGGCATCCGAGTTCGCGGATGGCGAAGGAGAGTTCGGGGGTGGGTCGGAAGCTGTCGAAGAGGTATGCCTTGATACCGTTGGCCGAGAAGATGTTGGCTACGATTTCAGCGAACTGGCGGGAATTGTTGCGCACATCGTGGCCTACGGCTACGGCAATCTGGGGCAGGTCGGCGAAAGCCTCCTTGAGGTAGTTGGCCAGCCCCTGGGTGGCGGCGCCGACGGTGTAGATGTTCATGCGGTTGGTGCCGGGGCCCATGATGCCGCGCAGACCTCCCGTGCCGAATTCGAGGTCGCGGTAGAAAGCCTCGATCAGGGGAGTCTTGTCCTCGGCCTCGAGCATTTCCTTCACCTGGGCGCGGGTTGTCTCGTCATATTGTTCGGAGAGCCATACCTCGGCTCTCTCTTTTACTGTCTTAAGAAGTTCCTGGTTTTCCATTTCAGTCTTTTAGGGGTGATACAAGTAGCAGTTAAGGTTGTTCTCTGCAAAGTTAACAAATTAACTTAAATAATCCAAGCGCGGGAGAGAATCGGCGGAGAGATTCAGTCGGCGGTGGCGTAGAGCGCGGCTGAGGCCACGTTCTGACGGTAGGCCATCAGACCCCGGTCGGAAAGTTCCACAAGCTCGTAGGAACCGTCGGGGGTCAGCATATTTACGTGGGTGTCGTCGACGAAGGTCATGAATTTCACGGATTTTCCGTTGGCGGAGGCGCTCCATGAATGGTCTTCGGAGTCGAAGTCCAGACGGACTACGGAGCCGTCGTTTTCCGAGGTAATGGTGTATCCCTTGCCGTCGCAGTCGACCAGATAGCGGCCGTCGGCCCCTTCGATTACGGAACGTCCCTGGGCCACGGGATTGCTGCCGCTCCAGAACTCGATGGAGTTCAGCACCAGCAGGTCGGCCAGACCGGTCACCTCATAGACGGGGATAATCCAGAAGCAGAAGAAGACCAGTTCGTTGACGAACTTGTTGCCGATCTGGTTGTTCCAGCCTAAGAGTTTATTGGTCAGAGCGAAAGAACCGATACAGGAGGAGAAGGTAAAAGAACAGAGCAGTGTCAGCACCACTGCGACGGAAAGATAACGTTTTCTCATTTGACGTATAGTGTTTTAAGAATAAAAACAATTGGGGGAAGAGGATTGTTCGGGGGGCGATGGAGGGAGAAAAGGGTTTACCGCGGGATTTTACGCTGGATTTTATCCCAGAGGCCCATGACCTTCATGACGTAGGCTACCGTATGGCGTCCGCCGAAATATCCGTTGCGGCAGACAGGGTCGGAATAATACTCCGGATTGGCTTTCATCAGGAGGGCCTGCTCTACGTTGCCGTCCCAGACCTGAGGATTGCGGCCGTATTTTCCGGCGAGGGCGATGGCGTCGTAGACGTGGCCTATTCCGGCGTTGTAGGCGGCCAGCACGAACTTCACGCGCTCTCGGGAGTCGGGCACTTTCCGGGCCAGCGAGCGGTCGAGGTCGGCGAAAATCCGCGCGGCGGCGGCGATGTTGGCCTCCGGGTCTTCGATGCGGTCGAGGGGGAGTCCGTAAGCCACGGCCGAGCGGGGCATAATCTGCATTATTCCCCGTGCGCCGGCCCAGGAGACAAGATTGCTGTTGAATCCGCTCTCGACATATCCGATGGCGGCCAGCAGACGCCAGTCACGCCCGGCGGTGCGCGCATTGGCCCTGAAGATGGCGTCGTAGGGGGAGACGGTCCCTTTCGAGAGGTCGAGGCTGAATCCTTTCAGGGGGTCGGCGCCTCCGTTCTTGCCCAGCTCGAAGTAGCGCTTGAGCAGTTCGGCCTGGCGCCGCTTGGGGGATTCCTGGACGAACCAGGCGTCAACCGAGTCGGCCAGCCATTTGTTGCCGGCAGCCACTCCCCAGGATGCCTTCTGGGGGAAACTCAGCGGAAGGGAGACATCGAGGTCGCGGTAATAGGTCTTGTTGATGCGGGCAATGTCGCTGTCGACGACCGTAAGGGGGATTGTCCCGTCGGAGACCATCCCGATAAGGTCCTCGGTAATGAGCGTGTCGCGGGCAACCTCGTGGATGCGGATCCCGCCCCCGAGTTCGTTGTCGAGATTGCGGAGCCGGTACTGATATTTTGAACCGGCCTCCACGTAGACGTCCTTCCCTACAAGCTGGGTCTCGTCGGTGATTTCAGGGCGTCCGTTTTTCAGGGGCTGGACAAGCACCTGGGTGGTGATATACTCCGGTCCGCAGGGAATGACCGACTGGCGGTACTCGGCGGTGACGGGGATCTCGTAGGCGGCGATGTCCACCTCCGCGGAATCGAGCATTTCGATAAGGCGCGGCAGCGAGGGGGCTACCTTCAGGTCCACCACCATGTCTTTCTCCTCGGCCCACTGGCTGATGAGCGAATAGTCGTAGCCCATCTCCTGGTCGCGGTAGATGAAGTAGGACGTCGGGCTGTAAAGCGTTCCGATGCGGAGAGTGTCCGGCAGGGGGTGGCGCTCCACGGCTTGCGCCGCGGTCTCCTCTCCCCCTCCCCGGGAACCGCAGCGCGACATAAGCACCCCCGTCAGCGACAGGGTAAGCCCTACGGCACACAGCCGGAACAACGACAGGGAGGAACGCATAAGCCGGGGAAAAGCGGGGTTCAGTATTCAAACGTACCGTATTCGCCGGTAATGGTCAGGCGGTTGGCGGGAGCATCCTCGACGCGGCCGACAACGCGGGCGTCGATGCCGAACTCGCGGGCGATGGCGATTACCGCATCCGCGTCCCCGGGAGCGACATAGATTTCCATGCGGTGTCCCATATTGAAGACCTTATACATCTCGCGCCAGTCGGTGCCGCTCTGCTTCTGAATCAGGGCGAACAGCGGAGGTACGGGGAAGAGGTTGTCCTTGATGACGTGTTTGTTCTCGACGAAGTGCAGCACTTTTGTCTGGGCGCCTCCGGTGCAGTGGACCATGCCGTGGATGGCGGGACGCATCCGGGCCAGGAGGGTCTTGATTACCGGGGCATAGGTGCGCGTGGGGGACAGAACCAGCTTGCCGGCGTCGAGGGGGGTGCCGTCGACTTTGTCTGTGAGCGAGACGGAGCCGCTGTAAGCGAGGTCCTCAGGCATTGCACCGTCGAAAGTCTCGGGATATCTGGCGGCAACCTCCTTGCAGAAGACATCGTGGCGGGCGGAGGTCAGTCCGTTGCTCCCCATGCCGCCGTTGTATTCATCCTCGTATGTGGCCTGTCCGAAAGAGGCGAGCCCTACGATAACGTCGCCGCCGCGGATATCGGCGTTGTTGACCACGTCGGCCCGACGCATACGGCAGGTTACTGTGGAGTCCACGATAATGGTGCGGACAAGGTCGCCGACATCGGCGGTCTCGCCGCCGGTGCTGTAAACGCTGACTCCGAGCGAGCGCATCCTGGCAAGAAGCTCCTCGGTGCCGTTGATTATGGCGGCGATGACCTCCCCGGGAATCAGGCGCTTGTTGCGGCCGATGGTGGAGGAGACAAGGATGTTGTCGGTGGCTCCGACGCAGAGGAGGTCGTCGATATTCATGATAAGGGCGTCCTGGGCGATGCCGCGCCACACCGAGAGGTCGCCGGTCTCGCGCCAGTAGGCATACGCCAGGGAAGACTTCGTGCCGGCGCCGTCGGCGTGCATGATGTTGCACCACTCGGGGTCACCGCCGAGGATATCGGGGATAATCTTGCAGAAAGCCTTCGGGTAAAGTCCCTTGTCGACATTCTTTATAGCGTTGTGTACATCTTCTTTGGCGGCGGAGACGCCACGCATCATGTATCGTTCGTTGGAAGTCATATTTATTTGTAGAAGTATGTTTCAGCAGAAAATCAATAGGTCATAACCGCCAGGGCGAGCATATAGGCCATCGTGGCCGGGACAACGAGAATCAGGGAGTCGATGCGGTCGAGAATCCCCCCGTGGCCCGGGAGAAGATTTCCCGAGTCCTTGACCCCGAGAGTACGTTTGATCAGGGATTCGACCAGGTCGCCCCACGTTCCGAAGACGCAGACGACAGCACCAAGTCCAAGCATACGCCATACGCCCATCCCCATAAAGTACTGGGGCACACAAAGCTGGAAGGCCAGCGCCGCGGCCAGGCAGAAAAACAGCCCTCCGAAGAATCCTTCCCACGATTTTTTGGGAGAAATACGTTCAAAGAGCTTATGACGCCCCAGCAGGGAACCGACGCAGAACGCTCCGGTGTCGCTCAGCCAGATAAGGACGAATATCGAAAGGATGAAGACCGGGGAGGTAACGCTGTAAAGCCATCCGAGCAGGGCCATCGGGAGGGCCACATATATCTGTCCCATAAAGGAGACGGCATAGTGGGCCAGGGCGCTGCCGTCCTGAACATACAGCTGGGCCACCAGCCGGGCCAGCAGATAGACCACGTAGACAAACAGGAATGTCGAGAGACTCCATGCGCCGAGGAAGCCGGGGAGCGCCCCGTAGGCCGAAATCGCGGACCCCATGGAAACCAGCGCTATTCCTCCGATGATATCGAGCAGTCCGGTAGTGGTGGAGAAGCGGTTGCGGTTGGCGATGCGGTTGAACTCATTGATGCCGAGGACTCCGAAAAGCACCGTCAGAAGCCAGAACCATAGGGCGCCTCCGAAAATGGCGCCGACGATAACCGCGATATAAAGCAATCCCGTCAGGGAGCGTGTCAGTACATTTTTCATTATGACTTATTTCGATTTCCAAACGCAAATTTACAACAAATAAGTTGGCCCGCAAAATTTTTGCAGGCCAACTTGTTTCCTTACCTGATTAAGGGACAGATTTCGAGCTTGTTTAAAATAAATGTCAACGCCGGGAAGAAGCGGGAGACAAAGCGCGGGAAATCAGCGCGGAAGAATACGGGCTGTCTCGACGCCTCCGGAGGTCGTCACGCGCAGAATCAGAGGCATTCCCCTCCATCGGGAGCAGTCGATATCAACTGATTCCGAACGGCTCTCCTCCCTCAACAACAGGGTTCCCGCCGGAGAATAGATCTCGGTACGCAGAATCTGTCCGCCGGGAAGTTCCAGGCGCCAGAGACCATTGTCCTGCGGCAGGATTTCCAGCAGGCGTTCCCGGTCGGAGGACACATCGGAGACTCCGGCGCGGGCCAGGACGGTCCGCAGACCCTCGCGGGCGTTGAGTACCCCTTTACCCCAGCGGGGAGAATCGGGGTCATTGACGGGACGGTCGGCCGTCTGAAGCATTATCTCTTTTACTTCGGAGGGGGTCAGCGTCGGGTCTGCCTGGAGCCACAGAGCGGCCACACCCGCAATAAAGGGGGTAGACATGGAGGTTCCGCAGGTGGAGTACCAGTAATAGTTTCTGCCGTCGATGTTCTCAACGGCGCTGGCGGTATTCCGATAGGCCGGATGGGCTTCGACAAAGGGAGTGGAAATCGGGGAGATCACGTAGGCGCCCGGAGCTACGATGTCGGGCAGTTTCGGCATACGGTCTCCTGAAGAGAATGAGGAAAAAGAGGCGATCCAGCCTTCGGGATAACCTGAGTCATAGGTCTCCCCGTTAAGCATCCCGTAGGATTGACGGGAACACATAGCCCCGACGCCGATAACACCGTCGCCGGTTATAAAGTCGTTGATATATCCGTCGGCGGTGCGGATGAAGCCGGTCGGACGCGGACGGAATTCTGTGGCGAGCAATGATTCCGAGCAGTAAATGTCGGCATATTGGCCCTTACGGCCTACCGCCTCTATGCCGGGATTGCATACCAGCAACGGTTTTCCGTCGCTGTCCTTGTGGGCGATGACACGGTACCGTACAAGGGCGTTGAAACGTCCGTTTTCAGGATTTATCTCGGTAGTGACGGAGATATATCCCTCGAAATATTCAGCCAGGACCTCCGAGACGATGCTGTTCTGACGGTCGGTGCCGATATAGTCGAGGATGTCTTCGGAAGATGCCGCCACAAAATGGATTTCGGGAGATTCGGGCGTTATTTCCGGACATGGAATACGGTGGAGGATGGTATATTCCCCTTCTTTCTGAAGAACGATGTTCAGGCCGAAAACACCGTCGTCAGCGCTCCAGACGTCCATATATCCGTCGACATCATTCGCCACCCAGCTGCGGCTGCTGACGCAGGCCAGTCCGGCCGTAGCCCCGTCAGCGGGGAAAGTGCCGGCCAGACGGGCCGGGCGACCGGCATCGTTTCCGGCCGAGATGCAGATGACCGCGTCTTCGGAAAGGAGTCTGAGATACTGGCAGAAGAGGGAAGTCCCGTCATGAGGTCCCGTCGTGGAGCCTACCGACATATTGATGACCGCGGGTTTTCCCTGACTGCGTCCATAGGCGATGACATCTTCCATCCCGGCAAGAAGCAGGGCGGAGTGGAGGGGGCTGGTGGTGGCTACAATCTCGGCCTCGCGGGCGATGCCGTAATAGGGATTCCCGGTATAGCTTCCGGCCAGTATTCCACCGACATGGGTTCCGTGCCACTCGTCGGAATTATCCGTACTCCATCCGGAGATTTCCTCGGGAGACCCGAGTCTTACGACAGACCCGGGGGAGAGGCCGTAGGAAACAAGACTGCGGACACGGGACTCTCCCCCCGACGGTGCGGCGAAAGCCGGATGGTTGGGGTCGAAACCGATATCGCAGAATCCGACAACCACTCCCCTGCCGGTATAGGCTTCGGGAAAGCCGGCGCCGCTTTCAACCTCGGGGAAACCGCAGAAACTCCTGGCGCGATCAAGCGAAGGAGTGCATATCAATCCCCCCTCCGCACGGGAGATGTTCCCCAGGGCATCGAGGTCTCCGATTCTGTCTTCCGGCACATACGCCAGCACGAATGGACCTCGCCGGTGAATCACAGATATGTATCCGGGCAACGGCTGCTCCGGATTCCGGAGTTTGACAATCAGGGGCCAGTAGATCCCGGTGGAGTTTTCAGCGCGGGCTCCGCTATTGCCGCGGGCCATGACAGAGCGTTGCGTCAGTGCAGGAGAAACAACCCTCGCCGGGCTGTCGAACCCGAAGGACGACAATCCGGCGAGAATCAAGAGAGAGAGTTTAAGTCGGTTCATTATTATCTGTAAGCTAAATGGAGAATACAGCTCGCGGACGGAAAGCGTCAGCGGACAGCAATCTTAAGGGAGCGGGCAGAGCGGCCGGCGCGGGCGCCAAGCACATATATTCCGGGCTGGAGTCCGGCGGCGGATACCTCCAGGGTGTCGCCGCTGCCGCCGAGCCGGCGGACAATGCGTCCGTGCATATCGGCTATTTCCACGGTGATGTCATCATGTCCGGCGGCAAACACCTCGTAAAGGCCGTCGCCGAGAGGCTGGATAAGGAGGTCCTTGTCATCGCGGTCGGCTCCGGGAAGGGCTACGCCGTTGCGTTCAAGCACTTTCTTCAGACCGGCGTATGCGTTCAGCGAACCGGATGCACCCCAGTTGGGCCGCTCCGAAGCAGCGCTCTGAGCCGTCTCCTGGGCTATCGCTACGATTTCCTGAGTGGTAAGCTCGGGATTGGCCTCAAGCCAGAGCGCCGCGGTACCGGCCATGAAGGGGGCGGACATGGAAGTGCCGGACATCTCGGTCCAGTAATATGTCTTGCCGGTTGAGGCGTTGCGGTAAGAACTTACTTTCGGGAAAATGGTTGAATAATATGCCTTATAGACGGAGCTGCTTGCAAACCAGGAAGACATCGAGGAGACGATGCAGGAGCCGGGAGCGCAGATCTGAGGGAGAGTGCGGCCGTCGTTGGTTTCCCCCCATGAGGAAAAATCGCTGACATCCCCTATCGCTCCGGAATAATCCTGAGTCATTTTCGGAGTGCCGGAGTTGTAGGAACCTACTGCGACAACGTCATGACCGCAGGCCATGTTGTTGATCGTGCCGTTTCCGTTGGCGGCGGTATATCCTTCCAGGCCGTTGTCTATGTAGCGGTTGATGTCATATCCGCCGGACATGAACATATCGTAGCAGAACACTTTCTTGCCCGGAGTTCCTTCCGCGCGGACAGCAAAGAAATAACGGCTGTTGTTTGCCTGGGTCTTCGAGACAAGCTGAAGGAGAATCTGGGTGAAGGTGCGTCCCGTGCCGGGCATTTTCTGTGTGACGGCCATGAAGAAGGAATTCGACCAGTACTGAGAGAATACATCGTTCTGCTCTCCGGTTCCCTCGATTCCGAAACTTGCCTGGCTTTTGAAATCCGGAGTCTGGTAATATACTTCCTCGTCCAGGGGAAGGGGGAAAGTAGCCAGCGGAGTTTCGGGATTCCGTTTGTCGATTATGTCGAGATAAACCTGCTGTGGGGTTTCGTCCTGGGAATATATCTCAAGCTGACCGTAAGCCTGGGCGCGGCTGCCGAGTCCGGTGGCGGTCATCTCTGTTCCACCGTCGACGAACGTGCGGAAAGGTCCGTCGGCGGTAATGGAGCCGACGCAGCTTCCGCGCAGCTTTCCTTCATTGCCGGAGGAAATGAAAAGATGAACGTTATTTTCGCGGCAGAACTTGTTGGCGGCCATACCGAATTCGTCCGTACCGTCATGTGGTCCGATATTGTCTCCGAGCGACATATTTACCACCAGCGGCTTCCCTACGCTCTTGGCGTAATCGCTCATGCGTTTCAGACCGGCAAGCAGGTTGGGAGTGGACGCGTATCCGGCGCAGACCACAATGTCGGCACCAATAGCCACTCCCCGGTAGTCTTTAGCCACATTGGAGGCAGTGAAAGAGCCTGCAAGAATACCGAGCGTATGGGTTCCGTGGCTGCAGGATTCATATTGAGTGCCGTATTCGTCGTCCTTGAAAGATTTGATGCGCTCGGGCGAGAGATACGCCTCTTCGGCTCCCTCTTCGTCGTAGACCCAAAGGGCTTTCACACGGGGGGCGCCGTCGGCATCCTGGAAATTGATATGGTTGGGGTCAATACCGCCGTCGAAAATGCCGACCACTACTCCGCTGCCGGTATATACGCCGGGGAGATCTTCGGCAGGGGCGAAAATCTCGGAGACATGGGATTTCTCTTTCGCACGGTCAAGCGTAGGATATACTTTCCGACCCAGCTGGAAGCCCATTACCCCCTCTGTTGCCGCGATATCACGGGCTTTGTCAACAGGTACGTCGACGATATAAGTGCCGGCGACCTCATCGACGACTTGCAGTCCCTTGGATTTCAACGTTTCCAATACCCGGGGAGACTCTACTCGCATAAGAGCCCTGACCGTTCCGGCGGCTGCAGCGACAGGAACCTGGCGGGGAGTCTTCTGCATGGCCCGGCTGAAAAACACGTCCGATACGGGTACTCCGCAACGGGCGGCTCCGACTCGGAGCTGTTCTTCAAGGGTCAGTTGCACTTGCGCTCCGGCGACAAAAGCTGTGGCAGACAGCGCTACAATCGAAAGTAAAAATTTCTTCATCTGATAATAATGGTTGGCGGGAGACAGCAATCTGCTCCGGTAATGGGATAGTTTACCGCGCAAATTTAGCGATTTTTTTCAATCTTACAAACCCGAATAACGATTATTCGGGCAAAAACAGACAATTTTGCCGTGCATTACAAGGTACGTTTTAAACGTAGAAAAACAATCCGGCCCGCGGTTAGGGCAAATCGGAAGAGGAGGTGCGCTCGATATATCGCCCGAGTACCATCATGATGGCGCCGACCAGGACGATACCGCAGAAAATCAGTGTGGAAAGCCAGTTGGCGAAAGAGGAAGGAATCCCGATGAACATCAGCACAAGATATGCAAATATTATCCCTACTGTCAAAATAAATCCTGTCCAAAATATAGCCTTTCCGGTTCGCATATCTATTTAAATTTTGATTATCGGTAAATACTCCGGAGACCATCGCGGCCTCCCCGGCAAAAAAAGTGCGGTCCGGAGGAGAATCGCGTGTCTCGGTCGCTTTACTATATTAAAGGATTTTTAACGCCTTTTGTTCAGTATGCGGAAAAATATCAAGGAAAACAGCCGACGTACTCAGGCCCGACGTGTGCGGGACCGATGGCCTGTTATCCCCTCCGTTCCAGCCGGAATACGAGGGAGAGGGGCGTATCCTGATTATGAATCGACCACCGGAAACCACAGGCAGCCGAAGCTATCAGAAAATGGGCATAGGCTATACCCATATCAATAGCAGAGAAACTGTTGGAGGTAGTGCAGGAAAACCTTATTGTCAGATCGCCGTCAGATTTATCTACCGTGGCGCGCCAGGGCTGGGAATTAGAGGAGGAAGGGGCCAGGCGGACGGCCTCAAGCAGCTTCCCTACGGCGGAATCGGGAGCGACTCCGCTGAAGAGTTCGCCGAATGGTTTACGGCGGTCAGACTTGACGACACGCCTCATCATCCGTTCGGCAAAACGCATTTTAGGAGTGGAGTGGCCGGTCGGGGAAACGATTGATACTTCCCGGTCACCGCAATCTCCCGCCACCTGGGCGAAACGTCCCCGGCGGAAGGTACCCCCGAGCCAGCAGGTATCGAGTCCGAGGACGGTAGCGGCAAGAATAAGCTGTTCGAACATATATCCGGCCTGGACCTGAGCCGACGGAGACTTTGCAGCCGCCATCACGAAATATTGTCTGGCGCCGGAAATCACTCCGTATGTCCCGAGTCGTCCGTCGGCGGAGTCATTGTCAACGATTTTTATCACCGGGAGGGAAACGCCGGGCAGAAGAGGATGCAGTGCGCCGATAATTTCCCCAAGTTCAGCAATGACCGGTCTGTCAATCCTCAGTCCGTTATAGGTTCTGCTTGATTTACGGCGGCCGACCGCGTTATAAAGCGCTTCGGCCGACATCGGGTTTTCGGAAGTCTTCATGGTGGAAACGGAGAATAATCCGGACTCAGGGTCAGACGATCCGGATACGGAAAAAATCTGTAACTCATATATCCGGCAAGGAGGGCGTCTGTTGCGAGACGTCCTCCTTGCGGTGTCATATTCCGAAGGATGCGCACCGTATGGAATATTCGGGCTGCATCCGCAGAGGTATTTTATTTGTTCTGGAGAGTTTCAAGATATGCCTTCAGGTCTTCGGAGGGCTGGATGTCATAGAAACGCTGGAACATCTTGCGGGCTTCGTCCATATTATGGCTGGTGACGTAGTAGTTGCCGAGACGTCCGAGAACCTGCACGTAGAGAGCCTTGCGGTTCTCGAGGTTTTCAGGATCGGAATCGAGGGCGGCGAGAGTGGCGAGGTCAGCCTGGGCTACGGCGTCGTTGATTTCACTGTTGTTGTTGACAAGCAGAATACGGGCGTAGTGGTTAAGAACCAGGGGATGGTTGGGGGTCATTTCACGCACGCGGGTGATGGCGGCGAGAGCTTTTTCGGAAGAGGCTTTCCAGGTGGGGTCCTCCATCTTCTGCTGGGCGGAAGCAAGTGCGTTCCAGCGCAGAGCGAGGGCAAGGAGGTCATTGGGGTCTACATCGTCGCCCTGCAGGTCGATATATTTCTGCATGGTGTCGGCGGCATCCTGGAAACGGAGAGCATGGTTGTAAGCCTGAGAAAGGTCTTTGAGGAGAGCAGTCTTCTCGGGTTCGGTGCGGACGGCGTTCTCATACATTACCACAGCCAGGGAGTCGCGTCCCATATCAGTGAGGAGTTCGCCGTACTGGGTGTAGTCCTGGGCGTTGAGCTGGGCTTTGGGGTTGGCGATGAGTTTGTCCGCGGCTGCAACGGCGGCGATGGTGTCACCCATGGCTTTCTTGTTGTAGAACTGCATACGCTCCATATAGAAGTTGCCGGGATCCTGAGTCAGAATCTGCGAGGCCAGGTCGTAGCTTTCAGGGTAACGCTGGGCGAAGTAAAGCAGACCTACCAGACGCTGCTTGTCCTTCTGGAACGAGTTGGGGTTCTGGATATAGGCCTCATACTGCTTGGCGGCGTTGGTAAGCTGGTTGGCGTCGTAGAGTTTCTCGGCAAGTTCGCGCTGCACAAGAGCGGATTCGGGCTGATAGCCGAGGAGTTCGCGGAGCTTGTCGATGGCTGCGCGTTCGTTGACCTTGAAAATTACGCGGGCATATTTGACGTATGCTTCGGGATGGGCATCCTTGGCGTCTTTGGATTCGTGGTCAAAGGTCGCGGCCATCTCATACATACCGGCGGCATCGCCTACGTTCACACCGGCCAGGCGGTCACCTTCGAGGATGAAGGGAGCGGGAGCGGTATTCTTCGACTGCTTCTTGATATCGGCGAGCCATTTGTCGATTTCCTTGGCGTAGGTGACAGGATTTGCCTGGAAATAAGCCCGGGGAATTTCGGTCAGCACATCATAGTCCTTCTTGGCATACTTTTTGGCATCCTTGAAGTAGTTTTCTGCTGCTTTGGCATCACCGGAACGGAGCGCCAGGGCGCCGAGACCTACATAGTTATAGCCGTTTTCGGGATTGGCGGCCAGACCTTTGTCGAACATCTGCCTGGCTTTGGCGGTATCTCCCTTCTGGAGGGCGATCTGGCCGAGGTAGTAGTAGGCAGTAGCCTGGTCGGTCTGAGGCTGGCTGAGAGTATTTGTCAGAATAATCTCGGCCTCTTCGGGCTGGTCGGCGCGGAAATATTCCACGCCGTCAACATATCCTTCAGCGGCAACTGTCAGAGCGCTGCCGAGCAGTAAGGAAAACAGAAGTTTGAATTTCATGTCGAATCGGTATTTAAAGCATTATTACTATTTTTCCACTGATTTAGAAAGGGCGCCGGATGGAGAAAGACAACGGTCAGTTGACTTCGACCTGGCGATGGCTGACCAGCGCGGGAAGCACCCCGGTGGTCTGTATGAGTTTCTGCCCCTGGAAGGAGGTCACAAAAGAGAAAAATCCGTTGGCAAGGCTTCCGGAGGCACCGGTGTTGACCATATAGATTGAACGGTAGAGCGGATACGTGCCGTCGAAAATATATGCCTGGTAAGGTTTGACCGCCACCAGAGAGTTGTTGCGGCGGATGGGTAGGACTTTGACATCGGTGACAAAGTCGGTTGTAGTGGTATCGTCCGCCTCAAGGGTCTTGAATTTCTCTTCGGTCGACATATCGGCGGTCTTGAGGTCGGTGGATATCCAGCTTACTCCGACAAGGCCGATGGCGTTGCGGCGTTCCCTGACGGCCTCGAATACCCCGGGTATGGTATTGGCGGAATATACGTTGTCCGGGAATTTCTGTCCGTTCATCAGAGAGTCGGACATATATTTTACGATGCTGGAGCCGCTGTGGTCGAAAATCACCTGGATGTCGCCAAGTTTCGTGGGCCAGAGTTCATCCCAGCGGGTCACTTTTCCCGTCAGGATTTCCTGGAGTTCCTTCACGGAGAGATTCTCCACCGGGTTCTCCGGGTTGACAATAACGGCGATGGCGTCGACGGCTATCTGCTTTGTCTTGGCCACGCGCTTGCGCTCCCGGAGGTATTGGGTCTGTTCTTTGGTCAGCGGATGGGTCAGGACTGCCACACGGGCTTTCCCAAGCACAACGGAATCCGTGGCCGCTTTGTCGTCTATATAATAAGGAAGGATAGAGGCATGGGGATAACAGAATTCGAAGACCTCGATTTCCTCCTGCATTATATTTTCGAACGAGGCATCGCAGGCGATGACCAGAGTGCCCGATGTAGCCGAATTTCCGGACGGAGCCGTCCGCTTGCCCCCCTTCGAGTTACAGGAAGCCAGGAGCGTCACCGCCATTGCCAGCAGGACCGGAATCAGTATGTACTGTAATTTCTTCATTTACGCGCAAAGTTACGCTATTTTTCAATTCTTGCGAAATATTTTCAGCGAAAGTTATCCGGATTCTGAAAGAGCTTCTGCCCGCAAAATTCAGAGTGAGGAATCTATGCCCCAGAACTGACGTATGGCGCGCCATATTCCGTAGACGATAAAGGCTATGCCGCCGATCCACCGGAGCCACTGCTGTATGCCGGGCCCCCAGTCAAAGAAGTTGATGAGCAGGAGGACACCCATACCCACGTATATGATTATCATTATGATGCCGAAGACTACTCTCATTACCGAGGTGCCGTTGGTCTTTTTTTCGTCGTCGCGTTGCATAGTTTTCAGTTTTAAGATTGTTGAAACGTCAGGTTTGTCAGCCGGAACCGCGCAGGGTGGAAAAAGCCCCCGGAAGAGGAAACCGGCTCTTTAATTTTCAACATCTGTGCAGGAGGAAAGTTCGTATCGGAACATCCTGCGGCACTTTTTCTTCAAAATTAATTATTATTTCTGACATACGGACCACATGAAAGTTTAATTTAATTTTCGTTAACACGGACACAGGGACGTGTCAGCGTATTTTTTCATATTTTTGCGTTATAATTCTACAAGTCCTTCACCGGGACAACCGGATTTTTCAATTTATATTACGCCCATGCTTCCACCCCTGGCTGAACGCCTGCGTCCGAAGTCGCTCGACGACTATATAGGCCAGTCCCACCTGGTCGCCCCCGGAGCCATCATCCGCCGGATGATTGATTCGGGAAATGTCAGTTCGTTTATCCTGTGGGGGCCTCCCGGAGTCGGGAAAACCACGCTCGCTCGTATCATCGCCAACACTACGGAGAGTCCGTTCTACACCCTGTCGGCAGTGAACGCCGGAGTCAAGGAGGTGCGCGAGGTTATCGAACGGTGCAAGGCCGACGCCATGAGTATGTTCTCCAAAGGGCGTCCCATTCTGTTCATCGACGAAATCCACCGTTTCAGCAAGTCTCAGCAGGACAGTCTGCTGGGAGCCGTCGAGAACGGGACGGTCACCCTTATCGGGGCCACGACCGAAAATCCGTCGTTTGAAGTGATACGTCCGCTGTTGTCGCGTGCCCAGGTCTATACCCTGAAACCGCTCGAGGCACCGGAACTGCAGATTCTGCTGGACCGGGCGGTCGGCTCGGACGAAATCCTGTCGAGGCGCGGCGTACAGGTCGAGGAGACCACCGCACTGTTCCGCTTCTCGGGAGGGGATGCCCGAAAGTTGCTCAATATTCTCGACCTGCTGGAACAGTCCACCCCTCACGGCCAGCCGCTTGTCATCAACGACCGCACGGTCATCGAACGGCTTCAGGAAAACCCGGCTGCATACGACAAGCAGGGGGAGATGCACTACGACATTATCTCGGCCTTCATAAAAAGCATACGCGGAAGCGACCCCGACGCGGGAATCTACTGGCTGGCCCGAATGATAGCCGGCGGAGAGGATCCGGAATTCATAGCCCGGCGTCTTGTCATCCTGGCGGGGGAGGATATCGGGCTGGCTAATCCCAATGCTTTGCTGCTGGCCAACACCACTTACGACGTAATCCGTAAGATAGGGATGCCCGAAGGACGGATTCCCCTGGCCGAGTGCGTAATCTACCTGGCCACCTCTCCGAAAAGCAATTCCGCCTATATGGCCATAGACGCCGCCCTTGCCGAGGTACGCCGCAGCGGAGACCTGCCGGTACCGCTGCACATCCGCAATGCCCCGACGTCGCTGATGAAGCAGATGGGCTATGGCGCCGATTATAAATATCCTCACGATTATCCCTCGAACTTCACCCCGCAGCAATACCTGCCGACGGACCTTCTCGGGTCGCGCTTCTGGGTCCCCTGCGCCAACCCCGCCGAGGAACGTTCCTCCCAGCTCCAGGCTTCCCGCTGGGGTGCCCCTCCCCCGCCGTAGCGCCGTAGTCCGGGCGCCAGCCATCACCGCTGGAGTAAAATCACCTAACTGACAAGCCGGACTGAAAGCGTCACTACTGCTTTAAAACAGAAAATCAAGCCAATACGATATTCATTTCTCCACTGGTCCGGCGGCATTATCTTCCGGGTGCTAAATTTTCGGGGAAAGGCTTGGTAAATCGGAAATCATTGATTAACTTTGCCCGTAGCAACTCATATTCGTTTGCTAACCCCTGAATCGAGTACATATCATTAAGGAATTCTCCCTCCCCCCGAACTCATCATAAAACTTTAGCAAGATGAAGAAGCACAACTTCTATGCCGGCCCGTCCATCATGAGCCAGTACACCATCCGCAACACCGCCGACGCGGTCATCGATTTCGCCAATACCGGCCTGTCGATTCTTGAAGTCTCCCATCGCTCGAAAGAGTTCCAGGCCGTCATGGACGAGGCCCAGGCTCTGGTGAAAGAGCTTCTGGAAGTACCCCAGGGATACAGCGTGCTGTTCCTCGGAGGGGGCGCGTCGCTTCAGTTCGCCATGGTGCCTTACAATCTTCTGAAGAACAAGGCCGCTTACCTGGACACCGGAGTGTGGGCCCATAAGGCAATCAAGGAGGCCAAGCTCTTCGGTGAAGTCGATGTAGTGGCTTCTTCCGAAGACAAGAATTACAATTATATTCCCCGGGATTTCGTAATTCCCGCAGACGCCGATTATTTCCACTATACAACAAACAATACCATCTACGGCACGGAAATCCGCAAGGATCCCGAGACGCCGGTGCGCCTGGTGGCCGATATGTCGTCGGATATTTTTTCCCGTCCGGTGGATGTCGCCAGATATGACCTTATCTATGCCGGCGCCCAGAAGAACCTGGCTCCCGCTGGCGCTACCATCGTGATTGTCCGCGATGACGCCGTGCAGGCTCCCTGCCGTCCGATTCCGACGATGCTGAACTACAAGACCCATATCGACAAGGGGTCGATGTTCAATACTCCTCCTGTACTCCCCATCTTCTCGGCCCTCCAGACCCTGCGTTACTACAAGGAACTGGGCGGTATCAAGGTGCTGGAGAAGATGGACCTAGAGAAGGCAGCCATGCTGTATGAGGCCATCGACGGCAGCCGCATCTTCCAGGCTACGGTACCCGACCATGAGGATCGCTCGATCATGAACGTATGCTTCGTGCTGAAACCTGAGTATGCCGAGCTGGAGAAGCAGTTCATGGAATTCGCTACTTCGAAGGGAATCGTCGGCATCAAGGGGCACCGCTCGGTAGGCGGTTTCCGCGCGTCGCTCTACAATGCCCTGCCGCTTGAAAGCGTGAAGGTGCTGGTAGACGCCATGAAGGAATTCCAGGACAAACTCTGATTGCCAACCGCCAACTTTCAAACCCGTCAGATAAAGATGAAAGTACTTGTAGCAACCGAAAAACCGTTCGCAGCCGTTGCCGTGGACGGTATCCGCAAGGTCCTCGACGAAGCCGGTTACGAACTGGCGTTGCTTGAGAAATATACCGACCGTCAGCAGCTTCTTGACGCCGTGGCCGACGCGGACGCAATGATTATCCGCTCCGACAAGGTCGACGCCGAGGTTCTGGACGCCGCTAAGAATCTGAAAATCGTGGTGCGCGCCGGCGCAGGATATGACAATGTGGACCTGGCTGCGGCCACGGCCCACGGCGTATGCGTGGAGAATACCCCGGGACAGAATTCCAATGCCGTGGCCGAACTGGTGTTCGGTATGGCTGTGATGGCTGTCCGGAATATGTATAACGGCACTTCCGGTTCGGAGCTGAAAGGGAAGCGTCTCGGCATCCATGCTTTCGGACAGGTGGGCCGCAACGTGGCCCGTATCGCCAAAGGTTTCGGGATGGAAGTGTGTGCCCTCGATCCTTACTGTCCCGAGGAGGTGATGGTGGCTGCGGGCGTTGAGCCGGTGAAGGATATCAAGGCGCTGTACAGCGGCAACCAGGTCGTATCGCTGCATATCCCGGCCACGGCCGAAACCAAAGGCTCGGTAGGCTATGACCTTATCACCCTGCTTCCGAAAAACGGAGTACTGGTCAATACCGCCCGTAAGGAAGTCATGGATGAGGAAGGACTGCGCAAGGCGCTGGCTGACCGTCCGGATCTCAAGTATGTGGCCGACGTGAAGCCCGACAATGCCGAGGTTCTGCTGGCGGAATTCCCCGGCCGCGTATTCTTCACTCCCAAGAAGATGGGAGCGCAGACAGCCGAAGCCAATATCAACGCCGGCATTGCCGCCGCCCGTCAGATCGTAGAGTTCCTGCGCGACGGTAAAGCTCCGTTCCGCGTCAACAAGTAATACGTTTAACTTATATTTCGTCTCCCGCGGCCAGTTGTAGCAATGTTGCGATACCGGACCGCGGGAGATTAATTCCCCCGATATGCCACAGTCTTCCAAATTCAGCCGCCCGGTAATCTTCCAGTTACCGAAAATCACAGACGCGCGCGGCAATCTGACGTTCCTCCAGTACCCGGGTCTGAGTCCGTTCGACATCAAGCGCGTATTCTACCTTTACGGGATGCCGGAAGGTTCCACCCGCGGCGGACACGCCCATGTGGAGATGAAGGAGATGATTATTGCTGTGGCCGGGAGTTTCAGTGTAAAGGTGTTTGACGGGGAGGGATGGGAAAGTTTCACACTTGACCGCCCCGACGTAGGCCTCTATCTTCCTCCGCTTTTCTGGAGGGAACTGACGGACTTCACTCCCGGGGCAGTGGCGCTGACGCTTTGCTCGACCCTCTTCGATCCCGTGGACTACCTCTCCCCCATCGAGGTCTATACCGACTATCTTGCCTCCGGGGATTCCGGCGCCTCGTCTGCGTCAGCATCGGCGCAAGAATAAGCCTCGGAAACCTCCTGCCGCAGCTATCTGACGCATCCGCCGCGGCTCCATCCTCTGGCAGTCAACGTTACTCCGGACCGGTTGCGCGGCAGTCAGTCTCTCGAAAAAAATTTGGATAGTTGATAAAAAAGCATTACCTTTGCATTGCAAATCAGGAGTCATATCTCCATCCTCCATGTTCCCGTAGTTCAATGGATAGAATATTGGATTCCGGTTCCAACGATTAGGGTTCGACTCCCTACGGGAATACAAATCAGGCTGCGGCAAGATTGCCGCAGCCTGATTTGTATTCTGGCACACCGCCCTGAGGGTTGGCGTGGAGTGGTGTGAGAGGAGAATAAAGTCAGGCGGTAGCAGGTGGCGATTGAGTAGGGACGGCGGCGAAGGGGGCGTTGTCAGGGGTCAGTGAAAGTCGGACCGCTTTGTTATAGAGTGCGTT
>CAJUAF010000014.1 GCA_910584365.1 uncultured Muribaculaceae bacterium | reverse complement strand
AAGCCAGGACAAATCAATTACTGCCGGTTTTACATTTTCCCGATTTTGCATTTGCTGATTTTGCATTTTCCCAAAAGCTGATCGATTACTTCTGAAATATTTTCAAGAATACTTTATTCTGAAATTACTGGCTCCGGGAGAGTTGACTCAATACGTTCCTTAAATGCGTCGGGGGCCATAATAAACCGATCAATCAATGGCCACGCCGGATTCGGGATAAATGCTGCTGAGAGATGCCAAGATATGAGGCAATCATTTTCAAGGGTACACACTTTATTATATCCGGACGCGCCCCCAGCAACCGGTTGAAGCGTGATAATGCGTCGCCCTGCACAATAGAGGATTTCAAATCATAGGTATAAAGCTGATATTGGGCGATACTCAGAATCCACAGTGCGAAATCCTTATGAGCTTCCAGCATCCTGCGGCACACCCCGGCATCGATTCTAAGTATTTCGCATCTGCAACAGGCGGATATTCTTATACATGACGGTTCGTTAAGAAGATATGAATCATAGGATAGAAACATAGTGCCAGGCATCGCGAAACTCAATGTTATCTCATGATTGTCATGTAGCACCGATTTCTGCAGTACGCCGTCTTTCAATATGTAAATATGAGGGTTCACTTCGCCTATCTGTATTACTGAATCATTTGCATTGTAGCATACGGTATCCCCGTGACTCAGAAAGTCATTGAGGGTCTCAGCCGAAGGAAAGAACAAAGACTGCTGTTTAAGAAGCTCAACAAGTTCACTCATAATTCAAGATGGCGGTAATATTATACATTATATGGAAAAGAAAGCCGACTGCAACCGGAGACCGTATCCCATACGGGACACAGTCTCCTATCGCAGACAGCTAATTTGCAATTATTTCACAATCAGTTTAGCAACCCCACCGGCTACCTTAACTATATATATTCCGGGAAGGGCAGGAATACGCATATCTGATCCGGGAGTTCCGTTATAAATCACGATTCCAGCCAACGAGATGATCTCCACATTGTTTCCCGCAGGATTACTTACAATGATTTCACCCTTGCCGGCGCGGACATCAGCAGACCGTAGAGTTCCCTGGGAAATTCCTCCCACCTGGGCAGCCAATGCCGAAGGTCCGGACTCTCCCTTGTCATAGACGCAGGTAATCGTGTAGCCCTGAGAGACATCTGATTCCTGACTATGGGAGAAATGAAGATCGCGCACAGGAACGTCATTCAATTTCACTCCATCCAGATAAACATTATAGCCCACAATTTCAAGAGCCTCAGGTTCCCCGGCAGGTATAAACGAAATATCATCCACCATAAGCATGAAGCCACCGGCAGTAACATTACGTATAGCAAAATATCTGCTTCCGGAAGGAAGGCTGACAGCAAATTCGGTCCAGGCGGTCGACAACTTGCTGAACTCGGCTACTTTCTCGAAATCACCGGTCTCCGTTCCTGTCTCCGAAACAAGGACCTCGATATTCTCGCAATAGGTGGCATGATAACTCTTGGCAAAGAATGTAATCGTCTGTTCAGCGCCGCACAGTTCCGGCGAAATAAGCCAGTCATCAGCCTGAGATTTATCCTTGAGGAACATCGATGCTATATATTTCACGCCTGAATGGGCCGCGAGCTTTCCTTCCTCTCCACCGCCGGAAACATCAAGAGTAAAGAATGCCGCAGGCCCGACATTATCGGGAATACCCGGAATATCACCGGTGCCGAGAGAACCGATAATTCCTCCGTCGACATCCGTAATCGTCCAGTCGCCTATACCATCAGTCAGGAATCCTGAATAATCCTCGAAAGTATCCCGGAACCCAGCGGGAAGAATCCGGGACAGATCCGGTTTCTCCCATGAAAGGCTGACATCATTCCCGAGGCGAGAATAGACAGGCATCGTCGGCGCCGGAAGATAGTTTTTACGCAGCGACACAGCTTTGATTTCAGACTCATTATTGAGCAGATTTCCATCTGATGAATAAATGATCCGGGCCGAATACTCCACTCTTTCATTATGCATCGGCGAGTGAGAAAGCCGGAAATCCACCTCGCACCGGGCATCCGGAGCAAGCATCTCTCCTTGGCGGGAATCAACCGGGGTGCCGTCGGCATACAGTTCCACGCTCCAGCCGTCAGCAGGCTCAGAACCTAAGTTCTCGACATCCACACTGATTGTGAAAGGTTCGTTCTGGGCCACCATCCCCGGGGCTTCGATATTGCGCAGGTCAAGATCCTGAGCCAACCGCTCATGCACACGGATGTCATCAATCATAGTGTAAGTATATACATTCTCGGAGACCAGCAGACGATAGCATATAATTTTGCCGGTAAAATCTGCAAGAGACATCACAGCCTTGGCCCAGTGATTGCCACCGGACGCAGGGTCGAGGTCACATATCGTAAAGGTCCGGACAGGTTTGAAGCCTTCACCCCCGTCAATCTGTACCTCAACAGTGTTATCATTAAAGTTCCCGTTGGCATACTGATCGAACGCCCGGAAAGTAAGAACAGGCGATTCCGCATCACGCAAATCAATCTTGCCGGAATATATCGCGGCAGAACTCCCGACGGTATTGCCCACCATAGCGGCATAGCCATTATCATGGTCTGATGCGTCCAGGCCGGTCATATCGCAGTCGGTCATAATTTCCCAGCGGCCACCGAGATCCGCGGTAAACATTCCGCACAGATTGCTTACACGACCGTCTGGGAACGATTCCGAGTAAGGAATTGCATAAGGTTTACCGACGGGAATCATCCCCGTACGGCCGGAGGTAATCGACTGACCCGCTGAAGTTACGGCATATACAGCATATTCCCCCCATACCTGCTCGCCCGGCTTCGCGCCGGCAAATGTCACCGACGTCCCAGCCACATCATCGGCCATGAGTTCTCCGGTTCCGAAATCATACACTTTATAAGTCACCAATGCGGGGTTGAGGGTATTGCCGTCCTGGTCAGTAGTTACGGGATTCCATGTCACCGAGACTACTCCCTCTTCAATTTCTTTCACGGAAGCACCTGCCGGAATCGCGGGAACACCGACTCCCACAAACACTCGGGCAGAAGTTGCTATGCCATCACCATCGTCGTTCGTAGCGACAACCGAATAAGTATGATATCCGGCAGCCACATCCGTATCAGTGAATACCACCTCGGAAGACTCGGGCGCAGCCTCTGAAATCATCGTGCCATCCCGCAGAATCTTTACCGTCTTCACTCTGTCCAAAGGATTTCCCTCGGCGGTAAACGCCGGAAGAGTGAAGACAAGCGTACACCTGGGTTCGCCCGAATAATCGGGAGTGACGGTCAGATTACTTACAGCCGCAGGAACAGCGGCACTCGTTCCGGCACCGATTCGGATATTGTCGGCAAAAATGTAGAAACAGTTCTCCCCCGTCATGGCATGAATTCCAAGGCAATGTGCCCCTGTCTGTTGCGGGATGATATACCCCGTATAAGTCTCGGTATGGTCGGTCAGCACCGTCGGGGACATCACTGTCAGGGCCATTCCCTCCACAGTAGCCGAGCGTCCGGCCTTGATTTCAGCAATCTCACTATATCCGATGTTGCCTTCAAGATCGACCTCAACAGGATACATCTTTCCTTTCTCAAGCCTGAACGAGGGGGTTATCAGCCAATCATCCATAGGATAAGGTGTCGTGCCAGTCACCTGCATCCTCATCCGGCCCCGGAAATACTTCCATGTGAAAGGATCACCGTTGGAATTCAGGATTGTAAATTCACTGACAGCGTCGGAGGTGTTGAATTCCTGAACATACGGAGGCTCGGGAAAACCGATCACAATGGGATTTGTCATAGCCGGTTCCGACTTCACTGTCTCATCTGTCCGGTAAAAAGCCTCAATGGCGTAAACATAGCTGATATTGTCCTCAGGCTCTCCTATCCGGTCGGTGGCGTTTGTTCTGTTCAGCCACTCCCCTATACATATCCGGTTATCCCCGTCAATGCGCCAAACATTATATCGAATCTGAGACGCGTCGAAATATCCTCCGTCGGCCGTGGTAGTGACGGCGTCCCAGGTGACAGTGACCGTGCCGTCGGCAAGAACCGCTGCCGGATTTCCTGGCGCGGAGGGTGTCCCCAATCCGGCGAACACAGTGGTCACGGCCTCCTCCGAAGGACCGGTGCCATTAGTCAGACAGACTGAAAAGCTGTAAAGTCCTCTGCCTTCAACATTTACCGGGACCGATACAGAATTCCCGAAAGATGTGATTCCCTCAGCATAAGAAACATCGTTTACAGCAAGTTTCCATCCGACTTCACCCGTACCTTGCTCTCCGAGTGCAGTCTGAGCCGGAACGTCAAAAGTAATTGTCCCTGATAAAGCACCCTCCGGGAATGAAGCCTTCAGATTGACAGGCGCCTGAGGGACACCTTCCGGATCCGGAGAGGAGACCGGGATATACATGAATGTTACCTGGGGATTGTTCTCCCAGTCGGCCACCAGCGACGCCTGCCCCGTGGAAAGATCTATTTCATAGAGCTTCACATCATTGTAGGCCTGAGTATGGGAATAATACATTTTTCCCGTAGACTTGTCTATCACTGCGGAAGACTGCAACGTTGTGGTGAGTCCCGTCTCCCCTATACCGGTAACAACTCCAGTTGTCTTGTCTACTCTCAGTAACATCCCGGATGTCGCGTCCACGGCAAAAAGCTCTCCAGCGCCATTCATTGCCATGGCGCTCCACCGCCCTTCTACATCGGCTATAGGCGTAACCGTCGGTTTATATGAGGCATCCGGCAGCTCCGGCAGGTCAATCGTGCCGAACTGGAATCCGGAAGAAGACTTGAAAAAACACCCGTAAGTTTTCCCCGTGCTGTCGTCATACACCAGAGCGGATGCAACCGATGTCTTGCCGATATCGGCTGTGGTCATGGGAATTCTGTCAAACGTATCCATGGAGAAAGCCTCGATAATATAATTCGAGAACCAGGGAGTTTCGTTGGCGGAGAACGCATAGAATACGTTCCCTACGGTCACCGCACCGTAATCCGTCGATATACTGGATTGGGAGACAGAGATTTTTGTAAATGTCCCGCCGGATTCTGTGGCAAGCTCATATACACCTGAACCATGGTACCAATCTGCCGATGGATTGGTTCTGCAGACCGAGCCGTTTATTTTCGGCAGGGCTGATGATACCGCCGAACATACCAGCAATGGCACTGTGAGAAATAAGATATATTTTCTCATAAACATCCGAGAAGACTTCCTTCGTTTAACCGGTCGCATAGCGGGGAAGTCAGCTAACCGCTATCCGTTTCTATGTACATACTGCCGGAAATATGAAAAAGCGCACTGAAGTTCATCATTAAAAAAGTCCTTGTAAGCATCCCCGACAGCGACATATCACAAAATTCTAAAATAATTTTAGCTTTTGCAAATAAAATCGTCACAGGTATTTCATTTTTTAGCATATGTTCAATAACAATCGGATAACGCCTTCCAGACTTTTTTCATATGCGATTAAATTTTAACGATTCCCCCTTACATTGCTTTTTCAAGCCCGGTGATTTGCACGGAACGATGATTCCGGCACAAGCAAAAACCGATCCCCGAACAAAACGCGGGAACCGGCTTAAATCGTAAAATATGACTGATGACGGGAGGTCAAGTTCCCGCAGGTTATTAGTGATCGCAGCGGTGATTAGCGATATTCCTCCAGATAGGTCCAGAAATCAAAGTTGGTGTTGTCCTTGTCGTTTACTCTGGTAAAAACGACAACTATTCTTTCGTCTTCGGAGTATTCATCACTGAGGGTGAAATTATGACCCTGGATGGCAATTGCTCCGGCATCTTCGTATTCGTTATCTCCTGTCCAGCGGATCATGAGATGTCCGTTGGCGACTTTGAAGTCATTGAAGAGGTCAATCTCCCCCTCATTATCCATAATAAAACCGGTACCATCGCTATTGAACTGCGCCTGCACGGTAGCCTGCTCGGTTATCAGTTCGCCATCATCCCAAAACGTTGCCGTTCCTTCTCCGATATAGAGACCATGGATTACATCGTCGTCGTCATCACCGCAGGATGTCGCCGCAACACCTAAAGTAAGCACTGCCGCAAGCATCATGAACCACTTGATTGGTTTTATTTGAAAAAGTTTCATTTGTTAGATTGAATGGAGTTAGAATTTGAAACTAAAATGGCGCCCGGGGTAAAGGCGCCAATTCAGTGATTCGCACAGGATTCAAACCTGTAACCTTCTGATCCGTAGTCAGATGCTCTATTCAGTTGAGCTAGCGAACCAACGCTGTTATATCGGTTTTGCGACTGCAAAGTTACAACACTTTTCGGAAACCTCCAAATTTTTCCATCATTTTTTTCAACGTATCCAGTAAAAATCCACGCTCCCGAATTTATCATACGAAAAGGAAACGGACCCGACTGGAAAGATATTCAAAGATGCGGTTTTGCCAAAAGTCTATGCATCAAACGTATACTTTATGGCAAAACCGATATCAGAGATGAGAATTGTTGACGGACGGTAGGGGCGGTTACCGGGCCGGGGTGAAACGGGAAGTGTCGGAGGGATTGATGGCCTTGCGGGAGAAATTCCTGAGGATGTAGGCGATAAGGTCATCATAAACGATACTGTCGGACTTGGCTATGATGCGGCCGTTTTTCAGGGGTACCATATAGTCGCCTCCTCCCGCGAGGTAGTCGATCGTGGCAACCGTGTAGATTCGCTCGGGATCCACCGGCTTCCCGTCAAGAGTAAATGAGACGACTTTGCGCGAGGCGGGATCATACGTAGCCCGGGCGCTATCGCTGAGTCCGTCGCCTCCACGGGACGCATAGACCTCCATTGCGTCCTGCAGGTCCTTGCCCGAAAGCTCCATGACAAGCACATGATTGGTGAAAGGCTGCATCGAGATAATCTGCCCCCGGGTAATGTCCCCCTTGGGGAGTCCCCGGCGCAGACTGCCGCTGTTCATCAGCGCCACATCCACGGGTCGGCCGATCAGTTCCGCACCGCGGGAGGCACAGAAATCGCTTACAAAGTTCAGCAGGGCCGGCCGGTCGTTGGGGAGCGTCTTCGCCGAGCGTCCGATTTTCTTGTTCATAAGATCATCCACGCCCTTGCGGTAAGGAGCCACGATTGAATCGAGGGAGGCATCGCGCGTGCGGTCATAAACCTCTCCAAGGCGCACCTGGCGATAGACCGGTTTTTTCAGCCCAATACTGTCAAGACTGACGGTGACTTCCGTAATCCACTCCCCGGACTTCCCGTTCTGGGTCACCAGCACGGAATCTCCCAGTGCGTTCCTTACCCAATCACGTCCGCTGCCGGGAGCCAGCAACGTATGGGAATGACCTCCGAGTATGATATCTATATTCCTGCTCGCGGACGCCACATCGCGGTCGGACGGAGAGGGGACATCCTCATAACCGAGATGCGACACAGCCACCACCATGTCAGCCCCTTCCCTGTTCTTGAGCCACCAGGCGGCCGCATCGGCGGCTTCCACCGCATCAAGATATTTCACTCCGGCGGCATTTCCGGCGGCAATCATCCCTTCGGGATCAAGATTCAGGCCGATGACCCCAATCTTTTTTCCGTCATATTCAAAAATCCTGTACGGCGAGAACAGGGTGCCCACATCCGGGTCCTCAAACAGATAGTTGGTGGAAATCCAGTCGGCTTTGCTGCGGGCCACATTTCCGGCCATCGTCTCCACGCCGTTGTCAAAATCATGGTTTCCCAGAATCTGGACATCATAGCCCAGTTCGTTCATGACATCCATTTCCACCTTTCCGCCGTAAAGGGTGAAGAAAAGCGTCCCCTGCACGGCATCTCCGGCATCGACAAGCAGCACATCCGGATTGGCGGCGCGCACGCTGTCGATAAACACCTTGCGCCTCTGCACACCGCCGAAGCCCTTGTCCGTGGGATCAATCTGGCTGTGTGTGTCATTCGTCTGGAGAATCACCAGGTTGCGGGCCGCGCTTTCCGGCGCGGCAATCAGGCAGGCCACACCTATCGCGGCCGCCCCTATATAATAATGTAAACTTTTCATCGCTCAGTCATTATAATTCACTAAACAAACGGTTCAAAGAGGCAGTTCTTTCCGGACAGCGGCAAGTTCGGCCTGTTCAGCCTTCTTCTTGACGGGAAGCGTCGAAGAATCCTGACGCACGAACACCTGCCCGTCGGTCATCCTTACGGCCCCCCGATAAGGACGGACCGTCACCACCGCGAAACAATTGTCATCGATATCGTCAAATTCAAGGGTCACCAGCGTAGGATATACCTGCGTCCCTTCTACTGTCAGTCCGAAATTGTCGCGCAGAATCTTTCCGAATTTCAGGCTGAACTTATCCTTGACATCCTCCAGGTCGAACTCCTCGAACCCGTTGTTAAGGTAAACGAAATCATTAACCAGCCCGCGGGGAACACCCGAGTTAGCCACTCCGATATACAGAGTGCCACCCTCGGAATTCAACATTCCGCAGATCACCTGCGCTATCTCCAGTCCCTGTTTCTTCTCGTCGGCCTTCATCGCGTTGCCGGCAGGATAGATCAGCGACTCCTTGAATTCATGGTGCTGGTCCTCGGAAGCATTGACACGGGAGACATCCAGCTCCGGCATAGTAAGATTCAGCGCTCCGTAAATAGCCCTCCTCAGATTCCGGCGCACATCGTTAAGTTTCAGACCGCGGAGCATATTGTAGGACACCACCATACGTTTGATCGCTCCGAGCGTCGAAGAATCGGTTTCGTCGGGCAGCATCACGGCTTCTCCCATCGACGGTTTGTCGAGGGCCGACAGCACTTTCAGGATTTCCAGCCGGCGGTAAAGGTCGACGTCATTGCCGGGGAACTGCTCGACCTTGCGCTCAAGCTCGCCGACAACCGCCGGAGCCACAAGTCCGTCGATGGCGAATCCCGAGAGCCGTTCCACCATCTCCTGTTTGAGCGCCAGGAACTGGGCGCGATAATTGTCGCCGATCAGGAGCGCCAGCAGACGCGCCGCCGACAGGAGCGAATACACCCCGGCAAGATTGTCGGACGTCACGAAAGCCATCGCGTCGAACAGCCGAGACAGCCCTCCGACCGACTCCGCCGCCAGATAGACATCGGGGATTACCTCCGAAACATCTCCGGCCTCCTCCGGCTCGGCGGCCGTTACAGTCGGGTCCGGAACCCATACGGCCCCTCCCGAAACTTCTCCGAGAATAAAATGCAACGCCTCCCGCACAGCCATATAATTCTGCACCGGATCATTGTCCTCCACCCGTGATTCAAATTTCGCGATAATATAAGGCCGGTCGCTTTTCTTGTTCCAGCTCACATCGGCGATGGAGACAATCACCTTGTCGTTCTGGCGCAGCGACTCACCGTTCTTGTAAATCACTACCGGATATCCTCCGTCGGTTACCGCCAGGCAGTTACCGCCGTTATCCTTGGTGATGACGGCCTCCATCTGCGCGTCTTCGTTGAAATCGTTACGGGCCATACGGAGAATCTCCTCGTCGACTTCCCGGTCCATTGACAGGCGCACACGACCGTCAGGCAGACTGCCGATGACTCTTCCCCGGAACAGCATCTGCTGTCCGGTCTCGGTCCAGAACGTATCGGGATATGCCTTCACCGGGAAAAGGACTATGTCGCGGGTGTTTATCACCCCTTTTCCCTCGAAGACCGGGTCCTCGATCACGCAGCGGAAAGTGTAGATATCTCCATCCTCGCCCCCCTCTATGCGGAAAGTGACCTCATCGTCAATCACCGGCGCGAGTTTGCGGGCCGGACGTTTTACATCCGTTGCAGTGACGGCCACATCCTGGTTCACATCGAACAGACATTTCTCCAGCTCGCGCCACATCACATGATGTTCCGACAGGTTCGTCCCGTCGAAAGCCGAGCGTGTGTCAAGCCGCCCGTTCAGGTCGACCGAGAACGCCGTGTCGGCCGACAGCGGAAACTGGATCACCCTCCTGGTCGCCGGCCCCGTCTGTGCCGGAGTAACGTTCATGAAGCCGTTTTCCACCGTCAGACGGCCGTTCCTGGCTTCGAAAGCGCTGATAAACTTCCCCTCCGCCTCCATCCGGGGCGCCGGGAAGCCATTGAGATTCACATGACAGAGACGATTGACATCCTCCAGGTCTTTCCATGAATACTCCAGCGGCATATCAAGGTTCTCGGTCAGCGCCCTGAACGCCTTCTCGAAAAGCACGGTACCGGCATTTCCGACAAGGTGCATCGTCAGCGTGTACAACCGTCCGCGATACAGATTCCAGCGGTCAAACTGCTTGTTGCGTGTCAGCAACAGTTCGATAGCCAGCGCTTCGATCAGAGCGCGCAGCGAATCTCGGTTGGTGGTATTTACAATATTGGCCTCGTTGTCGATAAATATCCTGAGCATCAGGATAAATCCTGCCGCAAACTCATGGAGGAACCTCCGGTCGGCATGATGGTCGCGGATGATATTGAAGATTTCCCAGATATAATCATGCACGTATGAGTTCTTCAGAGTGAAAAGCGCCATCAGCAACCTCATTTTGTTTTCCGGCTTATACAGCCAGCCGGTGGTCTTCAGCGATGACAGCGTCTCGGTGATGAAGCTCACATCTTCTCCCCCCACAATTAACGAAGCCGCCTTGAGATAATCCTCGCAGTCGAGAATCACCGCCGACAGACGCCCCTGAAGAGAACGCCGGTCATCGAGAGGAAACACATTCAGATACTCCGAACGCTCAATCAGACTAAGAGCCAACTCCTTTACCTGACGGAGAATTCCCAGGCGATATCCTTCGCCGCGGGGAAACCAAAGATGCTTGCTGCGCGTAATGGCTTCCAGGGCCACCAGAATCCAGAGCGGATTGTTATCGGCGAACTTTTCCCTGGCCTCCTCAAAAATCGGATTCTGAAGCAGCTTGTCAAGCAGCCCCTTGTTGCCGAACGACCTTGCTCCGCGCAGACCGAGCAGCTCAGTCAGCGAGAACTTCGACTGGATCTTTTCCTCGTCCTGGACAAGTTCCAGTCTGAGTTTACCGTCATTTGTCGAAACAACCTTACAGGTAATACGCTGGAAACGCTCGAATTTAATTTTCCCGAGATTAATCGGATAAAACGTCAGTCCGCGCAAATCATCGCGAACCGAAACATTGCGGGAGGCATTGTTGTCCTGACGCATCACCCGGAAACGGTATTCCTTCCCGACCTCGTAAAGTTCCTGAACTATGGTCGACATATCCTGCTCCAGGCGGTCGTTGCCCTTGTAGACACAGGTTATTTTATCGGGAATATCCGTAATCTGGAATTCAAAAGGCTTGATTATATAGGGCGTGGCCGATGCCGGATCCCGGACCTTGAACACAAGCTTTCCCGATTCTCTCGATTTCTCAAACTCACTTTCCTTGAAAGTGTAAAGTTTTCCTACTTCAAACGGCATAAAAACTTAATTTTTATAAATGACTAATAGCTTAATTAACGTATCTGTATCTTACTTATGAATTTTTTATAAATAATTATGCACAAAGTTAACCAATATCGACCGAAACTCAAAAAGAAAATTGCCTTATAATCCAAATTAAATCCCGATTTGTTGTTAAATAATATGAAAAGGTGTGTACCTTTGCAGAACAATTCTGACCAAACCGTTTACGGAAGATATGACAACTTCAGCCTCCGACAGAGTCAGCCCGCAGGGAGCAGTGAAAGTAGCGCGCCATGTGACATGGGTGGGCTTCTGGATAAACGCGGCCCTTGGAGTGCTGAAAATCCTCGCCGGCATCCTGGGACGCTCATCGGCCATGATTGCCGACGGCATCCACTCTTTTTCCGATTTCGTCTCCGACATAATCGTCATAATCTTCATCGGCATCTCGCGCCGCAAGGCAAACGCCGACTATCAGTACGGCCACGGCAAATACGAGACGTTCGCCACCATGCTCCTGGCCCTTATCCTGGGTCTGGTCGGCGTCCTGTTCATGACTGACAGCGCTGCCAAGATATACGATGCCCTCCGGGGCGCACCCCTCCCCCGCCCCACATGGCTGGCCCTGGCGATGGCCGTTGTCTCCATCGTCTCGAAGGAATGGCTGTACCATTACACCCGCCGGGCCGGTGAGCGGATCCGTTCGGCCGTGGTCGTGGCCAATGCGTGGCATCACCGTAGCGACGCCCTTTCCTCCCTGGCCACCCTGGCCGGTATCGCCGGAGCTATGTTCCTGGGAGCGCATTGGCGGATTCTCGACCCCGTGGCCGCGATGATTGTCAGCGTACTGATTATCATGGTCTCCGTTCAGATCGGCAAACCCGCCGTGCGCGAGCTTCTCGAAGCCTCCCTCCCGCCCGATACCGTCAGAGGGATGTATGCCATCATCGGCACAACCCCGGGCGTAGAGGCTTTCCACCGATTCGCCTCCCGTAAAAACGGCGCCACGATGATTATCGACTTCCATATCAAAGTAAATCCCGACATCTCTGTCGACCACGCCCACGCGATAGCCACCGCCGTCGAACACCGTCTGAAACAGTCCTTCGGCGAAGAGATGCTTATCAACATCCATGTAGAGCCGTACCGCGGCCAGCCCGTGGATGAAAACCGAATGTGCCAGTAAAATCCCACCCATGTCAATGAATATCGCAAATTTTGTAAAAAACTTTGCTCCGGTCCTCCTTCTGACGGCAAGCGCCTGCGGGCATCATGTCCCGGACGATCCGGTCGACATAATTCCCGCCGACGCCCAGGCCGTAGCGGTATATGATCTCCGGCAGCTCTCCCATGCCGCCGGAAGCACCACTGTTTCCGCCGGCGACAGCCTGAGCGACGGGACCGCCCTGGCCCTGAAAATGTTTCTTCCAGCCAATCTCGGGACACCGGTATCCCAGCTGATCACCGCTGCTGCCGAAGGATTCGACACCTCGCGCCTGGTATGCTTCACCGCTGCCGGGGGATATACCGTCGCAGCCATGAAAGTGACCGATGCCGATGCCGTCTCCGGCGCCCTGACCGCATACCGCGACAAAGGCGCCGACTTTGACGGCTTTGATGTCTACAACGTCAGCCGGCGCGTTGTTGCCCTGTCGGAATCCCTCTGTATCATCGCTCCGGACGCCGCCACTATCCGCGACAATCTCCGGACATCAGACAGCCGTCCCATTTCCGAAATAACCGGAATAAAGGAATTTACAGGCAGCGGCGACAATGCCGTCAGCGTGGCTCTCCCGGCCCGGGCCGTCGGCGTAGCGGGGATGCAGGGCGCGTGGCTGTGTACGGGCGTCCGGTTCACCTCCGACGCAGCCAGCGTCAGAATCCAGGCCATGCAGCCCGACGGGACGCCAGACTCCATCGGCGCCAGCGTCGCCTCCCCTCTCGATCCCGACGTACTTCAGTTCATCCCCGAAGGGACCTCGGTTGCAATCGCTTCCGGAGCGCAGCCGGCCAAGGATCCGCTGATTCCGCTGGAGCGCCTGACCGGCAAGCTGTTTCCTGCGGCGAAGGGAGTACCGGCAACCGGGACCACAGCTTATTACGGCCGTCCGGCGGGGACACTGACGCCCGACAATTTAATGGATCCCGATGTCTGGAACCTGGCAACCCTTGTCCAGCTACCCGACACTGAGCTTCCGGCAGCCATGCAGTCCCTCGCGGACGCCACCGGCAACCGAGCCGTCCGCGATCGCGAAAGCGGACAGATGGTTCTCCGCCAGGGGGACACCACAGTAAGTTACGGCTACGTCGACGGATACTTCACCGAAGCATACAACGGCATTGTCACCGCCGGAAACTCCAACTCTCTTACCCAGACCTTTTCCGGCGCCCGCATGGCAGCCGTCCTGGACGCTCCTCTGGGGAGCCAGCTTCAGAAAGGAGCGGAACTTCCCTGCGGAGCCTCACTTTCCCTGAAAGTCACCACATGGGATATCCGTCTGCGACTCTCCCTTTACGGCAGCCAGGATGCCCCTCTTCGGGTCATCGCCCGTTTTCCAGCGGTAACCGGAGTCCTCAACTACCTTACCGGCGCAAGCCTGATGTAGCGCCCCGGAACTTATTCAGTGTCTGTGTAACACCATCCCGAAATAACACCGAAGAATGGAGGACGCCATCATTATCCGTAATCTTCTCCCGGCGGTATTCGCCGGAGAGGAATCCGCCCATACCGGTTCCGACATCTGGCTTATGCCGGAACGCGGTTTCCTCCGGGGAGAACGCTATCTGATCCGGGCCGCTTCCGGAAAAGGAAAATCATCGCTCTGCGCGTTTCTCTACGGAAGCCGGGGAGATTATTCGGGGACCATCCGCCTCGACGGACGCGACCTCCGGAGCCTCGGACGCGGAGAAATCCTGGTACTGCGGCGCGACACCATAGCATATCTCCCGCAGGATATGCGCCTGTTCGGCTCACTGACCGCCCTGGAAAACATCGAACTGAAAAACCGGCTGACAAACTGCAAATCCCGGGATGAAATCCTGAATATGATGGACGCGGTCGGCATCGCCGACTGCGCCGGACGTCCCGCCGGGCGCCTCTCCATCGGTCAGCAGCAGAGAGTGGCGATTGTCAGAGCGCTCTGCCAGCCTTTCCGCTATCTGCTCCTTGACGAACCGGTAAGCCATCTCGACGCCGAGACCAATAAGGCGGCGGCCACTCTCATCGACCGGGAAACGGCCCGCGCCGGAGCCGCAGTAATCGTCACCTCGGTCGGCAACGATCTCCTCCTCCCATCCATGCAACGTCTCAATCTCTGACTCTCCGGAAATCCATGCCAGGCAAACTTCTCAGACAGAATATCAGTGCGCGCCAGACAGCGGCGTACATCGTCGCCAGTCTCCTCGGACTGCTGATAATCGGAGCGCCCGTGCAGCTCTATCGCGACCTCACCCCCTCCTCCCGCATCCCGGGAGACCCTCTCCATTCCGGGAAACTCCTTATACTTACCCACCGGCAGCCGGAGGGATTGCTTTCCGGCGACGGTATGCGGAATTTTTCCGCGGAAGAAATCGAGAAAATATCCCGGCAGCCCTGGGCACAGGATGCCGCCCCTTTCATCCCCTCCTCTTTCGATGCGAGCATAGGCCTGAGGATAGGAACCGAAGGATTCTCGACAGCGATTTTCTTCGAAGGGATTCCCGCGCGCTTCATCGACCTCCCCGGAGGATGCCCGCAGTTCGACCCGGCTGCCCCCGAAGTCTCCATTATCCTCCCGCGCGACTATCTGACTCTCTATAATTTCGGTTTTGCCCCTGCCCGCGGGCTCCCCTCCCTTGACGAAGCTACTCTGAGACTCCTCCCCCTTCAGGTCACCCTGAGCGGCAACGGTAAGTCCCGTACCTTGCCGGGGCGCATCGTCGGCTTTTCCGCACGACTCTCCACCATCGGGGCGCCGGCTGAATTCGTGGACTGGGCCAACCGGGAGTTCGGCACCGGAGAGCTGACGGATCCGTCACGCATCGCCGTCAGCACCGGCAACCTAAGTCTGGCCGATGCCGAAAAGTATCTTGCAGACAACGGGCTTGCAGCCACCGGCAGCGACGGGAACAGCAGCCGGATGAGCCGTTTCCTGAACATTGCCGCCACCATCGTAATCGCCATCGGAGCCATAATCAGCGTGCTTGCCGTCGGGATTCTCCTTCTCAGTGTCTTCCTCCTGATTCAGAAAAACAGACAGGTACTTTCCGACCTGATGCTCCTGGGATATACCCCCGCAATGCTGGCCCGGTTCTATATACGGCGCATAGGGCTGATCAATCTGCTGGTGTTCTTTCTGGCGTCCGGCGGAATTGCCGCGGGAGCCGCTATGTGGCAGCCTCCGCTGTCGCGCCTCGGTTTCACGGCCGCCTCACTGTGGCCTGCGTTACTTGTCATAGCTGCGATTACAGCGACGGTGACAGCCCTGAACGCCCTGATTATCTATCGTATAATCCGCCGGATACCGTAAAACCGGAACAATTGTCTGTATTCGGGCGTTTATGTTTGCAAAATACAACCGCTTTTGCTAATTTTGCAAACAAGTAACCAATCAGGCGATTATATGGACGAAAAAGATTTGAAGGAAAAAACCGCCGGAGATAATATCTGCGAAGCCAATCTCCTCAGCGAGGAGGAGCTGGCCTCGCTTCCCGCACTTTACCGCCGCCTCCTTACGGCCGCCCGCGAGGTAGCCCTGGAGGGGGATGACCGCCGTCTGCGCGGCATCGTCGCCGACGGAGCGTCGCGCGGCCTCTTCGCCCGCGACCGTTTCGGACTGAGCGCCCTTACCAGAGCCATGGAGGGGACGATCACTTTCTGTAACCGCGTCAGCCCCGACCGCAACATTATCGTGGCGATGCTTCTGTATCCCCTCTGCGACGGGGAATTCCTTACCCCGGAACGCATAGAAAAAGAGTGGGGCGAGGATATCGCCCGTATGGTCCGCGGCCTGATTAAAGTAGCCTCGCTATATTCGCGAGGCCGCATCCCCGAATCTGAAAACTTCCGTCGCCTGCTGATGGCCTTCGCCGATGATATCCGCGTCATCATAATCATGATCGTGGACCGCCTGGTGCTGATGAAGGCCATCAACCACCATCCCAACGAGCGCCTGGTGCGAGACATCGCCGTGGAAGCCAACTATCTGTATGCTTCCCTGGCCCACCGGCTGGGGCTTTACGCCATCAAGTCGGAACTGGAGGATATGTCGCTGAAATATACCGACAGGGAAACCTACACCAACATCGCCCGCCAGCTCAACGAGCGGAAAAACAGTCGCGACGCCTATATCGCCCAGTTCATCGAGCCGGTGCGCCGCAAGCTCCTGGAAGCGGGCCTGAATTTCGACATCAAGGGGCGCACCAAATCCATCTATTCCATCTGGAATAAAATCAAGAAGCAGAAGAACGACATAGACCATATCTATGATCTCTTCGCCATACGAATCATCCTCGACACTCCCCCCGAGAAAGAGAAGAGCGACTGCTGGATGGCCTATTCGCTGGTAACCGATATGTATCAGCCGAACCCTTCCCGCATGAAGGACTGGATTTCGGTTCCGAAAAGCAACGGCTACGAGTCTCTGCATATCACCGTGGCGGGTCCCGGCGGCAAATGGGTCGAAGTCCAGATCCGCACCCGCCGCATGGACCTTGTGGCCGAAAAGGGACTTGCAGCCCACTGGCGCTACAAGGGAATCAAGAGCGAGGGAGGGCTGGATGCCTGGATGAACAATGTGCGCGATATTCTCGAGGCCGCCGAATCCGGGCCCATGGAGCTGATGCGCAACTTCCGTATGGACATCTACGACAAGGAGGTGTTTGTCTTCACCCCCAAAGGGGACCTTTTCCGTCTGCCGGCCGGAGCTACCCTGCTGGACTTCGCTTTCAATATCCACACAAAACTGGGGAGCCAGTGTGTGGGGGGACGCGTCAACGGGAAAAACGAGAAACTGACCTACCGGCTCCACAGCGGCGACACTGTGGAAATACAGACCTCGGCCAACCAGTCCCCGAAACCGGACTGGATCAACATCGTCGTCACCTCGAAAGCGCGCACCAAAATCCGTCAGACACTGAAGGAAATCGAAAACAAGTCGGCGGAACTCGGGCGCGAGATGCTCATGCGCCGTCTGAAAAACCGTAAGCTCGAATTCGAGGAAGCCGCCGTAAGCCGTCTTGTCAAGAAGATGGGCTACAAGAACATGACCGATTTCTTCAATGCCATCGCCGAAGAGAAGCTCGATGTCGGAGTCGTCCTGGAAAAATATATCGCCGGTGAAACTGCTCCCCACGAAAGCCATGCCGAGCGAATCTCCGCCGGAGAATTCAATCTCCAGGCGATGGCCCAGAAAGAGACCGACGCGCCTGAAACGTCCTCGGATGTGCTTGTGATCGGCAATGACATCAAGGGAATCAACTATAAGTTCGCCAAGTGCTGCAACCCGATTTACGGCGACGATGTCTTCGGCTTCATCTCCGCCGAAGGTGTCATCAAAATCCACCGCCAGGACTGCCCCAACGCCCGCAATATACGGGAGCGTTACCCCTACCGCATGATAACCACCCGCTGGTCGGGTAAATCCGGCTCCCAGATGTGGGCCACCCTCCGTGTGGTGGGCCAGGATGACATCGGAATCGTCACCAACATCACCTCCATAATAAACAAGGAGAAGAACGTAAGCCTCCGCAACATCGCCATCGACTCAAACGACGGACTGTTCCAGGGACACCTTACCGTCGGGATTCAGGACAACGAGTCGCTCAACGCCCTTATAAAGAAAATCAAGACCGTAAAAGGAGTGAAGGATGTGAGCCGTACCCGGTGAATTTCCCTGATTTTTGCAGAAATTGTAAAGGATTGGGTAAAATCGTACAGATTTCTTTAAGAAAAAGGGATTACCTTTGTGAATCCTTACTTAGAAATCTTTTTACCAAATGCTAAAACAATTGCTTATCGCGGCGGCGGTCGCGGGTTTTGTTCCCTGTATGGGACAGGACATTGAAATCGCGGTCGGACCGTGGAGTACAGGCGACTCATGGGGTTCTTTCCATCAGATTGCGGCGGACAAGTTCGTATCGGTGGCGGCGGATGACTGCCTGACTATCTTCTACAATGCCGGCTCCGGCGCCCAGGCTCAGATTTACGCTCCAAGGAAAGAGGGGCGCGTAAACCCAAACAGCGCCTCGGAAGCCTGCCATCTATACACCACGACCGGCACCTCCGGCGAGTATATCTACGCTGACCTCCCCCAGGGGGACAGCCAGGCCGCAGACGTGGTTCTGACCGATGAGATGGTCCGCTGCCTGCAGCTCTACGGCCTCTGTTTCGAGGGACACGGAGTAACGTTCACAAAAATCACCGCCCGGAAAGCGGCGCAACCCGACCCCGTGGTTCCCGCCGAGGGACTGGGAGGTATGCCGATGGGACTCTCCCCGAAGGAGAATCTTCAGAACCTCTTCGACAGCAATCCCTCCACGACCTATAAAGCCAGTCAGGCCGACCGGGCCTGGGCCGGACTGGACCTCGGAGAAAAATACGTCATCAGCAAAGTATGCTGGATGAGCGCCGACGATGAATCGTGGAAAGTGAATCTCGGCGTTTTCGAAGGGGCGAACAACGAGGATTTCTCCGACGCGCTCCCCATCTGCATTATCCGCAGCACCCGAGGTGCCGGACAGTGGAACGAGGCCGAAGTAACCTGTTCCCGCGGATTCCGGTATGTCCGCTACGTGGGTCCCCGCCGGCTGACCGATGCCGGACGCGACAACGGCGCCGGAGGAAGCCAGGGTTCCCATGCCGAACTGGCCGAACTGCGCTTTTTCGGCGAGAAAGGGGAAGGGGACGACACCTCGCTGTTCCGCTTCACGAATCTTCCGACCGTCATAATCAACACAGCCGGCATGGAGGAGCCGCATGACCGGAATGTGGACCCCGACAAGGAGCATGACCTTACGGCAACGCTGACCGTCATCGGCACGGACGGCTCCATCCTGAGCAAACCCGGAATCGCCCGCGAGCGCGGAAATTACAGCCGCACTTTCCCCAAACGTCCCATCCGCATGAAATTCGACAAGAAAGCCAGGCCGCTGGCCTCGCTGAAAGCCGAAAAGAAGAAATGGGAACTGCTCAACAACTACGGCGACAAATCTCTGATGCGCAACCTTGTCGCCTTCGAGATCTCCCGTCTGCTGGGACTGGCGTGGACCCCGCAGTGCGTCCCCGTCGATGTCATAATCAACGGGGAATACCGCGGATGCTATCAGCTTGCAGACTCGAAGGAAGTAGACAAGAACCGCGTCAATATCCACGAAATGACTCTTGAGGAGGCCGGCGACACCGAAGGAGAGGGAATCACCGGGGGATATTTCCTCGAGGTAGACGCATACGCCGACTCCGAGCCTGCCGGGACCTGGTTCCGGTCATCCCGCGGATACACAATCCCGGTTACAGTCAAGGCCCCCGACGACAAGGACGTATTGTTCCAGACTCCGGAACCCCTGACCTATATCTCCGGTTATTTCTCGGAAATGACCTCCCGCGTCGCCGACGGCAGATTCTCCGGCGAGAAATCCTACCGCGATGTGTTCGACGTGGAATCTTTCCTTCAGCTGCTGATGACGAACGAGGTTGGCGGCAACAAGGATGTGATGTGGAGCTTCAATATGTACAAAGAGCAGGGGGACCCGCACATTTACAGCGGTCCGGCGTGGGATTTCGACGTCGCTTTCGACAACAGCAGATATCTTTCCGCCCAGGCCTACAATTCTCCGATGGGCTACCTGTATAAGATCACCGAATCCAGGGCCGGGGATTTCGTGGATTTCACCGACAAAGTGATGTCCGATCCCGAGACCGCCGTGGAACTGCGCCATCTCTGGGGAGCCGCCCGCGACAACGGCCTGACCTACGACCATCTTTCGGAGGTCATCGACCACTATTACTCGCTGCTCCAGGAATCCCAGGCACTGAATTTCGAGCGATGGCCGATTCTGGACGTCTGCGTCCACGACAACGCCGTAGCCCGGGGTTCGTTCAAGGCTGAAGTGGACCATGTCAGGGATTTCTGCCGCCGGATCATAGAACATTTCGACAACACAATCGGCTATACCCCCGGCGAACACGCCGAAATGCCGCTCCCTGTTGTCGAAGAAGATAACAGCCGTCTGAAGATTTCCACCTCCCTGGGGAAACTGTGGGTTAAAGATGAGATTATCGGGGAGGTGGAAATCCCGGCTTCCGCTCCTGCGGTGCGTGCTTCCTCCGCCGGAGGAAAGGCTGTAAACAGCGGCAAGCAATGGGAAATATCCAAGACAGACCTGACGGAAAACCACCGTATTACGGTCTACGCAACCCATGCCGGCCGTACCACTCCGGAGCAGGTGTTCACCCTCCGGAAAGACGGCGTCGTAAGCTCCTTGGAAACCGTTGAGGAGACTGTCGGCGAAGACATTCCCGCCCTCTACTACAATATGCAGGGAGTCCGGGTGGATCCCGCGACTACCCTCCCGGGCGTCTACATCTGCCGCCGGGGCAGCAAAGTCAGCAAGGTGATTCTCCGCTGATATTCCCGCAAGCGTTACTCTACCGGGGAATGTCACCCTGCCCGGACAGAGTTTTTTGAATTCTTTTGCATACAAGTCAACAAAAATTACTACCTTAGCGTAATAATTTCTGTTGACTTGTTTTTTATGAGACTAACCTCACTGCCCATACTCGCGTCCGCCGCCATCCTCGCCGGCGCCCTGGTATCCTGCTCCGGCCGGAAAGAGGCTGACCCGCAGGCCCAGGCCCTCTATGACGGCGCCTCGGAAGCGTTCCAGGCCCGCGACTACTCTCGCGCCACCCTGCTGCTTGACTCCCTTCAGAAAACATTCCCCTCGGAACTCGGTCTCCAGCGGGAAGCGATGGCCCTCAGACCGAAAGTTATCGAACAGGCCACGCTGCTGAAGATCTCCACCAATGATTCCCTGGTGGCTACGGACCGTCTCTGCCTCGAGAAACTCCGTCCCGAGATGATGTGGGTCAAGAACCCCAGAATGATTGAAGGCTACTGGGTCAGCAAGTCGGCTTACAATCCCGACTTCATGAACACCACCGGCCTCCAGGGACGAGTCTCGGAAATCGGGGAATTCTATATCGTCTCCTCCATGAACCCGTCGTCGCTGCACCATACCGCCGTGTCCCTGTCCGACGGCGCTTCCTCGGTGAGGACCCCCGACGTCACTTATGACGGGGAAAGCAACTACCGCATCTCCGGCTCCGAAGTGATAACTTTCTCCCCGGCCCAAAGCGACACCATCGGAAAATTCGCTTATTCCCATGCCGACATCCCCCTGACGCTCACCTTCCACGGCAAATCCTCCAAATCCGTAAAACTGACCCGCGCACAGGTCAAAGCCCTGTCGGACGCATACGCTTACTCCCGCGCCACGATAGAGGCCCGCGACCTGGAGGCCCAGCGACGTCATCTCGAAGCCACCCTGCAGGTGGCCCGCAACCAGATTGCCCGCACCTCATCCGACGTTTCGGACACTGACGCCCCCTCCTCGGAAGCGCAATGAACGCGAAACCGTGCCGGAACGACCCGGGAATGAGACAAGGCAAAAATTCCCTCCGCGATAGCCGTTGTTAGGAAACTTTTTCGTAACTTTGCCCGACATTTCGACGAAAACGCCGCCCTTGCCTTCCGGAGGCTCAGGCCGCTTTTTCCGACCGCAGAACATTTCAAACGATGATCAACCGAATTTTAATACGAATCAAGGTAGTGCAGATGCTTTACGCCTACCTCCTTACCCGTAGTGAATTCCATATCGAGAGCGCCCCGCAGAAGAATACCCGCGACGCCCGTTACGCCTATTCCCTGTACCTCGACCTGCTGCTGCTGATCCTGCAACTGTCGGGCTGCAAGGTCAAACCGGGCAACGGACGCTCGGCAATCGATTCTCTCAGTGAATCCAACGTGCTTGCCGGGACTCCACTGGCGAAAGCTCTCTCAGCCGACATCTCCATCCGCGAACTTATCGGCAAAGGGGGAGCCACGGTCGAACAGTTTGATTCCGTACTGCAGAATCTCTACCATAAAATCGTGGAGTCGGCCGTCTATGCCGATTACCGGAAAAAGAAAGGGAAACGCACCCTGGCCGACGACGTCAAACTCTGGACAGTAATCCTCTCCACCATCATAGCGAAGGATTCCGCTTTCCTGGAACTGGCGCGCAAGAACGAGAACTTCACCACCTCGGGAATGCGCCATGCCTTCATGATGGTGTCCAATACCCTCAACGATTTCTCCGATACGCGCAGCACCCTGACTCAGGCGCGCAAATCGCTCAACGACTCCCTAGAGAAGGCTTACGAGCTTTATATCTCCCTGCTGCTCCTGCCGGTGTTCATCACCGACATGGAAGCCGAGCGCCTCGAGGCGGCCAAGGAGAAATATTGCCCCACCGACGAAGACCTCAACCCCAACCTCCGGTTCATAAACAATGCCTGCGTGGCCGCCATACGCGACAACCAGGCCATTGCCGAGTATGTCAAAGGACGCGCCATCGCCTGGGAAGGGGAATACTACTTCCTAAAGCAGGTTCTCGACGCAATCCACGAAAGCGAGATTTACCGCGAATACATGGAGACGCCTCAGACATCCTTCTCCGAAGACTGCGAATTCTGGCGCCGTCTGCTAAAAAATGTGGTCTTCCCCGGCGACGCCATCGCCGAGGCGCTGGAAAACAACTCCGTCTTCTGGAATGACGACCTGGCTATAATGGGCACTTTCGCTCTCAAGACTCTCAAGCAGATGGCCAACGCCGGAAACGGCTCGATCGAGATTCTGCCCACTTACAAGAATGACGACGACGCCCGCTTCGGGCCCGAGCTTTTCCTGGGAGCCATCAACAACCGCGAGGAATACCGCTCATACATCGATATGTTCATCAACGGGTCCCACTGGGATCCCGAACGACTGGCGTTCACCGACATCGTGATCCTCATCACCGCCATCACCGAGCTGCTGAACTTCCCGACGATTCCCGTGCCGGTAACCCTCAACGAATACATCGAAATCGCCAATTTCTATTCCACTCCCCGCAGCGGTCAGTTTATCAACGGGGTGCTTTACTCCGTTGTCAACTACCTCAAAGATCAGGGTAAACTAATGAAATAAACAACCAAAACAATAATCCCGATGCTTTACAACCTCATCCTCCTCCAGACAGCACCCGCCGCAGACTACAGCGGCATCATCATGATTGTGGCCCTGATCGCAGTATTCTACTTCCTGATGATTCGCCCGCAGCAGAAAAAACAGAAAGAAATCCGCAAGTTCCGCGAAGGTCTCCAGAAAGGGGACAACGTTATCACCGCCGGCGGTATCTACGGAAAAATCAAGGAAATCAAAGATACCTACTTCCTGATTTCCATCTCCGACAACACCACCATCAAGATTGACAAGGGTTCCGTATATCCCTCCGCCAACGACGCCAAAGAGCAGGAAGCCAACAAGCCCAAAGCATAAATCCGCAATCTCCGGCATCCCTCTCTTTCCCCCGGGAACGCCCGACTCACAAAGGCAGCATGGATTACAAGGCCCGATACAGAAAACTAAAGGAGGACTTGCGCACCACCACGGGGCGCAATGTCCTTACTTTTATGGTCTTCTTCCTGATATCCACCGTCTTCTGGTTCCTGCTGGCCCTCAACGACGAAGTTCAGAAAGACTACCGGATTCCGCTGAAACTCGAGGACTTCCCCCGCGACATGACGATAATTTCGGGCAATGTACCCGTAATCAACGTTACGGTCAAGGACAAAGGCTCGGCCCTTGCCAAATTCTCCTGGGGAGCGACCCCCTCGCTCAAACTCCGCTATGAAAACTTCTCCCGGCTGGCCGACAACCATCTTCTGCTGAGCGAATCGCAGCTGAACTCGGCCATGCGCGGCATTTTCGGCAACAGTGCCTCCATCGTGGCCGTGCGTCCTGATTCCCTCCATCTGAGCTATACCACCAACCCCGGAATTCCGGTGAGAGTAATCGTCGACGCCGACGTCTCCACCCTCCCCCAGTATGAAGTCTTCGGAACCCCGCGGATATCCACCGACTCCGTACTGCTCTATTCCAATCTCAAGTCACGTCTTAAAGTCAAAGAACTTTATACCTATCCCATCACCCTGACCGAACTGTCCGACACCACCACCGTCGAAGTCCGGCTCAATGTTCCCGAAGGGATGAAAGCCGTCCCAGGAACGGTAAGGGTCACTTTCCCGGTGGAACCCCTCGTATCGAAGACGCGCGAGCTGAAAATCGAACCCATAAACGTACCCCACGGTATGCGCCTGGTGACATTTCCGGCCATTGCGGAAGCCACCTGTCTCCTGCCCAAGAGCCTCTATTCCTCGGGCGCTACGCCGATGAAAGCCGTGGTCGACTACCGCGATATCACTCCCGGAAAGAAAACCCTCCCGGTACGCCTCCAGGGAATTCCCCCTTATTATAAAAGCACTTCACTTTCCACCTCCTCCGTGGAGTTCCTCCTCGAAAAAACCGACAGATAAATGGCCCGGACAATTGCTATAACCGGCGGAATCGGAAGCGGGAAATCGGTTGTCTGCCGTATTCTCGCCACCCTCGGCCTGAAAGTCTACGACTGCGACTCCCGGGCCAAAATTCTCATGGACAAAGATCCGGAAATCCATCGGCGTCTTTCGGAGGAAATTTCTCCGGAAACCGTTTCCGGCGGTATTATCGACCGCCCGCGCCTGGCCGAAATCGTATTTTCCGATGCGGAAAAACTCTCGCGTCTAAACGCGATTGTGCATCATCGGGTACTCGAGGATATCGAACAGTGGAAAGAAACCAACGCCGGGGAGAAAGTGCTGTTCATCGAGACGGCTATCCTGCTGGAGAGCAATCTGCATCACCGGGTCGACGCCGTCTGGCTGGTGGAGGCAACGGAAGACACACGTCTGCGCCGCGCGTGCCTCCGCGACAACGCCGGCCGCGACGCTGTCCGCGCCCGCATGAGCCGCCAGCGCCGCGTCACCTCCGCCGACCTGCACGTTCCCCTGGTCACCATCGACAACGAAGGGGATTCCCCTCTGCTCCCCGGGATTCTGCCTCTGCTCGAGCCTTACGGCGTCACCGCCTCAATTCCCGGCCAATGGAGCGTCTGATGCAATTCATCTGGCAGCACCGCCTGTGGGACGACGGAAAACTGACGACCACTGACGGCTCCCGGGTAAGAATCATCCATCCCGGGCTGCTGAACACCGATTCCGGGCCCGATTTCTTCAACGCGTCAATTGAAATCGACGGACAGCGGTGGGTCGGCAATGTCGAAATCCATATAAAGGCATCCGACTGGTTCCGCCACGGCCATGACCGGGACCGGGCGTATGATTCCGTGATACTGCACGTGGTAATGGAAGATGACGCCCGCGTCAGCCGGCCCGACGGCAATGTGATTCCACAGATAAAAGTTCGCTGCACACCGGAAGCCGCCGCCCGGTGCAATGCCCTGATGATGGCTTCCCACGCGTCTCTTCCCTGCGCCGGGACCATCCGCGCACTGCCGAAAATCTTCCATACCGAATGGCTTACAGCCCTGGCGATGGAACGCCTTTACCGGAAGAGCGACAGAATCCTCGACCTGGTAAGCCTTATGGAAGGGGACTGGGAAGCTGCGGCATACGTCACACTGGCCCGCGCACTGGGTTTCGGACTGAACGCCGAGCCCTTCGAAATCCTGGCAAAACACCTCCCGCTGAAATTTCTCAACCGCCACCGCGACGAACTGGTTACGATGGAAGCCCTGATGTTCGGACAGGCCGGCCTTATACCGCCCCCCGCCGCCGGGGAGGACGGCTACGTCACCCGTATGCGCCAGGAATACCTCTTCATGGCCCGCAAATTCAGCCTCACGCCTCTTCCCCTCCAGTGGAAGATGGCCCGCACGCGTCCCCAGAATTTCCCGCATCGCCGCCTGGCTTTCCTGGCTCAGAAAATCCACCGGGGATTTGCCCTTATCGGGCGCCTGGACGATGTCGTAAGGCGTCTGCGCCAGGAGCGCGAGCGCTCCTTCCGGGATACACGTCTGCTCTACGGCCATATCGCCGAACCGTCGCTCCCCGCGCTCCCCTCCCTGGAGGATATGCGCCGGGAATTCGACGTGCCCCTGACCGGATTCTGGGCCACGCGCTACACTTTCGCCAATACTTCCCGGGGAGCGTCGCCGAATCTGCTGTCGGCGAGTTCCGTCGACCGCCTGATGATCAATGTGACCGTGCCGCTGATGCTGGCCCGCGCGGTTTCCAGGGGAGACGTCGACATAATGGAACTGCTGCCGGAACTTCTTCATACCTTCCGCCCCGAGGACAACCGGGATATACGCCTGTTCGCCGGAGCCGGTGTGGACTGCCGGGACGCTTTCGAGTCGCAGGCGCTGATTCAGCTCCGCAGGGAATACTGCGAACGCAACAAATGTATATTCTGCCGTTTCGGCCACAGGATGTTCTCGGCCGAAATCAGGCGCTGACCGCCCGGGAAATACAATGCGCCTGTATATAGACCGCCACTCGATGAGGTGCTTTGCGCCCTCTGCATCCTCCCCCTCCCGTAACGCTCCAGGACCCTTCCGGAGGTACTTACAGAAGAGCCGGAGCCCTTTAGTAGCCAAATTCTCCACACCTGCGGAGTCCGATTTTGTGTAAAAATTTTTGACAGCTATAAAAAAAGCATTATATTTGCGCAATTCCTGGAGAGAAGTCTTCCGCGGGAGTTAAATGGATGGAAACACCCGCAGCTTTCCTTGCCGGAATCCGGATTTGATACCAGTCCGGAACGCTCCCGTGGTCCAGCCCCGGAGCGCAGTTTTACATATCAACATTACCAGCCACACCGCATCCCGCAGGGTTGCCGGCATGACTGATACAGTCAGAACAATCGTAGTACGAATATTATCAGAAACAGGCAGTTGGATGGACCTGTAAAGAAAGGAATCTTGAATATGGCAGACGCAAATGAAGTCAAAACACGTAGGCCCCGACGTTCGAAAGCCGACATCGAGGAAGCGATTCAAAAAGCCGCTGTGTCCCAGATTAAGAAAAAGGGATTTTCAATGGCTTTGGTAACCGATATTGTCCGTAAGGCGAAAATAGAACCTATCGTATTCTACAACCGATACAAGAATCTTGACGAATTCTATGATGAGTTTGTCAAGAAATATGACTATTGGATGAGCGACCTCATACATGATTCCGTCAACGAAATCGCGTCGGAAGAAGGTTATTCCAATGTCATCGAGAAACTGATGAACAAGCTCCTCGACGACGAAATCATGATTGAACTTCTGCGCTGGGAAGTAGCCGACGGAAACCATATCACCGAACGTACCTCCCGCCTGAGGGAACTCCATATCCTGGAACTTATCAACAAATATTCCGATGCCATCAGCGGGAAGGAACTCGACCTGGTGGCAATCACCACTCTGCTGGTGGCCGGAATCTACTATTTTATCCTCCATAAGGACCGCTCCACGTTCTCGGGAATCGACCTCAACACCCCCGAGGGGAAGCACCGGATAGTAAAGGCAATCCGCTCTCTCGCCGCAATGATGTTCCATCAGGCTGACAACGCCCGCATGGCCGTAGACGGCAACAACCTCCATGAAGTGGAGGCTTACCGCCGACGGTTTGAGGACGCCTGCCGCGAGAGAGTCGACATCGACTTCCGTGCCCATGTGGAGGAACTGGTAAAGGCCCGCGAAGCTGCCGAGCGGAAACGTATCGCCGAAACACTCCGCGCCGAGGGCGTCTCCCCCGAAATCATCTCCCGTTGCCTGGGCTGACCGGCACCGGCTGCACTATTACCGATATAAGCCCGGGGCGGGTCAGGATTCTGTGTTTCCTGACCCGCCCCGGCTTTTATGGTATTTCGTGTGTACATAAGGCGGTTCCTTACCGGCCACACGTCAGATGCGCTCCAGCACCGTGGCAATCAGGTCGCGGATGGCGGTCTTGTAGTTTGGGGTGACGTCGTGGCGCATACGGTTGGCGATGATGGAGCATACGGTCATGGCCCGGTGTCCCATCAGGCGGCTCAATCCCTGAAGGGGAGCTGATTCCATCTCATAGTTGGTCACCTTGCGGCCATTGAAGCGGAATTCCTCGATGCGACGGTTTAGATCGGGATTTGCCAGCGGCAGACGCAGTTCGCGCCCCTGGGGTCCGTAGAAACCGACGGCTGAAATCGTGTTGCCGCGCACCATGTCGTCGCGCCCTATCTGGTCCACGAGCGCCGAATGGGCGTCGACCACGTAGGGCTTTGCCCAGAGAGGATTCCACCCCGTGTGGTCGCAGAAAGCCTTTTCGAATTCCAGGTCGGCTACCTCATTGCGCCCTGCATAATAATTAAGGACACCGTCAAAACCTATGGCCTTTTCGGCTATGACGGGAGTGCCGACAATAAGTTCCGGCTGGAGGGCTCCCGAAGTACCGATGCGCACCATCGTCAGTTCGCGGTGATTATCCCTGACCTCGCGGGTGGCGAAATCTATGTTGGCAAGGGCGTCGAGTTCGTTTATTACGATGTCGATATTGTCGGGACCGATTCCGTGGCTGAGACACATTATAGGCTTCCCCTTGTATGTCCCTCCGATTGTGTGGAACTCGCGGGAAGACACCTCGAAGTCGCGGCTGTCGAAATGCTCGGCAACTATATTGACCCTGGCGGGATCTCCGACAAGAATAATGCGGTCTGTAAGCTGCTCGGGAAGCAGATGAAGATGGAATACGGAGCCGTCCGGGTTGATAATCAGTTCGGACGGGGCAATGACTTTCTTTTCCATGGTGTGGCAGTTTTTATGACTGTATGTGGTTGCTATAATAATTCAGGTAGTTTACTATAATAAATAAGGCGTCAGCAGCGGAGATTGTTCAGGCCGGGCGATAGCGTGAGCCGGGCATCGTCAGAATCAGCCCCTGCATTTCCAGCTTCATCAGCACTCCGATGAGCTTTCCCACGGGGAGCCCTATCCTGACAGACATAGGGTTGAGTTCCCCCTCCCCTTCCCGGCGCAGATATTCCATCACAGTCTCCTCCTCGGGCGACAGGTCCGGGAAAAGCTGCGGCTGCCCTCCTTCGGCGGGAAGCGGAGTCCATCCCATCGCCTCGATTATGTCGTCGGCCCGTTCACACAGCAGGGCCACCTGGCGCCTTATGAGCTTGTTGCACCCTCCGCTGTAATGATCGCTTGTTCTACCGGGCAGCGCGAACACTTCCCGGTTGTATTCCCGGGCGATGCGGGCCGTGTGGAGCGCGCCTCCGTGATCGGCGGCTGATTCCGCCACCACAAGGCAGTCCACCATACCGGCCACGATGCGGTTCCGGGCCAGGAAGTTTCCCCGGTACGGACGCGTACCGCGGGGATAATCCGTCAGAAGCGCTCCGCCGGCGGCGACCATCCGGGCGGCGTCGTTGCGGTTCTCGGGAGGATAAATCATGTCAAGCCCATGGGCGAGAACTCCCGCCGTAGGCACTCCGGATTTCATCGCCTGGCGGTGGGCAGCCACGTCGCACCCCAGTGCAAGGCCGCTTACCACCAGCAGGTCCTCTATCCGCGACGACAGTTCTTCGACCAGGCGATTGATGAAGTTGACTCCGTAGGCGGTGGCGTTGCGGGTGCCGACAATGCCGATGACATGGCGGGCGTTGAGATTGGCGTTCCCCAGGGCATACAATAGAACCGGAGCGTCGTCACATTCGAGCAGACGCCCGGGATAATCCTTATCGGTGAAAAAAAGCGGTCTTATCTGGCTGGCGCCGACAAACTCCGTCTCTTTAGCGGCCCGTTCCAGCAGGGAGTCTCTCACCTCCGGCCCGAACACTCCGGCGTTCAGCCCGGTCAGGCGTTCCACCTCCCGCTGGTCCATGGTGAAAAGCGCCTCCTCGGAGCCCAGTACATCCAGCAGCCGGCGTGCGGCCGTAACGTTCATCCCTTTGATTCCGGCCAAAGCGATGCGGTATTTCAGCAAGTCGTTCCCCTGCGCAGTCATATATTTCAGTGAAATTACGGTTGTGGCTGATAATTGTATCTGACAGCAGTCACAGGCTGTCGGCGAAAGCCTCGGCAAGGCGCTCTCCCCGCGTCAGTTTCCCGTTTTCGAGGGCGACGATAGTGACAAGCGCCTTTACAACCTGCTTTCCGGCGGCATTGAAAATATCCTGATGGAACACGAACCTGGCCCCTTTCCGCTCAAGCCAGAGGGAGCTTACCATGCTTTCGGCCAACCGCAGCGGAGTCAGGTAGCTTATCTCGATTTTGCTCACTACGGGGTCAATCCCCTCGCGCTGCATATCGCGGAAAGAGATTCCCCGCTCCTGGCAGAACTCATGGCGCGTATGCTCCAGGTAATGAAGATAGTTGGCGTTGTTGACAATCCCCTGCGAGTCGACTTCGTAGTCTCTGACTTTCAGGGGCATTTCGTAGATATATTTTGGTTTGGATTCCTCCATCGCGGTCATATATTGTCGGGTGGGATAAAACAGATTTCAAAGTTAACAAATTTTTCCGGATGAATTACACGTCGGCGCGAAAAAATAGGACTCTTCCGATTTGCACTTCTCCCGCCTAATCCGTAACTTTGCAAGGAAATCCCGCTTTTTCCCGGCAGGGGAAAGGCTACGTAAGTAAACCAATTTGCGCGATATGAAGAAACTCCTTACCGCATTAACCGTTACCTGTTCGATCATGACATCTCAGGCACAGACCGCTCCCGGCGACGTTTTCGCCACCCCTTTCAATACCGTTCATCAGACAGCCCCATTCTCCCGCATCCACAATGCCGACTATGAGCCGGCCATCGACCGCGGCATCGCCAAGGCGAAGGCTGAAATCCAGGCTATCGCCGACAATTCCGAGGCCCCGACATTCGAGAACACAATCGTAGCCCTTGACCGCTCGGGCAAAGACCTCTCACGCGTACTGAATGTATTTTATCCAATCCTCTCGGCCAACGCCGATGACGAGCTGATGGAAATCTCTATGCGCGTCACTCCGAAACTCTCCGACTACTCGACCTCGATAACCCTCAACAGCAACCTCTGGAAGCGTGTGAAAGCCGTCTATGACAACCGCGCCAGTCTTTCGCTCACCCCCGAGCAGGAGATGCTCCTCCAGACCACCTACGACAGCTTCGCCCTCTCCGGCGCCAATCTCGAAGGGGAGGACCGCGAGACCTACCGCAGGATTTCCTCCGAACTGTCGGAACTGACCACCCTGTTCGGCCAGAATGTACTGAAAGAGCTGAACACCTACGAAATCTGGCTCACCTCCGACGACCTTGCCGGTCTGCCGAAGGGGATCGTCGACGAGGCCGCCCAGCTGGCCGAAGCCAAAGGACGCAAGGGGGAATTCCTCTTCACCCTGGCCCAGCCTACCTATATGGCGTTCATGAAATATTCCGATCGTCCCGACCTGCGCGAGAAGTTCTATCGTCTCTACACGAGCCGCAACACCTCGGGTGAATACAACAACCTCCCCGTACTTTCGAAGATTGCGTCCCTCCGCCTCCAGATGGCCAATCTGCTCGGAAGCAAGACTTACGCCGACCACTCGCTCCAGCGCACTATGGCCCGCACTCCGGAGAACGTCTACAAGCTCCTTGACCAGCTGCGCGACGCCTACAAGCCGGCCCTGAAAAAAGAGATGGACGAGCTGACCGAATTTGCTTCCCGTCTTGAAGGGAAACCCGTTGAAATCAACGCCTGGGATTACAGCTATTATTCCAATAAACTCAAGAACGAGCGTTACAGCTACGACGAGGAGCAGCTCCGCCCCTATTTCGAGCTTGACAATGTAGTCAAGGGTGTCTTCGGCCTCGCCACCAAGCTCTACGGGCTCCAGTTCACCCTCAATGACAAAATCGAAGGATACCATCCCGATGTCAAGGTCTACGATGTGACCGACGACAAAGGCCAGTTTATCGGAGTGCTTTACACCGACTTCTTCCCCCGCGACACCAAGCGCCCCGGCGCATGGATGACCGGTTTCTCCGAGCAGTTCGTCGATGCTGCCGGAGTCGACAACCGTCCGCTGGTATCCATCGTAATGAACTTCACCAAACCGACCGCCGACAAGCCCGCTCTGCTTACCCCCTACGAGGTCGAGACCTTCCTGCATGAGTTCGGTCATGCCCTCCACGGCCTGCTGACCCGCTGCAACTACGCCTCCCTTTCCGGCACCAACGTCTACCGCGACTTCGTCGAACTTCCCTCGCAGTTCAACGAGAACTATCTGACCGAGAAAGAGTTCCTCGACTCCTTTGCCAAGAACTATCTGACCGGTGAGCCGATTCCCCAGAATCTTGTGGACAAGATTATCGCCTCCTCCCAGTTCGGAGCCGCCTACGCCTGTATGCGCCAGCTCTCCTTCGGATATGTCGACATGGCATGGCATACGCTGAGCGACACCACCGCCGTAGCCGACCCCGTGAAGTTCGAACGCGCCGCCATGGAGCAGGTCCGTATCTTCCCCGATGTCGACGGCTCGGCAACTTCTCCCCAGTTCAGCCACATCTTTGCCGGAGGCTATGCTGCCGGATATTATTCCTACAAATGGGCCGAAGTACTTGACGCCGACGCTTTCGCCAAATTCAAGGAGAACGGTATCTTCGACCGCGCCACGGCCGACTCCTTCCGCCATAACGTCCTTGAAAAGGGGGGCACCGAGGCGCCCGATGTCCTCTACAAACGCTTCCGCGGCCAGGATCCCACAATCGACGCCCTCCTCATCCGCGACGGCATCAAGAAGCCCGACGCCTCCCCCTCCCTCATCAAAAAAGACTGATACCACCACGTCTGCGAGCCTAAACGCTCCCCCCTCTTAGGAAATAAAGACGATGTGCCAAATCGTGAATTCCGGCACATCGTCTTATTTTTTTGCCCCAATAACAAGGTGCCGTCCGAATGATTCTGATGGCAGAATGGACATAAAATATCTGCTCAGCCATTTTCTTAAATTTCTTAAAATTTGAAAAAAGGGGAAAGATTTTTTGTGGAAATCTGCTTAGTGTTCCGGAGAAAATTGCTAACTTTGTCGGCTGAAACTCTCTCCTGGTTCCCAACCACTACGTCCCATTTGCAATCAGGGCTACTTCCGGGAAACCGCGCAGCCGACGCAGGCTCCGCCGTCAGGCCCGATTCCTCCCTGTATTCCTAAGGAAAAAGAAACTAATTACCAGCTATGAAGTTACTTCAGGCAAAACTCGCCCAATACACTGCCCCGCAGGAGGCTAAAGCCGCCGGGGTCTATCCCTATTTCCGCGCTATCGAAAGTGAACAGGAACCCGAGGTCATCATCAATGGCCGCAAGGTCCTAATGTTCGGCTCCAACTGCTACACCGGACTGGTAAGCGATCCCCGCATCAAGGAAGCCGCTATCGAGGCTATCAAAAAATACGGTACGGGATGCGCCGGCTCCCCCTTCCTCAACGGTACCCTCGACCTGCACAAGCAGCTTGAACGCCGCATCGCCGAATATATCGGCAAGGAAGACGTGATGATTTACTCCACAGGTTTCGAGGTGAATCTCGGCGTTGTCTCATGTCTGACCGGCCGCGAAGACTATGTCATCTATGACGAACAGGACCACGCCTCCATTATCGAAGGACGCCGCCTGAGCTTCTCGACCTGCCTCAAATACAAGCACAACGACATGGAGTCGCTTGAAAAGCAACTCCAGCGTTGCGAACCCGACCGCGTAAAGCTCATCGTCACCGACGGTGTATTCTCGATGGAAGGAGACGTAGCCAACCTCCCCGAAATCGTGCGCCTGGCCAAGAAATACAACGCCTCGATCATGGTGGACGAAGCCCACGGTATCGGTGTCTTCGGCCGGGGAGGCCGCGGTACCTGCGATCATTTCGGAGTGACCGACGACGTCGATCTGGTCATGGGTACATTCTCCAAGTCCTTCGCCTCACTGGGAGGCTTCATCGCCACAGACAAGGAAATCACCAACTTCCTGCGCCACCACTCCCGCTCCTATATCTTCACAGCCTCAATCACCCCCGCTTCCACCGCCGCCGCCCTCAAGGCACTCGACATCATGGAGCAGGAACCCGAGCGCCAGGAGCATCTCTGGAAACTCACCGACTTCGCCCTTGATGGCTTCCGCAATATGGGCTGCGAAATCGGCCATACTTCGACTCCGATTATCCCGCTGTTCATCCGCGACGACTTCAAGACGTTCAAGATTACCCGCGAACTCTTCGACGAAGGCCTGTTCGTAAACCCTGTCGTCACTCCCGCCGTCGCTCCCCAGGACACCCTCATCCGCTTCTCGCTGATGGCCACCCACACCAAGGAGCAGGTTGAATATGCCCTCGAGAAATTCGAAAAGGTCTTCCGCAACAACGGAATCATCAAATAAAAGATTTTGAATTATTAGGTCAATCCTGCTTGGATTTTCCGAAATAATGCTTACCTTTGCCTCGCTGACGGAGCGCTTCAGGCAAAGAACCGCGCAAGTGGCGTAATTGGTAGCCGCGCCAGACTTAGGATCTGGTGACTTCGGTCGTGGGGGTTCGAGTCCCCCCCTGCGCACCACCTCCCGAACATTTTTCCTGAAACGCGTCCTTCCAACGGCGCGTTTTTTTATTTCCGCAGTGCTTTTGGCTCCGGCCAACCGCCCTACATTAGCTTCTATTAAGTTTGCCATGAACAAAATCCTTGAGAAGGAATATTTCTCGGAAAAAGTAGTCCGGCTCTCGGTCGAGGCGCCGATGATTGCCAAAGCCCGCAAACCGGGCCATTTCGTCATCGTCATCCCCGATGAGAAAGGGGAACGCATCCCCCTGACTATCGCCGACGCCGATACGTGCCGCGGCACGATCACACTCGTGGTACAGGCCATCGGCCCCTCCACAGCGCAAATCTGCGCCAAAGAACCGGGAGACTTCCTCCATGACGTGGTCGGTCCCCTCGGACGCGCCACCGACATCAGGAACTTCGGCACCGTGGTATGCTGCGGGGGAGGAGTCGGCGTAGCCCCCCTGCTGCCGATTCTCCGGGCGATGAAAGCCGCCGGGAACAGGGTGGTATCAATTCTGGCAGCCCGCACCCGGGAACTGATTATACTGGAAGAGCAGGTGCGCGAATCCTCCGACGAAGTGATTATCATGACCGACGACGGTTCCTACGGCAACAAAGGACTTGTCACCGACGGCCTGGAAGAGGTCATCCGCCGCGAACCGGTCGATATGGTCTGCACCATCGGCCCGGCGATAATGATGAAATTCGTAAGCCTGCTTACCCGGAAATACAACGTCCCGACGATCTGCTCGCTGAACACCATAATGGTGGACGGCACGGGGATGTGCGGCGCCTGCCGCGTAACCGTCGGGGGCAAGATGAGGTTCGTCTGCGTGGACGGCCCCGAATTCGACGCCCATAAGGTTGACTTCGACGAAATGCTCATGCGTCTGCGGTCATATTAAGACCTTGTTCAATAACAAGCTATAACAATCGTTTCAGGAAAAATCCCCCAGCAATGGAAAATCCAGCCAACACAATATCTCCGCGAGGAGCCTCGTGGCGCGAGGAACTCCGGAAAGCCCTTACAGCCAAAGACCGTATGGCGATTCCCCGCGCCATGATGACGGAACTCGCGCCGGACTACCGCATCACCTGCAACGAAGAGGTCAACCAGGGACTGACGGCCGACCAGGCCGTCATCGAGGCCACCCGCTGTCTCGACTGTCCCGACCCGCAGTGTATGACGGGATGCCCTGTGGCAGTCAACATCCCGGGCTTCATCAAAAACATAGAGCGCGGGAACTTCATGGAAGCCGCCGCGGTTCTGAAAGAGACATCAGCGCTCCCTGCCGTCTGCGGCCGCGTCTGCCCGCAGGAACGCCAGTGCGAGTCGAAATGTATTTACAACAGGACGCGCCGTCAGCCCGTGGCCATCGGTTACCTGGAACGCTTCGCCGCCGACTATGCCCGGGAAAACGCCGGTCAGTCGGCCGGGAATTCCGACGCAGCTCACCCCGCTGAAAGCCCGGCGACTCAGGGCGCCTGTAACGGCATGAAGATAGCCGTCGTAGGCTCCGGGCCGGCCTCACTCTCTTTTGCCGGAGATATGGCGCGCCGCGGTTACAGCGTCCACGTCTTCGAGGCGCTCCACGAAATCGGCGGCGTACTGAAATACGGCATCCCCGAATTCCGTCTTCCCAATGAAATCGTGGATGCCGAAATCCGGCAGCTCCGGGACTCCGGAGTGGAGTTCACTCCCGATTGCGTGATCGGCAAGACGCTTTCCTACGAAGACTTGCAGGAGATGGGGTTCAAAGGAATCTTCGTAGCGTCCGGCGCCGGTCTTCCCCGCTTCATGGGTATTCCGGGGGAAAACTTTATCGGAGTGATGTCGAGCAACGAATACCTTACCCGAATAAACCTCATGGGCGCCGGGCGCCCCGGATGGGCCACACCCGTAATCCGCGGAAAGCGCGTGGCGGTCATCGGCGGAGGCAACACGGCGATGGACTCCTGCCGCACGGCCCGGCGTATGGGAGCCGAAAAAGTCTATATCGTCTACCGCCGCTCCGAGGCCGAGATGCCGGCGCGTCTGGAGGAAGTGCGCCACGCCAAAGAAGAGGGCGTCGAATTCCTTACACTCCACAACCCGGTGGAATACCTTGCCGATGAGAAAGGACGCGTCCGCGCCATGCGGCTCCAGCGGATGGAACTCGGCGAGCCCGATGCCTCAGGACGCCGTTCTCCGGTTCCGGTGGAGGGAGATATCTCCGAGGTACCCGTCGACGAGGTTATTGTCTCGGTCGGCGTCTCCCCGAATCCCCTGATACCGGACTCCATCAAGGGGCTCGAGATAACGCGCCGCGGCACCCTTGTAGTGGACGAGGGGACACTGGAGACCACCCTGCCGCTCCTTTTCGCGGGAGGAGACATCGTGCGCGGCGGAGCCACCGTAATCCTCGCCATGGGGGACGGACGCCGCGCCGCCGAGGCTATGGACAGGCGTCTCAACGAAATGAAATAAACAGACAAAAATCAGGATAAATTATGTGCGAACTTACTATCGGCGAAATTTACCGCGCCCAGATGGTGCTGCGCGACGTGGCCCGTCACCCCAAGATTATCGGTCCTACCAACCTTTCCGACCGATGCCGGATTTATCTCAAACCCGAGAATCTTCAGCACACCGGGGCTTTCAAGCTCCGCGGAGCCTATTATAAAATTTCCCAGCTGACCGACGAGGAGAAAGCCAAAGGTGTTATAGCCTGTTCGGCCGGCAACCATGCCCAGGGGGTGGCCCTCTCTGCAACCCGCAACGGCATAAAGTCGCTGATATGCCTCCCCGCCGGCGCGCCGATTTCCAAAATCGAGGCCACAAAGCGCCTCGGCGCCGAAGTATGCCTGGTTCCGGGAGTCTACGACGACGCCTACGCGAAAGCTCTCGAACTTAAGGAGCAGATGGGCTACACGTTCGTCCACCCCTTTAACGACCCCAAAGTTATCGCCGGCCAGGGTACCATCGGCCTGGAGATAATCGAGGAAATGCCCGAAGTAGAGGCGATTGTCGTTCCCGTCGGAGGGGGCGGCCTGATTGCCGGAGTGGCCTTCGCGGTGAAATCGCTGCGCCCCGACATCAAGGTCTACGGCGTTCAGGCCGCCGGCGCCCCCTCGATGGCACAGTCACTGAAAGAGCAGAAGCGCGTGCATCTGAATTCCGTGTCGACCATCGCCGACGGTATCGCCGTCAAGGAACCGGGCGACCTCACCTACGAACTCTGCAAAGAGTATGTCGATGAAATCGTGACTGTCAGCGAGGATGAAATCGCCGCCGCTATCCTGGCGCTGATCGAGCAGCAGAAGCTTGTGGCCGAAGGTGCCGGAGCCACCGCCGTGGCCGCCGCGATGTTCAACCATCTTCCGGTCGACGGCAAGAAAGTTGTCTGCCTTGTTTCGGGCGGGAACATCGACGTTAATATCCTCAACCGCGTCATCAACCGGGGACTCCTGAAGAAAGGACGCCTCTGTCAGCTCGAACTGGAGGTTCCCGACAAGCCCGGAACCCTCTCGCAGGTTCTCAAAGTCGTGGCCGAATACGGAGGCAATATCCTCTCGGTCAACCACGAGCGCGTATCGGCCGCCACGCAGATCAACTCCTGCACCCTCCACCTGGAACTCGAGACGCTCAACCACGACCACATCGACCGCATCCGCCAGGCCCTTTCCGACGCCGGATTTCCTCCCGTCAGATAAAGCCTGACGCCGACGCGCCGCACCGCGGCCCCCCTACTAACCAAACCTGTCTATACCATGTCGCGACTCATTACAAAACAGCAGATTGCCGAAGCCGCCGAAAACGCCTACACGATGGCCCGCGTGGTCAACGGCGGCCATAACGCCCATTACATCCCCTACCTGGCCAACGTCCCCTCGGACCTGTTCGCCCTGACGATCACCCTGCCGGACGGAACGACGTTTAGCTACGGCGACGACGAATATGTCTTCGGCATAGAATCCGTCTCTAAAGTGGCCACCGCCATACTGGCGATGAAACAGTGGTCGCCGGAAATCGTGCTGGAAAAAATCGGCGCCGACGCCACGGGGCTGCCGTTCAGTTCAGTGTTCTCCATCCTCCTGGAGAACGACCATCCGACCACTCCGCTGGTCAACGCCGGAGCCATCGCCGCCTGCTCCATGCTGAAACCCTTCGGAAAGCCGGATGAGAAATGGCAGGCCATCGTCGGCAACATGACGGCCCTGTTCGGCTCCGAGCCCCAGGTTCTCAAGGAACTCTACCGCTCGGAATCCGATACGAACTACAAGAACCGCTCGATGGCCTGGCTGCTCAAGAAGCATGACCGGCTCTACGACGATCCTATGATGAGTCTCGACCTGTACACGCGCCAGTGTTCCCTGGGGGTAAACTGCCGCCAGCTCGCGGCGATGGCCGCCACGATCGCCAACGACGGAGTGAACCCCGTAACGGGCGACCGCGCATTCCCGGCTGAGATCTCTCCGAAAATCGTCAGCATGATGGCTTCGGTGGGCTTCTATCAGCACACGGGCGACTGGCTCTTCTCCTCCGGCCTCCCGGCCAAGACGGGCGTCGGAGGGGGCATCGTCGGTGTGCTGCCGGGCCTGATGGGAATCGCCGCGTTCTCTCCGCGGCTCGACGACGCCGGCAACTCGGTGCGCGCCCAGGCTGCCCTGAAACTGTTCATGCAGACGCTCGACCTCGGGATTTTCAACACCACCCAGGTCGAACTGGCTTGATTTCAGGCTGAATTAGCAGGATTTAATGTCTTTTTACGGCTTTTTTTAAAAAAAAAGCGCTTTTTTCAGGCAAAACGCATTGTCATACGCAAATTTTTGTTAACTTTGCCATCATAAGCATTATCCTTACGAAATGTTCCTTGAATAACTTGTAAAGTCATCACCTTGCTGGCTTTTACATCACATCTAAAAGACAATGAAAGAATTAGTTGAAAAGGTAGCTTCCCTTTACGAAGCCTTCCAGAAAGAGGCAACCGCCCAGGTAGAGAACGGCAACAAGGCCGCCGGTACACGCGCCCGCAAGCTCTCCCTCGAAATTGAAAAAGCAATGAAGGAATTCCGCAAGCTTTCCCTCGAAGCTGCAAAGGCATAAACATCCCGTTTTTACCGCTTCAGGGGCGGGGATGCGGTCAGACATGACAGTCGGAGCCGCGTCCCCGCCTCAGCTATGCACCGTCCCCCCGATTCACAATGAACCAAGAGAACAACCGATTTATTCCTGACGAGAATTTCCGCCGCGCATGGGATTTCGTGGAGCGCACCGGAGTGAACGTGTTCCTTACCGGAAAAGCCGGTACCGGAAAGACTACCTTCCTGCGCCAGGTGATGAAAAACAGCGCCAAGACCGCCGTGGTCGTGGCTCCGACAGGAGTCGCAGCCATCAATGCCGGGGGCGTCACCATCCACTCCTTTTTCCAGCTCTCCCCTGCCCCCTTCGTACCCGGAGCCGAGACCCGCGACAAATTCAATTTCTCGAAGCAGAAACTCAGGGTAATCCGTTCGCTCGACCTGCTGGTCATCGATGAAATCTCGATGGTGCGTTCCGACCTTCTGGATGCCGTCGACAACGCCCTGCGCAAATACCGCAGGGACGGGCGCCCCTTCGGAGGGGTACAGCTTCTGATGATCGGCGACCTCCAGCAGCTTGCGCCGGTTGTCACCCCAGCCGACGAGGTTCTTCTGCGCCCCCATTATTCCACCCCCTATTTCTTCGGAAGCCATGCCCTTGCCGAGACGCCTTACGTTACCATCAGACTGGAAAAGGTATTCAGGCAGCAGAACGAGCGCTTCGTGGGGCTTCTCAATCATGTCCGCGACAACGCCCTGGAGGAGGCGGACCGCCGTCTGCTCAACTCGCGTCTCGACCCCGCATTCGTGCCTGACGACGGGGAGGGATACATCCGCCTTACCACCCACAACAATTCAGCCGACGCCTACAACGACGAGCGCCTGGACCGCCTGGCAGCCTACCCCCTGACCTATCGTGCGAAGATTTCCGGGACGTTCCCGCCGCTTGCCTACCCGACGGCGGAGACGCTGGTGCTGAAACCGGGCGCCCAGGTGATGTTCGTCAAGAACGACCCCGCCGGACATGAATATTACAACGGACTTATAGGTCAGGTAATTTCCGCGGATTCCTCCGGAGTCAGGGTAAAGATTCCGGGGCGCGCTCAGCCCGTGACCGTCGAGCCGCAGACATGGGAAAACGCCCGCTATAAAATCAATGAGTCGACCAACACCGTCGAGACCGAAATCCAGGGAACGTTCACCCAGATTCCTCTGCGCCTGGCCTGGGCCATCACTATCCATAAAAGCCAGGGACTTACGTTTGACAAGGTCATCATCGACGCCGGAGCGTCGTTTGCTCCGGGGCAGGTCTACGTGGCCCTGAGCCGCTGCCGTTCCCTGGAGGGGCTTGTACTGGCCACACCGATTCAGGAGGAATCCCTGCGGCCCGATACCGAGGTGGCCGCCTACATCTCCACCCAGGCCGAGGCCGCCCGCCGCTCAATCGAGGCCCTCGAAGGGATAAAAGCCGATTATTACCGCCAGCTGCTTGTCGAGCTTTTCACTTTCCGCGATATCATAACCCGGGAGGAATCGCTCAGCCGCCTGGTCTACAACACCTACCGCCACAGCTATCCCGACGAGGCCCGGGCACTCCAGCGCATATCGGAAAACCTGCGCACCGATGTCACCGCCGTAGCCGACAAATGGATTGCCCAGCTGCGTACTCTGCCCCTATCCACGCTGGTTTCCGAACCGTTTCTTCTCAGGGTACGCAAAAGTGCGGTCTATTTCTACAATAAATTCGCGGAAATCTTCTCCGACACTCTCACCCGATGCCAGACCATCAAGACCGAGAACAAAGGAGCCAATAAACGCGTGGCCGAACTGACGCTTGACCTCAGGCAGTCCCTGACAAGCCGGCTGTATCTCCTGCGCGACATCAATGACAACGGCTTTACAATCTCCAGCTATCTCGCCTCCAAGCAACAGGCATGGCTGAAAGCCACACGCGATCCAGCCGAAGCCGCCCGCGAGAAACAACGCCAGCAGCGCGCCGCACGGAAGAGCCGCAGCGCCTCCGCCACCCCGAAGCCGGAAAAAGTGCCCACCCACGAAATATCCTACCGCCTCCTGCGCCAGGGCCTTACCCGCGAGGACATCGCCCGCGAACGCCGCATGACCGTCAACACCATCACCCGCCACCTGGCCCGCTACATTCAGGCCGGCGACCTTACCCTCGACGAAGTCCTCAGCCCGGTTCTTGTCAACGCCATCTCCTCCGTCCTCCAGCGCCACGGCCTCAACGCCGGCTACCCCATCCTCTCTGCCTCCCTTCCCGGCGTTGACTTCAACGACATCCGCCTGGTGGCCTCCCTCTCCAACCCCGACGGCACCCTGGACTGACCGCCCGGCCCTCAATCCTCCGCGACTTCCCGGCGCCCACCGAAAGCCCCCGGCGCCCCCTCCCGGGAGTTTCCCAGCGCTGCCTGTCGTGTGGTCCGCCCATAGGCGGACTTTCCCGCGTTCCGCCCCGCCTCTCCGCCCCCTCTTCCTCCCGTCCCCGGAAAAATCCCCCGTCAATTTCCCCGATTTTGCAGATTGGGGGAATTTTTGTAAATTTGCAACTTGAATCGGAGGCTCCATCCAGGCGCTATCCCAAAACGAACAATAAAATTACTTAACAGACAATGGCACAGCAAGAAGACGTGTTTAAGAAAATCGTTTCACACGCCAAGGAATACGGTTTTGTTTTTCAGTCAAGTGAAATATACGACGGCCTTTCCGCCGTCTACGACTACGGCCAGAACGGCGTAGAACTCAAGAACAACATTAAACGCTACTGGTGGGAGGCAATGACGCTCCTCCATGAGAATATCGTCGGCATCGATTCCGCCATCTTCATGCACCCCACAATCTGGAAAGCCTCCGGCCACGTCGACGCTTTCAATGACCCCCTCATCGACAACCGCGACTCCAAGAAGCGCTACCGCGCCGACGTCCTCATCGAGGACCAGCTGGCCAAGTATGATGAGAAAATCGACAAGGAGGTAAAGAAAGCCGCCAAGCGTTTCGGCGACTCTTTCGACGAGGCGATGTTCCGCCAGACAAATCCCCGCGTGGCCGAGACTGCAGCCAAGCGCGACGCTCTCCACGAGCGTTTCGCCAAAGCGATGAACGACAATAATCTCGACGAACTCCGCCAGATTATCCTCGACGAGGAAATTGTCGACCCTGTCAGCGGGACCCGCAACTGGACCGAAGTACGCCAGTTCAACCTCATGTTCAAGACCGAGATGGGTTCCACCGCCGACGGTGCGATGACCGTCTACCTCCGCCCCGAGACTGCCCAGGGTATTTTTGTCAACTACCTCAACGTACAGAAGACCGGCCGTATGCGTATCCCCTTCGGTATCGCCCAGATCGGCAAGGCTTTCCGCAATGAAATCGTGGCCCGTCAGTTTATCTTCCGTATGCGCGAGTTCGAGCAGATGGAGATGCAGTTCTTCGTACGCCCCGGCAGCGAACTCGAATGGTTCAACAAATGGAAGGAAACGCGCCTGAAATGGCATAAGGCTCTTGGTCTGGGAGACGAGAAATACCGCTACCACGACCATGACAAACTGGCTCATTACGCCAACGCCGCCACCGACATCGAATTCCAGATGCCTTTCGGCTTCAAGGAAGTGGAGGGTATCCATTCCCGCACCAACTTCGACCTTTCGCAGCATGAGAAGTTCTCCGGCAAGAAAATCCAGTATTTCGACCCCGAGCTGAACGAAAGCTATACCCCCTACGTCATCGAGACCTCCATCGGCGTGGACCGTATGTTCCTGAGCGTTCTCTGCTCCAGCTATGAGGAGCAGCCTCTCGAAGGGGGAGACTCCCGCGTGGTGCTGCATCTGCCCGAGGCCCTGGCTCCGGTGAAATGCGCCGTCATGCCCCTTGTCCGCAAGGACGGCCTTCCCGAAAAAGCACGCGAAATCGTCAACGACCTCAAGTTTGACTTCAACACCCATTACGAAGAGAAGGACTCCATCGGCAAGCGCTACCGCCGCCAGGACGCCATCGGTACCCCCTTCTGCATCACCGTTGATCATCAGACTCTCGAGGACAACACCGTAACCCTGCGCGAACGCGACTCCATGGCCCAGACCCGTGTCAAAGTCGAGGACCTCCACACCCTCATCCACGACCGTGTCTCCCTGAACTCGCTCCTTCGCAAGCTCGGCTGAACGGTTAATGTGAATAACCCCGGAGGCGCCCCCGCCGACGGACGGCGCCTCCCTTTTAAATTATACGAACATGATTAAGAAAGCAGTATATCTTCTGATCGGTCTGCTGGCCATGACCTCGCTGAGTTCCTGCAACTACAATTCCCTGGTGGAAAAGCAGCAGAACGTAGACCAGGCATGGGCCCAGGTCGAGAACCAGTATCAGCGGCGTTCCGACCTCATCCCCAACCTTGTTGAAACCGTGAAGGGATATTCCACCCATGAGAGCGAGACCCTGACGAAAGTCACCGAGGCCCGCGCCAAAGCCACCTCCATCACCCTTGACGCCGACAATCTTACCGAGGAGAATCTCGCCCGCTTCCAGCAGGCACAGGGAGAACTTTCCCAGGCCCTCAAGTCTCTGCTTGCCGTCACCGAAGCCTATCCCGACCTGAAAGCCAACGAAAACTTCATGCAGCTCCAGGCTCAGCTCGAAGGCACGGAAAACCGCATATCGACCGAACGTATGCGCTATACCGAAGCCGTCAAGGACTATAATACCGCCATCAAGAAATTCCCCACCGTCATTTATGCCGGTTGGTTCGGATTCGATGCCAAACCCCAGTTCAAGGCCGAAGCCGGCGCCGAAAAAGCTCCCGAAGTCAAGTTCTGATTCTCATCTCCCCCATCGAAATGAAAAAACTCTTTCTATACGCCGCCCTGGGTCTTACAGCCCTTTCGTCACTGACATGGCTGACGGCCTGCGGCGACGATGACGACGAAAACGCCAACGTCTGGGAAAAGTATGCCGACAACCGCCAGGCCAACCAGCAATGGCTCGATCAGGAGGAAAACCGTCTGAACCCGGACGGGACCAAGTTCTATGAACGCCTTACTCCCCCATGGAATCCCGGAGAATACATCCTCATCCACTGGTTCAACAACCGCGCCGAGACAGCCGGCAACCTGCGCCCGCTGCTGACATCGTCGGTGCGCGTATGGTATGTGGGCCGCAACAGCAGCTACCAGGTCTTCGATGCCGACTCCACCAGCACCGACGGCACCTTTTTCAAGGTTAACGGCGTGGTCTCCGGCTGGCAGACGGCTCTTCAGAATATGCACGTGGGAGACACCGTACAGATTCTCCTCCCCTATTCCCAGGCTTACGGTTCCAGCCAGCCCAACTCACTGATACCCCCCTACTCTGCCCTCCAGTTCAACATCCGTCTCCTGGACGTTCCGACCTACGAAGTCCGTCCCTGATCTCCATCCCCTTATCAAGTCCTGAATATTAAATCTGCGATTTGTTTATCAGACTCTGCCAGAACGTTGAATTTTTCTGAGGGAGGGTGAACAATAGACGCCGGAGTGCGGTTCTACTTACAAGAGAAGGCATTTTACTGGCGTTATTAAAAAGCCTTTACCTCAATTCATAAGAGATAACCTTCTCAGCCCGATGCGCCCCCGGTGCGTCGGGCTTCTTTTTTCCTGTCTCCTGCAATTTGTCGGACAGAAGAGTGATGAACATACAAAAGCCACGAGCAGATATCCTGTCGCAGGCGTCCGTCCGTGGCTCCGTTTTTTTATGTTGCTGGATAAAACAACGCTGCCGGGCCAATTCCCGGACATCGTTTTCTTTGTTTCCCCTTGTTTGCCGGCAACGGGGGTATTCCGGGGGACGCGTGCTTACTGCTGACCGGCGATGAAGGAGGCGTAACGGCCTCCGTGGAGGGAGGTCAGGCCGGAGGGTGAGCCGCTCTCGACGACGCGCCCTCCGTCAATGAAAACGATCCGGTCGGCTGTGCGGATGGTCGAAAGACGGTGGGCGGCGATCACCATCGTGCGCCCCTTGCCGAATTCGCGGAGGTTCTCCACGATATGGCGCTCGGTCTCGGCGTCAAGCGAGGAGGTAGCCTCGTCGAGCAATACCAGCGGCGTGGAACGGTAAATAGCCCTGGCTATCAGCAACCGCTGTTTCTCCCCTCCGCTCAGTTCAAGTCCCGAGGGTCCGATGCGGGTATGGATACCGCGGGGGAGCTTAGATACCAGCGGATCAAGACACGCCATCCTGACGGCTTCGGAAACCTTTTCTTCATCGGGCGTCTCCTCTCCCAGGGCGATGTTTCCGGCGATCGTGTCGGAGAAAACATATCCGTTCTGGGAAACGCTCGTACATATTTCTCCCCATTTCTCAGCCGGGATATCGGCAAGGGAGACTCCTCCCGAGGTGATTGTCCCACCTGACGGACGGTAAAGTCCCTGGAGAATTTTCAGCAGGGTTGATTTCCCGCATCCGCTCGGCCCCACGACCGCCGTAGTCTTTCCCAGCGGTAAAGAGAGAGTGACATCCTCAAGGGCCAGGCGGCTGTCGTTGCCCGGATATCTGAAACATACTTCGGATAACTCTATGTCGCCCGTCAGCGATTCGACAGCCGTCCCCTCTGCGTCGTCCGGCTCGTTCATGACGTCGTCCGAGCGGTCGAGCGACACGGCGGTTTCCTGGAGAGAGGTCAGCGACGCCGAGACCTGACTGAAGCCCGAAGAGAGGCGCCCGCTGACGTAAGCCACTGTTATCATTGTCCCCAGCGTAAGGTCTCCGGATATTACAAGAGTCGCGCACAATCCCGTCACCACCAGGTCCCTGCCACGATACAGCAGCGAGGAACCTCCCCCCTGGAGCTGCCTGAGGTTGGAAGACCGCTGGCGCAGCCCGTTAAGTTTCTGCTGGAGTTTTCTCCAGAGGCTGACTCGGCGGGGATGGGCGTTATGGATTTTAAGGTCGGCGATGCCGTTGACAAGTTCATAGATATTATTGTTGTTCTCCCCCTGGATGGTCCGCAGGTCATACTCGATTACTTTCCGGCGCCGGAGCATCAGGGCCTCCCAGGCCAGTCCGGCCACAGTGACAGCCGCGAAGATGCCGAAGACAAGGGGATTGAACCACAGCAACAGGGAGGCGAAGACAGCGATGTTGAGAAGAGTCAGGAACATAGTCGTCGGCGTGTCGAGCAAAAACTGCTGCATCGCCTCCTGGTCGTAGGTTTTCTGAATCAGGTCGGAGTTCACCCTGGAATCGAAGAAACGCAGCGGGAGGCTGACAAGTTTTGTGAGATAGCGGTCTACAGCCCCCAGCGAGAGGCGCAGCCCGAACCGGTTTACAAGATAAGCCGAGAAAGAGGACGTCAGCTGGCTCCCCAGGAAGATTCCCAGCTGGGCGATGACCAGCAACCAGACCAGCGCCACATCGGAATTGGCGATCCCCTCGTCGACCGTGCGCCGCATCACCAGGGGGATACACAGATCCGCGCCCATCCCGACAAGGGCCAGCGCGATTACGGCGGCGTAGAATCGCCGGTGGGCGGTGACGCTGTCGCGCAACGCCTCCAGGATTTTCCCGCCCCGGTTTTCGGCAGGGAATTCCATCTTGTAGAATTCTTCGGCAGGGGCAAGCAGGAGCGCTATCCCCTGCGACGCGGTCCCGCAGAAATGTTCCCGGAACTCCTCTTCGGAGTATTTCAGCATCCCTCCGGCAGGATCGGCCACATAGAACCTCCCCCTGCTGATTTTCCACAGCACCGCGAAGTGATTGCCGTTCCAGTGCAGAATCAGCGGCAGGGGTGCCTTGCGCAGCATCTCCGGGGTCAGTTTCACCCCGAAGCCTTTCATCCCGACAGACTCGGCGCACGCCTTGAGCCCTCTGACCGAAATGCCTCCGCGGGAGAAATCGGCCCGCGCCCTGAGGAACTTCGCCGGAATTTTTCTTCCGAACCAGCGGGCCACCATGCGCAGACAGGTCACCCCGCAGTCCGTCTGCTCTACCTGATGATAATAATGAAACTTCCTCATAGTCCCTTGCGGAATTACCTGTTTTCCGACTACCTGTTTTCCTGAGCTGCCACGGACGGGTTATCGCGACTGGAAGTTATCGCGGGAGCTGTTGCTTCGCATCCTGAACTGCTTGCCGAAGTTAATGTCGAATTTCACCATGAAAATGCGGGAATTATACCTCGCCTTCGACATCATGGAGTAGGCCTCGCAGTCATACCATCCTTTGAATTTATGGTTCAGCAGATTGTCGGCGGAAATCCACAGTCTTCCTCCAAAACTGAAGTTCTTTATGACGGTCAGTCCGAAATCAGCCCATCCCCGGATATTGAGCATGGTACGCTCCTGGGGCGACTCATATCTGCCGTTCAGGGAGATTTCCCAGGAACGGTCGCCACCCAGCGTCAGGGCGGTGGAAAATGATACGTTCCACCGGGAATCTGACTCCGCGCCATTGTAGAGTATGCCAGGAACCTTATTGTTATCCATCCGTGCAAGCGTCCATTCCAGCTGGCCGTTCACTCTCCAGCGATAGTTGAAAAAATAGTCGTTATATGAAGTCAGGAGTTTGTAATCCCGGGTCTTGCCGGCCTCAACCGGTGTATAGAGTGTGGCACCCCCTTCAAGAGGGATTAGCCCCCGGACGGCTACGTTATTGCTCATAATCGCCAGGGCTCCGAAAGAAATCTTCTGTTTCAGGACATAGAACAGGGTAAGATTATGCGACGTGACCGCTTTCAGATCCGGATTTCCGGACAAAGCATACGTTGGAGATATCCACGTCACTATAGGGTTGGTGTCGGCATACCGGGGCTGTTGCACGGTCATCGAATATCCTGCCGAAAGCATATTATTCTGGTTGAAATTCAGGCTCAGCGTAATGTTAGGAAGCAGATAGAAATCGTTGAATTTCCGGGTTACGGACTGCACAAGCTGCTCAATTTTCCGCTCGAACCATCGTCCTCTCAGTCCGGCGTTTACAGACAGCAGAGCGTTGGGGTTATAAGATATCCCGGCGAAAATATCGCCAGACATCTGCCGCTGTCTCAGATTATCGTCCAGCGACAATGGACCGCTAAGAGAACCGTCGCCGCTGTAAAACATTTTATTGGAAAGATAATCGTAGAAACCGCTAAATCCGATGGTCGAAGAGAGCTTCCCGTTGTAATTTTTGGTCCATTTCCCGCTCATTTCAACGGATGAGGTGTTAAAATCATTCCGAAATCCCCGCATACGCTCAACCGGCGTATAAGTATTGTCCGTTTTATAAAAGCTGCCGCGATAAACCGCCCATAATCGGAGATTGCTCCCGAGCGTGTCAAGCGTATGGTCATAGTTCAGCCGCCCGCTCGTCCACTCCGGACGAAACCGTGTTTTATAAGTTTTGGAGACCTCTTCGAAGGAATGTTCCATGTCGTAGGAAGTAAAGTCGGAAGCGATCTCTTTTCTGCTTGCGGACCATAAGTTAAATGCAAATCCCAGAGAGTTATCGTGATGAAAGTCCCTGCTGACGCCTACTCCGGTTGTCAGGGTATAAGTGTCGCTCTTTGTGTCACTGTAAGTAGTTCTCTGTATATCCGGTTCCGGGACAGTCTTATCCTGCCCCGGTCCCTGCTCTATCTTGTATGAAGCATATTTCTGATACATAGTTCCTTTCTCTGCACCGTGCTGTACCGACATATCCAGAGATACCTGCCAGTCATCCCACTCGCCACCGTACCATCCCTGCCAGCGACCGGACATCCGGTTGCTGTAAGACAAGAACAGGTCGGTCGACCCCATGCTTCCGGTACGCGGCGCGAGAACCAGGTTCACAATCGGCCCCTCCCCGATTCTGTCGACCGGAGGATTGACCCATATCTCTACCCGTTTCACCCGCGGACCGTCAGACGCCCGGAGCATCTGCAATATCGCCTGAGACGACATTATGCTGTTTTTCCCGTTTATCAGGATTTTGGCAGCGCCAAGACCGATTATCGATATATCATCCTTAAAATCGCTGACGTCAAGCAACGGTGCATATTTCAATACCGAAAAAGCGTCATTTACCTTGCTGACAAGCTCCCCGGGATAAAACGAGAACTTACCGGCGGAGACTTCGGTTCTGGGTTTGGCTGTGACGGCGACCTCGCCCAAATCGATTCCTCCGTGAGTCACTACGATTCTATTGTCAAGTCCGGTATGTCCTGCCGTCAGATTCTTATCATAACCGATCCCCTCGGCCCTGAGAAGGAATTTCGTTGCCGGCAACGTTTTCGTCTCGATCCGGAAAACACCGGTACTGTCCGAAACAGTCCCGCCCATATATACGCTGTCGGGCAACTGCAACGCCACGACCGCAATTCCTTCAGCCGGCTTCCCCGATTCGTCCTCGACCTTGCCGCCTATGACCTCGGCATGGCATACCGCCCCCGTAACGACCAGCATCGTCAGCAAAATAACTCTAAATACTTTCATCCGGTCTCCGATTACACTCCTCATAGCATATTTCAGTATAATGTGATTCCACTTATAATTAATACAATCAATCAGCATTAAAACTGCTACATGAACTGCGCCTCAAAACGCTGCAGAATCAATTCGTCCTTACGGGCGTCGTCGTAACTCATCGGACATTCTCCGTTATCCGGCATTTCCATATTTTTCCGGCGGCATCCGCCAAGACAAATCGGAGCGATACGGCATGAGCGGCATACCTCTCTCTTGAATTTGGCATTCTTCCACTCTTGTTCGATTCCATCATCCCAGAGCAGGGATCCGTCTTCGGCCAGATGGCCGCACCGGTTACCGGGAGTAAAATCCCGGGCAGTACATTTAAAGAAATTGCCGTCATAGTTGACGCATACATAATTCTGCCGGTCGCCGTAACAGCCCCCCAGTCGGGGATTATCCAGGTCGGGGATGCTATGGAAGATGCCGCCTTCCGCAAGACGCTTGCCGTATCCGGCTATCAGGGCCTTAATCTTTTCATTTCCTTTGTTATGGAAGTCCTGCCATACGCGCTGGAAATTAACCGCAACGTTACCGGGATTCACCAGGCCCGCATCCAGCAAGTCCGTTATTATCTTCTCCACGGACTCAATGTTGCCCAATGTATAGTTAATGCGCAGAACGACACGTATATCTCTGTCAGCAAGCAATTTTACATTTGACAGAATCCTGTCATAAGAACCTTGTCCCGGAGCAGGGAAGCGTACCTTGTCATGAAACTCCCGGCTACCGTCCAGCGTTATCTGAAATGAACAATGCCTGTCCTGGAGATATTCGGCTATTTCCGGAGTGACAAGATACGAATTAGAGGTGAAATGTACTCTCATCGCGATATCGTTCCGGCGGCACAGTTTTCCGGCATATTCAATCAGGGGCTTGCATACGCTGTCAAATTTCAGCAAAGGTTCCCCTCCGAAAAAACTGAGCATAAAATCCTCTACCGGAGACGTCAGTTTCCGGTCAAGATGTCTGCGCAGCCGCCCGAGGACCTCTCCCCCAAGTTCCGACCCCGTCTGATGCTGTTCATAGCAGTACCAGCATCTGAAATTGCAGTCAAGAGTCGGATTTACATGAAGTTCGTAATATGACTCGCTGAAATTATTCTTTTCAATCTCATTGTCAAGAACATCAAGTTCGTCTAAATCATCTTCGATAATGAATCCACCCTTGCGCAATTCCGCAATTCGCTCTTCCGACAGACGGGAAAGCGTAGAATCCTCCGACAATGCGGCATATACATCCTCATCAAGCACCACAAACCGCCGTCTGAAAGCATTATAGCCTAACACCCGGCTGTCTGTCAATCGTATATAGTTATTATATCTACTTCGTCTCATACTTGAATCTCATCATCGACGGTAAAATTCTCCGTATTCGTCGCCTGCAGACTTGCTTTTAGTCCGAACCGAAGAATACAATGTCAGAGAGACGAAGGCTGTGTATTCGTACAATCGCCATTGTTTGTACAATACATACAGGCAATGCCGGTGTTGGTACAGTCACCGGTGTTGATATCGCATTTACCGATTGTATCATTAGTACAATTACCGGAATTACGGGCCAGCTTACGCCTCTTTTCAGCACCGACCTGTTCCATTTCGCCATCAAGAAGCAGTACTCCGTCAGAGTGTGACTGAGATGACGATAGTTGCTCAATGAAATTATTTATGCGAGATAGCTGAGTTTCTTTCATGATTCACCTTTTATTAAAAATAAAACGCACCTTGTGAAACAGACTCTTTTGTCTTATCAATCGCAAAGATAAGTCAAGAATTTTGGAAAAACAAGAAATTTGATAAATTTTTCAAAAAAAATCTTATTCAGACTATAATTCAGACTATAATCGGGATATCCGGAAAACAATGCTGCCGCACTCGGGGTGAGCGCGGCAGCATGGGATATCGGTGGATGTAAACCCGGAGGAGGGAGCCTGTTGCCGGGTTATTCGGATTCGGATCAGTTCACTTTCTCGGCGGAGGGTACGGGAGCCAGAGCGTCGGCGTTGACGGCGATGTCGGAGATATCGTCTTTGGAGCCGACAACCAGGCGCTCATACTGGCGCAGACCAGTACCGGCGGGGATCAGGTGACCGCAGATTACGTTCTCCTTCATGCCCTCTAGGGTGTCGGTCTTGCCGTTGATGGCGGCTTCATTGAGGACCTTCGTAGTCTCCTGGAAGGAGGCGGCGGACATGAACGAAGATGTCTGGAGGGCGGCGCGGGTGATACCCTGGAGAATCTGCTCGGAAGTGGCGGGAACGGCATCGCGGACGGTGACCGTGCGGAGGTCGCGGCGCTTGAGGGCTGAGTTCTCGTCGCGGAGCTTGCGGGCGGTGATGATCTGGCCCGGCTTGAGATTCTCGGAATCTCCGGCGTCAACGACAACTTTCTTACCCCAGATGCGGTCGTTCTCTTCCATGAAGTCGCGCTTGTCGACAACCTGCTGCTCGAGGAAGCAGGTGTCGCCCGGGTCGATGATGTTGACCTTGCGCATCATCTGGCGGACGATGACCTCGAAGTGCTTGTCGTTGATCTTCACACCCTGCATACGGTAGACGTCCTGCACCTCGTTGACGATGTACTCCTGGACAGCTGTCGGACCCATGATGTTGAGGATGTCGGAGGGGGTGATGGCGCCGTCGGACAGCGGAGTGCCGGCACGGACGTAGTCGTTCTCCTGAACAAGCACCTGCTTCGACAGGGGGACAAGATATTTCTTCTCCTCGCCGAGTTTGGAGGTGACGCAGATTTCGCGGTTACCGCGCTTGATGCGGCCGAAGGTGACCTCTCCGTCGATTTCGGAGACAACGGCGGGATTGCTCGGGTTGCGGGCTTCGAAAAGCTCGGTGACACGGGGCAGACCGCCGGTGATGTCGCCGGCGCCGGAAGTGGAGCGGGTAATCTTGACGAACACCTCACCGGGTTTGATGTCCTCGCCTTCCTCAAGCATGAGGTGGGCGTTGACGGGGAGGGCGTAGGTCTTGAGGATATTGCCGTCGGCGTCGACGATGTGGGCCTCGGGAACGCGGGTGCGGTCCTTCGACTCGATGATGATCTTCTCGCGGATGTTGGACTGCTCGTCGGCGTCGATGCGGTAGGTGACGTTCTCGACCAGGTTCTCGTAACGGATCTTTCCGCCGACTTCGCTGACGATTACGGCGTTGAAGGGGTCCCACTCGCAGATTACGTCGCCTTTCTTGATCTTGGCGCCGTCGTCGAAGTAGAGCTTCGAACCGTAGGGAATCTGGGCGCTGGTGAGCATCAGGCCGGTCTTGGCGTCGAGAATACGCATTTCGGCCAGACGTCCGATAACGACCTGGACGGGGCGACCGTTCATGTCAACCTCGTCGGTTGTTACGGTGCGGAGTTCGTCGATTTCGAGAACGCCGTCGTAGCGGGAGGTCAGGGTGGAGACGGCCGCGATATTGGAGGCCACACCACCGACGTGGAATGTACGGAGGGTCAGCTGTGTACCCGGCTCACCGATGGACTGGGCGGCGATTACGCCGACAGCCTCGCCGATCTGGACGGGACGGTGAGTGGCCAGGTTGCGGCCGTAGCACTTGGCGCAGACGCCGTGCTTGGACTCGCAGGTCAGCACCGAGCGGATTTCCACAGCCTCGATGGGGGAAGCGTCGATACGGTCGGCGGCAGCATCGTTGATTTCCTCGCCGGCGTTGACGATGACCTCGCCGGTGGTGGGGTCGATTATGTCATGGACGGACACACGTCCGAGGATTCGCTCGGCCAGGGAGGCCACGACCTCGTCGTTGTTCTTGATTTCACGGCAGACAAGTCCGCGGAGCGTTCCGCAGTCTTCCTCGCGGATAATCACGTCGTGAGCCACGTCAACCAGACGGCGGGTAAGGTAACCGGCGTCGGCGGTCTTCAGGGCCGTATCGGCAAGACCCTTTCGGGCACCGTGGGTGGAGATGAAGTACTCCAGCACGCTCAGACCTTCCTTGAAGTTGGCGAGAATCGGGTTCTCGATGATCTGACCCCCTTCGGCACCGGCTTTCTGAGGCTTGGCCATAAGACCACGCATACCGGCGAGCTGACGGATCTGGTCCTTGGAACCACGGGCTCCGGAGTCGAGCATCATGAAGACGGAGTTGAAGCCCTGGTCGGCCTCGGTCATCTGCTTCATCAGCACCTGGGTAAGCTCGGAGTTGACGTGGGTCCAGATATCGATGATCTGGTTGTAGCGCTCGGTGTTGGTGATGAAACCCATCGCGTAGTTGTTCATCACTTCCTCCACTTCGGCGTAACCTTTGTCGACGATAGCCTGCTTTTCGGGCGGGATGATGACGTCGCCGAGGTTGAACGACAGACCGCCGCGGAAGGCCATGTAGTAACCCATGTTCTTGATGTCGTCAAGGAACTGGGCGGAACGGGGAATACCGCATTTCTTGATGACCTTTCCGATGATGGTGCGGAGGGATTTCTTGGAGATCAGCTCGTTGACGTAGCCGATTTCCTTAGGCACGTACTCGTTGAAGAGGACGCGGCCCACGGAGGTGTTCTCGACCAGACGGCGCACGGGGTTGCCGTTCTCGTCGATGTCGTCGACCATCACGCTCACGGGAGCATGAAGGGTGACGCGCCCCTCGTTATAGGCGATCTGGGCTTCTTCGGGTCCGTAGAATTTCAGGCCCTCACCTTTGGCTCCCTTGCGGAGCTTGGTGATATAATAGAGGCCGAGGACCATGTCCTGGGAGGGCACGGTGATCGGGGCGCCGTTGGCGGGGTTGAGGATGTTGTGGGAACCGAGCATCAGCATCTGCGCCTCGAGGATGGCCTCGTTGCCCAGGGGAAGATGGACGGCCATCTGGTCACCGTCGAAGTCAGCGTTGAAGGCGGTACAGGCCAGCGGGTGAAGCTGGATTGCCTTTCCTTCGATCATCTTGGGCTGGAAAGCCTGGATACCGAGGCGGTGAAGTGTCGGGGCACGGTTGAGCAGCACGGGATGTCCTTTCATCACGTTCTCGAGGATGTCCCATACGACGGGTTCCTTGCGGTCCACAATCTTCTTGGCGGACTTGACGGTCTTGACGATGCCGCGCTCGATGAGTTTGCGGATTACGAAGGGTTTATAGAGTTCGGCGGCCATGTACTTGGGCAGACCGCACTCGTGCATCTTCAGCTCGGGACCTACGACGATTACCGAACGGGCCGAGTAGTCGACACGCTTACCCAGGAGGTTCTGGCGGAAACGTCCCTGCTTACCCTTGAGGGAGTCGGAGAGGGACTTCAGGGGGCGGTTGGCGTCGGTCTTGACGGCCGAAGACTTGCGGGAGTTGTCCAGCAGGGAGTCGACGGCTTCCTGAAGCATACGTTTCTCGTTGCGGAGGATTACCTCGGGAGCCTTGATTTCCATCAGTCGTTTCAGACGGTTGTTACGGATAATCACCCGGCGGTAGAGGTCGTTGAGGTCGGAGGTGGCGAAGCGGCCGCCGTCCAGGGGCACCAGCGGGCGCAGCTCGGGGGGAATCACAGGCACGGCCTGGAGGATCATCCACTCGGGCTTGTTGCGGCCGGCGGAAGCGCGGAAGGATTCCACGACCTGGAGACGCTTGAGGGCCTCGGTCTTGCGCTGCTGCGAGCCTTCGGAATGGGCCTGGTCGCGGAGCTTGTAGGAAAGCTCGTCGAGGTTGAGGTCCACAAGGAGGTCATAGATGGCGGCGGCGCCCATCTTGGCCACGAACTTGTCGGGGTCGTCATCGGGCAGGGCGCGGTTCTCCATCGGAAGTTTCTCCATGATGTCGAAGTATTCGTCCTCGGTCAGGAGGTCGAACTTCTGGAGGGGCTTTTCGGGGTCGAGATCGGCGGCGGCGCCGGGATTGATGACGATGTAGCGCTCGTAGTAGATTACCGCGTCGAGCTTCTTGGAGGGAAGTCCGAGCAGGTAGCCGATTTTATTGGGGAGGGAACGGAAATACCAGATATGGGCTACGGGCACAACCAGTTTGATATGGCCCATGCGCTCGCGGCGCACCTTCTTCTCGGTAACCTCCACGCCGCATCGGTCGCAGACGATTCCCTTGTAGCGGATGCGCTTGTACTTGCCGCAATGACACTCATAATCCTTCACCGGGCCGAAGATTCTTTCGCAGAACAGGCCGTCGCGCTCAGGCTTATAGGTACGGTAGTTGATGGTCTCAGGTTTGAGTACCTCTCCCGACGACTTTTCCAGGATTTCCTCGGGCGAGGCAAGCCCGATGGTAATCTTGGAGAACCCGTTTTTAGCCTTTGTTTCTTTTCTAAAAGCCATATATGTTGTTGGAGTTTTAGCGGAAATAAAATTGGTGTTTTTCTGTCATATCCGCGGGTCCGGGGACCACGCGGATATATATAACGGAAAAACCGGAGGTTTATTGTTCGAGGTTGAGGCTCAGACCCAGACCCTGGAGTTCGTGGAGAAGCACGTTAAGCGACTCGGGGATGCCGGGGGTGGGCATAGGCTCGCCCTTGACGATGGCCTCGTAGGCTTTGGAGCGGCCGGTCACGTCGTCGGACTTCACGGTCAGGATTTCCTGGAGGATGTGGGAGGCGCCGAAGGCTTCGAGCGCCCAGACTTCCATTTCTCCGAAACGCTGACCACCGAACTGGGCCTTACCGCCGAGCGGCTGCTGGGTGATAAGGGAGTACGGGCCGATGGAGCGGGCGTGCATCTTGTCCTCGACCATGTGGCCGAGTTTCAGCATATAGATCACTCCGACAGTGGCGGGCTGGTCGAAACGCTCGCCGGTACCGCCGTCGTAGAGGTAAGTCTTGCCGTAGCGGGGAATTCCGGCCTTGTCGGTCCAGTTGTTGAGGTCGTCCATCGAGGCACCGTCGAAAATCGGGGTGGCGAATTTCTCGCCGAGTTCGCGGCCGGCCCATCCGAGAACGGTTTCGAAAATCTGGCCGAGGTTCATTCGGGAAGGCACACCCAGGGGGTTCAGACAGATGTCGACCGGCGTACCGTCGGCGAGGAAAGGCATATCCTCCTGACGTACCACGCGGGAAACGATACCCTTGTTACCGTGGCGTCCGGCCATCTTGTCGCCCACACCGATCTTACGTTTCTTGGCGATGTAGACTTTGGCGATCTGCATGATGCCCGAGGGGAGTTCGTCGCCGATGGAGATGTCGAACTTCTTGCGGCGCAGCTCGGCGTCGATTTCCTTCGATTTGCGGAGGTAGTTGACGATCGTCTGGCGGATGAGGTCGTTCTTATGGGCGTCGGCGGTCCACTTCGACAGGTTGATGGTGTCGTAGTCGATTCCCTTGAGGACGGAGGGCACGAAGTTGGCGCCCTTGGGGATGATGTCGGTGCCGAGGAAATCCTTGACTCCGGCGGAGGTCTTCCCTTCGGTGAGGACCATCAGCTTGTTGACAAGCACGTTCTTGAGAGCGTTGAGTTTTTCCTCATATTCCTCGTCAAGCTTGGGCAGCAGGGCCTGGGTGGCCTTGTTGCGGCGTCCTGTCTTGTTGGCGCGGGAGAAGAGGTTGGTACCGATGACAACGCCTTTGAGCGAGGGGGATGCCTTGAGCGAGGCGTCCTTCACGTCGCCGGCCTTGTCACCGAAGATTGCGCGGAGCAGCTTCTCTTCAGGAGTGGGGTCGGACTCTCCCTTCGGGGTGATCTTACCGATCATGATGTCGCCGGGCACTACATGGGCGCCCACGCGGATGATACCGCGCTCGTCGAGGTCCTTGGTGGCGTCTTCGGAGACGTTGGGGATGTCGGAAGTAAGTTCCTCCATACCGCGCTTGGTCTCGCGGACTTCCAGGGAGTATTCATCGACATGGACGGAGGTCAGGATGTCTTCCTTGACCATGCGCTCGTTAAGCACGATGGCGTCCTCGTAGTTGTAACCTTTCCAGGGCATGAAGGCCACTTTCAGGTTGCGTCCCAGGGCAAGTTCGCCGTTCTCGGTGGCGTAGCCCTCGGTGAGGATGTCTCCCTCCTTGACGCGCTGTCCCTTGTTGCAGATGGGACGCAGGTCGATGGTGGTGGACTGGTTGGTCTTGCGCCATTTCGGGATATGGTATTCCTTGACAGCATCCTCGAAGGCCACGAATTCTTCCTCCTCGGTGCGGTCGTAGCGGATGCGGATGGTTGTTGCGTCGACGAACTCGATCGTACCCTCACCTTCGGCCATTATCTGGGTACGTGAGTCGCGTACAAGCTGTCCTTCGATACCGGTTCCGACGATAGGAGCCTCGGAACGCATCAGGGGGACGGCCTGGCGCATCATGTTCGATCCCATCAGGGCGCGGTTGGCGTCGTCATGCTCCAGGAAGGGGATGAGCGAAGCCGCGATGGAAGCGATCTGCTGGGGAGACACATCCATCAGCTGGATTTCCTCGCCGGGAACGATAGGGAAGTCGGCGTCCTGGCGCGCTTTCACGCGGGGATTGATGAACTTGCCGCTATCGTCTACGGGGGCGTTACCCTGGGCAATCATCTTTCCTTCCTCCATTTCCGCAGTCAGATAAGTGACATCGTTGTTGTCGAGGTCAACGACGCCGTTCTCGACGTGGCGGTAGGGAGTCTCTATGAAGCCGAGATCGTTGATTTTGGCGTAGACGCAGAGCGACGAAATCAGACCGATGTTCGGGCCTTCAGGGGTCTCGATGGGGCAGAGACGGCCGTAGTGGGTATAGTGTACGTCTCGCACCTCGAAGCCGGCGCGTTCACGCGACAGACCGCCGGGACCCAGGGCCGACAGACGGCGCTTGTGGGTGATTTCGGCCAGCGGGTTGGTCTGGTCCATGAACTGCGACAGGGCGTTGGTGCCGAAGTATGTGTTGATGACCGACGAAATCGTCTTGGCGTTGATAAGGTCGATGGGGGTGAAGACCTCGTTGTCGCGCACATTCATGCGTTCGCGGATAGTGCGGGACATACGGGCCAGGCCGACTCCGAACTGATTGTAGAGCTGTTCGCCCACGGTGCGGACGCGGCGGTTGCTCAGGTGGTCGATATCGTCAACGTCGGTCTTGGAGTTGATAAGCTCGATGAGGTATTTGATAATCTCGATGATGTCTTCCTTGGTGAGGACCTGGACGTCCATCGAGGTGTTCAGGTTGAGCTTCTTGTTGATACGGTAACGGCCTACCTCGCCGAGGTCATAGCGCTTCTCGGAGAAGAAAAGGTTGGTGATGACCTCGCGGGCCGAAGCGTCGTCTGGCGGCTCGGCGTTGCGCAGCTGGCGGTAGATATACTGGATGGCCTCCTTTTCGGAGTTTGTGGTATCTTTCTGAAGGGTGTTGAAGATGATTGCGTAATCCGAGGAATTGGCCTCTTCCTTGTGGAGAAGGATGTTCTCCACGCCGGAGTCGAGGATATCCTGGATTTTGTCTTCGGTCAGCTCCTCTTCGCGCTCGACAACAATCTCATTGCGCTCGACGGTCACCATTTCACCGGTATCCTCGTCGACGAAGTCCTCTACCCAGGATCGCAGCACGCGGGCGGCGAGCTTGCGGCCCAGGACCTTCTTGAGGTTGGTCTTGTTGACCTTCACCTCCTCGGCCAGGTCGAAGATGTCGATGATGTCCTTGTCGGTCTCCAGGCCGATGGCGCGCAGCAGAGTGGTCACGGGCAGTTTCTTCTTACGGTCGATGTAGGCATACATGACGTTGTTGATGTCCGTGGCGAATTCGATCCAGCTTCCGCGGAAGGGGATGATACGGGCCGAATAGAGCTTGGTTCCGTTGGAGTGGGTACTCTGTCCGAAGAATACACCGGGCGAGCGGTGGAGCTGCGACACGACGACGCGCTCGGCACCGTTGATTACAAACGTTCCCTTCTCGGTCATGTAAGGAATCGGACCGAGATAGACGTCCTGGACTACGGTGGCGAAATCCTCGTGGTCGGGGTCGGTACAGTAAAGTTTCAGCTTCGCCTTGAGGGGAACGCTGTATGTCAATCCACGCTCCAGACACTCTTCGATGGTGTAGCGGGGCGGATCAATATAATAGTCGAGGAACTCCAGCACGAAGTTGTTGCGGGTGTCGGCGATGGGGAAATTCTCGGAGAACACCTTGTAAAGCCCCTCGTTGTTCCTTTTTTCGGGAGGGGTGTCGAGCTGCAGGAAGTCCTGGAACGACTTGAGCTGAACCTCGAGGAAATCAGGGTAAGGAAGGGGATTCTTTACCGTGGCAAAATTTACGCGGGGTTTTGCGGTAATTGCTTGGTTTGACATCTATTATGAATGAAATTAAGGGAACTCGAAAGGAGGCGGATTAACATAAATAATATTAAATTATTCTAAATTATCACAACTTAAAATAAATTACGTTAACTACTCGCCCTATGTTACGCAAAAAGGTTAAGCATTGACCCGAGGGTCAACACTTAACCATAACGCCTGTTGGATCAGGCTTGTATTATTTCAGCTCTACTTCTGCGCCGGCTTCCTCGAGAGACTTCTTGAGGTTTTCAGCGTCAGCCTTGGCGAGACCTTCCTTAACAACGGAGGGAGCGCCGTCAACCATCTCCTTGGCTTCCTTGAGGCCCAGGCCGGTGAGTTCCTTGACGAGCTTGACAACCTGGAGCTTGGCAGCGCCGGCGGACTTGAGGACTACGTCGAAGCTGGTCTTCTCTTCAGCGGCGGGAGCGCCGGCGGCGGGACCTGCGGCAACAGCTACGGCAGCAGCTGCGGGTTCGATGCCGTATTCTTCCTTGAGGAGGGTAGCGAGTTCGTTTACTTCCTTGACGGTGAGGTTAACTAATTCTTCTGCAAGAGCTTTGATATCTGCCATTGTAGTATTGATTTTGATTGTTTGCGTTTAGTTGGATGTAGAATAGTTGAGGTGAAGGTTCCGGCGGATTAAGCCTCCTTCTTGGAGAGAGTTTCGAGGATGCCGTGGATGGTATTGCCACCGCTCTGGAGGGCGGAAATAACATTCTTGGCAGGCGACTGAAGCAGGGCGACAACGTCGGCGATAAGTTCGTTCTTGCTCTTGATATTGGCAAGGGTCTCGAGCTGGTCTTCACCAACATAAATTGTCTCTTCTACATAAGCGGCTTTCAGACGGGGGAGTACATCGTCCTTCTTGCGGAAGCTCTTGAGGAGCTTGGCCGGAGCGTTGCCGACGTTGGCACACATCAGAGAGCTGGCGCCCTTGAGAGCGGGATAAAGCTCCTCGTAGTTGCCGTCGAGGGTTTCAAGGGCCTTGTGAAGGAGAGTATTCTTGACAACCATCAGCTTGATGTCGTTCTTGAAGCACTCGCGACGCAGCGCGGAAGTCTTCTCGGCATCGAGGCCGGCGGTCTCCACCAGGTAGAAACAGCTGTATTCCTTGATGGTGTCAGCGATTTTCGATATGATGAGTCCTTTCTCTTCTTTTTTCATTGTCGTAGTCCTTTAAGATTATTCGTCAATGGTTTTAGAGTCGACTTTGATGCCGGGACCCATTGTACTCGAAACGTAAATACTCTTGATATAGGTACCCTTGGCAGTTGCGGGCTTCAGCTTGATAAGAGTGTTGATGAACTCTTTAGCGTTATCCTTCATCTGCTCGGGAGTGAAAGACACCTTACCGATCGACGTGTGAACGATACCGTTCTTGTCAACCTTGAAGTCAATCTTACCCTTCTTGACTTCCTCTACAGCCTTGGCCACGTCGGGAGTCACAGTACCGCTCTTAGGGTTAGGCATCAGGCCGCGGGGACCGAGGATACGGCCGAGGGCACCGATCTTACCCATGATGGCGGGCTGGGTGATGATTACATCTATATCTGTCCATCCGCCCTTGATCTTGTCGATATACTCGTCAAGACCAACATAGTCAGCGCCGGCTGCCTTGGCAGCGGTTTCAGCATCGGGGGTGCAAAGCACCAGGACGCGAACCTGCTTGCCGGTTCCGTGGGGGAGGGTCACAACGCCGCGTACCATTTGGTTAGCCTTACGGGGATCAACACCCAGGCGGACGTCGATGTCGAACGAAGCGTCAAACTTTGCGTAATTTGTTTCCTTTACCTTTACGGCAGCCTCTGCAAGAGAGTAGGCTTTCCCAGCTTCAATCTTCGATAAAGCTAACTTCTGATTCTTAGTAAGTTTTCCCATTTCAATTGAAGTTTATTAGTTATTTTCGGGGAAAGCACCCTTAACGGTGATACCCATGCTTCTGGCAGTACCGGCAACCATCTTCATGGCCGACTCAACGGTAAAACAGTTCAAATCGGGCATTTTGTCGTTAGCGATTTCCTTTACCTGCTCCCAGGTCACTTCAGCGACCTTCTGACGGTTAGGCTGGGCGGAACCCTTCTTAACCTTGGTAGCCTCGAGCAGCTGCACAGCCACAGGAGGAGTCTTAACGATAAAGTCGAAGCTCTTGTCGGTGTAGTAAGTGATTACTACAGGAAGAACCTTTCCGGCCTTATCCTGGGTGCGGGCATTGAATTGCTTGCAAAACTCCATGATGTTGATACCCTTGGAACCCAGGGCAGGACCTACTGGGGGAGAGGGGTTAGCAGCACCACCTTTGATCTGCAATTTGATCTGTCCAGCAATTTCTTTTGCCATTGTGTTTAAAGCTTTATTTATTTAACGAAATGCGTCTATCCGTTAGCGGGCTTCCTGGAATGCGTAACCAATCCGGTCACCCTCCGGCAAAACGCCATACTTACAATTCCTTCTGCAAACCGCCTCCTGCTTTAAAAAGGAAGCGACCTTATCCGTTCTCCGGTCCCGCTCACACAATAAACCGCCCGGTCCGACTCAAAAGCGACCCCTGAGGGGGATTTGACTGGTATCCGTGCGATTGACTGCGTAGCCCGGGAAATTATTCCCTTTCGACCTGAGAGTTTTCCAGCTCCAGGGGAGTCTCGCGTCCGAAGATGCGGACCATAACCTTGAGCTTTTTCTTATCGGGGAAGACTTCGGTAATCTTGCCGTTGAAACCGGAGAATGCGCCGGAGTTGACCTTAACAGTCTCACCGACCATATAATCATTGACGCCTTCGTCAAGATTCTCATTGATTTCATCGGCGGTACCCAGCATCCGCATCACCTCGCTCTCGCGCAACGGTTCAGGCTTGGCGTCCTTGCCGCGTCCTTTCAGGAAGTCGATAACGTTAGTGGTGTTTGCGAGTTCATGGGCCACTTCTCCGATAAGCTCACACTCAACAAATACGTAACCGGAATAAAGATTGCGTTCTTTGACAACCTTTTTTCCGTTCTTTACCGTCAGTACTTTCTCAGTAGGAATCAGTACCTGAAACACGTGGTTGCCGAGATCGGAATTCTTGATGGCACCATCAAGAAGCTCCTTGACCTTAGCCTCCTTACCCGAAATGGCACGCAGAACGTACCAGGCTTTCCGGGGCGCCGATTTCCTGGCGGGGTTTTCGGTTTTGATTTCAGCCATTGTCTTTACTGCGGTGAAGATGATTACTTATTGAGGCTATAGATAAGGTGCATGATGTTCTCGACCACCTGATCCATGACTAATATTATCAGAGCGATAATAACGGAAGCAAGCATCACGATACAGGCACTCTTAATCAGCTGCGTCTTAGTAGGCCAAGAAGTCTTATAACGAAGCTCGTCGTAAGACTCCTCAATACTCGTAAGTAATTTCAATTTTTTCATCTGGATTTTTTTAGCACGGGTTGAGAGACTCGAACTCCCGACACCTGGTTTTGGAGACCAGTGCTCTACCAACTGAGCTAAACCCGTATAAGTTAAAAGTGCCGGCTTCCGGAGCGGGGCCGCTGACCGAAGGCGCGGCACTTTTATCTATTATCGTCTAATGAAAGATTAGTCGAGGATTTCGGTGATCTGGCCGGAACCTACGGTACGTCCACCTTCGCGGATAGCGAAACGGAGACCCTGGTCGCAGGCAACGGGAGTGATCAGGTCAACGATGATTTCCACGTGGTCACCGGGCATTACCATTTCTACGCCTTCGGGGAGGGTGATTTCACCGGTCACGTCGAGGGTACGGATGTAGAACTGGGGACGGTAGTGGTTGTGGAACGGAGTGTGACGGCCACCTTCCTCTTTCTTCAGGATATAGACAGAAGCCTTGAACTTGGAGTGGGGCTTAACGACACCGGGATGGCAGATAACCATACCACGCTTGATGTCCTTCTTGTCGATACCGCGGAGGAGCAGACCAACGTTGTCGCCGGCTTCACCCTGATCGAGGAGCTTGCGGAACATTTCGACACCGGTTACGGTGGACTTCATGTCGGCGCCAAGACCCATGATCTGAACTTCGTCACCTACCTTGACAACACCGGTTTCGATACGGCCGGTAGCAACAGTACCACGACCGGTAATCGAGAAGACGTCTTCAACAGGCATCAGGAAGGGTTTGTCGATATCGCGGGGAGGCAGGGGGATCCAGGTGTCAACAGCTTCCATGAGTTCCATCACCTTCTCTTCCCACTGGGGTTCGCCGTTGAGGGCGCCCAGAGCGGAACCGCGGATGATAGGAGTTTCGTCGCCGTCGTATTCGTAGGCTGAGAGGAGTTCGCGCATTTCCATTTCGACGAGTTCGAGCATCTCTTCGTCGTCAACCATGTCGCACTTGTTCAGGAAGACAACCAGACGGGGCACGTTCACCTGACGAGCGAGAAGGATATGCTCGCGGGTCTGAGGCATAGGACCGTCGGTAGCGGCTACCACGATGATAGCACCGTCCATCTGAGCGGCACCGGTTACCATGTTCTTAACGTAGTCAGCGTGTCCGGGGCAGTCAACGTGAGCGTAGTGACGGTTAGCGGTCTCGTACTCAACGTGAGCGGTATTGATTGTGATACCACGTTCCTTTTCCTCGGGAGCGTTGTCGATCTGGTCGAACGACTTAACCTCGGAGAGACCCTTCTTTGCGAGAACGGTTGTGATGGCAGCCGTCAGAGTGGTTTTACCGTGGTCAACGTGACCGATGGTACCGATGTTAACATGCGGTTTGGTTCTTTCGAATTTCTCTTTAGCCATAACTTTGCTATTTTTGATAAAATGATTAAAATCGTTTAACTTTTCCACATCTCCGATTGTTCTAACCGAAGAGAGGAACAGGTCTCGAATCCGACACAAGCAAAACTTGAACAAAGGACTCATTTGAGACCGAACGGGGGAGGCGGAATGGCTACCGCCCTAGCCTCTCGCAAAAATCGCCCGCCGGTTATGCCTGACGGAATCCCACCGATTGGCTTAAGCCGGAGGCCGGTATATTGCAGCACCCCATTTTCAATGACACACCACGGCAATGACAACGCACTGTCGGGGTTGTATTCTTAGAGCGATAAGAGAGCCGATGACGGGATTTGAACCCGTGACCTCTTCCTTACCAAGGAAGTGCTCTACCACTGAGCTACATTGGCAAAATTTATCCGACACTCAGGGCGGCCGGAAAGCGTTTACCCTTAACAGAGCGGAAGACGAGGCTCAAACTCGCGACCCTCAGCTTGGAAGGCTGATGCTC
>CAJUAF010000013.1 GCA_910584365.1 uncultured Muribaculaceae bacterium | reverse complement strand
GCGTTCAGCTCTGTATCTGGTTGATAATCAAAGTTGAGTTAGGAGTTTCCTAAACATTTGATAGCAGTTCGATTCTGCTCCGGGGTACTCTCTGACATCAATGACCGCGCCGAGCCCGTCAAGGCGCGGCGCGTTTTTTTAACACCCTTATAATTTCCTACGCTTTGAAACTCAAACCGTCAGATATAATGCGGATTCTCCTTATCGGGGCGATAGCCTCGCTGGTGGGGGCGTGTGCCTCCATCGGACGGCCCGAAGGGGGACCGCGCGACGTCACTCCCCCGGTATTCGTCCGCTCGAATCCGGAACCGGGAGCCTTGAACGTGGACCGGAACCGCATCGACATCTGGTTTGACGAGAACCTGAAACTGGAAGACCCGGTCAACAAGGTCGTGGTCTCTCCCGTCCAGAAAGAAAACGCCCGCGTGAACGCCAACGGACGCCATCTTACGGTAGAGTTCCGCGACACGCTGGCCGACTCCACAACCTATATAATCGACTTCGCCGACGCCATCCGCGACCTAAACGAGGGGAATATCCTCGACGGTTTCGCCTACGATTTCTCGACCGGCAACGCCCTCGACACCCTTACGATTTCGGGGATGGTCTTCGAGGCCCGGAATCTCGAACCCGCCCAGGGGATGGTCGTGGGAGTGTACTCCAATCAGGCCGATTCGGCCATCAGCACCCTCCCGCTGGAGCGCGTCGCCAAGACCAACCAGTACGGCCAGTTCACCATACGCGGACTAAAGCCTGGCAACTACAACATCTTCGCCCTCGACGACCGTAACCGCGACTGGCACTGGGACCGCTCGGAAAACGTGGCGTTCTTTCCCGTATCGCTGTCCCCCTCGACCGAACAGGTCGAAGTGGCCGACACGCTCCGCTCCCAGGCCGGAGAGGATTCCATCGTGCGGCGCAAGGCATGGCACTATCTGCCCGACGATATCCTGCTGACCTGGTTCAACGAAAACTATCGCCCGCAGTATCTGCGCGACAACAAACGTCCCTCCCGGCGATACATCGAACTGAAATTCGGGGCGCCGGTCGATTCCATGCCGGTCCTGACGGTCCTCAACGGCCCCCTGGCCGGAGGCAATCTCGCCGATCTTTCGGTACTGGAGACCCGCGCCGAACGCGACTCGATGATTTACTGGCTCCGCGATACCGTGCTGGTCAGCCAGGACTCGATACTCCTGCAGGCCCGCTACCGGAAGACGGACTCGCTGGACTGCCTTGTATGGCAGACCGATACCCTGAAGATGTTCTTCCGACGTCAGCCCGTCAAGGAGAAGAAAGAAAAGAAGAAGGAAAAGGGGGACAGTCTGGCCGCCGACTCCCTGCCGCAGATCACTTTCGTCGATTTCAAAGCCTCCACCCCGGGTTCACAGGAACTGAATCTGCCTGTGCGTTTTGAGGCGCCCGAACCTCTGGAGCCGATAAGCCGCGACGCCTGGCGCCTGGAAGTGCAGCGGGACACGCTGTGGCTCCCCGTGGCGGATGTCAGCCTGGAGCCTGACTCCGTGACCCCGCGCGGCGTCATCCTCTCGGCCAGCTGGGAGGAGGGCACCAAATACAGGTTCACAGCCGACTCAGCCCGGATTTTCAACATCTACGGCGAATTCAACAGGCCTTTCAAATTCGAGTTCACCACCAAGAAACTCGACGATTACGGAAACATATACCTTAACCTCACCGACCTGACGGCGCTTCAGCTTCCCGACAGCGCCCGGGTCATCGTGGAACTGCTCTCCTCCTCCGACCAGCCGGTAGCGACCGCCACGGTGGAAAACGGATCGGCGGCGTTCCATTACGTGGCGCCCGCCACCTATTATGCCCGCGCCTATATCGACATTGACCATGACGGTCAGTGGACCACCGGCAACGTCGGTCTCAAACGTCTGCCCGAGGATGTTTTCTATTATCCCAAGAAGCTCGTCCTTAGAAAGAACTGGGATCTGGAACAGGACTGGTCGCTGCTCGACACGCCCGTAGACCTCCAGAAACCCAAGGAAATAAAGAAGAACAAGCCCAAGACCAAAGAACCGGACCAGACAGGAACCGACTCTGACGAAGATGGAGAATTCGGCGACGGATTCGATCCCGAGCAGGGTGCCTGGGGGAACGGCTCGCAGTACAACAACGCCGGAGGACGCGGAGGCAGCAATCGCCGCGGAGGATTCGGACAGGGGGGCATGAGGACAAACCGCAGTTTCTGACCCCCGACATTTATCTCCCAGACGCCTTGATTATGACCCTTGACAAGGATATGATAACAGAGCCCAGGATGTGGCAGCTGGTGATGGAGCCCGGCTCCGCCGCCCTTTCCGTCATGGCGTTTTCCCCCATAGAACACCATTCGATCATCGCCGCCGACATCCCTTATCCTCCCGATGCGGAGCCGGCCTCCGCTTTCAGGGATGCGGTCTACGACAATCCTCTGCTGCTGAACGATTTTCTCCAGACCACAGTCCTGTTGCCGACCCGCCGCTTCATGCTCCTGCCCGACATAATGACCGACAGTGAAGCCGTCAGGGCGCTCTTCCGGCGCTCTTTCCCGGCCGCCGGCGACGGACGTCCCTCCGAACTCCTTACCGAAGATCTCCCTTCCCTGCGGGCGAGGCTGGTTTTCGAGACTGACGCAGGATTGCTGGGATTCCTGCGCCGCACTTTCAACAATCCCCGCATCACCTCTCCCCTTGTCCCGCTGGCGCTTTATTTCCGGGGAAAACACCCCAACCGGCCGCGGGGGAAAATGATAGCCAATCTCTGCGCCGACCGCGTAGACATTGTTATACTGGGCGACGACGCCCCCCTGGTGGTCAATACTTTCGACATCCGCGACCCGATGGATGCCGTCTATTATATCATGGCCTGCCGGGAAGCCCATTCCCTGCGTCCCACCGACGAGATAATCCTGGCGGGCGACACAGTCTGCCGCCGCGCCGTCACTCCCCCTTTGCGCCGGTTCATCCGCTACGTCATGCCGGCCATCTTCCCCTCGATGATGACCCGCGGAGGCCAGGCGTCCCTCTCCATCCCCTTCGAGATGATTGTCACCCCCATAGCTTTTCCGAAAGTACATTAACCCCTCCCGTTCGAAAATATGCGTATCATCAGAGGCAAATACGGACGCCGCCGTTTCGACGTCCCGACCAATATAACCGCCCGCCCGACCACCGACTTCGCCCGCGAAAACATCTTCAACGTCCTCGAAAACATGATTGACTTCGAGGAGGAAGCTCCCGAGGCGCTCGACCTGTTTGCCGGCACCGGCGCCATCTCCCTGGAATTTCTTTCCCGCGGATGCCGTTCGGTGACCGCCGTGGAGAAAGCGGCTACTCAGGCAAACTTTATCCGCAAGGTGGCCGCTCAGCTCGACGACCCTAATCTGCGACTGGTACGCGGCGATGCCCTGCGCTACATCGATGCCGCCCCCCGCAGTTTCGACATCGTTTTCGCCGATCCCCCCTATGATCTCCCCGGCTTCGCCGAAATTCCAGGCAAAGTACTGGCCTCCAAACTGCTCCGTCCAGGCTCCCTCTTCATTATCGAACACTCCGGGCGTCACGATTTTTCCTCCCTCCCCCACTTCCTTGAACACCGCGCATACGGCTCAGTCAATTTCTCCATCTTCCTCATCCCGGAAGACTCCCTGCCGCAGCAGGAATAACTCCTCCGGGGGAGCAATCGGTCAGACCAAACATCGCAATCATGTCACATATCTTTCATTCTATATTTCTTATACTCGCTTCTCTTATCCTTCTCAGTTCCTGCGGACACAGGGAGGATATAACCGTAGCGCAATTGCTCCGGGCGGAAGCCGTGATGGACGAACATCCCGACTCGGCCCTGACGATCATAATGGCCGTCGACTCCTCCGCCCTGGCAACTCCGGCTGACTCGGCGCTCTACAATCTGCTGCTGACACAGGCACAGGTCAAGAACGATGTCCCGGCGGATTATCTCGAGAGGATTTCAAAGGCCGAGAGCTACTACCGCAGACAGCAGGACAAGCCCAGACTGATGCTGGCGCTACTGTATCTGGGGGAATATTACTATAATCATAGTTCTTATGAGGAAGCCATCTCCATTTTGCTGGAAGCAGAAAAACTGGCTATTGAAACCGGCAACCGGTTCTATCTGGGATTGATTGACCGTAAAATCTCCGCTACATATATCGAGGTTTTCTCGTTTGTCGAGGCCGTAAGATATGCGCAGAAGGCCGTCGACGCGTTCTCTGCGGCTGGCAATGAGGAATATTGGAATTACGAAAGATGTAACCTGGCCGTCGCGATATGCAACACCGGTCAAACATCAAAAGCCCTGGAAATTCTGGATTCAGTCAGTGCCAAGGCGCAGGAAATGCAGGATACTGTCACCATTGTCACCGCAATGGAAATGTCGGTCTCGGCATACATGAATCTTAACCAATGGGAAGATGCTATCCGTACCTATGACAGTATTCATAAAGTAGACCCTTCTTTTATAACAGATTATGAGAATCAGCGACTTGCTATCGCTTATTGTAATGCCGGCCAGTTTGACAAAGCGGATTCTCTTATCAACCGGTTAGCCCGCGGTGGAAACAGGGTTTATGCCTCCCTCCATCCATATTACGAGGCGAAAGGGGACTACCGGCAGGCATATCTGTCGCTCCGGAAGCAGAAGTCTTATATGGACTCTATTCTGCGGGTGGCAGCCCTGGAGAAGGTTTCCAGGGCGCAAAGTCAGTTCGAGGAGCTGGAAATGGAGAAGAAGAACCTCACCATCAGGAATCAGAGACTGATGCTGACCCTTATAATCGTCTGCGGAATTTTCGTCATCGCGGGTCTTGCGGCCTATATAATCGCCCGGCGCAGAAAGCTCAATCAGAGGCTCAACTCACTGGTGATGAAATATAATCTTGTCCTGAGGGAACTCGAGGCCTCTGCCCGGGAGCATGAGGGTCTTGAGGAAATAGGCCGTGAGCATGACAGCTGCGATGCCTCCTCTCCCGCCCCCGACAGGTTCGCCACTCTCAACGCCGTATGCGACGAATATTACCGGCTGCGCACAAAACAGTCCGCACAGCAATTCATAAAGAGAATCGAATCACTGATTTTCAGCACAATAAAGAACCCCAAATTCAACAGCACAATTTTCAGGGACATAGATGCCGAGCATGATAATCTTATCTCTCAGCTGCAGGAGGCTAAAACGCCGCTGACGGACAACGACTTCTCCCTGCTGGCTCTGCTCTGTTCGGGACTCTCATATACGGCTATCGCTATTGTCCTGGATACGAGTCTGCCGACGATGTATGTCCGAAAGTCGCGCCTGAAAGCCAAAATCGCGGCCCTCGACTTCCCCAGAAAAGATGAGCTGCTGGAATTACTGAAATAACTGTCTTACCGATTCCGAAGAAATCCAGGATTTATGAACAGACTGAAGAATCTGATTTACACGCTCCTCCTGATAACGATATGCCTGGCCAGTTCCTGCGGACACAGGGAGGATATAACCGTAGCGCAATTGCTCCGGGCGGAAGCCGTGATGGACGAACATCCCGACTCGGCCCTGACGATCATAATGGCCGTCGACTCCTCCGCCCTGGCAACTCCGGCTGACTCGGCACTCTATAATCTGCTGCTCACTCAAGGACAGGTTCGCACGGATCAGGGAGAGCCTCAGCTCAACCGTGTCTCGGGGGCTATGATGTATTTCATGCGTCATCCTGATAATGACAGACGCCTGATGCTCTCCATGCTTTATAGTGCCATATTGATGGATCGCAAGGGATTATACAGCCAGGCAATAGTGCCGTTGCTTAGAGCCGAACAGCTTGCCATCGATAACGGAGAGTATTTTTATCTCGGCCTGATTGACCGGGAAATCTCCGACGTATATCAATGTACCTATGATATGCCTGCATCGCTGGATTATGCACACCGGGCATGGGAAGCATTTAAGAACAGTGGCAAACGCAAATACGCCAACTATGAGCAGATGAATTATGCTTTGTCTCTCATCTGCAATCAGAAATACAGCGAGGCTGTCCCGGTTGCGGCAAGAGCGGAAAAATGTGCCAGGGAAATGAAAGATACAATCGCGCTGAGGGATGCACTCCGCGCCGGAGCGATGGGGCATATGGGAGTGGGGGACACCCAGGAGGCCATAAAGCTCTATGAGGAAGCGATGACTATGTTTAATGAGCCTGATAGCGAAGATCTTCAGCGCATGATAATCCTTTATAACCGCATAGGCCAGACTCGGAAAGCGGACTCGTTATACAGCCGGTTATCCCAGCGCGGAGCTGACTATTTCGCGCCGATGCACGCGCGTTATGCCGCGGAACATAAATATCAGGAGGCCTACCGGGAACTCATGAAGCTTGTCAAGCATTATCGTAAAGCTTTCACTACGGCTGAATCACAACGGGTAAGCCAGACTGTCATAGATTTCAAAAATCAGGAAATTGTTCAGAAGGAAAACAACCTGCGCCAGAAAAACAGACTGATTCTGGCGGTAATCGGATTTGCCCTGGTGATAACCATAGCCCTTGTATGGATCATGTATTACAGGAAAAAAGCAGCCCGGATTGAGAACGAGAAGCTGATTTTGCAACTTGAACTTCTGCAGCAGGACCTGATTAAGACTTCTTCCAGACATTCAATCGACATTCAGACCTTTCTCCAGCAACGAATCGACTATCTCAATGCAATGTTTGCTGCCTATAATGCAGCCAGTCCGGATAACCGTCCGGCACGTCTGACAGGATTACTTGATTCCATCGCAAGAAGTCTCAGACAGACTCCGGCCTTTACCCGCAGCATTTTATCTGAGATAGATCTTCTCTATTCCGGCCTGATATCAGACCTCAAGAAAGCCGACACCACCCTTAGCGACACGGATTTGAAAATCCTGTGCTTTTTCTATGCCGGCTTCTCCACAAGCTCAATCGCCGTAATTCTCAGTGGTAACAGCAATATGGTCTATGTCAGAAAGTCGCGCCTGAAAGCCAAAATCGCAGCCCTCGATTTCCCCAGAAAAGATGAGCTGCTGGAATTACTGAAATAACTGTCTTACCGATTCCGAAGAAATCCAGGATTTATGAACAGACTGAAGAATCTGATTTACACGCTCCTCCTGATAACGATATGCCTGGCCAGTTCCTGCGGACACAGGGAGGATATAACCGTAGCGCAATTGCTCCGGGCGGAAGCCGTGATGGACGAACATCCCGACTCGGCCCTGACGATCATAATGGCCGTCGACTCCTCCGCCCTGGCAACTCCGGCTGACTCGGCGCTCTACAATCTGCTGCTGACACAGGCACAGGTCAAGAACGATGTCCCGGCGGATTATCTCGAGAGGATTTCAAAGGCCGAGAGCTATTACCGCAGACAGCAGGATAAGCCCAGACTGATGCTGGCGCTCCTGTATCTGGGGGAATATCAGCTCGGAAAAGGGGAATACGATACCGCCGTCTCAACTCTCCTTGAGGCGGAACGAATCGCTACTGATACCAAAAACTGGTTTTATCTCGGACTGATTGAGACGGATATATCCAGCGCTTATCTGAATGTTTTTTCTTTTGAGAAGTCAGCAAAATATAACGAAAAGGCCGTAGAGGCATTTCATCGGTCAGGCAATACTGAATACTGGAATTATTATCGGTGTAGCCTGGCGAATTCTCTCTGCAATTTAGGGGAAACAACCCGGGCTGCCGAGATTCTTGATTCAGTTATGGTAAAGGCGCAGGAAATGAAAGATACCGTTACCATTACCACAGTATGGCAGATTAAGGTATCTGTCCATATAAACCGTAAGGAATGGAAAGAGGCAATAGCCGCTTATGAGAAGGTACGTCAGCTCGATTCCTCTTTCATCGATGCGCAGGCCAACCAACGTCTCGCCTATCTATATTGTAAGACAGGCCAGATAGACAAAGCTGACTCTATTATAGCGCTTTTATCGGCCAATCATAATAATGTCTATGCCTCCGCGGATTCTTATTATGAATCAAAAAGAGATTATAAACAGGCTTATAAATCACTGCTTCGGCAGAAGTCCTTTACAGATTCAGTGCTGCGGGTGGCAGCTCTGGAGAAGGTTTCCCGCACACAAAGTCAGTTCGAGGAGCTGGAAATGGAGAAGAAGAATCTCACCATCAGGAATCAGAGACTTATGCTGACACTTATAATCGTCTGCGGAATTTTCGTCATCGCGGTTCTTGCGGCCTATATAATCGCCCGGCGCAGAAAGCTCAATCAGAGGCTCAACTCTCTGGTGATGAAATATAATCTTGTCCTGAGGGAACTCGAGGCGTCTGCCCGGGAGCATGAGGGTCTTGAGGAAATAGGCCGTGAGCATGACAGCTGCGATGCCTCCTCTCCCGCCCCCGACAGGTTCGCCACTCTCAACGCCGTATGCGACGAATATTACCGGCTGCGCACAAAACAGTCCGCACAGCAATTCATAAAGAGAATCGAATCACTGATTTTCAGCACAATAAAGAACCCCAAATTCAACAGCACAATTTTCAGGGACATAGATGCCGAGCATGATAATCTTATCTCTCAGCTGCAGGAGGCTAAAACGCCGCTGACGGACAACGACTTCTCCCTGCTGGCTCTGCTCTGTTCGGGACTCTCATATACGGCTATCGCTATTGTCCTGGATACGAGTCTGCCGACGATGTATGTCAGAAAATCGCGCCTGAAAGCCAAAATCGCAGCCCTCGATTTCCCCAGAAAAGATGAAATCTTAACTTTAATCTGACAAAACCGAGATCTCAACCGACAACTTTATAACTTTTTTTGATTACTTTTGTATCGAAACTTCAAATCTCTATTTCCGCACCATGAAAGCAAACCTCGCGAAAATCCTTGTCTGCCTGCTGGCAGCTATCTTCCCGGTTACCGCCTATTGCGATGACGATCCAGGGCCTGATATTATTCCGATTCCGGATAAATCAACAGGTAAAAAGAAAACACCTCCGCTATATACCTCATACCTGACCTATGCCGACGGGGAGGCCTGCTTCCACTCCACGCAGCCTTATGCCTACGCCGCTATTGTTGTCACCGATGACACCGACAGCGTAATCGGAAGCATGATTGTGTCGCCGGAAGACAACTGCGGATTCCTGGATTTACAGTCCGGATGCACAATCACCTGCACTTTCGACAACGGCGCCTCCGTCTCAACTGTCTATTAGGCGATAAAGCGGCCGAAACGAGTCCTCAGCGACTATCCCACGCGTATTCCTGTAATGATATAGATGAAATTTCTTCTTTATATCCCGCTGCTACTGTCGATTTGTCTCCTGTTTTCCTGCCATAGGGAACAGGAGACAAACAATCCCTATCTTCTGAAAGCGGAGCGTCTTATGGAGTGTCACCCCGACTCCGCCCTGGCGCTTCTCGGAACGATTCAGGCACAGACGCTCGGGGAAGCGTCCGATTCGGCGCTCTACACTCTGTTGCTGACCCAGGCGCAGTACAAGAATTTCATCGACCCCACCGATACCCTCCCGATATCCCGCGCCGCGGAATATTATCAGGCCCATCCCGCCAACCGGCGCCATCTCATGCTGTCGCTGTACTACAAAGGTGTCGTACTTTACAATGCCGGCCATTACGACCGGGCCATCCAGCCCCTCCTCGATGCCGAAAAAGCAGCCACCACTCTGGGTGACCACTTCTATCTGGGCCTCATCTACCGCTCGATCTCAATGGTGTTCGGAGCATCGTGCGACATCGCCAATTCTATTATTTATTCCCAAAAAGCCTGGAAATCCTTTATACGCGGCGGTAATAAGGAATATGCGGATTATGAGCTTTGTAACTACGCCCTGACTCTTAACAACGGATTACAATACAATCTTGCGATAAAACATCTGAACCAGCTTATCGCCCCGCCGGAAACCAATGATACTGCCACCCTGGCGTTTGCTTGTCATACAATCGCACTATCCCATTATGGCCTCCACCATTATCCCGAAGTCATCGATTATTACAAGAAATTTCAATCCTTAGGCTATTCTTTGGATAATACGGATATGCAATTTTTAGCGATTTCCTATGAGAAAATAAAGGACTATACCAATGCAGATTCGCTGTCTGCCAGATTCGACAAAGACAGTGTTCCGCTGATGTATTACAACCCTTACAGACATCCCGAAAACTTCGACTATAAAAAGGCGTATTATGCGCAGCTTCGTTATCATGATTATGCAGATTCCATATTCAGGGTCATTGTACAACAGCAGGTTTCAAAATCTTTGGCGCAATACAGACAATCTGAAGAAAACCACCTTACAGTTCGGCTTAATCTACGTAAAAAAATTATATGGTGGTGCATAACCATCAGTCTCATTATGTTGATTTGTGGTATCTCCGGTTTCTTCCTTTACAAAAAACAGGTAAGACGTCGGAACAGTCGAAAGATCTCTGAGTTGGAGACTTTATCCAATGAACTAAAGGCCAAACTATTGCACATACAACAGCAACACCTGGAATACTCCGTAGGACTAAGACAATTGCTTCAACGGCGTTATAAGTTGTTGGATAAACTTTGTTCGGATTTTGCGGCGAGCCCTGAACACGCAACACATATCCATTATGCAAAGCTTTTAAAATCGACAATTTCTGATCTTCGTACTAACGATCAGTTCATATCCTCATTGCTGTATGATTTCGATGTTATCTCCAATCAGCTATTCTCGGAATCCAAAACATATATAGTGTTCTCAGAGCCTGAATTTACATTATTGGCGTTAATATTATCGGGGTTCTCCTCGACGTCCATAAGTCTTTTAATCTCCAAAAATATCGATAACGTATATCGGGCCAAATATAACCTGAAAACTAAAATTTCCAGGTCCGATTATCCCCGCCGCCATGAATTAATCTCTTATTTCTAACCTTTAGGAGATATTACACACCGCTTAGGAGATTTTTTATATTTTATAAAACGCAATATACACCTTATCAATAAATTAGCAACAGCATTCAGGAGATTTTCAAACTATTTTAAGAGACCATTTTCCATATCATAGGCGTATCTTTGCAAACAAAATCATAAAAAAATTTCTGCCTATGAAACATTTGCTATTATCGCTTACGTCCATGTTCTTTCTTTGTACACCGCTTATGCACGCCGAGGAGGATGAACCACTGTTTATCCCCATGAACCAAACACCAAAGACAGGAAAACGTATGCCGCCCCGCTATATGTCTTACCTGACGTATTACAATGGAGAAGCGTGTTTCAACTCCACGCAGCCTTATGCCTACGCCACTATTGTTGTCACCGATGACACCGACAGCGTAATCGGAAGCATGATTGTATCACCGGAAGACAACTGCGGACTTCTGGATTTACAGTCCGGATGCACAATCACCTGCACATTCGACAACGGCACCGTAATCTCCACCACCTATTAAGCTCTCCGTCCTCTTCATTCTCAATAACATAATTTTGGGAAAGCTACATTATACGAACAGCTTAATCACTCATTAAACAACCCAATGAAAAAGAAACATTTGACAGCATTTCGTTTAGGCTTCATCAGCCTGGCGATTACAATCATCGGCATCTGCTTTTATAGCTGCCAAAACTCCGTCGATGAACCGCAAACCCAAATCGAACGACAGGAAACACTCGCGTTTCAGCAACTCCAGCAAGATCTTGAATCATACACCGATGAGTTTCTCGCGTCTCATCCTCAATCGGACTCCAGAGGTTTTTTCGATTTTTTTAAACGAGCCTGGGACAAAATCGTCACAGTAGTGCAAGCTGATTTTTCTATAGATTTAGGAACTCATCATGATTTTGGAATTAGAATCGGATGGGATAGAGCCGCCTCTTGTAAGGCAATGAGTTTAAATAACGATTCAAATATCGTTATCATCCGGGACATCATAGAACACGTGGATTTTGCTAGACAACTCAAAATAGATTCCCTTTACAACGCATACTCTAAAGAACCATCCATAGACAACCGCAAAAACATAAATTATGGTAAAATCCATAATTTACTTATCCTTAATCGCATTAAGACAAACCAATTCTACGATGAATCCTATGATTCCTTCATCGAGACAGACGCTCCATTATTAAAAAAACATGGGATAGAATCTGGTAATCTTAGTACAGATGATTATAAAACCTTTCAAAACTATTTGAATAGTTTCGAATCCATTTATAGCACGGATATAAACACATTTTACAATAACATTAATCGTTCTTTTCCAGATCGTATTAATCTCACTGAAGTTTTACGAACTTATACATTAGGCATTAAAGAATTATCCAGTTTAGAAGAAATTGACGAATATTCTGCCCAAACCATCACATTGGTCCTAAACTCACATCTATCCCTCTCGTCGAAAGAGCAACTACTCAAAGCTATCTGTATAGCTATATATAGTAGTCATCTATGGATGGACTTGGTTATGATTTCTCAATGATCATCCATCTTAATCTATAACGGAATATATAACAGTCCTTCAAGTCACTTTTTAGCTTTAAGGGCTGTTATATATTATTTGGAATCATTGATTAAAAAAATATAACATTATGACGCCGCGACAAATATCATCGCTCTTACTTATCTTTATCACTCTTTATACCTTAGCTTATCCAAAAACAGACAACCGCTCCAGGGAGATAACCGTGAGAATGACGGATGCCGAAACTAATGCCGGAATTCCGTTCTGCCGGATGTACGCACGTGCCAGCCGGAAAGGGTTGTTGACTGATTCAGCTGGAATCGGCAAGATTCATTTCCCGGCAGGAATTATCCGGGATTCCTTGATTTGTTCAACCATCGGATATGCCGATACCGTCTTTGTTATCAGACCCGAAGAGATTACAGACACGCTGTCGCTGAGCATGACACCCAGGACATACCCGTTAGAGGAAGTGGCGGTGGTTCCTCCCAGGAAAACAAAAACACTGAAAAAAGGGAAACGCCACACTTCGGGAATCGTCACCACACTTTATTTTTCGCCGCGCGGCTCGACAGTCGCCTGGGAAGCCGGGAGAAAGGGGCGACGCACCTGGCTGAAAGAAATCCGCGTGCAGAGTCTCCAGTACAAGGACAGCACATGGCGCCGTGAGGCCGACAGCATTGCCCTGGCCAGGGGCCGCAAATCCCGTCACCCGCTTACAGCCCCGGTACGTTTCCGCGTCAATGTCTTTGACGCTTCCGAAAAACAGGGAAACGATTACGGCTGGAGTATGACGGGCTACCGCAACGTCCTCCACGAGCCGGTTATCTTCACCTACGATGCCACCCATATCGAAGAGAATCACTTCACTTTTACACTGCCCATTCCCCTGCTTCTTCCCGAAATCGCTTTGGTGGAGATTGAACAACTCGATGATTTTCCGGAGGATGAAGCGATCTTCTACAAATCCAACATATTTTCGAAAAGTGTTCTTATCCGCGAGATTGACGATCCGGAATGGATAAAGATGCCCGTTTCCGCCCCCTTTACCCTCATCTTCCTTGAAGAACAATTCTAATTATACTCCGATAAGTATTTATTCACTCAGATACAATTATGTAGATTCAGAACAATCCGCCTGAAATATCAGACTTCATTTTCATTAGTTATTTACATCCAGGACAATCAACGGCGACGACGAATTAAATATTATTAACACCCGGAGAAATAATATTTAAAAGATCCCATCGTAAGATTAACAAAGAGTCTTCTCATTCTATTGTTCTACCATCCATCACTCATGAAATGCATTCGCAATCTGCTTATACTGTGTCTGACAATTATCTCTTGTCGTGGTGAGACAATTGAGGTGCCTTTCAGAATCCTTGACCGCGAGACGGGCAAACCGGTGGAATTTCCCCATGTGGTGCTGAAACACGCCAGTTTAGGGGTAATTGCCAGTCAGGAAGGCATTGCGTCTTTCAGAATTGATTCCGCTCACGATCCCGACACTGTAAAAGTAAGCTGTATCGGCTATGAGACGGCTGTTAATGTTGTCCGACTTCCGTTGATGTCCGGAGATACCATCCGTATTTTCATGGAACCCAAAAGCATAGTATTGGAGGAAGTCCAGGCGCGTCCGGCCAGGAAATCAAAGAGCCTGACTTTAGGTAAAGGGGGACCGGGAGGTATGGCCGTGGTGCCCCTGATTCCTCAAGCTCGGAAAGGATTATGCTTTGCCTGGAAAACAGGCAAACCAGGGAAACGGACCTGGCTGACAGAAACAGGAATATATTCCGAAACAGATTCCATGCCGGATATTATGGATAAAAATACCACATTACATCCGGTCAAAAGAATCAGATTCCGAATAAACATCTATGATGCTGCCGGTTCAAAAGTAAAAGACAGCTGGATGCACCTACCGCAGCCCGAACCGGTTAAGTCTTTCATAATCGAGTATGACATCGACAAGGTCAAAGACCACGCTTTCAGTCATGTTTTTTCTGAACCGGTGCTGTTACCCGAGACGGCACTGATTGAATTTGAATTCCTGGAGGAGTTTAACGATGGGGAGACTTTCATATACAGTAATAATCTGTTCGGCAAAAGTTTTTTCATACGGTATGTGGGCCGGTATGAAAATGCCTGGGTAAAAGCCCGTTTTGCAATGCCTTTCTTCCTGAAATGTTTACAGGAGTCTTTCTGATTGACATCGCTTACACAAAATCTTTAATCATATAATAATGAAAAGAATCACATTTATGCTGCTGGCCGCTGTGCTTGGTGTTTTATGCACGGCGGCCCAGGATTGCGAGGTGCAGCCCGTCGAGGGAGGTATCTACGCCGGAACAACTTACCCTCTCGGAGGGTATCGCGGAGGTAGCGGTAACGCATACGTCACCATGGGGTTATCCGTTAGCTATAATCTGCCTGATACGCCGATTGACTGCGGCGTGTTCATGCAACTGGATAATGTCGAACGGAAATTTTCCACCACGCTGCCCGACGGTTCCTGTCAGTCAGAGGGAACTCAGAACAACCGCACTCTCTCGATAGGTCTGATCGGGCATTATAACTTCCGTCAATGCAAAGCCGTCAATCCTTTCGCCGGACTCGGAATCGGTGTGGGCTTCAATGACGTTGTCCGCAGCGTGCATTACTCCAAAGGTACGTCGGCAGTTATTATGCCCCAGGTCGGGGTGGAGTTCTGGCATCTGCTTCGGCTGACCGGCTACGCCACAATCTGCCGTCAGGGGTACAATTGCGTTGGTCTTACCCTCGGCCTGTCCTTCGGGGGGCGTCCCCGCCGCTGACCCTCCTCTCATGACAGCCATATAAATCTGCACCTCTGCGAGAAATCTCCCGGGAAATGCCCCTTTCTGACAGGGACTTCCCACGGATTCCATGGATTAAAGGGATTTCACACGGATTAATCATAAAGGATTATATGGATTTCGAGGGATTATTTCTCGCAGAAGCGCAGATTAACACAGACGCAGATTCCACAAACGCGCTTTGCGCGGAGGGATTCCACAGATTGCTGGCGCATAGCCTCTTAAATATTAATCTTTTGAATCCGTGAGGAATCCTTTTAATCCGTGGAATCCGTGGGAAATATATAGTGGAAAATAAAAATGGCCCCTTCTGCGAGAGTCCTCCCGGAAGACAATGCAGGGGCCGAAGCACTTTAACACATAAAGATTCCGCGAGAAAAAAAATCATCTGTCAGAATCAATATTACAAACTTGCATCTTGTTAACACCAATGAGACGAATCACATTTATGCTACTGGCCGCCACGATGGCCGCAATCCCCATGCAAGGCGAAAACTGCGAAGTGCAACGCTTCGAGGGAGGTTTCTACGCGGGGCCGACATTTCCGTTAGGGAGTTACCACGACGGCGACGGCAAATGCTGCGCCTCTCTGGGACTGAACCTCAGTTACAACATCCCGCAGACCCCGGTTGACTGCGGAATATTTTTCCAGATGGACTTTCCCCGGCGCGAAATGACACAATGGAGTCCGGTTTTCGATGCCGACGGCCAGGAAATCGGACAATGGGGCAGCAGGGGGACACAGTGTAACCGCACAATCTCCCTGGGCGTCATCGGCCATTACAATTTCCGGCAATGCAGCGCGGTGAATCCTTTCGTAGGACTGGGCGTCGGCGTGGGCTTCAATGAATCCGTAGCCGACTGGTCCTATTATTCCAAAGGGACATCCGCAGTAGTCATGCCGCAAATCGGAGTCGAGTTCTGGCATCTCTTCCGTGTGACAGGCTATGCCATGGTCTGCCGCAAAGGTTACAACTGCGCCGGCGTGACCCTGGGGTTCTCCTTCGGGGGGCGTCCCCGCCGCTGACCTACCTCTCATGACAGCCATATCAGTCTGCGCTTCTGCGAGAGGGACTTCCCACGGATTCCACGGATTAAAGGAATTTCACACGGATTAGAATAAGGGATTTTATGGATTTCGAGGGATTATTTCTCGCAGAAGCGCAGATTAACGCAGACGCAGATTCCACAAACGCGCTTTGCGCGGAGGGATTCCACAGATTGCTGGTACATAGCCTCTGAACTTTGATTTAATGATAGCTGATAATAAGCACTTTTCATAATTACTCTTCATAATGGCTGCGAGATTTGTCTCCCTGTCAGGTCGTTGATTAAGTGTCCGGATGGTAATCCGTGAAATCCGTACGCGCAGAGCGCGATCAGTGGAATCCACTGGGTCCTCAATATGAATCTTTTGAATCCGTGGAAAATCCTTTTAATCAGTGAAATCCGTGGGAAATATTGGGAATATATAGTGGAAAATAAAAATGTCCCCTTCTGCAAAAGATCCCCGGGAAACATAATTTACGCGGGAAAACACCGGACGGAAGTGTGCTTTTCTTTCTCGGAAAAAATCCCCCTAAGAACGCGATTAACCTCAATTAAGGAAATTTTTCTTGAATTGGCCGAAAAAACATCCCCGATGTATTATTGTTTACGAAAAAATTACTACCTTTGCAGAGCGAGAAAAGCGCCTTACACATCCGGCGGGAGGTACAACCGCCATAACGCCTTATTTTGACTGATTTACAAAACTTTATCAAAATAGTTTTTTTAAAACAACCAACTATGACTAAAATAGGTATTAACGGCTTCGGCCGTATCGGCCGTTTCGTTTTCCGCGCTTCCACCAAGCGTGACGACATCGAGGTAGTTGCAATCAACGACCTCCTCCCCGTTGACTACATGGCATATATGCTCAAGTACGACACAATGCACGGTAAGTTCGACGGCACCGTTGACTACGATATGGAAAAGAGCCTCCTTATCGTAAACGGCAAGGAAATCCGCGTTACAGCTTGCCGCGACCCCAAAGAAATCAACTGGGGCGCTGTCGGCGCAGAATACGTAGTTGAGTCCACCGGTCTCTTCCTGACCAAGGAAAAGGCTCAGGCTCACATCGAAGCCGGTGCCAAGTACGTGGTTATGTCCGCTCCCTCCAAGGACGACACCCCCATGTTCGTATGCGGCGTGAACGAAAACACCTATGCCGGACAGCAGTTCGTTTCCAACGCTTCCTGCACCACCAACTGCCTTGCCCCCATCGCCAAGGTCCTCAACGACAAATTCGGCATCGAGACCGGTCTTATGACCACCGTACACTCCACTACCGCTACCCAGAAGACCGTTGACGGTCCCTCCATGAAGGACTGGCGCGGTGGCCGTGCCGCTTCCGGCAACATCATCCCCTCCTCCACCGGTGCCGCCAAGGCTGTAGGTAAGGTTATCCCCGAACTCAACGGCAAACTTACCGGTATCTCCATGCGCGTCCCCACCCTCGACGTTTCTGTTGTTGACCTGACCGTCAACCTCAAGAAGGGCGCTACCAAAGAAGAAATCTGCGCTGCCATGAAGGAAGCTGCAGAAGGCGAACTCAAGGGTGTTCTGGGTTACACCGAAGATGCAGTCGTTTCCAGCGACTTCCTCGGCGATGCCCGCACTTCCATCTTCGATGCCAACGCCGGTGTTTACCTGACCCCCAACTTCGTTAAGGTAGTAAGCTGGTATGACAACGAAATCGGCTACTCCAATAAGGTCCTCGACCTCATCGCCCACATGAAGAAAGTTAACGGCTAATCAGCCCTACTGACTCCATAACCCCACAACCGGGGCGGTCCGCCATCCAGCGAGCCGCCCCGGTTCCTTTTTTCGCCGCTCCGTGTCAGATTTTCCTCCCGAAAGGACAGCTCCACACCGTCATCTTGTTCCCGCTGCAACCACGAAAAAAAAGAATTATCTCTCGCAGAAGCGCAGATTGACGCGATAAGAGACGCCCGGGCAAAGTCGGCGACAAGCGGATTGTCGAGACTTTGCCCGGGCGGAATAAGGCGCGGAGAAAATGCGGGGTTAATTATTAATGGCAGATGGAAGAGGGGGGAGGGCATCCCGAGATCACTCGGTGATGGAGGCGGGGAGAATAGGCATCGCGCCCTGGCGGGTGCAGACAAACGCCGACGTCTCGACAGCCAGGCGATGGGCCTCGGCCACGGATTTGCCACGCAGAATGGAGGAGATGAACGCTGCCGTAAAGGAATCGCCGGCGCCGACGGTATCAGCAACCTCCACTTTCGGCGTAGGCTGGAACGACACATTACCGGGAGTGAAGACATAGCTGCCGTTGATTCCGCAGGTAAGAATCAGCATCTTCAGGTTGTACTTACCCAGGAGAATCCAGCACTTGTCCTGGAGATCAATGCCCGGATAGCCGAACATACGGCTGACGGTCACCAGCTCTTCATCATTGATTTTCAGGATATTGCAACGCTTCATCGAGTTGCAGAGAATCTCCTTGTTGTAGAAACCCTGGCGCAGGTTGACATCGAAGACAACCAGGGAATTCTCGTCCTGGGGCATAGCGTCAAGGAAGCGGTTGATGGTATTGCGGGAAACGACATTGCGCTGAGCCAGCGAGCCGAAACATACGGCCCCTGTGCGCGAGGCGATATTCTCCAGCGAGGCGGTGTAGGGGATATTGTCCCAGGCTACATTCTCTTTAATCTCATACTGGGGGATACCGGCCTGATCGATTTCCACCTGTACGGTACCGGTGGGATATGGAACAGTGTCGATATGGAACTTCAGGCCTTTCGAGGTGAAATTCTCCAGGATTTCCTTTCCGAGGAGGTCGTCGCCGACGGCGCTGACCACGCAACTGGGGAGTCCGAACTGCGACACATGATAGGCGAAATTCGCCGGAGCGCCACCGATTTTCTTACCTTCGGGCAGCACGTCCCACAGGGCTTCGCCCATTCCTACTACTATCTTGTTTTCCATGACGATATGATGTTGCTGTGATATATTGTTAACGGATATGTTTGATTTTCAGTGTGTAGTACATCAGGTAGACACCCCCGACGGCCATCACGGCCACGGCGCCGGCCTGACCCACCGCATCAGCGGCGAAACCCATCGCCAGGGGGAAGATCGTTCCCCCGAAAAGTCCCATGATCATCAGACCCGACACCTCGTTCTTCTCGCGGGGGGCGGCCGTCAGGGCCTGGGAGAACACTACGGAGAACACATTGGAGTTACCGAAACCTACCAGAGCGATACCGACGTAGATAGCCGTAAGGGTGTCGCAGAACAGCAGCATCCACATGGCCGCAAGCATCATCAGCACACTGATGCCGAAGAAAATCTTAGGCGACATCGAACGCAGGATAAACGCTCCGGAGAAGCACCCCGCTGTACGGAAAATGAAGTAGACGCTCGTGGCGAATCCGGCTTCCTCCAGGGGAAGCGCAAGGCGCTCCATGATGATTTTCGGGGCAATGGTGTTGGTGCCCACATCAATCCCCACATGACACATGATGCCCAGGAAGCAGAGCAGGATGAACGGACGTCCCAGCAGACGCAGACACTCCCCTACTCCGGAAGCCTTGTCGGGGCGCTCCTCCTCGATGGGGGTGGCGGCCAGCGCCGAGATGGAAAGGAAGCTGATTACGGCGAAAATCACGAACAGAACCCTCCAGCCCAGGCCGAAAGTAGGCATATAGGTTACGGCGCCCCATGCCGCCAGAATCGGGGCAAGGAAAGAGGCGATCGCCTTTACGAACTGTCCGAAGGTAAGGGTCGAGGCGAGTTTATCACCGCTTATAAGGTTTGTTACCAGTGGGTTAAGTGACGTCTGCATGATGGCGTTACCGATACCAAGGAGCGAGAAAGCGGCCAGCATCGTATAGTAACCGTCGCCGGTCATGGGAATTATAAGCGACACGGCGGTAACGGCGAGGGAAATCAGTACCGTCTTTTTCCGGCCGATGCGGTTCATCAGCATCCCGGTAGGCACCGAGAAAATAAGGAACCAGAAAAACACCAGCGAGGGGAAAAGGTTGGCCTGCGCGTCGGTCAGGCCGAGGTCTTTCTGGACATAATTCGAGGCTGTGCCGACAAGGTCGACGAAGCCCATCGCAAAGAAGCAGAGCATCACGGGGATAAACTGCATCAGTGAAGTCTTGCGGGTAGTTATCATTGTCTGTGTAGATTCCATGGCAGGGAATGATTTATATGCCTTTGAGTTTTGATTGTCAGAAATTGTTACCGGCTCGCGGCTGGAGTGAGCGAATAGATTGCCAGGGACTGCATCGCGGCTTTCCCGGCGGAAGATACCGAAAGCGTAGTATAGGGAGACTCGGGGAATACCAGGTTGGTCATGACAAGACGTCCGTCATTGCCGAACACCTCGATTGAGGAACGGTCCACGAAAATCCTCAGCGAGAGTTTCGCGTCGGAACCTATGACAGGGGCCACTGTGACAGCCGGGAAATCCTGGCTGAAATCGGTGATTCCGCTTTCGCGGCGATCGAACGAGAGGGTGCGGGCTTTTTCGTCGTAAGTCAGGACAACCTTGTTTCCCTGAACATTGGATAGGGTCATCGTCACTGCGGAGCCTGCCTTTGGAGCCAGTTCGGCGACAATCTCGCAGATGCCGTCATTGGCCTGGGGAAGCCGGTACTCGCGTGGACGCTCCGAAAGAGAGGTCTTCCCGGCGCTGCGGACAAGGCGCCCGCGCAGCGTGTCAACTTCGGGCGAGGGAGCCGAGGCCAGGTAAATCTGCCCGTCGGGAGCGGTGAACAGACTCAGGTCGCGGGGAAGCGTGTTGGCGCTGCGGAACTGCATTGTCGGCACCTCGGCGGCATACTGCCAGTTGCTCATCCACCCAAGCACGGTGCGCCGTCCGTCGGGAGCGTCGCTGAAGCTGACCGTAGCGTAATGGTCCTTGCCGAAGTCCATCCATTTGACGGGGACGTTCCCCTCGGAATCCCGGTCGGGAGTGAAGGTGGCGCCGTCGAAATCTCCGGTGAAATACTGCGTGGCGCTTCCTCCGAAAGGTCCTCCGGGATTGAGGTTGCACAGCAGGACCCATTTCTTCCTGTCCGTGCCCTCCACGGGGAGTTCAAACAGATCGGGACATTCCCAGACGCCGTCCTGGGCACCCAGTCCCTTGCCGAAAGCGCTCCGCAGGGTCCAGTTCTTCAGGTCGGGGGAAGTATAGATGAGCATCTCGTGTTCGAGAGCGTGGGCCAGCGCAAGCACCCACTGTCCCGTAGGTTCGTGCCAGAACATATTGGGGTCGCGGGCCTCGCTGTCGAGGGTTATCACCGGATTGCCGGCATATTTGTGGAAAGTGACTCCGTTGTCGGTGCTGTACGCCAGGCTCTGTATCTGGCTGGCATCGGCCGAGGTGTATAGCGATACGATGGCGTTCTCCCCCATCCCGGCGGTATTGTTCCGGTCAATCACCGAGCTGCCTGAGAAGACAGTCCCCAGGCCGTCGGGCTCTATTGCCGCCGGATGATGTTCCCAGCTTAGAAGATCGCGCGAAGTGGAGTGCCCCCAGGTCATGTTCTGCCATTTCGAGCCGAAGGGATTCCACTGATAGAACAGATGCCAGACGCCGTCCTTCCAGACCATCCCGTTGGGGTCGTTCATCCACCCGTACAGAGGTGTATGATGAAAAGCCGGACGGTATTTCTCCCGGTTTACGGTGTCGAACGTGTCGGCCAGCGCGAAGTTCTGCCAGCAGGCATCGTTGCTCGCCTCCCTGACCGAAGACCGGTCCTGGGACGTCAGAATATTCAGGACCACTTTATGTCCTTTATATTTTTCAAGGTCGAGGGGGACCTGGTAGTCGACTTTCGACTTTGCCAGACGCACGAAAATCGTGCGGTCGAGCTTGCCGTCGACAAGGACGTTGATGCGGGCATCTTCGTTTGCCTCCTGCACGGGCATGAGAAGATAGCGGGAATCCCCCTCCACCCTGACCAGGGTGTTGTTTACTCCTAAATGATTTACGGTAACTCCCGGTGCCGCGCTGTCGGCCGCCAGGGACGCCGCCGGAAGAAGGACCGCCCCCAGGGTCAGTCCCCTTAATATTGTCATTTTCATTGATATTGGGATTTTCATTGATATTGGGATTTTTCGGTTTTGACATTGCAAAACTACTATATAATGGCGAACCGCGTTATAACAAACCCTGCAAAAGATGCGAAAATTTCTGCATCGCCGAATTTTTACCATCCAATGCAACCTTTTTCATAGAAGATTTATCTAACTTTGCGCACATAATACCTTTGAAAATACCTTGCTGAATGAACCGATTCCCTGTTATTATATTCCTGATCCTGCCCCTGCTTGTTCTCGCTTCCGGATGCCGGAAGGAAAAAACCTGGAGAATAGGAATTTCCCAATGCAGTTCCGATGACTGGCGTTCAAAGGCGAACGACGAAATCATGCGGGAAATAATGCTGCATGAAGACGCAACGGTGGAAATCCGCTCCGCCGACGACAACAACGCCACCCAGATCGCCGATATCCGCTACTTCGCCGACAACCATTTCGACATCATCATCGCCGCACCCAATGAGGCAGACGCCATCACTCCCGTTATTAAAGAGGTATATGAAAAAGGGATTCCCGTAATCATCTTCGACCGCGATATCAACGGAGACAGCTACACGGCCCGGATCACCACCGACAACGCCGCCATCGGCCGTGCCGCCGGAGCCTACGCACTTACACTCACCGCCCGTCCGGGCCATGCGCCCCGCGCCCTGGAACTCTACGGCCTGGAAGGCTCCTCCCCTGCCACCGGACGCCACAACGGATTTACGGAAGTGTTCACCTCCGGAGGTGGCGAAATCGCCGCTACCGGCTACGGCGACTGGAACCAGGAGGACGCCGTCCGTGTGACCGACTCCCTGCTCTCCCTCTTCCCCGACGTGGATCTGATTTACGCCCATAACGACCGCATGGCCATAGGCGCCTCCCAGGTGGCGCGCCGCCGCGGACTCGACGATATAAAGATAATCGGCATAGACGCCGCGCCGGAAATAGGCATCAAGGCGGTTGCCGACAGCGTCATCGACGCCACGTTCCTTTATCCTACCGAGGGACATCTGCTTGTAAAGACCGCAATGTCAATTCTCAAGGGTGAGCCTTACGACAAGGAAATAGTGCTTCCGGCCTCCTCCCCGGTCGACCGCTCCAACGCCGACATCCTCCTGCTCCAGGACCGCTCCCTCCAGCAGGAGACCGCCAAGATGAAGGAACTCAAGGCCCGTATCGACGACTACTGGTCGAAACACTCGGCCCAGACCTCTCTGTTCTATGCCTCGATAGCCATCCTGCTGTTGCTATTCCTGATTCTCTTCCTGGTTCTCAGGGCTTTCTGGCAGCGTAAACGCCATCAGCAGGTACTTATGCGCCAGAACCATCTGCTGGAAAAGCAAGGTGAGGAGCAGAAAAAACTCAACGAACAGCTCGAAAGCGCACTGACGGCCAAACTGGCTTTCTACACCAATGTCTCCCACGATCTGCGTACACCCCTTACGCTCATCGAAGAGCCCGTGGCGCGTCTGGCACAGGCAACGAACCTCTCTCCGGGTCAACACACCCTGGCCCTGCTGGCCGACAAGAACGTGAAGATTCTCCACCGGCTTATCAACCAGATTCTCGATTTCCGGAAATTCGAGAACGGCAAACTGTCGCTTCACCTTCAGGAAATAAACTTCCCGGCCGCCGTGCGCGAATGGCTGGAATCGTTTGCCGAGGTCATGCGCCAGCGCGACATCAAGCTGACCCTCGACGCCCCGGAGGATGACAGCATCTCCCTGGCCGCAGACCCCGAGAAAATGGAACGCATCTTCTTCAACCTGATTTCCAACGCGATAAAATACACTCCCGACAACGGTTCTATTACCGTAAGCTACCGTCTGGAAGGGGATAACCTCGTCATCCGCATCGCCGACACCGGCATAGGGATTTCCGACACCGACCTCCCCGATATCTTCGAGCGCTTCTTCCAGGTCGACAAGGTGCATCCCCACGGGTCAGGCATCGGTCTGTCGCTGGTGAAGGCTTTTGTCGAACTCCACGGAGGGACAATCACCGCCGACAGTACCCTGGGAAAAGGCTCCGTCTTCACCGTCTCCATCCCCGTAACCCACGTGGACACCCGGGCCGAAGCCCCCGCTAAACTGATTTCCGACGCCGATGTCACCGCCGAGCTTCAGCGCGTGGAGACCGCGGAGGAAAACGCCGACGGACGCCCCTCGCTCCTTGTCATCGACGACAACGCCGACATCCGCACCCTCGTCAGCGAACTCCTCGGCGGCGAATACGAAATCCACCAGGCCCGCGACGGCCGCGAAGGACTCGCCAAAGCCATGCGCCTGATTCCAGACCTTATAATCTGCGACATAATGATGCCCGTCATGGACGGCCTGGAATGTTGCCGCCGCATCAAGGAAGAGATCTCCACCTCCCATATCCCCGTCCTGATGCTGACGGCCTGCGCGATGGACCGTCAGCGCGTCGAAGGATACGACAGCGGTGCCGACGGCTATGTCTCCAAGCCCTTCAGCACCGAAGTCCTCCAGGCCAGGTGCCGCAACCTGATTGCCAACCGCAAGCGCATCCGCGACCTATGGCAGGGAGGAGGCCATCCCCTGCCGGCTCCGGTCCGCGCCGACGCCCCGGCCGTCAAAGTCGCCGGGCAGCCCGGCAACGTCGACCTCGACAATGAATTCTACAACCGCTTCCTCGCCATCTTCTCCGAGGAAATCTCCAATCCGGGCCTCAGCATAGACCAGATAGCCTCAAAGATGGGTCTGGGCCACTCCCAGTTCTACCGCAAAATCAAGGCCCTGACCAATTATACCCCCGTCGAACTCATCCGCCATCTCCGCCTCAAACAGGGGCGCCACCTGCTGCTGACCACCGGCAAGACCGTCAGCGAAATCGCCTACGAAGTGGGCTTCTCATCCCCCGCCTACTTCACCAAATGCTACCGCGCCGCCTTCGGCGAAACCCCTTCCGACCTCCGCGCCCCCCTCTCCTGAGCCGCCCCCTCCGCAACCGCGCCTCCCTCCTCTAATTCCGCTTCCTCTCTCCCCGATTGCCCCAGGCCTCCCGTAGCCCGGGGTAATTGATTTGTTCCGGCGAGAATTCGATTCCAGGCAAAAACTGCAATTCCAGGGGGAGGAAGTAATTGATTTGTTCCGGCGAGGAGCTTCAGCTCCGGGCTCCGGTTTAGGAAGGGGCGCGCCCCTTCCCTAAACCGGAGCCTGGGAAAAACTGGGCTTTTTTGATAAAAATTTCTGCATTGTCAATTTTTTTATAGCCCGGGCGCCAAAAATTATATGCTTTAGGATTTTGTTATTATAACTTTGCGGCAGAAATTTTAACAACCACAATCTATTAATAGCATGAAAAAAGCAATCCTCAGCGCAATCCTGCTTCTCCTGATGGCAGTCATAGCGCAGGCACAGGAAATCACCGTCAGCGGTACAGTCCTGTCCGGGACCGACAACGAGCCGCTTATCGGCGCCTCCGTCCGCTGCCCGGCCACCAATGCCGGAACGTCAACCGACATCGACGGTAAATTCTCTATCAAGGCTCCCCGGGGTGCCGACCTTACAGTAACCTATATCGGTTACGAGCCTATGACCGTCAAGGCCGAACCCCAGGTCACCGTAGTGATGAAAGACAACGCCGCAGCCCTGGATGAAATCGTGGTGGTAGGTTACACCACCCAGCGCAAGGCCGACCTCACCGGCGCCGTAGCCGTCATGAACATGAAGGAACCGCTGAGCGAGAACTCCGGAAACATCATGAACTCGATGGCCGGCAAGCTCCCGGGTGTGAACGTGGTTCCCGACGCCGCCCCCGGCGGAACAGGCTCCATCCGCGTCCGCGGTATGTCGACGGCCAACTCCTCCAACGACCCGCTCTACATCATCGATGGCGTCCCCACCGACAACATCAACTGCATCAACCCCTCCGATATCGAGACAATGCAGGTACTGAAAGACGCCGCTTCCGCCTCCATCTACGGTTCCCGCGCCGCCAACGGTGTGGTAATCATCACCACCAAGCAGGGCAAAGGGGACCGCATGACAATCAATGTCAACTACGCCGCCTCCGCCCAGACGATCGCCAAGCGCCACAAGATGCTCGACGCCAACCAGTGGGGCGAAGCCTACTGGGCCGCATCCCGCAACTCCAACATCAAGCCTTCCCATGTCCTCTACGGCTCGGGTGACGTTCCCGTCCTCCAGCAGTTCGTGGCCGGCAACCCCAACTTCCCCACAGCCAACACCGACTGGCAGGACGAAGTCTACCGCACCGCCTGGACCAACAACCTGACCGCCTCCATCGCCAACAACACCGAGAAAGGCTCTGTGATGCTCTCCCTGAACTACATCAACCAGAACGGTAACATCAAGGACACCTTCTATGAACGCTACTCCGCCCGTATCAACTCCCGCTACGACTTCAACAAATATATCACCGTAGGCGAAAACCTGATGGTGGCCCGCTGGACCAACCGCGGTATGGACGTAGCCGGCGATCGCGGTATCCCCTTCACCGCAATGAGCCAGCACCCCGCCCTCCCCGTCAGGGGTCTCAACGGCGAGTGGACCCGTCCGCTGAGCCTGATCGCCTCCGACCTCGCCAACCCCGTGCAGCTTATCTCCAACGCCCGCGACAATGACCTCTCCTCCTGGCGTATCCTCGGAAATGCCTACCTCGAGGTGAAACCCATCGAAGGACTGAGCATCAAGAGCAACATCGGTATCGAACACAGCCAGTACTTCAACGTCACTCTCGGACGCTCCGTAAATCCCGGCGACGTCAACAGCGTAGGCAGCGTCTACGGCCAGGGGGACACCTGGACCTGGACAAACACCGCCAACTACGTCCGCACCTTCGCCGAGAAGCACCACCTGGGCGTACTGCTCGGTACCGAGGCCATCGGCTATACCTTCAAGGATCTCAACGGCTCTCGCGAGGGATACGCTTTCGAAGACAAGGACTTCATGCAGGTAGGCGCCGGAACCGGCACCCAGAAAGCCGGCGGAGGCAAGACACAGTGGTCCGTATTCTCTATCTTCGGTAAAATCGACTACAACTACGCCGACCGCTACCTGGCCTCCTTCACCATCCGCCGCGACGAGAACTCCCGCTTCGCCAAAGGCTTCCGCGCCGGTGTCTTCCCCGCCTTCTCCCTGGCATGGCGTCCCACCCAGGAGGAATTCTTCCCCCACAACGAAATCCTCACCGACCTGAAGATCCGCTACTCCTGGGGACAGAACGGTAACGCCAACATCCCCTCGCTTTACCCCGCCTACTCCACCTATATCTTCAACACCGAAAACGGAGCCTACGACATCGACGGCACAAACTCCTCGACTACCTCCGGCATCACCCTGGCCTCCACCGGAAACCCCGAACTGAAATGGGAGACCACCTACCAGAACAATATCGGTCTTGATATGCAGTTCCTCAACGGAGCCATCAACCTCTCGGCTGACTACTACATCAAGAAGACAAAGGATATGCTTACCATCCCGCCCGCCCTCGACGTGGCCGGAGCCAACGCCGCCGTATGGCTCAACACCGGCGACATGAAGAACAACGGATGGGAAATCACCCTGGGCTACAACTCTCCGCAGTACGGAGACTTCTCCTGGAACGGCTCCTTCAACATCTCCCAGTACAAGAACGAGCTTGTCACCCTCAACTCCCGCCAGAAATTCATCGGCGGCGACCAGCGCCTCATGCCCGGCGAGCCGATGGGCGTCTACTACGGCTATGTCTGCGACGGAATCTTCCAGGACGCTGTCCAGGTGGCCAACCACGCAACTCAGCCCGGCGCCGCTCCCGGCCGTCTGATTTACCGCGACCTCAACGGTGACGGTGTCATCGACGACAACGACCGCTGCATCATCGGCGACCCCAACCCCGACGTATCCCTGGGTCTGAACCTCGCTTTCAAATACAAGGCCTTCACCCTCGATATGTTCTTCGCCGGAGACTTCGGATTCGACATCCAGAACCACATGAAGCGCCAGCTCCTGTCGATGACCTATGGCAACCTCGCCACCAACCGCGGCGTCGACATCCTCAACGCCTGGACTCCCCAGAACACTTCCTCCGACATCCCGGCCCTGTCGCTCACCGACGACAACAACGAGGCCCGCTTCTCGACCTATTACGTAGAAGACGGCTCCTACATGAAGATGAAATACCTGAAGCTCTCCTACTCCCTCCCCAAGAAGCTCATCGGCAAGATCGGCGCGTCGAACCTCGACGTCTACGGCCAGGTGGAGAACGTATTCACCATCACCAAGTACTCCGGTCTCGACCCCGAGATTCTTCCCGGCGAATACGGAGCCCGCATCGACAACGGCGCATATCCCCGTCCGCGCACTTTCACCATCGGTCTCAACCTTCAGTTCTAATCCCCCTGAATTTCCACAACAATGAAAAGCTATAAAAATATCATAAAGACTTTCTTCTGCGGCTCCGCCCTGTGCTGTATGGCCCTGGCGTCGGTCTCCTGCGACGACCTGCTCGACACCAAGCCCCAGGGAACCTTCACCGACGAGCAGATCGGCGACGACGAGGCTGTAGACCTGATGACCTCGGCCTACGCCACCCTGCTGTGCCACTTCTTCGGCAACAACGAATCCTTCGCCGGCCCGATCAACAACTGGGTCTTCGATGTCCGCTCCGACGATGCCCTCAAGGGGGGCGACGGCGTGACGATGGAAGGCTATATGCACCAGCTTGAGGTCGGCAATGTCCAGAGCGACAACGACGTAGCCAATTTCAAGTGGCGCAACAACTACTATTCCATCAGCCGCTGCAACACCGCCATCCGCGCCATCCGCAACTCCGCCTCCATCTCCGAAGAGAACCGCGCGTCGTTCATCGCCGAGATGAAGACTCTCCGCGCCTACTATTACTTCGATATGCTCCGCATATTCAAGAAGTTCCCCTACTTCGACGAGAACGTCATCGACCCCAGCCAGTGCCGCGCCGACCAGTACACCCGCGAGGAAATCGCCGGGTTCATCAAGGAGGATCTCCGCCAGTGCTACCTCGCACTGCCCGAGTCGCAGGCGCAGGTAGGCCGCTTCAACCGCTACGTGGCCGCCGCTATCATGGCCCGCGTAAGCCTCTTCACCTCATCCTGGGCCGAAGCCGAAGAATATGCCGGCTATGTGATCTCCTCGGGAAAATATGAGCTTTATCCCAACTTCCTGGATATGTCCAAGCCCGAGTACAACAATATGTACGAGTCAGTGATGGCAATCCAGTTCTCCTCGGCCAACTCCCCCGACCAGTACAACTTCAACAACTGTCTGAACTGCACCTGGTCCGAAGGAAACCTCTACGGCAACGGCGACGACTTCTACCTGGCTTCCCAGAACCTTGTCAACGCCTTCCGCACCGATGACAACGGTCTCCCCTTCCTTGACGGCTCCTTCAACAGCGAGAACGTGGACCGCGCCGACTATGCCGGCAACGTAGACCCCCGTCTTGACTTCACCCTGGGCCGTATCGGAATGCCCTGGCGCGGCCATATGTACAACGAACACTGGTGCCGCAACCTGGAGCTTTACGGCCAGTATTCCGGCAAAAAGCCCTACACCGCCCCCGAATCCCCCTACTGCAAGCCCGGCATCGTGCCCTGGGGTGCTTCCTCGCTCAACTGGAGCCTCATCCGCTACGCCGACGTGATGCTCATGAAAGCCGAAGCCCTCATCGAGCAGAACAAAGACCTCGACCAGGCCCGCAGCCTCATCAACCAGATCCGCAGCCGCGCCGCCCGCTCGGTGGATCCCTCCTACTCGCCCGTAGACTGCAACCCGATGGTAGCCAGCTACCTTGTCAGCGAATATCCCGCCTCCGGCTGGAATCAGGACTACGCCCGCCGCGCCGTCCGCATGGAACGCCGCATCGAGCTGGCCATGGAAGGCCACCGCTGGTTCGACCTTGTCCGCTGGGGCAACGTCGTGGAGACGATGAACAACTACTATGCTTCCGAGGTGAAGGTCCACTCCTACTATTCCGGCGCCAGCCTTACCGAGGATGAAATCTACTTCCCGATTCCCGTCAACCAGGTCGACAATGCCGGAGACCTCTATAACTAAACAATCCTCAAATCTGAAACAATGAAAAGATTCGCGATATACTTCATGGCCGCTTTCACGGTTATCCTCTGCGGCCTGCTGACCTCCTGCTCGGATTATGAACCCAAAGGATACCCCGACGTTCCCGAGCTTGCCAAAGCCACCGGCCTCCAGGCCGATGTCGCCGGCCGCACAGTGACCCTCAGCTGGGAACTACCCGCCCGGGAAGGTATCACCGGCGTGCGCGTAAGCTGCGACAACGGTGCCCCCACCATCCTCCCCGCCGACGCAACCTCCTGCGTCCTCAAGGGGCAGCCTATGGACCGCGACCTGGTCTACACCGTCAAAATCGACTACGATGGGGGATATGTCTCGGAAGGCATCTCCATTATCGCCCGCGTCCCCTACGTGGCCTCAAAGATGGCTTACCTGATGACCGCCCCGTCCGTGGCCGATCTGCCCGATGACGACGAACGCGCCGCAGCCACCTGGTTCTCCGCCCAGGAGAACGCCGAGTTCATCCAGCCCTCACAGATTTCCTCCCTTGACCCCGACATCTATTCGGTAATCTGGATTGAAATCGACCGCGTGGGTCTCCCCTTCGGATGGGAGAATCTTCCCGGCGGACTGGCCGATGACTCCACCATCGCCGCCCTTCGCGAATACTCGGCTAACGGCGGTTCCATCTACCTTGCCAACATGGCCACACAGCTTACCGTACCCCTGGGGATGGTTCCCGAGAATATGGCTCCCACAATCTTCGGCAACGGCCAGGGAGGTTCGGGTACCGACGTATGGGTCATCAACCCCTATCTCGGTGTCGACTTCAAGGACGGTGGAGACCAGGGTTATTATGACCGCACCGCCCACGCCATCTACAAGGGTCTGACACTCGAGGACCCCAACAACTACGGTTACCTGACCCTCCCCCTCATCGGTCCCGGCCAGCGGGAAGACCACAACTGTATGTGGGACTGCAACATCTACGGCAAAGGCTCACAGCGCGACGTCATCGCCAACTTCGAGCAGACCACCAACTCGCTCGTCCTCGCCACCTGGGGACACGTCCGCGACCACTGCGTGGCCGGTCTGGTGGAATTCTACGCCAACGACACCCACGGACGCTGCATCGCCAACGGTCTGGCCGCATACGAGTGGAACCAGAATTCCGGCCAGAACCCCTACCAGCACAACGTGGAACAGCTGACCCTCAATATTCTCAATTACCTTAAATAAATCAACTAAAAGCAAACCAAAGATCCCGGTTTCGGTTGCGGAAATTCACGAGGTAAAAAGGTTCTGATTTCCAATACATTCTGACCGGATTATAAGGTCCGGGGGCCCGTCATGTGCCTTGCCGTCGGGCAAGGAGGAAAGCTCCCGCCCCCGGACCTTATCTTTAACGACCCTCTTAATTCCATGTAAATCATGAAAAAATCATTACTCAAATCCGCCATGCTGACCGCCGCCCTGGCCTGCTCGGCATCCGTTTACGCAAATCCCAACGCCGCCATCCTGATCAGCGCTTCCGACATCGAATCCATCGACAACTTCCAGGAACACGCCGCTGCCCGCTGGTTTACCGAGACCCATCCCGACGGAGTCATAATCACTCCCGGAGAGACTTCCGGAATAAACGCCGCCAACCTCGAATGTATCTGGATCCATATTGACCGGGTAGGCATAGGACTTGGTAATCTGCCCGCGGAATTTTCCGATGAAGCCACCGTCGAAGCCCTGAAGAAATTCGTAGCCGACGGCGGAAACCTCCTCCTTACCAAACAGGCCACCCAGCTGCTGACCCGCATCGGCCGCATAGACGCCTCTTTCGCTCCCGGCATCTACGGTGACGGCGACGGCGGCGAAGGATTCGACAACTGGAACGTCAACGCCCAGATCGGATGGTGGCAGCTCAACCCCGACAACCAGGAGCCGGACGCTTCGCAGTATTACGACCGCCGCGGCCACGCCATCTACAAAGGATTGTCCACCAGCGAGGATTTCCCCTTCGAGACTTTCCCGATGGAAGGGACCGGCAACCCCGAGACTTCCCTGTGGCGCGAAGACCATAACTGTATGTGGGACCTGAACGCTTACTCCTACACAGCCGAAGGACGCAACACCGTGGAGCGCTTCGAGACCCAGAACAATGCCGTTGTCCTCGGCACCTGGGGACACGTACAGGATTACGCCGTGGCCGGAATCGTGGAATTCCTTCCCGAAGGTGAAACCGCCGGCCGCGTGATCGCCAACGGACTGGCCGCCTGCGAGTGGTCCCCCCGCACGGGCGTCAACGTCTACCACGACAACCTGACCCGTCTGACCGCCAACTGCCTTGACTACCTCATGCCTGAAAGCGCATCGGTAGAGGCCGTGGAAGCTGCCGACGCCGACGCTCCCGCCGAATATTTCAATCTCCAGGGTATGGCCGTCAGAGCCGACAGCCTGACTCCCGGCATCTATATCCTGCGCCAGGGCGCCCGGACTTCCAAAGTCATCGTCCGTTAATCCCCCAAGTCCTTCCCGAATATATCCTCAACCATCAGGAGGCCGCGGCACTGTCCCCCGGGAATCTCCCGCGGCCTCTCTTTTTTCGCCTCCCCATTCAGGAGGCTGACCGCAATCTTAGTCTATACTGCCTGACCCGTTTTTTACTCCCTTGAATCTACATTCCTATTATGATAAAGTCCAGTCTTTCATTCCTTAAACTGACCATCGCGATATTGCTGCCGGTGATTCTTTCCGGCAACGCGTCCGCCCAGAAAAGATACCAGAAAATGGCTATGTATATAGCCGCCAAAAGCGTCGATGACATACAGCCGCCGCAGGAACGCGCCGCAGCGAAACTTTTCAAAGAGCGTTTCAGCGAGTTCGGCACCATACTTACCCCCGAGGATGTCGACAAAATCAAATATCCCGACTTCGACTGTCTCTGGATTCATATCGACAGTATAGGCAAAAGCCAGGGAGTCGAGAAATTCAGGGGGGCTTTCATCAGCCCGAAATTTCTTGATGCCGTCCGCAAATTCCATGAGGACGGAGGAAACCTCTATATGTCGAAGTTCGCCATCGAGCTTCTTTACTCCGACGGCCTGGGATGCCTGGCCGACTATCTGCGCCCCAACGTATTCTCCTCCGGAGAAGGGGGCGAGAATCCCGACATCTGGTCCGTCAACGCCCAGATCGGCGCCATCCGACAAGGGGATGACCCCCTGGGCCAGTATGTCGACCGCCGCAACCATCCCATCTACGCCGGCCTGACCGACATGGCATCCACGGAATGGGCCGCCGTTCCCGACCCCATATATGACAACAATCCTTACCGCGTGTTCCCTATGCAAGGGAACACTTCCCACGCCGCCACCCACCGCGAGGACCACAACTGTATGTGGCGCCTGGCCATGAAGACCGACGAGAACGCCACTATCGGCATCTATGTCAGCGAGCCGGGAGTCCACAGTTTCGCCGATATCGACAAAATCGAGAACCCCCAGGAACGCGCCGCGGCAGATTTCATGCTCAATCCCGAAGGATTTATCAAGCGTGTGCGCCCGACTGTGAAGGTCGAGATAATCGGCCCGGAGAACATCGATCTCATCGAGGATTACAACCATTTCGACTGCCTCTGGATCCATATCGACCGCTGCGGACTGCAGCCGGGTTGGGAGAACCTGCCGGAAGGATTCCGCAGCGAGCGCCTGATCGCCGCCCTGAAGCAATATTCCGAAAACGGAGGTCAGCTCCTTCTGACAAAACAGGCCACCCAGCTTGTGGTCCCCATCGGCCGCGTCGACGCCGAATATGCTCCGAACCTTTTCGGAAGCGGCGACGGTGCGGAGGGTACGGACGTCTGGCATATCAACGCCCATATCGGATGGAACTGGCACGACGAAGCCACGGGCTATTATGACCGCACCGGCCACGACATATTCGCCGACCTGATTTCCGCAGACAGCCCCTACGCCTACTCCTCTTTCCCCATAGAGGGAACCGCCGACGGCTCGGCAATGTGGCGCGAGGACCACAACTGCCTCTGGGACCTGAACAATCTCGCCCCTTACAAAGGGCGCCCGATTAACAAGATCACCGCTTTTCAGGAAGATTGCAACGCCCGCATACTCGGCACGTGGGGACAGGTGGCAGATGACGCCGTAGCCGGAATCGTGGAGTTCCGTCCGACAATCCGTTACCGCGGACGAATCATCGCCAACGGTCTGGCCGCCTGTGAATGGGCGCCCCGCAACGGAGGAAACGCCTGGCACTCCCAGCTCGAACAGCTTACTTTCAACTGTCTCCGCTACCTGGTGACAGTGACCGACTTCAAATTCATTTCCGATGGACCCGACGGAGTGGCCCGCTTCGAACAGGACGCCAACGCCACCGTTCTGGGGACCTGGGGACAGGACTGGAACCACCAGGCCGCCGGAATCGTGGAATTCCATCCCGCTTCTTCCGCCGTGGCGTATGCCTCCGAGCCGGGTCTCGACGAGCTGAACAAGGACAAAGCCCCCAAAGGCACCATCATCGCCAACGGACTCGGTTGCGTCCAGCTCTACCATGACCGCACTCCCGGCAATGATTACCAGGCTAACACCGACCGCCTGACGGCGAATATAATCGATTATCTGTCCCCCTGGCACGAGCGGGTCCTATCGGGCGTAGAGGAAGTGGAAATTTCCGCGCAAGGCTCTGTACACGCCATCCCCGGCGGCATCGGTTACGAAGGATTCCCGCGTCCCACCCTCATCGAAGTCTACCGTCTTGACGGACGCCTGATCGAGGCGCGCACCGTCAGCGGAGAAGGCTCCTTCCCGGTCGACGTTTCCGGAACGGTCATCGTATCGGCTGCCGGAACGGTCACCAAGCTGATTCTGTAAAACTACTTTCCGCATGAAAATCAATCCGCTCAAAAAGATAGTACTGTGTGCGGCCCTGTGGCTGTCGGGACTCGATGCCCCGGCAGCTATTGTGGCGCATTATCCCCTCGATCCCGACGACTCGGGCAGAATAACCGAGACCGTCAGCGGCGACGCTTTCGACGTCCTGGGGAACTTCGGCGCCGAAAGCGCCCCCGGAGCCAGGGGGAAAGCCCTTTTTCTCGACGGCTATACCTCATACGTCGGCGCCTCGGTAAGGAGTCTTCCTGTCAGCCGCAAAATGACGGTCAGCCTATGGGTGGCTCTCCAGTCCTATCCGGTAATCAAAGTAGACAGCCCCGATCCCGAAGGCCAGACCTGTATTGTCAACTGCCTGGACGACAACGCCCGCTCGGGGTTCGGCTTCTTCATCGGCTTTGACGGACAGTACAGCTTCCAGGCTTACATCGGCGGTGAAAAGGCCATCGTAAACTGCCCCGACCCGCTGCCGCGCTACCGGTGGAACTCCCTGGCGGCGATAATCGATGCAGATGAAGGGAAACTGCGTTTCTACAATAACGGGGAACTCATGGCCCAGGCCGATTGCTCCCACGGAGATATCTCCGTGGGACCCTCCCCGCTGCATATCGCCCAGGACGGCTGGGAGGAATGGTTCGGTTCCGGCGCCGACGCGTTCCGGACAACTGCTTTCGGTGGACTACTGGACGACCTGACGGTCTACGACGAGGCGCTTCCGGCTGACGCGCTGAAGCAATGGCGGGCCGATGCGGCGCCGGTGCTGACGGTCCCGGCCTCGCGCTATGAGGATGACCGCTGGCATCCGCGTTTCCACGGATGCCCTTCCGGCGCCTGGACCAACGAAACCCACGGTCTTATCCACTATGACGGACGCTATCACCTGTTTTTTCAGAAAAACGCCGCCGGCCCCTACATGGCCCGGCTCCACTGGGGGCATCTGACCTCAACGAATCTCTATGACTGGCAGGAAGAAAGAATAGCACTCGCACCCGGCGAGCCATATGACGAGGAGAGCGGAACACGGTTCAATAACGACATGAAAGGTTGCTGGAGCGGATGTGTCTACACCGACAACGAACTGACGGGAGGGCGCCCCGCTATCCTTTACACCGGAGTGGATTACGCGAAGGCACGTATTCTCGGGGCAACCCCCTCGGAATATGACAATACTCTGATTTCCTGGACGAAAAACCTCACGCCCCTGATCGACGGGCGTCCCGAGGGACTGAGCGACGATTTCCGCGATCCCTATTTCTTCCGCAACGGCGAAAACGCCTGTATCGTCGTAGGATCCCAGAAAGAGAGGGTGGTTGACGGAGTGACGAAGAAATGCGCCGCGGTGACGCTCCACCGCTGGCGGGACGGCCGGTGGATTCCTCACCCCGATGACCTGTTCTACTGGGGATGGGACACCGATGCCGACGGCTCGTTCATCGAAATGCCGGCGGTTCTTAAGATGGACAACGGTTCATGGCTTTTTGTCTATACTCCGCTCGGGACCGCACAAGGGGTGAAAACCATGTACCGCACGGGAAGTATAGACTCCGAAGGACGCTTCGTCACCGATGACGCCTCCACGACCTCCCGCGGCGTGGATCTCTTCGGCAAGGAGGGTTACGGGCTCCTCTCCCCCTCGATCATGCAGAATGACGGGCGCACGATAGCCCTCGGCATAGCCGCCGACAAACTCGGCAGTTACGACAACAAGGTCAACGGCTGGGCCCACTGCTATTCCTTCCCCAGGGAATGGAGTCTCGACGACCGGAACCGCCTCTGTCAGAAACCGGCCGAAGAACTCAGGGGACTGCGCAGCCCGGTAAATTACAGCCGCGCCAACTTCACACTTTCCGGCACGGCCCCCCTGGGAGATGTCCGGGGCCGCGAGGCGGAAATCCGCTCGACATGGACTTGCGGCGACTCCCCCTTCGGACTCCGGTTCTTCCTCAACCCGGCCAACAGGGCCGACTCCCACGCCTCCCTGACCGTGGACCCGCAGGCCCACACGGTGACCGTCAGTCTGCGGCATCTCCCCCGTATAGTCAACGACGGAGTGTACGACGGCATATACCAGGCCACGCTCCCCGAAGAGATAGCTCCCGGAAAAGAGCTGGTCCTGGACCTTTTCATAGACCGCTCGGTCATCGACCTGTTTGTCAACGACCGCTACGCCGCCACCGTCCGTGTGTTCCCCCACGACCTTGACGGCACCGACATTGAGGCGTTTGCCGACGGCCCTACGCAGGTAAACAGCCTCGAAGGATGGGTTCTGTCCTCTGTCAGAAACGTGTCGCCCAACGGGAACGCGCTTCCGCGGCAGAACGCCACCACCCGCGCTGCGATTCTCATCGCCGGAGATGATCCCGCCGCGCTCAATCCCCAGGAAACGGCGGCGCTGGAACTGTTCCGGACCATGTACCCCGAGGGTGCCGTCCTTACTCCGGGGGATGTTGCTTCGCGCCTTTCCACCCGGGATTTCGGCACTCTCTGGATCCATATCGACCGCATCGGCGCCGGGAAAGGGAATCTTCCGGCGGAACTGACGGACGAGCGGGTCATCGAGGCATTGCGCGGATTCCACGCCGATGGCGGCAATATGCTGCTGACCGGCCACGCGACCCAGTTCGTCCACCGGATAGGGCGCATCGACAGCCGTTTCGCTCCGGGTCTCTACGGCGACGGTGAGGGAGGGTACGGCTCCGATGCCTGGACTCTGAACGCCCAGATAGGCTGGTGGCAGCTCAATCCCGACAACAAGGCCCCGGACGCCTCGCAGTATTACGACCGGCGCACTCATCCCGTCTATGAAGGACTTGCCACCTCCGGCATCTATGCCTGGGAGACTTTCCCGATGCTCGGGAGCGGCGACGGCTCGCCGATGTGGCGCCAGGACCACAACTGTCTGTGGGATCTGAACGCCTGCAGCTACACCGCCGACGGACGCAACACCGTTGAACGCTTCGAAAACGAGAACCAGGCGCGGATTATAGGCACCTGGGGCCACGTCCAGGATTATGCCGTGGCCGGAGTGATAGAATTCCTTCCCACCGCCGGAAAGGGCCGTGCAGCTGGAGCTTCCGGCACAATACTCGCCAACGGACTGGCAGCCTGCGAGCTGGCTCCCCGTTATGGCGACAACGCCTACACCGGCAACGTGGAGCGGCTCAACGCCAACGCCCTCTCTTATCTGATGACAAAAGACCCGGGACGCACCCTGACGGGAACAGAATCCTATCCGGCAGATACCAAAGGGGAGCTTTTCGCCGTTCCTGGTATAGGAATCGGCTACCGCGGCCTGACGCCCGGTACGCAACTGACCCTCCTGACCGCCGACGGACGCATCATTGAGAGCAGACGGATTACCGGGGCCGACGGCATCGTCGGGACCGGCTGCCGCGGGCTTGTCATTGTCTCAGCCGGAAACATGGCGGCCAAATTCCTGATCAAATAATCAAATAAAATATCTTCCCATGAAACAGTTGAAAACTATCCTGACCGCCGGAGCAATGGCGGTTTCGGCGACGGGCCTTCACGCCGAACTGGTGGCCCATTTTCCGATGGATGTGCGCGGAGGCCAGATCCAGGAGGCCGTAAGCGGCAACCGTTTTGCCGTCCAGGGGCATTTCTCGCCCGAGAATGTGCCGGGCGCAGCCGGGCAGGCCCTCCGTTTCGACGGATACACCTCCTACATCGACGCCCGTCTGAACAACATCATACCCGCGGGAACAAAGAAAATGACCGTCTCGCTATGGACGGCCATCGAGTCCTATCCCATCGTCAAAATCGACGAGAACACTCCCGAGAAGACGGCCATCGTAAGCTGTATCGACGAGACGGCCAAGACAGGTTTCGGATTCTTCATCGGCTTCGACGGGAAATGGTCGTTCCGCACTTTTGTCGGAGGATGGCCCGTTGAAATAAATGTCAACACCCCGATGCCCACCTATCAGTGGAACAACCTTGTGGCGGTAATCGACTGCGACGCCCGCAACGTCACCCTGTACAACAACGGGGAGGCCGTAGGCTCTTCCCGCTGCAACGGCACTGTGTCGTTCAAAGAGGGTCGTTTCCAGATGGGTCACGGCACCCTGGAGAATTACTCAGGACCCTTCCTGCTGACCTCCTACAACGGCCTGATCGACGACATCAAAATCTGGACCGACGCTCTCGACGCCGCCACCATCAAGTCCTGGAAAGCCGAGAATCCCGCCGACCTGAACATCCCCGCGTCGCGCTTCGCCGATGATCTGCTTCGGCCGCGCTTCCACGGGATGCCGGCCGCAGCATGGACCAACGAGTGCCACGGCATGGTATGGGCCGACGGCCGCTATCATCTCTTTTTCCAGAAGAACGCCGACGGTCCCTATATGGCGCGGCTCCACTGGGGGCATATCTCCTCGGAGAACCTGTTCGACTGGCGCGAGGAGAAAATCGCCATCGCTCCGGGCGCTCCGTATGACATCAAGGGATGCTGGAGCGGATGCGTCTTCACCGACGACGTAATCACCGGCGGAAAACCCAATATCCTCTACACGGCTGTCGACTATGGCCGCGCCACTATCGCGGGAGCCTCACCCGATGACGCCGGACTTATCGACTGGACCAAGTGGGGTAACAATCCGGTTATCAACGGACGCCCCGAAGGACTCAGCGATGATTTCCGCGACCCCTATTTCTTCCGTAACGGCGACAATGCCTATATCATCGTCGGCAGTTCGAAAAACGGTGTCGGCACCACCACCCTCCACCGCTATGACCCCTCCTCGAAATCCTGGAGCAACGACGGCGCCCTGTTCTTCACCGGCAGCAGCGCCGCCCGCGACGGCGTGTTCTGGGAAATGCCGAACATCACTCCGATGGGTGACGGCCGATGGCTCTTCACCGCCACGCCGCTGAATACCTCGACCGGCGTGCGCACCATCTACTGGACCGGAACAATCAACGCCGACGGCACTTTCGCCCCCGCCTCCGGTTTCCAGGGCGGAAAGAACGTGGAACTCAACTCCCGCGACGGTTTCGGACTTCTCTCCCCGACAATCTACAATCATGACGGAAAGACAATCGCCCTGGGCATCGTCCCCGACAAGCTCCCGAGCGAAGACAACTGGAACCTCGGATGGGCCCACTGCTATTCCCTGCCGCGCCAGTGGAGCCTCGACGAGAAAGGGGAACTGGTCCAGAAACCGTTTGAAGGGCTGACCGGTATGCGCTCCTCCACCCTCTTCTCCCGCGCCTCATTCGACCTGAGCGGCACCCAGTCTCTCGCTCCCGTCAAGGGTCGCGCCGCCGAACTCCTGGGAGTATTCACCATCGGTGACGCCTCCTTCGGCTTCAAGATTTTCAAGAACGGCGCCGGCGAAGGCTCCATCACTTACAATCCCGCCACCGGAACACTGAAAGCCGACTTCTCGCGCCTGAACCGCCTGGTCAACGACCGCGGCGTCTATGACGGCATCTACACCTGCACCCTCCCCGAGTTCCAGAAACGCGGCACCGACCTGAAGCTGAACATCTTCATCGACCACTCGATTGTCGACATCTTCATCAACGACCGCTGGGCCACCTCCATCCGCGTCTTCCCCACCGACACTGACGCCGACGGCATCGAAGCCTTCTCCACCAACGGCTCCACCGCCGTCAAGCAGCTCAACGCCTGGACCCTCGACAGCAAAGGGCAGTCCGGCATAGACGCCGTCACCTCCGACTCCGCCGACCCCGATGCCCCCGCGACAGTCTATGACCTCTCGGGGCGCCTCCTCCGCTCCAACCTCCCCCTCTCCGAGGCGACCGCCGGCCTCCCCGCCGGCCTCTACATCGTCAACGGCCGCAAAACCGCCGTCCGCTGATCCTCGCCGCTCCTCCCGCCCGGCTCCGCGGCCGTTCACCCTCCCTGCCTGTTCTGTGGTCCGCCCATAGGCGGACTTCCGCCTCTCCCGCCCGGCTCCGATGCCCCGGCGGGAGAGTTTTTCTCTGACCCTAAACTTTGTTTCTGCCCGATTTTTTATTACCTTTGCGAGACTGAACAATAAGATTTCCACGAGCATGAACATTTCCGTAAGACTGACCTTCAAAGGAGAACAACAGGATACCCGCCTCCAGTTGTACCGCAATTCGGCCGCCGAGCTGTATCTGCGCCCCGACAACGGATACGGCGACATACGCCTGATGCTCAATCAGGATGGAGGCACCCTTGTGTCGACCGACTTCTCCCTGTTCGAGGAATCGAAATCCGAGGTGGAGGATATCCTCGCGGGAATGTTGGAAAAGCTGGTGGAAATAGACAGCTCGGGACTGGAACTCACTCTGGAAGAGGCGGACGCGGACGATGACCCCGAAACGGCCACCTACTCTCTGCGCGACATCTATGTCGAGAACAAACCTTTCTCTATAAGCCAGCTGATGTCCCTTATCACCGAAGGAGACCTGGAACTGAATCCTGACTTCCAGCGCAATTTCATCTGGGACCGTACACGCCAGAGCCTCCTGATAGAGTCGATTCTGCTGGGACTCCCGATTCCGTCGATCTACCTCAGCCAGTATGACGACGGACGCCTGACGGTCGTCGACGGCCTCCAGCGCCTGACCACTCTGCGGCGATTCCTCAACGACGAACTCAAACTGACTCATCTGGAATATCTGAAAGTCTGCAACGGCAAGACTTTCTCCCAGATCAAGACCATACTGCCGCGGCTGCAGATAAGGCAGTTCTCGCAGACCCAGATCGGATGCTACGTCATTGACTACCGATCGCCGGAACGCCTGAAGTTCGACTTGTTCCGGCGTATCAACACCGGGTCCAAACCCCTTAACCGTCCTGAAATCCGGAACTGTCTGTCGCGCCCCTACGTGCAGGATGCTCTGAAAGAGATGTGGAACAGCCCCGAGTTTATCGCCGCCACGGATGCCTCGGTCAGCAACTCCCGGATGCAGGCCACGGACCTTGTGACCCGCTACCTGTACTTCAGAGAGGAATACACCCCGGAAAATCCCATCGGAAAATACAACGGAAAAATCGAACCTACGCTCGACAACTTCACCATAGTGCTTAACCGACGGAAAGATTTCAGCGACGACATCGCCACGTTCAAAGACGCCATGCGCTCGGCCAAGTATCTGTTCGGGGCGGACGCTTTCCGCAAGGAACCGGTCGAAAAACGCCGCCTGGCCGTAAACCAGCTGTTGTTTGTGACGCTTTCCGTACTGCTGTCCCAGGTCCACTTTGACCTCGTATGCCAGACTTTCGCCGAACACTCCCTGACGCCGGCCCTGCACCGGTTAATCCGCGAGAACGCAGACTTCGACAAAGCCCTCACCACCGGCACAAACGCGCGGTGGAATATGGAGGTGGCTTTCCGTATTCTGCGGGAAAAACTCCTGGCGCCTCTGTTCGCCTGACATCCCACGCAAGCCCCCTGAATCAAAATGGAAACTCTCAGTATCGGCAATTTCAAATGTTTTAAAAAGTTCGGCGCAACGCTCAACAGGCTTACGGTCCTTACCGGAGCCAACGGGTCGGGCAAGAGCAGCATCGTGCAGGCGGTGCTTCTTCTGAGCGAAGTCCTGAAAACCGCTTCCGGAAATCCGGGGGAATATATCGTGCAGCTCAACGGATATCACAGCCTTTCGTTAGGGTCATTTTACGATATATGCCATTACGGAGAAGAAAACGCAGAACTGTGTATCGATGATAATGTGCGCGTCATCCTCCGCCATCCCGATGATAACGGCGACATGGAGGAGGAGGAACCGAAGACCGCGGCGGCGCGGCTGACAATCGCCGATGAAAAAGCTGTTCCCGCGTGGCTCCGGGTTCCGCTTTTCTATCTGAACGCCGAACGTCTCGGTCCCCGCTGGGAATCGGATGTAAACAAAAAAATCACCGGTAATGCCGGAGATCACGGAGAGTTTTCCGGCAATATGCTTCTGGAGGCATCCTACTCCTACCCGAAGGTCGCTCCGGACCGGAAAGTGACGCCGGAGTCCGCCGACAACTTCAACATCCAGACCGACCTCTGGATGAGCCATATATGTTCCGACGTCTCTTTCAAATCCGAACCTCTGACTCCAGAAAAATGTCAGGTAAGATTACGTCAGGGCACCGGCACCACGGCTCCTCCAAACACAGGATTCGGCTTCACCTACGCTCTTCCGATAGTTCTCGACGGCCTGATGGCTCCCGCCGGAAGCATGATGATCGTGGAAAATCCCGAAGCGCATCTCCATCCCCGCGCCCAGTCCAACATGGGATATTTCCTGGGGCGTATGGCAGCGGCAGGCGTAAGGATAATCGTGGAGACACACAGCGAGCATATCGTCAACGGTATGCGCCGGGCCGCCCTGTCGCGCCTGGGGCTGTCGCCGGACGACCTCACCATCTATTTCTTCCATGAACCTATCCCGGGAAACACCGGGGAAACGCCCGTGGAAATAACCGTCGACCGGGAGGGGAATCTTTCGGATTTCCCCGTGGATTTCTTTGACCAGGTAAGGCAGGATATGATGGAAATCATCCGGCTGGGAGCCATAGCCGGTGAAAGCTGATCCTCTCTGTCGGATAGAATACGCACTGTCATGAAAGAATACGCACGTCTCCTCGACGGTTCCCTGGAACTGCAAGATATCCCCTCCGAAAAACGAGACGGGGCCATAAAGGATTTTCTTGAACTGCTCGGGTGTCTCCGGGAATACGACGTCAATATCCGTAAAGAGGAAGGTTTCGATTCCCGCGATTATTCTTACGGCAGGTTTGCGGAACTTTTCTACAAGTCATGGCCTCAGGCCAGGGAGCTGGAACCGTTCAGAGGCGTCTCCCAGTCCGTCTTCCAGATGATTGCTCCCGCGCTTATGCAGTCTCCTAAAATCGGGCGGGAGATTCCGGCCGACGAGTGGGAGAAACTCGGAGGCTTCAAATGCGATTTCGGACTGGATATATGTCCTCAGGGCAAACCATCTTATTGCACGCAGAAGGCCGGATGGCACAGGGACCGGATCGGTTACTACATCGTCCGTCAGGAAGACTACGACTGGAAAGAGGAGGATGACAGTTTTCTCCCCAACAAGAAATTCAGCGACAGGATGCTGGAAGCGGAAATCGCCGGTTTCAGAAAGTCGCCGGGCGATCACAGCGCCCTCGATGCACTCAAGGGTGAAAAGTTAGGAGTACGGTTCCACAAAGGTGTGATGGGCCACCACTCGGGGCGCACCATTGCGGCTGATATCGAAGAGTTCGGCACCCGGATATGCGAGGCCAATTTCTACCGCCATGAGGAGGAGCTTTCCAAAGCCGAACAGAGAGCCTGCGGTTCCCGCCGGAAGATTTTCAGCATGAAAAACCAGAAGGGAAAACGCCAGTACATATCGCTGGATTTCTTACACGGAATGCTGGAATATATCAGTCCGCTCGGCGACCATTTAGGGGAATACCGCCTGACCGGAGATGAGAACTTCAGACCCGAGACGGACCACGGATTCAAGTCGGGATATCACCGCAAACTCAGCTGACTTCCCGGATACCGGACGGAGCCGCGGGGCCTTAGCGGCGGGGAAGGAGACGGGCCAGTCCGTCGGCTCCGGCGATGGAGAACACGTAGGGGAGCGACGAAATCACGCTGCTGCCCAAAGCGGACTTTATACAAAGAACAACTCCTGCTGTCATCATATCCAGAGACACCAGGAGCAGGAGATGTTGCCACAGAAAGGCCTTGATTTTTTCTTGTCGATTCGTTGAAACAGCTATGTTCATCAATAATATTTATAGGTTTAGTCAATAATTTCCGTTTCTTTGTGCAAAGTTACGAATTTTTATCAAAACAACCATGGAGCCATCGACGGCGTTCATCTTCGGGAAGACGCTCGATGGCATAGCGCAGAGTGGTGCGGGGAAGGCGGGAATATTCTTCGGCAAGGAAGCCCAGCATGAGAGGAAGATCCCGCTTGCCGACCTCGCGGAGCATCCAGCCTACGGCCTTATGTATGAGGTTATGGGGATGGGAAAGGAGGCGGCGCGCGATGCGGAAGGTATCATCGAATTCCCCGGAGCGGATAAGCGCCGCGGTCGATACTATGGCGATACGCTGTTCCCAGAGATTATCGCTCGCCGCGAGACGGTCAAGGATTTCCCTGTCGGGACGGTTACCGTCCGGAAGCGGATGAAGCAGCCATTGTCCGAGGATATAAGGCGCCGAGAGGTCCACAAGGTCCCAGTTGTTGGCCTGCCGGGCATGACTGAGATAGAACTCCGCGATTTCCCGACGCTGACGGGCAGAGTCGGCAGTGTCGTGGCGACGGCCGCGGGGAAGCAGACTGTTCATCTCCTCGACAAGAAGAAGGAAGCCGCAGAGGCGCGCCTCATGCCATGGGCTGTAAAGCAACTTGCAGATTTCGGGCAGAGAGACCCGGAGTTTCCCCTCGCGGACGACGGCGCGGGTGCGGGGAACTTTCAGACCCAGAAAGCGGTCCCCCTCGCCATATTCCCCCTTGCCGGTTTTGAAAAAGCGGCACAGAATTTCCCGTTGCACTGGATCGGCCATCGATATCAGGGTATCTTCTATTTCGTCGGCCGTTATGTCGCGGGAGGGGTGTACGTTCTTTTTCATTCGGGAGAAACGGGCTGCCCTTTACTGAACACAAAAGTTGACAGGGAAGGGTCGGATGAATTATTGATTATCACGCGGATTCCTTCCGTCTCCGGACGTTCCCAGAGCGCCGCGATATCGAAGGCGGCGTAATACTGACGCATGAAATCAGGACCGCCGTCCGGACGCCAGTGATATAGATAAGCCGTCGGGATGGCTTCCTCAAGAGTCTCCGGGTCCAGCACCAGCGAGAACCGGCGGGGCATATCGCTGTAAGCCAGATTCAGGCGCATATATATTTTACTTCCGCCGCGCCAGATGCTTGTCAGCTCTACGGGATCCCGGTCCCATCCGGCAAGATCCTCGGTCTCTTCGGCCACGCGGAGCGGCAGATTGTTGATGCGTCGGCAGGTAATCAGACTGATATTGTCGCTGACGTAGGGGGTTCCTCCCTCCGGGCGATAAGCGATCACGACGGAAGTGCCCTGTTCGATTTCCCCGAGACTTTTCCCGGGAGCGGTCAGCACTACCGGGATATCGGAATCAGGCCGGTAAAGGTTGAAGACAGCGGCGCCGTTGTCCGACGCCACATCGCAGATATCGTAAAGCGTGGCCGCATGAGGCTCCTCACTCCCCTTTTCGGCGCAGGAGCCGAGAAAGAGCAGGAGCATCGGCAAGAGCCGGAAAATATGTCTGGAAAAATTGTTCATGGGAGGAGACGGATCAGACAATGCGCCCGTCGGCGATATGGATTACCCGGTCGCTCCGGGAGGCGAGAGTCTCGTCATGGGTGACGATTACGAAGGTCTGCGAGCGCTCGTCGCGCAGGCGGAAGAAGAGGTCGTAGAGTTCCTGGCGGTTTGTCGAATCGAGGCTTCCCGAGGGTTCGTCGGCCAGGATTACACCGGGATTGTTAATCAGGGCGCGGGCCACGGCGGCGCGCTGGCGCTCCCCCCCGGAGAGCTGGGCCGGACGGTGGGAGGCACGGGAGGCAAGGCCGAGATAATCAATCAGTTCCGCAGCGCGGCGCATGGCTTCGGAGCGGCGTTCTCCCCCGATAAGGGCCGGCATGGCCACATTCTCCAGCATAGTGAATTCAGGCAACAGCTGATGGAACTGGAACACGAATCCGATATGTCGGTTGCGGAAACGGGCCAGGGCTTTGTCGCCGAGGGTGAACAAGGATGTTCCCTGGAACGACACCGAGCCGGAATCCGGACGCTCGAGCGTGCCGAGAATCTGCAGCAGGGTTGTCTTTCCGGCTCCGCTGGCGCCGACGATTGTCAGAATCTCGCCTTTCCGGACATCAAGGTCGACCCCCCTGAGGACTTCAAGGCGGTCGAAACTCTTGGATATGTCGCGGGCCTGTATCATGTCAGGCGGTCGGCGATGCGCGATATGGCGTATTCGGGTCTTACACGGCGGTAGAGGATATCATATACGGCCTCGGCGATGGGCATATAGACGTTGTAGCCGGTGTTGATTTCGTGGATACACTTCGAGCCGTAGTACCCCTCGGCGGTCTGTTCCATCTCCATGCGGGCAGCCTTCACGGAATAGCCCTTGCCGATCATCGAGCCGAAATTATGGTTGCGGGAGAACCGGGAATAGGAGGTCACCAGGAGATCGCCGAGATAGACGGAATCGCATATCTGGCGGGGACGGGGGCTGACGGCATCCAGAAAATGCTCCATTTCGCGGATGGCGTTTGACACCAGCATGGCCAGGAAGTTGTCGCCGCGTTTCATCCCGTGGACGATTCCGGCAGCGATGGCGTAGATATTCTTCATCACTCCGGCATACTCTATTCCGTCCACATCGGTGGAGAGTATGGCATGGCAGTTGCGGGTACCCTGGCCGCAGAGCGCCTCTCCGAATTTCTCGGCGAGGGTGATATCCTCACATCCCACAGTCAGATAGGAGGGGCGCTCGAGAGCTACCTCCTCGGCATGGCAGGGACCGGAAACCACAAGGGTATGGTCGCGCTGAACACCGAATTTCTCCATCATGTAGTCCGTCACCAGCATATTCTCGTCCGGAACAATCCCCTTGACGGCGGTCACCACATACTTCCCGCTGAGGTCCACCCCGACCTTTTCAAGATGGCTCTTGAAATAAGGGGAGGGCATCACCAGCAGGAGGGTATCGGCCTCGGAGGCGACGTAGTTTATGTCGGAAGAGAACTCGATGCGGTTCACATCAAAGGCCACATCAGTAAGATATGCCGGATTATGGCCCAGACGTATGAAATCCTCGATGCGGTCGTCGCGGCGCATATACCACATTATCGACGCGCAGTTCTTCAGCAGCAGTTTCGCCAGGGCCGTGGCCCAGCTTCCGCCGCCCATAACGGCCACGCGTCCCGGAAAATCCTTGCAACACATAGTTTCAGGTATTTTTTAAGGTAAAGGGAAGAGAGCCTGGGCGGCCTCCACCCAGCTCTTAATCTGGTCGGGCTGCGGGTTCTTGAGCTGCAGCTTGTATTTCTTGTTGATTCCCAGAAGTTCCTGCTGGAGCTTGCCGGGGACGGCTCCGGCAAGAGCCTCCACGGTAAGGAATCCCGCTTTCTGGACAGGAGCCACCCACTCGGCGGGGACACCGATGGCGGTGAAGGCCTCCTCCTTGTCGCGGCGCGCTACCTTTTCGGGACGCATCTGGGGGAAGAGCAGTACTTCCTGGATCGTGGTCTGACCGGTCATGAGCATTACCAGGCGGTCCATGCCGATACCCATGCCCGATGTGGGGGGCATCCCGTATTCGAGGGCGCGGATGAAGTCGTGGTCGATAATCATCGCCTCGTCGTCCCCTTTCTCGGAAAGACGCATCTGCTCCACAAAGCGTTCATACTGGTCGATGGGGTCGTTAAGCTCCGAATAAGCGTTGGCAAGCTCCTTGCCGTTGACCATCAGCTCGAAACGCTCGGTCAGTTCGGGATTGTCGCGGTGGCGCTTGGTCAGCGGCGACATCTCGATAGGATAGTCTATTATGAAGGTGGGCTGGATATAGGTTCCCTCGCACTTCTCGCCGAAAATCTCGTCGATGAGCTTGCCTTTACCCATAGTCTGGTCTACCTCGATACCCATTGAAAGGGCTGCGGCACGCAGTTCCTCCTCGGTCTTTCCGTTGATGTCGAAGCCGGTATGCTCCAGGATGGCGTCGCGCATGGTCACTCGGGGGAACGGCGCCTTGAAGGAAATCTCGTTGTCGCCTACGCGCACTTTATCCGTGCCGTTGACCTCCAGGCAGATACGTTCCAGCATCTTTTCGGTGAAACGCATCATCCAGTTGTAGTCCTTATAGGACACATAGATTTCCATGCAGGTGAACTCGGGATTGTGGGTACGGTCCATCCCCTCGTTGCGGAAATTCTTGGAGAACTCGTAGACACCCTCGAAGCCGCCGACAATCAGACGTTTCAGATAAAGCTCGTCGGCGATACGCATATACAGGGGAATATCGAGCGCGTTGTGATGGGTGATGAACGGACGGGCCGAGGCTCCTCCGGGGATTGCCTGGAGAATAGGGGTCTCGACCTCCATATAGCCGTGTTCGTTGAAGTAATTGCGCATGGAGTTGAAAACCTTCGTGCGCTTGATGAAAATCTCTTTCACCCCGTCGTTGACAACCAGGTCGACATAGCGGCGTCGGTAGCGCAGCTCGGGATCATCGAATGAGTCGTAGGCCACGCCGTCCTTGACCTTGACGATGGGGAGGGGACGAAGCGCCTTGCTGAGCATGGTCAGCTTGCGGGCGTGGATGGAGATTTCCCCCGTCTGGGTGCGGAACACGAAACCTTCCACCCCTACAAAGTCGCCGATGTCGAGCAGCTTCTTGAAGAAAGTGTTATACAGCTCCTTGTCCTCGCCGGGACATATTTCGTCGCGGTTTACGTAGACCTGGATGCGCCCCGTGGCGTCCTGAAGCTCCATGAAGGAAGCCTTACCCATGATACGGCGTCCCATCACGCGGCCGGCCACAACAACCTGGCGCGGCTCCCCGACAGGGTTACCTTCGGCGTCGGTTTCCGGATCCTGGAACGTGGCCTTGATTTCATCGGCATGGGCGTTGACCGGGAACTCGGCTGCGGGATAAGGATTGACGCCCATCGCGCGCAGCTGGTCAAGCGACCCGCGCCTTATTATCTCTTGCTCGCTTAATTCGAGAATATTCATCGTAGGTAATTGTTCAAAAAAAACACAGATACTGTCAAATTACCGCAAAGTTACGAAATTTCATCCGACCTTACCAAAAATTTCCCCGAACATTTACTTTCCCGGCGGATAACAATTGATTAACTTTGCGGACAAACCGTAAATTCTTCCATATTATGTTACAGTATGCAGCCGGATGATCATGGGTGTTTTTCAAGGAAAGGATGTCATACCGCGGAGTGACCGCCGCGCCACCTGGCATGATTACCAGGGGAGGGGACTGTATATGCTGACGTTCCGGAAGAACGGTCCGGTGGAGGATTTCTGCGCCATCACCGATAATCCGGTCCGGGGCCAGAGGCTCAATCCTCAGATAAGGCTCTCCGAGAGCGGGGAGGCGCTGACAAGAGCCATCCTCCGTTTCGGACACGAAAATCCGGCGCTGCAGGTTCTCCGCTATATGGTCATGCCAGACCATCTCCATCTGCTTCTCTTTGTCCGGGAAAGGCTGAAGGAACCCTTCGGAAGTATGGTCGCCCGTTTCAAGGGGGGATGCTCGCGGGAATACTGGGCAACCCTCCCTGAGGAGGAGCAAGCTGTCCGGATTCCGGTTTTCAGCCGGAATTATCATGACAGGATCGTTACCCGCAGGGGGCAACTCCAGGCCCTTATCGACTATATACGCGACAATCCCCGGCGCTATCTGCTCAAAAAGCTCCTGCCGGAAATGTTCGTCAGGAAAAACAGGCTCGTGATAAACGGGAAAGCGTATATGGCATTCGGCAATCCGCTGCTGCTCCGGGAACCGGAGAAAGAGATGGTCCTTGTCCGAAGCCATTTTACCCCGGAAGAGGTAGAGGCGCTGAAAGAACGCTGGCGCCGCTGCTCTCGCAACGGCGGGGTGCTTGTCTCCCCCTTTATCAGCCCCAGGGAGCGGGCCGTCATGCGCGAGACGCTGGAATCCGGCGGCAAAATCATAGAAATCCTCGACAACGGCCTCCCTGAGCGCTTCAAGCCCGCTGGGAAAGCCTTCGACTATTGCGCCAACGGGCAGCTCCTCTACATCGCTCCCGCGGAATACAGCTCCCGCCGCATTCAGATGACCCGCGCCCTGGCCTGGCGCCTCAACGCCCTCGCCGCCGAAGTCTGCGCCCTGGATGCCTCCTCCCTCCTCAGCCTCAATCCACTTCCCCGCCAATAACGTCCCCGGGCGCCCCGTCGCTTCGCTTGCATTTCCCCCCTGCCGCCTTTTCTCCCCTCGCTTCGCTCAGGGCACTCCACCATGAAATCGCGGGCATGGTCTGGTGCCCCGAGCGAAGCGAGGGGAGAAAAGGCGGCAAAGGGAAAGACAGCCAGGGGTCCGGAAGGCAATAAGGGAGGGGAATTTACGTTATTATATAGACGCCCGCGATGAGGCGCCTATTGATTTGATTCCAGATGAAACAATTACGATTCTTTCTCCTCCTGATATTGGCCCTCGCGGGAACCGGGGCGCTGACGTCCTGCATCGAAGACGGGATAACAACCTCCGCCTCAGACCAGCCGGCGTTCTCGACCGATACCCTCCGCATGGGCTCACTGCTGACGCTCGGCCCGTCGCCGACCAGCCGTTTTATTGTCTATAACCGTCATGACAAGATTCTGAACATCTCCTCCGTGGCGTTCCGCGACGACCCGGACAACCGCTTCCGCATGAACGTCGACGGGGTTTCGGGGCGTCAGTTCAGCAACATCGAAATCCGTCCCAACGACTCCATCTTTGTCTTCGTGGAAGCCACGCTGGCCGAAAACGGCAAAGACACCCCAGTCGACGTGCTGGCCCATATCGACTTCCGGGTCAACGGCGTCACCTCCTCTATGCCAGTCAAAGCCACCGGCCAGGATGTTGTCCGCCTCCGGGGAGATGTACGCTTCTCCGGCAACGCCGTCATGGATTCCCCGAGACCTTACCTCATCAACGACTCCATCGTCATCGAGGAGGGAGCCGCCCTTACCCTCCCCGCCGGCGCGCGGCTGCTGATGCACAATGACGCCGCCATCATCGTCCACGGCACCCTCCTTGCGGAAGGCACCGCGGAAAAGCCCGTGGTGATTACGGGGGACCGCACGGGGTTTGTGGCCGCCTCCATCCCATACGAGGTAATGTCGGGCCAATGGCGCGGAATACGCTTCTCGCCGACCTCAAAGGGGAACCGCATCACCCATGCCTCCATCCGCAATTCCGAAGAAGGCATCATCCTCGACTATTGCGGCGGCACGAACTCAGACCCGGCCCTGTGGATCCATAACTCACTGGTAAGAAACACAAAAGGATATATCATTGAGGCACGCCATGCCGCCCTGACCGCTATCGGCTGCGTCTTCGCCGACGCCTCTCTGGGTGTCCTGCGCCTTGTCGGCTCGGAACATCTGGTCAACCAATGCACCCTCTCCAACAATTACCTTTTCACCGCAATCGGAGGTCCGGCCCTCCAGTTCGAGCATATCGACCCCGAGGACAAGGAATTCAACGACGCAGTCGACCGTCCCGAGGACGTCCGGCTCCCCTGGCTTACCGCCGACATCACCAACACCATCATCTACGGCCTCGGCACCGACATCTCCCACGGCGACCTCGAGGGTCTGCCGGTCACCCTGCGCCGCTGTCTGCTGAAATCCGCCGGTTCCAACGACGACAATTTCATCGACTGCCTCTGGGAGAGCGATCCCCTCTTCGGCGTTGTCCGTGAGGAATACATATTCGACTACCGCGTCGCCGCCGATTCCCCGGCTCTCAACGCCGCCGACCCCTCTCTCCTCCTCCCCGGCGCCGACACAGACCTGACAGGCGCCTCCCGCCTCCCCTCCCCCTCTCTCGGCGCCTACCAGCTGCCCCGCGAATAAACGCCATACCACGCACAACATAAAAATCCGCGTAAACCCGGCAGCCGGGATTACGCGGATTTCTCACATATAATCGATATAAGAGTCAGATACCTGATAACATTATGGCCTCAGTGGAGGCACAGGGGCCTGAGGATATGGCGGAATCAGCTGATTCCTTCGGCGATCATTGCGCGGGCCACTTTCATGAAGCCGGCGGTATTGGCGCCCTTGACGTAGTTGATGTAGCCGTCGGCTTCGCGGCCGTAAGTCTCACACTGGGAGTGGATGGCTTTCATGATATCGCGGAGCTTGCTGTCGACTTCTTCGGCAGACCAGGAGAGCATCTGGGCGTTCTGAGCCATTTCAAGGCCGGAAACGGAGACGCCGCCGGCATTGGCAGCTTTGCCGGGAGCGTAGAGGATGCGGGCGTCGATGAACTCATGGACCGCTTCGCGGGTGGAGGGCATATTGGCACCTTCGCTGACGGCGAAACATCCCTGGGCCAGCAGGGCGCGGGCGTCGTCGCCGTCGATTTCGTTCTGAGTGGCCGAAGGCATGGCGATGTCGCATTTGACGTGCTTCCAGGGGCGTTCGCCGGGGAAGTAGGTGCAACAGTCGGCATGGGCGTCGGCGAACTCGCGGATACGGCCGCGGTAGGCCATCTTCAGCTCGAAGATTTCATCGAACTGCTCCCCGGTCATTCCGTCGGGGAGATATATCGAGCCGTCGGAATCGCTCATGGAAACAACCACGGCGCCGAGTTCCAGAAGCTTCTTGGCCGTGTAGAGGGCCACGTTGCCCGAACCGGAAATGGCCACGCGCTTTCCCTTTAGGTCGATGGCACGGGTGGCAAGCATATTCAGCAGGAAGTAGACGTTACCGTATCCGGTGGCCTCGGGGCGCATCAGAGAGCCGCCGAAGTCGATTCCCTTGCCGGTAAAGGTACCGGTAAACTCGCGGGTCATCTTCTTGTACCAGCCGAACATATAGCCTACCTCGCGGCCTCCGACGCCGATATCCCCGGCGGGCACGTCGGTGTGCGGTCCGATATTGCGGTAAAGTTCGTTCATGAACGCCTGGCAGAAACGCATAACTTCCATATCGGACTTGCCGCGCGGCGAGAAGTCGCTTCCCCCTTTGGCGCCCCCCATGGCGAGGGTGGTCAGGGAGTTCTTGAACGTCTGCTCGAAAGCCAGGAACTTAAGGATGGAGAGGTTTACGGAGGAGTGGAAACGGATACCACCCTTATACGGACCGATGGCATTGTTATGCTGGATACGGTAACCCATATTTGTACGGACTTTCCCCTGGTCGTCCACCCAGCTTACGCGGAAAGTGTAGATCCGGTCGGGAATACAGAGGCGTTCGATAAGATTGTAGCGCTCGAAAGCGGGATACTCGTTATAGACGTCCTCGATAGAGGTCACTACTTCTTCTACTGCCTGAAGATACTCGGGTTCGTTGGGAAATCGCCGGCCGAGGTCGGCCATCAGTTCAGATGCTTTCATTTAAAACCTTGAAATTGTACGGTAATTCTGCAGTGTCGACAAAATAGCATTTTGCCAACCCTTTTCCTAAAACGCTGGCAAAATTACAACATTTTATCAAAACCACCAAACAAAACACACAATTTCTCCTCAGTCATCATATAAAAACCGCCGCACCCGCATGATATCGGGGAGCGGCGGCTTGATGTCAGCAGTTACGCAGTATTATTTAACGGCAATCTTGAGCATGGACTGGCTGGCAGCGGAGACAGCGGAAACCACATATACGCCACGGGGCAGGTCACCGACGGCAACAGTTCCGAAGCCTTCAGCCACTTTCATACCGGCGATGTTCCAGACTGTCAGCATAGCGTCCGGGCAGCTTACCGCCTCACCGTCAAAAGTGATGGCAGCAGCTCCGTCAGCGACGGAATCCAGACCGGAAACGCCCGAAACCTTGACCGTGGCGCGGGAGTTGAGCAGCCCGAGAGTGATGTCGGAAACGCCGGCCTTGAGGCAGGTGAAACCGATGCTCAGCACATTGTTTTCCAGGCCCATATCCCCCATCTCCAGGAGAGACTCATTATAGTCGAGGGTGAAACCGCCCATCAGTTCCTCGGGATCGATTTCGGTACGGGAAAGGATATTGACTCTTACAGTGAAAGCCTCGCCCACGGTAACGGCGAATTCCGACTGGGGCAGGTAGAACTTCTGTTCAAAGTGGAGATAAGGGGTCTGAAGGGCAAGCTCGCTCCAGGGAGCGTCGGAAGTAACGCCGTAGGCATATCCGAGTCCTTCGAGGAAGTCGCGGCCGAACTCATCGTCGGTCAGGGACTTACCCTCTGTGGATGTATGGTCATCGGCTACGGAAGTCTGCACGGGAGCCAGGGCGCCGATGACATAATTGTTCTCCAGACCGTTGTCAGCGGGATTGGGCTGGTCGGAATAGATGGGTTCCCAGTCGGGCGTCCAGTCTACGATTTCAGGTTCTCCGTTAGCCGAAGTCCAGCCGACTATACGGTGGGCCGTGTCGTGCTGACCGGGATATTCCGGTTCACCGGTGGCGGGAACAGACATAGAAGAGACAGCCACTACGTTGTTGGTGATGACTTTGGGAGATTCGGCGGGATAAATGGGCGTTCCGTCATCCTCATATCCCGAGGGAGCCAGGGGGTCGAGGGCGCCGGCCACACCTCCCATCGCAACGGATTTCCACTGGGGGCGGGTAGCGGCGAGTGTGCCCTCCACGACATTACGGTTAACCTTGCCGCGGGAAGCGCTCCCGACGATACCGCCGACAGTATTTGCGGCGATGATGTCGGCATCGACATGGCTGTCCTCGACGGCGAAGTCCAGAGAACCGGCGCCGACGATACCGCCAACCTCGGAGTTACCGGAAATCGAGCCGGTGAAAGCCGAAGACTTGACGGAGGAACCTGTCTTGAGCGCGGCTACAAGCCCTCCCACAGAAGCCTCGGGAAGAGCTATTGAGGCGTTGGCCACATAGCATCCTGTGACTATGGAATTATTCGACAGCGAACCGCCCAGTACACCGAACTCTCCGTCGTATTCTCCGCCGGTCACTACCGCGCCGTAAACTTTCACATTCTCCAGCGTGGAGGCCATACCGGTAGACATGACGACGGAAGAAGTGGAGGAGGCGCCCGACAGGTCAACGACCGGATCTGTCAGGGTAAGGTTCATAACCTTTGCGTCGGAAGCTGACTTGAAGATACCGGCAGCCGAAGTTTCGGCGAACTGCAGGAAGCTGACGGTCTTTCCGTCACCGTCGAGTGTGCCTGAAAAGCCCTCGACGGGAGTAAATTCAAACCCGGTGGCATCGATGTCGTTCGCCAGCTTGTAGGAGGCGGCGGGAGCGCCTTTCATCTGCTGGAGATCAGCCACCGTGGCAATAAGGAAAGGATTGGAGTCCGAACCGTCGCCACCGGCAAACTTGATCAGCGGCAGCGAGAAAAGATGCTGGGAATAGACATAATTCTTGCCGTAAAGGAGCGACAGGGCCGGCGTGGTATCCATATTGATCAGAGAGATATTGGCCAATACACCCGACTCATCATCGGGGGTTGCCTCGAACACCGGGGCACTTTTCGGGTCAGCTACAAGCAGCACCTCATCGGTAGCGGTAGTACCGTCGTTACGGCTCCGTTTGATAAGCACCATATATTCCACGTCGGAATCTGTGTCGAAGATATACGGATCCAGACTGGCAGCATTGATATTGACGCTGGCCTGCATGACGTTCTTGCCCAGGTTCAGCTTGTCGATATGGTCGATGGCGCCGTCCGGCTTAATCCAGGCCACCTGTTCAAAGGTCGTACCGTCTGCCTCCTCGATATGATCGGACAGGCGGGACACGTAATATACCTGTCCGCCAAGTTTCACACGGTCGAAAGCGGCGGTCAGCTGATGACTTTCAATCACCGAAGGGATATCGGCGACTGTCCGGGCCGTAGGTATATCCACGATATGGAATACCGGGCAGTCATCTCCTTCCAGTACAAAGAGCGCCTGGTCGTTCTCCCCTTTGGCGGGGGAAAGGATTGTGAAGCTCTCGGTTTTCTCTGTCAGAGTGGCCAGCTGGTTCCCCTGGCTGTTGACACGGTATACCGAATAGAAAGAATTGTCAGGATCGGACATCGGCACATCCGACACAGTCAGATAGAACTCAGGGGCATCCTGGCCCGAGAGGGAAGGAAGAATTGCGTCGTCGGTGAAACAGAAACTGCCGATTCCGTAGTAGCGGGCCAGATCGCCGGCTTCGGGAGCATCCATCGGAATCGAGGCGGTCCACTTCTTGTCGGAGGAGGAAGCCGTTACCGACGACATTGTGTAGACATCGACAAGCAGATGATTGTCGGCCGAAGGAGTATAATCGGAGAAGTCGAGAGGATTGGCGAAGTAAGCCTTCTCATAACGGCTGACGATGAACGCAGGCTTCTTGTCAGCGGTCTTGCCGATCATGAAAAACGGGGCCGTCATTCCGTCGCCGGGAAGATAGTTCTGACCGATTTCAACATGGTTCACCACCTTGGGGCCACCGCTCCAGCCGGCCTTGGTGTAAGTGGTGATATCATATTTGTATGCGTCGAGGAATTCCTCGTAAGTGTCGTAGTCATCGGCGCTGTCGGGACGGATATCCTCCATGAAAGTGATGAGATAGTTCTCCGAAAACCTGTCGATGGCGAAATTATCGGCATCAATGACATATCCTGCGGCCTCGAACACAGGAGCTGACTGCGCATCATCGGCAAGAGTGCCGATTGAATATGCCCGCGAATGAGTCTGTACGTTATAATTGGCCGTGTTGCAGAAGAACGATACGATGACCTCGTATTTGTCATCGGTATTGAAAAACTTCCGGGTCAGGGTCATGTCAACCTGAATACTGGAAATACGGGTTTCTCCTTCAGCCAAAGTATAGGTATCGCGCACCTTTCCGACTTCATTGAAAAGATTGTTGTAAACTGTCAGCTCAAATCCTTTCAGCACCTGCTCGGTAGCCATCCCGCCGGGGAGGGTAACAGTCTCGGAATCGTATTTCACTACGGCGTACCATACCGAGCCGTCGGGCGCATAAAGGGGAACGATGTTGTCTCCCCCCGCAAGAACCGCCGACGACTCGGCGGAAGCGGCGCGGCGGGCTCCCGCAGTCTCGGGGACAGCCGTGAAGCAACCGGGATTGAATGTGCGTAACTTCGGAATCCGGGTCTCCCGGTCAAAGCGGGGCCTGGGAAAATTGCCGGCTGTTGCAGGCAGGGAAGCTGTAACGGCGGTCAACGCCAATGCAGCTGTGGCAAGTAGATGATGTTTCATTAGAGATATTATGAATGAAATAATGATTGTCTTGACTCACTGAACCTGATGCGAGATTAGACCAAAGAGCCAGAAATCGTTTATTAAACTGTTTGTAGTTAATAAAGTGCAAAATTACGAAAATCATCCAGACGCGCGGTGTGTTTTAACCAATATTAACTCTCGCCTGCGTGATAATGCTCAGGCAGATGACGGGGAGCGTATTTAGGGCTGGGAAAGCGGCTTTTGCGGGTTTTATTGCGGGGATGAAGGGGAGTGAGCGTGCGGTCATTGAACACGGGCATACCGAGGGCACCGCGCCCCAGTGACACCGTGGCAGTGTCGCCCCGGCGCACCGAGTCATACAGTTTTTTGGAAATCCTGACTGTCTTGTCCTTTCCCGCGAAGTCGGGTGAAAGGAACCGCAGTTCCACCTCATATACATAATAGGGATTTCCGCGGGTGTAGACTCTGCGGCTGATTCGCCTGGAGGTGTATTCCGTTTTCCGGATTTTCTCCTCCACGATGACTTTTTCCGAGATGAAGTTCTCGTTCCGGGCACAGAAATAATTAACCGAAAGGATAACCGCGGAGAGCAGGGCCGAGAGGGCGACTATGTGTAGCAGGGCGTTCCATACCACCGACTCCCACCCGGTGATCGCCCGCCACAGCCGCGCGGCGGGAATAGCGCTGACAGCCGAAGCCAGGAATATCAGGCTGAAAAGCATCCAGGGATTGAACATCGTATGGTGGGAGAGAGTGACGGTGAGCCCTGCGGCGATCATCAGCAGGGCTATGCCGGAGCCGAAAGCCAGCCAGCGCAGCACGGATTTTGTTGTAGAACTTGCCATTTCGCGCAAAATTAGTAAATTTGCGGCGTAATTGAAAACATTCATCAAAACAATCCATAAATGAAGAAGATTATTCTCACTCTCTTGCTGGCGCTTGCAGCCCTGGCCGCTCCGTTCCAGGCCGACGCGCAGTTCAAACTCGGCAAAGCCCTCGATGCCGCCAAGAAGGGGGTCCAGGCTGTCACACTGACCGATGACCAGATGGCCGCCTACGTAAAGGAGTCCATCGACTGGATGGACACCCACAACAAAGTCTCGGATGCCGACAGCGAATACACCAAGCGCCTCAACCGGCTGACCGAAGGTCTGACCGAAGTAGACGGTATTCCTCTGAACTTCAAGGTTTATGAGGTTATCGACGTGAACGCTTTCGCCTGCCCCGACGGCTCGGTGCGCGTGTTCTCCTCGCTGATGGACATCATGAGCGACGACGAACTCCTGGGCATCATCGGCCATGAAGTAGGCCATGTCGCCAAACGCCATTCCAAGAAAGCCTTCAAGCAGGAACTGCTGACCGGCGCCGCAATGGACGCCATCGCCTCTTCCGGCAACACCGCCGCAGCCCTGACTCAGTCGCAACTCGGCTCCCTGGGAGCATCGCTGATGGGTGCGAAATTTTCCCAGAAGCAGGAGAAAGAAGCCGACGACTACGGCTATGATTTCCTCAAAAGCCACGGCAAGAATCCCTGGGGTATGGTGATGTCTTTCGAGAAGTTCCTTACCCTCGAAGGGGACAGCGCCCAGAAGACCAGCTATTTCAACAAGATGTTCTCCTCCCACCCCGATACAAAGGACCGCATCAAGCGCCTGTCGGAACGCGCCAAGAAAGACGGCATCGCCCGTCCGGAAGAGACCCGGCAAAATAATGCCGACTAAATCTTACATCATTTAAGTAAAAACGACCTGACGGTGCGCCGCAATTCAAAATTTCGGCACACCGTCTTGTTTTTCTCCGGATGGCGGACCTTGCGATTGTGTACCCTCCTGACGGAAATGCGGGGAAGTCAGCTCACGGGAATCTCACGGGAGCGGCCGGGGAAGAGGATGCGGAACGTTGTCAGGGTGGTTTCGGGATCGGTCGACAGACTGAACCGGCAGCCGTGGCGCCGCAATATCTGGCTGACAAGCATCAGGCCGAGTCCCTGGCCTCCGGGCTTGGTGGAATAGAAGGGGGTGAACAGCCCGGAATTTCCCCCGGGAGGGATGCCGGCACCGTTGTCGGTAATCTCCATCATCGGGGCGCCATCCTCCGGAGAGCGGCTTACGCGCAATACAATTTCACCGCCATGGCGTTCTCCGATGCTCTCGGCGGCGTTTTTCACCAGATTGACGAACACCTGCTCCAGCAGGACCGGGTCGGCGGACACCTCCGTCTCCGGACCGGCAAGTTCCGTCCTTACGGCTATGCCGCGGCCGCTTGCCAGTGATTCCAGGAACGGGAGTGAGCGGCATACAAGACCGTTGAGCCCACAGGGCTGCAACCGGGGCTGCGGCACCTTGACGACCTCGGCATACCGCGTTATGAAACGGCTCATGTTGCCGCACCTCTCGGCGGCGGCGGTGACGGCCTCCCGCATCTCGCCGTCGTCGGTCACAGCCTCGACCGTATCGAACAGCGGCAGGACGCCGGCCATCGTATTGTTAACTTCATGGGCGATGGTGCGGATCACTTTTTCATACGCCGACCGCTCGGCCTGCATGACCTCCTCGGTAAGGCTCTCCACAATCATGAACGGACGCTGGAAACCGCGGTCGAGGAAACTCAGACGCGAGCAGCGGTAGATATGCTGGTCGTTTAGGCGCACGGTGCGCGTCTCCCCCTGCGGAATCCGGTCCACTTCGGCCAGGAGCGCTCCCCGGAGCATACCTTTGGCCGCCTTGTTGGAGGAGCGCACGTTCCCTTCGAAATCATACATCACAATGCCCGTCGGGGAAGCCTCGATCAGGAGATTCAGCAGATAATCCTGCTCGCGCACACGGAGCCGTTCGTTTTTCAGGGTCTGCATCATGGCGTTGAACGTCTCGGCGATATTGTCGGCGTCGCGCTGGCCCACTTTGCGCACCTTACTGGCGAAATCCTGTTCTTTCAGCAGGTCCACCCCGGTACGCAGAGCCGCCAGGGGCATCGCAAGCATCCTGTAAATCATCAGTTCCCCGACAAGCACCGCCAACAGCGCTCCCTCGAAGGCCCACAGAACGGTTCCTTCAAGAAAAACCGGCAGAAAGCCCCCCATGACAATCAGAATCATGGCCGACAGGGCGAAAATCCAGTTAAGTTTCATATCCGGCGACAGTTCAGTTTGTGATTCCGTATTTTTCCATGCGCCGGTACAGCGACTGGCGCGTTATCCCGAGTTCGGCGGCTGCCAGCGAAAGATTCCCGGAATGCTTCTCCAGGGCGGCGAGAATCGCGTTCCGCTCCAGTTCCTCCAGGGTCAGCCCCTGAGGAAGCGCCGAGCGGGAGGAAGCGGCATCAAGACGCAGGGCGTCGGCCTCCTCGATATCCGTGCGGGAAATGCGGGGTCCGTGAGCCATCAGCACGGCACGCTCCACCACATTTTTCAGCTGACGGATATTGCCGGGCCAGGGGAGCCGGGCGAGCAGTTCCAGGGCCTCCGGAGCGAAGTCCTTTTCTCCTGCGAAAGACCTTGCCAGCAGGGGGATATCCTCGCGGCGTTCCCGCAGCGGAGGCAGATGCAGGGTAATGGCGTTGATGCGGTAGAAAAGATCCTCGCGGAAAGTGCGGTCCCCCAGACGGGCGGGGAGGTCGGCGTTTGTGGCCGAGACCACCCTGACATCCACCTTGCGCGGACGGCTGTCACCCAGCGGCTCGAAAGTACCTTCCTGAAGGACACGCAGCAGTTTCACCTGGCAGTTCAGGTCGAGATCGCCGATTTCGTCGAGGAAGATTGTCCCCCGGTCGGCAAGCTCGAACCTCCCCTTGCGGGAATCCACGGCTCCGGTGAAGGCCCCTTTCACATGGCCGAACATCTCGCTTTCAAACAGCGACTGGGAGATTCCTCCGAGATTCACCTTGACAAGCGGAGCCGCCGCGCGGCGGGAATTGACATGGATGGCCCGGGCGATAAGCTCCTTGCCGGTACCGTTCTCGCCTGTGACCAGCACGGAGGCGTCGGTCGGAGCGATGCGGGCCACCGTGTCGAGGATTTCGGTCAGACGTCGGCTGCGGCCGATGATTCCGCAGCGGTCGAACTCTCCGGCGGTATTTTCCGGAACGCCGTTAAGAGCCAGGGCCGTCTCGACGCGACGCAACAGGACGGCGCCGTTCCACGGCTTGGTTATGAAATCGAACGCCCCGAGCCTCATCCCCTCCACGGCCAGGGGGATGCTTCCCCAGGCCGTTATCAGAATAACGGGAGTCTGCGGTACAAGTATCTTCACTTTCCTGAGAAGCTCCAGACCATCTTCCCCCGTAGTCCGGGCGCTGTAATTCATATCCATGAAAATCAGGGACGGAGCCTGGCGGCGCACTGCCGCAAGTGCCTCCTCCGGGGAGGCCACGCATTCCGTCGGATAGCCCGCGCGCCGGAGAATCATCCCCAGCGAGAGCCGTATCGCCTTATCATCGTCAACAACAAGTATCATTTGTCGCAAAGTTACGACATTTTTTTGTAATGCCGATTAATTGCCGTACCTTTATGGCCATAAACAACACATCTGCCAGGAAAAAAGTCAGATTTCTGTCAGTTGTCCATAGCCCCATTCATCCAATCGGTTTATATGAAGAAATTTATCATCCTATCATTGCTGGCCGGAACAATGCTTCCGCTGGCCGCCATCCCGACGGCGCCTCTGGAAAAAGAGAGCCCCGGACGGAGCAATCTACGGGAAATTCCGCTGCACCGTCCCTCACCGCTGCGTTCCCACCGCAGCGCGGCGATGTCCCTGCCGGCCTCTTTCCCCCTCTCCTCCAAGGCGGACATCGACGCCTGCACGACCATCGACGGCAACAATGACGGCAAGACATGGATTTACGACGCTTACGCCGGCAACGGGGGAGCCGCCTGCTATGAAGGGACCGGGACCACGCCCCCGGCCGACGATTACCTTGTGATGGGACCGGTGAATTTCAACGCTCCCTCGGGCAATTATTCCCTCTCTCTCCAGGCCAAGAAACTGTACCTGGCCGAAACTTTCGAGATATGTCTCTCTCCCACAGGAACAGCAGCCGACGCCGTAAGCGTCTTTTCCTGCAATTCCGTGGGGAACGACTGGGGACAGCTCGACGGGGATTTCTCAATTGCAGCCGGAGAATATTACGTGATGCTCCACTGCACTTCCCCCACGGCAGGTATCTCGCTGTATATCCGCAACCTGGTTATTTCGGCAGCGGCCGCCCGGTCGTTCACCGTGCCGTTCGAGATGGTGCCGGTAGCTGAGGAGGCCCGTTATTTCACATTCAAGGATGTGAACGATGACGGCAAGACCTGGAAATACGATACCTCGAACAACGGGCTGACCTACGAATACAACAAGGACATGGCGGCCGACGACTATGTCCTTTTCCCGGAAATCGAGATTTCCCAGGCCGGTAACTATAAGTTCTCTTTCGAGGCCAACGGCTACGGCACGAGCATCGAGAGCATGGAAGTGCTGTTCGGCCAGGGGACTGACCCCACGCTGTTCCCTGAAGTGTTCGCCGACAAAGCCGTAGGGCCGACGGTCTACCGGCGCCAGGTTGTGGTGGAGGTCACGGAACCGGGCCTTTACCGTCCGGGGCTGCACTGCTCCTCGCCGGCCAACCGCTACAAGCTGCTGACCCGCAACTTCCGCCTGGAGGCCACCGACGAGCTTCCCGCGCGGCATCTGCCCGTCACTTTCCCGGAGAGCCATCAGATCGGCGCTTCCTCCGCGGCAGCGTTCTCCCCGGCGTTTATCCTGCCCGACAATTCGCGCGTCAGGATAACAATGGAGGTGAGGGGTGCCGGCGTCAGCGTCAGCATGGGGAACGCCCCGGCAGATGCGGCAATGAAGCCTCTGTTCACTCTTGACAGCCAGGAAGAGTTTACCTCCGTCAGCCGGACAGTCACCGTAGCCGAGGGGGGAATACGTTATCTCGGACTCGCTTCCGAAGGGAAAGCGGAGGTGCGCAACATCTCCCTCCAGACCGTGAGCGAGGGGGATGTGTACAATCTTCCCTTCTTCATGCAGCCTACCGCCGAGGAGTTCAATGAATTCCAAACGCTCAACGTCAACGGCGACGACGGCGTATGGAGTTACTACGAGCCTTTCGGGGCTGCCCGCTACAATTTTTCGGTGCAGAACGACGCCGACGACTGGCTGGTTCTCCCCGCCGTCAATATCCCCTCCACCCGGGATATGATCCGGATGTCGCTGAACGTCCGCGGCATGACTACCAACAGGCTGGCCGAGACCTTCGAGGTATGGGTAGGTCAGACTCCCGAACCGGCCTCGATGAGCAAAGTGTACTCCTCTCCCGAAATCCTTACGGAGACTTTCATCCCGATAGAATTCGCTTTCGCCCCGGCCAATACGGGAAAAACGTATATCGCCATCCGGGCCACGTCGAAAAAGAATTCCTTCCATCTGTTTGTCCGCGACATCAGGGTCGAGACGGACTCGCGCACTACGGCCGTTCCCCGGCCCGTGGAAAACCTGTCGGCGACCGGCGCTCCCGCCGGAAGCGAGAACGCAGTGGTATCGTTCACAATGCCGCTGATGAGCGAGGCCGGGGAAACACTTGACCCGGCTGTTGCGCTGGAAGCCACCGTCAGCACTGCCAAAGCCACCCTCACCCTCTCCGGCACCCCGGGCAAACAGATGTCTGCCGAAATCGAGAACGGCCAGGGGTACGGGCTGGTGACAGTGACGGCGGCCAACAGCGCCGGTGCTTCCAACGTCGCTTCCGTCAGGGTCTACACAGGCCAGGACATCCCCTCGCCGGTCAGAAACCTTACGGCAACCTGCAGCGAGGACAACCGCACGATGAAGATAACCTGGGAGCAGCCCTCCGAGGGAGCCAACGGCGGCTACGCCGATCCGGCGCAGATGACTTTCGTAATCCGTCATTCCTCCGGGGGAGGTTCCTATACCAAAGCCGGCACGGTCAGCGGTGTATGCGAGTTTACATATACGATACCCGATTCTTATCCCCTGGCGATGCACTATCTGTCGGTAACCCCGACCAACGTCGCCGGTGAGTGTGCCACTCCCGTAGGGAAGGGCATCATGCTCGGCAAGCCATACGAAGTTCCGGCGGTGGAGGAATTCGCCGACGGCACCATCAGTCTCCAGCCCCTGGGGATGGACAAGCCCGATGACCGCTACACTCTCGACTGGTATTTCGAGAATCCTGCCGCGGCAATCGAGGAGGCCGCCAACGCCTCCGGACTGGCCCTGATTGCCATGACCGAACAGGAGGGACCGGCCCGCGGCTGCGTGCATCTTCCCAAGTTCGATACCCGTACCGACAAGGGGGCGCGCCTTGTGCTGCGGCTCTTCAACTATCCGCATTTCGCTCCTACGAAAGTCAGCGTGCAGACCTTTGACGGCCCGGTGGCCGTAGGGGAAATCGCTCCCGCGGAAGAAACCGGATGGGTAACCTACTCCCTTCCTCTGCCCGCTGCCGCGATGAACCGCCAGTGGGTGGAGCCGGTAATCGACTTCGGTTTCGACGGCTCCCATGACGATGAAATCTGGATGCTTGACGCTTACGGTATGGAGCATTATTTCGACCGCGAGCTGATGGTCCGCGCCACCGGAATCCATACGGCAATGGTAGCTCAGAAGGAATATATCTGGGAATTCACCGCCGGCAACTACGGCCGCGAAGCTGTGACATTCACCGTTCCCGACCTGAACTTCACCACTTACGACGGCGAGTCCCTCTCCTTCGGGGAAGCCACGCGGTCAGGCGCTAGCCTGACTCTCCAGCCGGGCCAGACCACCGCGCTTACCTACAAGGTGACTCTCGACGCAGGCATGGAAGGGGATCTTGTCTATGACCTGACGGCCATCGTCGACGGAGACGGCGACCCGGACAACAACAGTGTCTTCGGAGAAACCGTTCTCAGGGTCCAGCAGGAATACGTGGTCCGCGACCTGACGGCCGAACGCGCCGAGGATTCCAATGAAGTGCTGCTCTCCTGGAGCGCGCCCCGGACCGACACCGGACTTTTCAACTGCGAGAAACTTGAAAGCTGGGATTACAGCTCATCGCTCGGCCTGTTCTCCAACATCGATGCCGACGGCGCCCGCACGATAGGGTTCGCCGTTGCCTCCTTCCCCGGTATGGGAACTCCCAAGGGATGGCAGGTATGGGATTATCAGGATGCCGGTTTCGATGTCATCTACGCCGGATATATGGGTTCGGCCAAGTCGCTGATTGCGTTCAGCCCCTATGACTACACCGTCACCGCCGACGACTGGCTGATTTCCCCCGAAGTCAAAGGGGGCACGGAGGTGAGCTTCTTCGTAAGACCGCTGATGTATGACTACGGGTGCGAGAAGATTGAAATCTACGTTTCTTCCACCGGTAACACCCGCGAGGACTTCACCCTCCTGTCAACCTTCTCCACGAAAGCCGGAGAGAAAGGGAAAGTGCCTTACTGGGAAGACGTGCAGTTCACCCTCCCGGCCGACAGCCGCTTCTTCGCCATCCGCTACGCAAGCCGCGACATCTTCGGACTCCAGCTTGACGACATCTCCTACACGCCGGCCCAGCCCGACGCCTCGGCTCTGACCTACACCGTATTCCGCAACGGAGAGGCGCTTGCCACCGGAGTACAGGGCACCGGCTACACGGATAATTACGATGCGCCGGCCACCTACTACGTGGCCGCAGAAAAAGCCTACGACGGAGTGCATCCCCTCTCCAACCGCGCTGACGTCTCGGCCTACTCCTCCATCCGGACCGCAACCGCCGACGGTGCATCGGTAGCCACCGCTCCGGGCCGCGTCATCATCACTCTCCCCGCAGCCTCCTCCGCCCTGCTCGCCACCCCCGACGGCCGCACCATCTTCAGCGGCACCCTTCCGGCCGGAACCACCACCCTCTCCGTTCCCTCCGGCATCTGCCTCCTGACCCTCCCGGCCTCTCCGGCCCGCAAGCTCCTCGTTCCCTGACCCTCTCCCGGAACCATTCCGGCCCTCAGAAAATAATTTACCCAATCCGGCCCTCCGTTATCGGTGGCGGGATTGGGTAAATTATTTCATTATGGTGCATAGTATCACACGGGGGGTTCTGTGATTGCTTTGAGCAACTCCTTCATATCGGAGAGCCAGTTCTCGCAGGGTTCGTCAACAGGAGCGATCTCTTCCCGGCGACGGGCAAATGTCTCAACTACGGCCCGAAGCCATTCCCGGGCCAGTGCCGACTGCTGCTCGGGTGACAGGTCTTCTGTCTGATAACCGACCCAGTCGACGAAATTGAACAGACGGATATCCACATTCGTCATGGCGGAATAAGCGTCCCTGCGCTCCTCGATTTCCTTTTTAAGCATCAGGTTATCGTCCACGATAAAACCGGCGACCCGGACCCCCGGGTGCGTATCGAGTTTATCTTTAAGCTCGGAAAGTTCCTCATAAAGATACGGTTTGCCAAATTTCGCGTCCCAAGACTCCACAATCAGGTTGCCGTCTTTCATCTCGATGTCCCCGACGTTGCCATGCTTCTTGTTGGCGGACCGCATCTGGGAAAGCGGTTCAAGGCGCAAATCCGTATAGGCAAGTCCGCAGAGAGCCTGCATGAAACCGTGGATGACGACCTCGAAGGCTCTTGCGGAATATTGGGTGGAAGCATAGAACGACGACAGCAGATCGCGCACCTGCTCCAAGGTCATGTCAGGCACCTTCGCGAGCAGTCCGCACGTCTCCTCGGCGATAAGACCGAATTTCCGGGACCGGTTCATCAGCATGGACAACAGATAGTTGAGGGCGGGCTCAGGCTCCATCGAACCGTCCTCCAGCGCGTCCACGATTGAAATCCATTCCGCAAAAGGTCCTCTCATATCGGCCTTGAACAATCGGGAATAAGGATAATTCTCGGCGAGAGAGCGGGTCATCATGACGCCGTCCTTATTGATATTCAGCAGGTCCTTCTCCCGCAGGAACGGAGTAGTGTAAGTGTTGTCGAGTACCCTCATGGGAATACCGTCCTCCCAGGAGAAACTTCCTTTGCGGGAGGAGCCTTTATGCAGCCTGACAGACTGCTCCTGCACGATAGATTTGATTGTCAGCTGGAGAAAAGTCAGACCCACCAGGGCGCGCCCGGTCTCACTTGTGATTCCGTCAACAAGACTTGTCAGAAGTTTTTTCGATTTAAGTACATGACAAAAATTTGAAAACATCGAATTTTGGGGTATAAGTCGGAC
>CAJUAF010000012.1 GCA_910584365.1 uncultured Muribaculaceae bacterium | reverse complement strand
TGGGCGCTCCTCCCGGAGGATTGAGGGGCGCTGGGAGGCTTGGGCGGAAGACAGGGAGTCCGCCTATGGGCGGACCACACGACAGGCAGTGATGGCGGAAATGTAGCGGACGGCTGCTGAGGTTGTCTGAAGAGAGGGTTGGAGATGGGGAAGTGTTGGAGGAATGGGAGATTTTTTTTATTTTTGTATTGGATTGCTGGCGGTGGAAAATGGCGGCGATTTAGGGTTGTTTTTGATTGAGGACGGTTGCGTTTATAATGTGGTTTTTATAATTATGTTTATTGATTGAAGATGATGATTAAGGAGTTTTTTGCGGAAAGATTTTTCCTGGATGAGAGGAGAAGGAGATGGAACCGGATTGTGAATTGGCCGGTGCTGTTCGGCGTGGCGTTTCTGGGGTGGATGGCGAGTTTCCTGTGGGGAGGAGGACCTGTTTTCTCGCCGGACTCTGATTCGTATGTTGTGGCGATGGAGAATCTGTGGAATGGAAGGATGGATCTGGAGCGGACGCCTGGGGTTCCATCGGTGTTATGGGGATGTGAATTGCTGGCTGGGAAGGGATATTTATGGGTTTTCTGTTTTTTGCAGGAGGTGGTTTTTCTCGGATCCGTTCTGTTGTTGTGGGATATGGGGCGTATGTTTGTACGTTCGCGTGGACTGGTGATTGGAATTACGGCGTTATATCTTTTTCTGCCGTGTCTGTCGCTGTTTCACTATGCTTCGGGAATTGATACTGAGAGTATGGCGTTTGGGACGATAATGTTGCTTTTATGGATGAGTCTCAGAATTTTGAGAGGAGCAGAGATTTCGGCACGAGAGTCGGTGGCTACGGGAATTGGCCTCAATATTGTTTTGCTTTTCAGTATTGCAGTGAGACCTGCTTATATTTACCTGATTCCGATTTATGCAGTGTTCTGGTGTTTCTTAATGTTTCGGCATCGTAGCCGGGCGGTTCTGATGGGAGTGACGGGACTGATGGCTCTCGGGGGAGTTGTCGGAGTCGTCGGTGGGTACAAAGAACGCATAGAGCAGGAGTTCGGCTATGAGGGAATTACGGATATCTCATATATGAACAATTATTTTTTCGCGAGGGAGAACAATCTGTTGCTGCCTGAACTGGCCGAGAATGATTCTTTGCGTAGCAAGTTAAGGGAATTTGCGGCTCTGCCTCCGGAGCATCTCTGGCAAGAGATTGTGTATCTGGAACGTTTTGATCATAATTACAGGGAGATGAACCGAGTAGTGACAGCGTCATTCAAAGCGCAGCCGGCGCGGTGTGTGTCCGCTTTTCTGAGGCGTTCGGCCAACGTCGGCGCGTACAGGATGTGGGATTGCAGCTTTGAACTGAGGAAACATCAGGTTTATAGTGTGTTTGTTCCGCGAATGAGTTGTCTGTATCTGTTTCTGGCAATATATTTCGGTTTTATAGTCTGGCAGTGGAAAAGAGAATGCCGTTTTCCGGAGATGGGCTTTTTCCTGTGGGGTTTTGTCGTATGCAGTCATATGGCTGCGATAGCCGGTGCGCAGGACGAATGGTCGCGCCTGACTTTCCAGGCTTTCCCGGCGGTATTGCTTCTTTTCGGAAAGATAGCTTCGCTTTTCAGTCTGAAGCGGGGAAAGGCTCTTTCCGTTGCCCTGAAGGATTGATTTACTGATTGAGGGACAGTGTGATGCCCGGGTAAGCGCTTATATGCTATCGGCCCGGTTGGCAGCATACAGAACAGAAACAGCGCTGCGTCGGGAACCGACACAGCGCTGAAATTGTATAGTGTAGAGGAATTAGTCTTCGTTAAGGTTGACGCGCTTGAAAGCGACAACAACAAGACCTTTCTGGGATTCTTCAAGGTACTTGCCGATGGTGAGGTTTCCATCTTTGATGAATTCCTGTTCCATGAGGCAGTTTTCCTTATAAAACTTGTTCACACGTCCGTTGGCGATGTTCTCGATCATCTGGGCGGGGAGGTTGGCTGCTTTGGCTTCGGCGGTCTCTTTAGCGATTTTGCGGGCCTTTTCAGCGTCTTCCTCTGTAAGCCACCCTTTGGCGATGTTGGAGCTGATGTGATCTTCGGAATCAACGAGGTTGGGGTTAATGCCGTTCTTTTTGAGGGCGGCCTCAACAGCTTTCTTAACCTGCTCTTCCTTGGTCTTTTCAACAGCAACGTTGTATTCAGCTTCAACGGTAGCCTGGGGAACGCTCTGACGGTCAACAGCCACGGGGTTCATGGATGCAACCTGCATTGCGATGTCGCGGCCAACCTGATAGTCAACGCCTTCGAGGTTGAAGCCTACGATAGTGGCGAGCTTGTTGCCGAGGTGGTTATAGGAAGTGGTGGAGGGAGCTTCGATGTATTCGTAAGCGCCGAGTTCGGTCTTTTCGCCGGTCTTGCCGCCTTCCTCTACAACGAGGTCTGCAACGGTACGGCCGTCAACCATAACGGCTTTAAGTTCATCGAGGCTCTTGCACTTGTTGGCGACAGCCAGGTCGAGGAGTTTCTGGGTGAGTTCGACGAAGCCGGCGTTCTTGGCAACGAAGTCGGTCTCGCACTGGAGAGCTACGACAGCTGCGAAGTTGCCTTCGTTCTTGGCGAGGACGCAGCCTTCAGCGGCAACGCGGTCTTCACGCTTGGCGGCTACTGCCTGACCTTTCTTGCGAAGGATTTCGACAGCTGCTTCGATATCGCCGTCAGTTTCGGCGAGAGCTTTTTTACAGTCCATCAGGCCGGCCGAAGTGAGGTGGCGCAGCTTGGTGATTTCTGCCATTGTTACTGCCATATATGGAGGTTTTTTAAGTTGTCCGTCCGGTTCTCGGGAAAGGGGAACCGGGCGGACAGTGGGGGTTGTGTTTTGAATTTACTATTATTCAGCAGCTTCGGCGGGAGCTTCGGCTACGGTTTCCTCAGCGGTTTCAGCTTCGGCTGCGGGAGCCTCGGCGTCATCGTTGCGGCGTACAGCGCGGCGGCGTTCGCGGCGGGGAGCCTCGCCTTCGCCGGCTGCCTGGGTGTCGACTTTCTCAGCCTTGCGTTCCTCAAGACCTTCGGCCATAGCGGCGCATACGGTGTCGAGGATGAGTTCGATCGACTTGGAAGCGTCATCGTTTGCGGGGATGACGAAGTCAACGTCGTTGGGGTTGGAGTTGGTGTCGACCATAGCGAACACGGGGATGCCGAGACGGTTTGCCTCAGCTACGGCGATGCGTTCTTTCAGCACGTCAACCACGAAGAGCGCGGAGGGAAGACGGTTCAGGTCGGCGATGGATCCGAGGGTCTTCTCGAGTTTGGCACGCTGGCGGGAAATCTGGAGTTTCTCGCGCTTCGAGAGGTTATCGAAAGTACCGTCCTTGGTCATCTTGTCGATGGTAGCCATCTTCTTGACAGCCTTGCGGATGGTGGGGAAGTTGGTAAGCATACCGCCGGGCCAGCGCTCGATAACGTAGGGCATACCTACGCTCTTTGCTTTGTCGGCAGTAACTTGTTTGGCCTGTTTTTTGGTGGCAACGAAGAGAACCTTCTTGCCTGCTTTTGCTATCGATTTGAGAGCTGCGGCAGCCTCGTCGAGCTTGGCAGCGGTCTTGTAGAGGTCGAGAATGTGGATACCGTTACGCTCCATGAAGATGTAGGGAGCCATCGCAGGGTTCCATTTGCGTTTGAGGTGACCGAAGTGGCAACCTGCTTCAAGGAGCTGGTCAAAAGTTGGTGTAGCCATTTTGAAAATAAAGTGTTTACGTTCTTTTGGATTACAACCCCGAGGTAGGGAACGCGGGTCCATCCGCGGGATTTAGATACTAAACTCAGGCCCGGGCATCAAGCCCTTTTTGCGGCCGGTTTCGGAGAGGAGGACAAGGCAGTCCGGCAGAAAGCGGACTGTAAGGGGGACATTAACGCTTGGAGAACTGGAAGCGCTTGCGGGCTTTGGGCTGACCGGGCTTCTTACGTTCAACGACGCGCGGGTCGCGGGTCATGAAGCCTTCGGCGCGGAGAGCCGACTTGTCTTCGGGATTGATTTTCACCAGTGCGCGGGCGATGGCGAGACGGAGAGCCTCGGCCTGGCCTTTGTAACCGCCGCCGTCGATGTTGACAGCGATGTCGTACTTCTCAACGCAATCCAGGGTTTTGAGGGGCTGGAGTACGATGTACTGGAGGATGGAGGAGGGGAAGTACTTGTCGAGGGGACGACGGTCGTGGTTGCAGGTGATTGTGATGGCGCCGTTGCCTTCCTTGACAATAACGCGGGCGATGGCGGCCTTACGGCGGCCTACTGCATTAACTGATTCCATAATGGTTTCTTGCTTGAAAGGTTAGGGCTTGATTACTTGATAGTGTTGATGTCGATTACCTTCGGGTTCTGAGCCTCGTGGGGATGATTGGCACCGTTGTAGATGTGGACGTTCTTGATGAGTTGGCGTCCGAGACGGTTTTTGGGGAGCATACCCTTCATCACGCGGAGGAAGAGGGGGTTCATACCGGGTTTGAGGTGCTTGTTGTAGGATTTCTTCATCAGCACTTCGGGGGTCTGCTCACGCTGACCGCCGGGATAACCGGTGTAGTGAAGGTAAATCTTGTCGGTCATCTTGTTGCCGGTCAGGACGATCTTGTCGGCGTTGATGATGATGACGTTGTCGCCGCACTCCACATTGGGGGAGTAAGAGGGCTTGTTTTTGCCGCGGAGGATTTTAGCCACCTTAGAGCAGAGTCGGCCGAGTACCTGGTCGGTAGCGTCGACGATGACCCATTCCTTCTGTACGCTCTCGGCATTGGGGGTAAGGGTTTTGTAACTTAAAGTATCCACTTCTAAAAGTTTGATTAATAAATAATTAATTGGCTTGCTGGCCGCAGGTTACCCGGCCAAAGGTAAACTGTTGCCTGGGCCGAAACGAGATTTGGATAGCAATCGGAGCGCAAAGTTACGAAAAATCAGCGGGATAAGCAAATGTTTGGAGAAATTATTTTCGCGGAGGCGCGCGGAGCGGTTCATAGCGGTTTACAGCAGGTTCAACTTAGCCCTCGCTTCGCTCGGGGCACGGAACCATGAAGGGGAAAGAGGGGGGCGTCAGCGCGAGAAGAGGGCGCGGAGGAGATCGGGACGATGGAGGCGGTTGAGGGCGGCGGTGATGGGGGCGCGGTAGGCGCGGTCGTACCAGAAGAAATATTGGCGCTGGGCGAGTTTTTCCTCGGAGGTGACGGGGGTGAAGATTTTTTCGAGGGTATAGGGATGGTAGCCGGTGTAGTAGATTTCGGTGGCTACGGTCATGGGGGTGGGGGTGAAGTCCTGGACCTGTTCGAGGTGGAAGTCGAGACGCTTGGTCTTCACTGCGAGATTGGCCATGTCGATTTCATGGCAGCCGGGGTGGGAGGAGATGAAATATGGGATGAGCTGCTGGCGAAGGTTGTTGCGGCGGTTGATGTTGTCGAAGAGGCGGTTGAATTCCTCGAAGAGGGAGAATGAGGGCTTACGCATGATGTTCAGGACGGCGTCCTCAGTGTGTTCGGGCGCGACTTTCAGGCGCCCGCTGACATGGTTGACAATCAGTTCCTCATTGTAGCGGCGCCCGGCATCGTCAAGAGCCTTGTCTCCGGAACGGTGCATCGACAGGTCATAGCGGACACCGCTTCCTATGAAAGATTTCTTTACGCCCGGAAGCGCGTCTACGGCTTTGTAGATATCCAGCAGAGGGCGATGGTCATGATTGAGATTCGGACAGGGACGGGGATGCAGACAGCTCGGACGCAGACAGCGGGCGCAGATGCCCTTGTCTTTCCCTCCCATGCAGTACATATTGGCTGACGGTCCTCCCAGGTCGGATATATACCCCTTGAATCCGGGCATAGCGGTTACGGCGCGGGCTTCCTTCAGGATGGATTCCTTAGAGCGCGAGGCGATGAACTTCCCCTGATGGGCAGAAATCGTGCAGAACGCACAACCTCCGAAACATCCCCGGTGGAGATTGATTGAAAAACGGATCATATCGAAAGCGGGGATACGCTTCCCGATATAGCGCGGATGGGGGAGACGGGTGTATTTCAGGTCATAGAAGCTGTCAATCTGGCCCGTCGTCATCGGGGGATACATAGGATTGACGCGGACATAGCGTCCGGCGTCCATCTGCTGCCAGAGCGTGGCTCCCGTAAAACGATTGCTCTGCTGCTCTATGTGTTTGAAATTTTCGGCCTGAGCTTTCTTGTCGCGGCGGCATTTCTCCCAGGAATTAAGGACAATCGACTCGCGGGACTTATCCTCCGTGACGGCTTTCATTTCTTCCGGGGAAGAGAACACCACCGTCTGGGGCACATCCCGGATGTCTGAAATCTTCTCCCCGGCGTCGAGCCTGCGGGCGAGTTCCAGCAGGGGGAGTTCCCCCATGCCGTAGACAATCATGTCGACCGGCGCGTCCGCAAGAATCGAGGGGCGGAGCCTGTCCTGCCAGTAATCATAGTGAGACAGTCGCCTGAGGGACGCCTCTATGCCTCCCGCGATGACAGGTACATCCGGAAACAGCCGTCGGAGAATCTCCGCATAAACTATCGTAGGATAATCGGGACGCATCCCGTGGCGTCCCCCGGGGGTGTAGGCGTCGTCGCTGCGCCGGCGTCGGGCAGCCGTGTAATGGTTCACCATCGAATCCATCGCACCGGCCGAAATCCCGAAGAAAAGTCTCGGACGTCCGAATTTCCGGAAGTCCCGCAAATCGTCCTGCCAGTTGGGCTGAGGAACAATCGCTACCTTGTAGCCTCCGATTTCCACCAGCGTCCGCCCCAGCACTGCCGCGGCGAACGAAGGATGGTCCACGTAGGCGTCTCCCGAGAAAAGTACGATATCCACTTCCTCCCATCCCCAGGCCTTCATCTCCTTGACTGAAGTCGGAAGCCAGTCGGTCAGCGGGCGACGGGGATATTCGATAACAGAACCGCGCTCCTGGGCGTGCGTGGCGTGGTCATTCTGCGGTGCCGGTTTCCCGGTTTTGGCGGGCGAATTATGTCGGACAGGTCTTGTCAAGATACGATATTGTTTTTTTTAGATTTCAGGAAAAGGTCACATGGAAGCTGCGAGTTTCTCCATTTTCAGGATTTCGTCGCGCAAACGGGCGGCCTCCATAAACTCCATGCGCTTGGCGGCCTCCACCATCTCGCCGCGCATACGGGTGATATAACGCTGGATTTCTGCCGCGCTCATGTATGGAATCACCGGGTCGGCGGCGATATCCACGCGGCTGGTGTATTCCGAGGCATAAGGGATGACCTTCGCCGCCTGGGACGCCGCCGAATTGCTCTGGCGCCCCGATGCGGGACGCGGCGCCGGCGTCAGGTCCTCCGTGTCAAGCCCGACAATCGCATTGCGGGCCTTCACGATCGCCTGCGGCGTAATATTGTGGGCGGCGTTGTAGGCGAGCTGCTTTTCGCGCCGCCGCTGCGTCTCCTCGATGGTGAGGCGCATCGAATCCGTAATCTTGTCTGCATACATGATGACCATACCGTTAAGATTTCGGGCCGCGCGGCCTACGGTCTGGGTCAGCGAGCGGTGGGAGCGTAGGAAACCTTCCTTGTCGGCGTCGATAATCGCCACAAGCGATACCTCCGGGAGGTCCAGCCCCTCTCGGAGCAGATTCACACCGATAAGGACATCATATACCCCGGCCCGGAGATCATCAAGAATCTTTATACGGTCAAGAGTGTCCACATCCGAGTGGATGTAAGCCGTCTTGATATTCAGTTTCAGGAAATAATCGTTGAGTTCCTCGGCCATGCGCTTGGTAAGGGTGGTAACCAGCACACGCTCGTTCTTCTCGCGCCGGATCTCAATCTGTTCGAGAAGATGGTCAATCTGGTGAAGCGTCGGTTCCACCTCGATCAGCGGGTCAAGCAGCCCGGTAGGACGGATTACCTGCTCGACAACCACTCCCTCGCTCTTCTCCAGTTCATAATCGGCCGGAGTAGCGCTGACGTAAATCACCTGCCCCGTCATCCGCTCGAACTCCTCGAAACGGAGCGGACGGTTGTCAAGCGCCGACTGGAGACGGAAACCATAGTCGACAAGATTCTGCTTGCGCGAAAGGTCTCCGCCATACATGGCCCTGATCTGCGGCACCGTCACATGGCTTTCGTCGATAATCGTCAGGAAATCCTTAGGAAAATAATCCAGCAGGCAGAACGGCCTCATCCCCGGTTCGCGACCGTCGAAGTAACGGCTGTAATTCTCGATACCAGGGCAGTGGCCCACCTCGCGTATCATCTCTATGTCGTAGGTTGTACGCTCATAAAGACGCTTTGCCTCCAGCGGCTTATCCTCCTTGTTGAAAAACTCCACCTGTTCCCCCAGATCAAGTTCCATCTGGGCCAGGGCGGAACCCTGACGCTCGCGCGACGTCACAAAAAGATTCGCAGGATAGATGTGGAACTGATCATGACGCCCCAGGGGAGTATTGTCCATAGGATGAAGTGTGGAAATCGACTCGATCTCGTCCCCGAAAAAGACAACCCTCAGGATTATTTCCTCATAGGCCAGGCGGATATCGACCGTGTCGCCCTTCACACGGAAGTTGCCACGGTTCAGTTCGATTTCGTTACGACTGTAAAGCGATTCGGCCAGCCGGCGCAGAAAAGCATTGCGCGAAATGCGCTGTCCCTCGCGGATTTCAATCACATTGGAGTCGAAATCCTCAGGATTCCCCATACCGAACAGACAGGACACTGAACTTATTACCACCACGTCGCGGCGCCCCGACAGGAGAGCCGAAACCGTGGCCAGTCGCAGCTTTTCGATTTCGTCGTTGATCGCAAGGTCTTTCTCGATGTATTTGTCGACCGAAGGGATATAGGCTTCCGGCTGGTAATAATCATAGTAAGACACGAAATACTGCACGGAGTTTTCCGGAAAAAACTGGCGGAACTCACTGTAAAGCTGGGCTGCAAGTGTCTTGTTGTGGCTCAGAATCAGGGTTGGGCGCCTGACCTGCTGGATGACGTTCGCCATGGTGAACGTCTTTCCGGAGCCGGTCACGCCGAGCAGAGTCTGGGCCGGAAGCCCTGACTTCACTCCTTCGACCAGCTGGGCGATAGCCTCAGGCTGGTCCCCTGTGGGTTTATATTGGGAGGTCAGTTTGAAATCCATACAGGAATAACAATCGGGAAGTCGAAAAAGCCTTTCGTCAGCGCAGACGGTCGGCAGCTTTCAGCAGATTCTCGTCATGACGGATTCCGCGGTAGGCGAGCAGCGAGAAAATGAAAGCGCCGAGGAGAAGCAGGATGCTTCCCATCCACTCCACTTTCGCTCCCTCATGTTCCACGCCGTAGACCATCAGCACACCGCAGGCGGCAAGAACGGCAATCATCAGCATGGAAAGCACGGTGACCTGCTTCTGACGCCGCGTATTCCGGTACATAAAGATGTCCAGCACAAGCAGGACGGCAACAACAATCCCGACAATCAGGAAGACCGTATTGTCAGCCGGACTGAGGAAAGAGGCGGAAGCGCCGTCGGCGGGGACAGCTCCCTCAAAACTCAGGAGCGCCATCGGCATAAAACAGAAGAGGGCCACACAAATGGAGGCAAGCAACAGCCATACGGACTGCCAGCGTTGAATCATCATAATGAAAAAATCGTTTAGGAAATATATTTGTGCAAAATTACAACTTTTCCGGGAAAGAGGCCCCATCTTTCCCGGGGAAAATTCGGGGCATATAACCCTCGCTGCGCTCGGGGCACGGAACCATGAGGACGGAAGAAGGGAATCAGGTGGTAAGATTCAAGAACGGGAGGGAACAGAAGGCTCAGGAGAGTTCGTAGAGGAGGGCGTCGACAATCAGGGGGACAAGCGCCGGTGATACTCCTATGCGGGACAGAGCCGGAGTGTCGGCCCGCATATCCTCGATGAAAGCGTCCAGTGACTGACGCGGCACGGAACCATCCTGGGCCGATGAACCGGCCGGTTTCGGACGCGAGAGGATACTCAGCCGATAGAAGTTACGTGCCTCCGGAAAATTGCCTGTCGCAAGGGAGAGATGTCCCAGGTTGAGGAAATCGTCGGGGTGAGGCTCGAAATCAGTCAGGATCTTCTCCATATATTTGCGCGCCTGATCAAACTGCTTGTCCATCAGAAGGCTCCATGCAAGCGGTCGGAGAGCTTTCCCCGATTTTTCATCAAGATAGAATGCCTTGTAGAACGCCTTGACAGCCTCCGGATAATGATGGAGGGCCAGATGGGCGCGCCCTATGGCGAGACTGTTGGACGGCTTGTCGGGACGAAGCTCCTCAAGCCGCTCATATGCCGAGAGGGCGGAGCGGTGATTCTCCAGCAAAGAATGACAGCGCCCCAGACGCCCGAGTGTCCACGGACTGCGGTTATCGAGCATATCCGCTTTTTCAAGAGCCGCAACGGCATCGGACGTGCGTCCGAGTTTCATCAGGCAGTGGCCGATCTTCTGATAAATCTGGGCTGAAGGCTCGGAAATTCCGTCAATGATTTCGAAGACATCCAGGGCCTCCTGCCAGTAATCATGGGAGAAATAGAATTCCGCGATAAGAGAGAGAAGTTCCGGTTCCTTGACATCGGCTACCAGCGCCGGTACTGCCACCAGATTCACTCCTTTTTCAAACGGATTGGCGAACTCCCCTTTCCTGCGGAACAGCCGGAAGAAACGGAAGAGATTCTGAATCTGCCGGGCAATTACCGCACGGCGCGTATCGGCGGAAAGATCAAGCGACGCGGCCCGCAGTTCATTGAACTGGTCGGCCTGGGCGTTGAGCTGCCCCAGGACCACATCCCTCTGAGCAGAAGGAACATGGCTCAGGGACATAAGCAGGGAATACTTGTCGCTGTCGCAGAGAAATCCAAGCTGTTCGAACATTTCAGCGATTTTGTGCAGACCACCGTTTCCGGAATTATCGGCAAACTCGCTACGCTCGCTGTGGAAAGGAATGAACCAGTTGGGCAGGCGCGAGAAGAACGGAAATTGCTTAAGATGGGAGAATGTCCCCATCATTATGTCTCCTCCCTCTTCCTGAATCTCGCTCATTTCCTTGAGCTTGTCGGCCAGTCCGGATTTGTCGAGCAGTTCCTGCCACTCCGGATTTGCTTCCATATCCTCAGAGTCGACAGCCTCCGGCATCGCGGAAAATTTGCGGTCGAACTCTGGGCGTAGCTTCATCATGCCCGGAACAATTTCGTCCCGTATTTTGGCGGAAATCCTGTCGGTGTCGCGGGTACGGGCCAGCTCCATATAGGCCAGCCGAAGGTCCTGACGCCACGAGGGAAGTTCCCTCAGTGCTTCGAAACGGACTCTCAGCGACTGCGGGAAACGACGGTCGCGCCAGCGGTGCATTACGATCAGCAGCCCTACAAGCGCCACGGCAGATACCCGCTCCGATCCTTTCTCATATAAATCACACAGTAGTCTCAGCCGCCTGGCATCGAAAAATTCCAGGCCCCCCATAATGATAGCCCATGTAAAAAGGGTTACGGCATATTCAGGAAGAACCGCCGAGCCGAGAGTTGTCTCGATGGCCTCCGCCTCGGAGCGAGAGAGGGGAAACGCTGTCCAGATGAGGTTGAAAATATCGCGTTCAAACTGCTCGCGCTCGGTCGTAGTGGTTACGTATGCGCCGGAATGGACTCCGCCGGCCACGATGTCGAGAACCGACACTTCAGCGCAAGCCTTCCGGTATGCCTCAAGCTGGGAGGCTATGGTCTCGGAGGGAATTGTCTGGCGGTAGCGAAGCGTATTATAATATAATGTAGGTTCCTCGAGTGCCGTGTTAAGGCGTTCGAGACGATCGGTAATCGTCAGGATGGTCTCTCCGATTTCCGCAGTCATCTCGTCGCGTCCCGGGTCTTCCGCTCCCGATACTGCGTATGACAGCAGACTGCGGTAAGACTGTTCCGCCTCGTCCAGGGCCTGCGAGATTTCCCAGGCCATATTGCCTTCCGACAGTGAGCGGGCCAGCGAGAAAGCCTCCCTCAACCGGGCCGAGGCGACATATTTCCGTATCTTATCTTTAATCTCTGAAAAGAGCTGTTTTTTCATCAGTGGGAAAGTTTTTATGCAAAGTAAACAAATTAAAAGCAAATATCTTGCCAAAAACAGTGGAAAAACGTTAAGCGCATGAATTTTGTTCCTTTCGCACCCCTGGCAAGATGCCTTGAAACGCCTCCGAAAAAAGATTGAAAATAATTGTCGATTTTCTTTTTTTATTCAATTAATATGTGCTATATTTGCGGTGAAGTTAGCTGTTAAGGGTAAAACTCCTTAATAACTGCCTTAAAACTCTGCTGTAAAACATATAAATGTCATCCGGCGGAGACAGAACTTGAAAATCAACCTAATTCATATTATCAAGGTATGGATATAAATAATATCATGAACGCCCTGGAGGCAAAGCATCCGGGTGAGAAAGAGTACCTGCAGGCAGTCCGCGAGGTGCTTATGTCAGTAACCGACGTTTACAACCAGCATCCTGAGTTCGAGCGCAACAAAATCATCGAACGGATGGTAGAGCCGGACAAAATCGTCACTTTCCGTGTCACCTGGCTTGACGACAAGGGAGATGTGCAGAACAACATCGGCTACCGCGTACAGTTCAACAACGCCATCGGCCCGTACAAGGGAGGTATCCGTTTCCATGCGTCCGTCAACCTCTCGATTCTGAAGTTCCTCGGTTTCGAGCAGACCTTCAAGAACGCCCTCACCACCCTTCCGATGGGTGGCGCCAAAGGTGGTTCTGACTTCTCGCCCCGCGGCAAGAGCGACCGTGAAATCATGCGTTTCTGCCAGGCGTTCATCCTCGGCCTCTGGAAAAATCTCGGTCCGGACCGCGACGTTCCCGCCGGCGATATCGGCGTAGGCGGCCGTGAGGTGGGCTATATGTACGGAATGTACAAGAAACTCGTTGACGAACATACAGGCACATTCACCGGCAAGGGTTTCGACTTCGGCGGTTCCCGTCTCCGTCCCGAGGCTACCGGTTTCGGCGCACTCTACTTCGTTCAGAATATGCTGGCCCTGAAGAACCAGGACCTCAAGGGAAAGACCGTGGCCATTTCCGGTTTCGGCAACGTAGCCTGGGGCGCTGCCACCAAGGCTACCGAACTCGGTGCCAAGGTTGTCACCATCTCCGGTCCCGACGGATACGTCTACGATCCCGACGGTATCAGCGGCGAGAAGATTGAATATATGCTCGAACTCCGCGCTTCCGGCAATGACGTGGTTGCTCCTTACGCTGAGAAATATCCCGGTGCTACCTTCTATCCCGGCCGTAAACCCTGGGAACAGAAAGTCAACATCGCCCTTCCCTGCGCTACCCAGAACGAAGTCAACGGCGAAGACGCCAAACAGCTTGTAGCCAACGGCGTGGAACTCGTGGCTGAAGTTTCCAACATGGGATGTACTCCCGAGGCTATCGACTGTTTCATCGAGAACAAGATCAACTATGCTCCCGGCAAGGCTGTCAACGCCGGCGGCGTAGCTTGCTCCGGTCTCGAAATGACTCAGGATGCCGAGCATCTCCAGTGGACCGCCGAGGAAGTGGATGCCAAGCTCCACCAGATCATGGCCGCTATTCATGAGCAGTGTCTCAAATACGGTATGCAGCCCGACGGTTACCTCAACTACATGAAAGGCGCCAACATCGCCGGCTTCATGAAGGTTGCCACCGCCATGATGGAACAGGGTGTCATCTGATAGATCCTCTTCATAAATTAATTGAATTAACTGTCAAAGACCGTGTCGGCCGATTCGCGCCGGCGCGGTCTTTCCGTATGGCCCCGGCTGGACGCTCCGTGAGTTAACTGTCAGGGGCAGACGTGAGACAAACTTCCCGGCTTAATCGGGCCGAATAGGTCCGGGGAGAAGGTAATGTTTTTTAAGGAGGAAGATTACGGCCTTTCGGGGGAATTTTACTAACTTTGTCGAAATAAACCAAACACAGCCGTCACTTTGGACAACAAACAATTTCTCAGCATACTGGCGCAACGGCTCAATCTCGAGCCGGCGACTGCCGAAAAGCTCCTCAGCGGATTTACAGCCGTGGTGGGAGAGGAATGTCAGCAACTTAACCGCGTGGCGTTGCCCGCTCTCGGGTCCTTCGGAGGAGTGAAAAAGGAGGAAACGGTCATCACCGACCTCTCGACGGGGCGGCGTCTGATGCTTCCCCCCGCGATTGAGATGGAATTTATTCCGGCCGGCCGGCTGAGAAACGTGGTTGCGGAGGGCCATCGTAAATGAGCGGTCAGATAGTGTCTCTTCATGAGATAACCGGACGGCTGGCAGCCGAGACCGGTTGCGGTCCGGAGATTGCCGGAACTTTCCTGAAAGAATTTTCGGCAGTAATCAGCCAGGGGCTGGCGGCTGACGGAGTGGTCTCTGTGGCGGGGCTCGGCATTTTCCGTGTAGTGTCGGATGTGAACGGAAACCCTTCGGTCGAGTTCGCTCCCGACGCATCATTGGCCGGCAAGGTAAACGAACCGTTCGCGATGTTTGAGTCCGTGGAACTGGCCGACTCGCTGACGGAATCAGAACTGAATCCTCCCGCCGAGGCTCAGCCGGAAGCAGGGGAAATTCCGGAGGCCGTCGCTACCGGCATCATGCCTCCTCCGCTTCCTCCGCGATTCCTGAGGAAAGAGAAGGTTGCCGCACCACAGCCCGAAGATGATATGCGGGCGCCGCTGGCAGAGAGCCAGTCTCAGGAAATCCATACCGGACAAGAAGCTGCCCCCGAGGACGGAAATGCTACGTCTCCGGCCAGAGAAGACCTCTCCGTACAGGACCCCGTTTCATATCCGCCGGTATATTCCGGGGAACCGCAGCCTCAGACCGATGCAAATCCGCTTGCCGTGAGGCTCGAGCCGGAAAGCAGTGTTACAATCCAGCGCGTCGGTCACACGACGCTGACCCTGGTGGTCACCGCTATTGCCGCCTGTCTGCTGGGCCTGATTTTGGGATATTTAAGTTATAAATGGCTAAACAATAACCTTTCGGGAAATGTTGAGCTTCTGGAGGATGGAATCCTTATCCGGCATGATTCCGGAATTGTGGAGGAGGAGATTGTTCCCTTCGACAATGCTGCGGAAGATTCCCTGGAGATGGCGCGGGACATCCCGGCGGATTCCTCTGCCGCTCCGGAGGCCGCGGAAACCCGGGCGCAGCAGACCGCGCAACCCGCCGCACCCGCTGTGGTGACCGATACTGTCGGCCCGGGCAACTATCTGTCAGTCATGGCCAGGCGCCATTACGGCAATGCCAAATTCTGGGTGTATATCTACCTGGAAAACAAGGACAAGATACGCAATCCTGACAATCTCGAGGACGGAATGGTCCTGGTGATTCCTCCGGCTTCCAAGTATGGAATCGACGCCTCGGACCCCGCGTCGTTGAAAAAAGCAGAAAAGGAAGCCTATAAGGTAATGCCCGGATAGCGCTGATGTTCAGTTTGCTTAAAAATGATTAAATCTTAAAGGAGGTAAACGATTGATAGATAAATTTAACACTCTGTTTTAACGTTTACCTGTTTAGTTTCCATACATTTGCACTGCAATCCTGTTACAGTGCATCCTAATATCAAAGTAATCAATAAAAAACAACTATAAGACAACTTATGAGTGAAACGGTAAATATCAGAGAACTGAACGACCTGGTTGCCAGCCGCAACAATTTTGTCAGTCTGATTACTCAGGGAATGGACCAGACGATCGTCGGTCAGAAACACCTTGTTGAATCGTTGCTTATCGCCCTGCTTTCCAACGGACACGTGTTGCTGGAAGGTGTGCCGGGCCTGGCCAAGACCCTTGCCATCAAGACTCTTTCCCAGCTTATCGATGCAAAATATAGCCGAATTCAGTTTACCCCCGACCTTCTTCCCGCCGACGTCTCCGGTACGATGGTTTACAGCGTCAAGTCCGAGCAGTTCCAGGTAAAGAAAGGACCGATTTTCGCCAACTTCGTTCTGGCCGATGAAATCAACCGAGCGCCCGCCAAAGTGCAGGCCGCTCTGCTCGAAGCCATGCAGGAGCGCCAGGTGACAATCGGCGACCATACCTTCCCTCTGCCCGAGCCTTTCCTGGTTATGGCTACCCAGAACCCCATCGAGCAGGAAGGTACCTATCCTCTGCCCGAGGCCCAGGTGGACCGTTTCCTCCTGAAAGTCGTCATCGGCTATCCCAGCCGCGAGGAGGAGAAACTGATTATCCGTCAGAATCTCTCGAACAAGCGTCAGGCCATCCGTCCGCTCCTTACTCCCGCCGAGATTATCGATGCCCAGCAGGTTGTCGAGCGCATATATATTGACGAGAAAATCGAGCGTTATATCGTGGACATCGTTTTCGCAACGCGTTTCCCCTCGGAGTGCGGACTGCCCGAACTCCAGAGCATTATCGCTTTCGGTGCGTCGCCGCGTGCGTCGATTTCTCTGGCCCGCGCCGCAAAGGCCTACGCGTTCCTGCGTCAGCGCGGCTACGTCATCCCCGAGGATGTCCGCGCCGTATGCCATGACGTGCTGCGCCACCGTATCGGCCTGACCTATGAGGCGGAGGCCAACAATATCTCGGCCGACGAGATTATTTCTGAAATCCTTGACAAGGTAGTCGTTCCCTGATGCGTGGCTTGCGACGAACCCAAACGAAACAAGTGTAAACAATGGATGCCAACGAACTCCTGAAAAAAGTCAGGCGCATCGAAATCAAGACGCGCGGACTTTCACAGAATATTTTCGCCGGTGAGTATCACTCGGCGTTCAAGGGGCGTGGCATGACCTTCTCCGAAGTCAGGGAGTATCAGTACGGCGACGATATCCGCGATATAGACTGGAACGTTACCGCGCGCCATAACCGCCCTTACGTCAAGATCTACGAGGAAGAACGCGAACTTACCGTAATGCTGCTTGTCGATGTCAGCGGCTCCCGTCTGTTCGGAGCCGTAGGGGAAGCCAAGCGCGAGATGATAGCCGAGATTTCCGCCACCCTGGCCTTCTCGGCCATCCAGAACAACGACAAGATCGGCGTAATCTTCTTCTCGGACAAAATCGAGAAATTCATCCCCCCGAAGAAAGGAAAGAAGCATATCCTGTTCATCATCCGCGAACTGCTTGACTTCACTCCCGAACACAAGGGGACCGACATCGGGATGGTGCTGCGCTATTTCACCGATGCGCTGAAAAAGCGGTGTACTACTTTCCTGATTTCCGATTTCATCGACGAGAAAGACTACTACAAGGCCCTTTCCATTGCTTCCAACAAGCATGACGTCTATGGAATCCAGGTCTATGACAAGCGCGACGCCCAGCTTCCTGACGTAGGACTGCTGCGCGTAGCCGATCTCGAGACCGGCGCGGAGCAATGGGTCGATACTTCCTCAAAGAAAGTCCGCAACGAATATAACCGCTGGTGGTACGAGCGCCAGCAGGTCATGAGTGACACGCTGAAACGCTGTCGCGTCGGTTCGTGCAGTGTACCTACTGACGAGGACTTTGTCACCGCCCTGATGGGTCTCTTCCGCAAACGGGTGTGACGCCCCTCTCCAGCGGTCGTTTCAACCCCATTTTACGGATAAATTGTTGAATGTAAAACAAGCTGCTCCATGCTTAAAAAGCTGCTTAACATATTCATTATAGCCATCGCGGCGGCGACCGCGTTCCCCTCCGCGGGCCGTTCGATAAAGGCTTCGGTCGATTCCTCGCAGATTACGATGGGGTATCAGACGGCCATCCGCTTCGAGATTGTCGATAAAGCCGGCTCTCCGGCGGAAGTCCTTGTCGACAAGAACACCATGCCTCCCGAGGTAGAGATGATTGACTGGGTTTACGGCGACACCACAGACCTGGGCAACGGACTCGTCGAGATGAAACGCGCCCTGATCGTGCAGTCATTCGATTCGGGCCTCTATACGATTCCTCCTTTCCTGCTTGTCAACGGTCCCGACACGCTGCGTACCAAGCCTCTGACCCTGAAAGTAAATCCCGTGGACGTCAGCGCTATGGAGGATGTCAACCCGATTGCCCCGGCAATGGACTTCGAGACAAAGTGGTATGACTTCCTTCCCGACTGGATTACGGAATACTGGGGCTGGATTGTCGCTGCGCTGCTGACGATTATCGCCGGTATCTGCGCATATCTGATACTGACGAAGAAAGTCGATGTGCCTCTTGTCCCGAAAAAGAAGCCCGTTCCTCCCTATCAGCTTGCCATGCAGCGTCTTGACCATCTGAGGGAGGAAAACCTCTGGCAGAACGGCCGCGAGAAAGAATATTACACCCGCCTTATCGATATTCTCCGCGATTATCTCCAGGGACGCTTCGGAATCAACGCCATGGAGATGACTTCCCAGCAGATTACGCGTGTACTGAGCGAGAACGAGGCTACCCGTATGCCAAACGCCCGTATGCGCAAGATTCTGGAAATCGCCGATTTCGTGAAGTTCGCTAAGGTGCGTCCTCTGCCTGACGACAATCACCGCGCCCTGGCCGAGGCCATCCAGTTCGTTGAGGAGACAAAACCCGTGGAGGTCGTTCCTCCCGACGCGCAGGGCGCTTCCGCTCCCGCGGCCCCGAATCCGGCGCAGACTCCAGGATCCGCTTCCCGGAAATAATGATGTTTAACGACTTTGTAAATATATAATATACAATGCAATTCGCGAATCCCGGTATGCTCTGGCTCCTGCTGGTCTGCCCCTTGCTGACAGGGTGGTGGATCTGGCGGCGGCGCAGCACCCATCCCTCACTGGCAATTTCCACCACGGGGCCGTTCAGAAAACTGGGGCGCCCGGCGCGTCAGTTCGGTCTCTATGCGATGTATGCCCTGCGTATTCTCGCCCTGGGGTGTCTTATCGTATGTCTGGCCCGTCCCCAGACCCGCGATGCCTGGCGCACCTCAAAGACCGAAGGTACCGACATGGTGATTGCTCTTGATATCTCCTCCTCTATGCTCGCCCGCGACTTCAAGCCTGACCGCCTCGAAGCGGCCAAGAAAATCGCGGCGAACTTTATCAACGGACGCGAGAACGACAATATGGGACTTGTTGTTTTCGCCGGTGAGGCCTTCACCGGAGTACCGATGACCACGGACCGCGCCACTTTGGCCAACTATGTGACTGCCCTTAACCGCGATATGCTGGAGGACGGTACCGCCATCGGCGACGGACTGGCAACCTCCATCAATCGAATCAAGGACGGAAAGGCCAAGTCCAAGAGCATCATCCTCCTTACCGACGGATCTAACAATACCGGTATCGTGGCGCCCCTGACCGCTGCAGAAATCGCCCACAAGATGGGCATCAAGGTTTATACCATAGGTATCGGCACAAACGGGACGGCCCTCTATCCCATGTACAATATGTTCGGACGCATCGAATATCAGCCGCAGCCGGTTGTTATCGACGAAGCGACTCTGAAACAGATCGCCTCCATCACCGGGGGGAAATATTTCCGCGCCACCGGAAACCGAGTTCTTCAGGAAATATTCTCTGAAATCGACCAGCTGGAGAAATCCGAAATCGATGTAAGACATTTTTCCCATACCGAAGACTGCTATCTGCCCTGGGCACTTGCGGCGCTCGGACTTCTCCTTCTCGAACTGATATTACGTCAAACCTGGCTCAGAACAATTCCGTAAATCCATGTCATTCGCATATCCCTCACTTCTGTACCTGCTGATTCTGGTCCCGGTCCTTCTGGGACTGTGGTATTGGTCGCGCGTGGCCCGCAAAAGGAAACTGCGCCGCTACGGTCAGCTGCGTAACCTCGAACCGCTGATGCCCGAGGCTTCCCCCTATAAGCCGGCGATAAAGATCACTCTCGAACTGCTGGCGCTTACGGCGCTGATAATAGCCGTGGCCCGTCCGCGAGCGGGAGAGAAAGAGGAAGTGGAGTCCACGGAAGGAATCGAAGTGATGATCGCCTTCGACGTCTCCCGCTCCATGCTCGCGTCCTCGACCGACGACCTCAACGGCATATCGCGCCTGGACCGCGCCAAGTATTTGCTCGGCAACCTCATAGACAAGCTCGGCAACGACAAAGTCGGCCTGATAGTTTTCGCAGGAGAGGCATATACACAGCTCCCCATCACCACGGATTTCGTGTCAGCCCGGATGTATCTCGATGAAATTTCCACCGATATGGTACAGACCCAGGGTACGGCCATAGGCACCGCTATCAATATGGCAATCAACTCCTTCTCTCCCGCCGAAGATGTCAACAAGGCGATTATCGTCATAACTGACGGCGAGAACCACGAAGGGGACGCCGTAGAGATGGCCAAGTACGCCCAGAGCCTCGGTATCGAGGTGGATGTCATGGGCGTCGGTTCTATCAAGGGCGCTCCGATTCCCGTCAACCGCCACGGCGATTTCATGAAAGACGAATCCGGCGCGCCGGTGACCACCTTCCTGAACGAAAAGATGGCCAAAGAGATCGCTCAGGCTGGTGGCGGCGTCTATATCAACGGTTCTTCCTCCAAAGCGTTGTCGTCGCTGGTAGATCAGCTTGACAAAATCAAAAAAAGCGACCTTCAGCACGTGACCTACAAGGCGAGCGCCGAACAGTTCCCGGTATTTGTCTGGCTGGCTCTTATCCTGCTGGTGATTGACGCCGTGGTGCTTCCGACGAAAATCGGCTGGCTGAAGCGTTACACCTTCTTCTCACGCCAGAAAATCGCCGGCACATCCCTACGCAAGAAAAAAACTTCGGGACAAAATTCCTAATATTCTGATTATGATGCGAATCTTCAAGATATTAACTCTCATCGCGACCGTGAATCTGCTGGTTCTCGGGCTGTCGGGCTGTTCATCCTCCGGGGAGGAACAGGACGGCGTCCGCAAGTCGACCAAACGGGAGCGCAACTATATGAAGGACGGCAAAGACCTCTATGACAAACAGCGCTATGCCGAAGCCGAGGTGAATTTCAAGAAGGCACTTGGGGAAAATCCCGACAACGGACGCGCACAGTTCAACCTCGCTTCCTCCTATCTCAAACAGCGCGGCGAGGACTTGGCCAACAAAGGTGACTCCCTTATCCAGCAGGCCGACAGGATTCTGGCCGGAACGGCCGGCAACACCCAGGATCTGCAACTGGCGGAGAACTCTTTCTATGACAGAGGCAATATCGCCTACAAGGCGGAGGACTACGCCGCCGCCATCGAGATGTATAAGAATGCCCTGCGCCGTAATCCTGAGAACAACCAGGCGCGCCAGAACCTGCGCCTGGCCCAGCTGAAAAAGCTGGAACAGGACCAGAATCAGGACAAAAACCAGGACAAGAATCAAGATCAGAATCAGGACCAGAACAAAGACAAGCAGGACCAGCAGGACCAGCAGCAGGACCAGCAGAATCAGGACCAGAACCAGGATAAGAACAAAGATCAGGACAAGCAGAATCAGGATCAGCAGCAACAGCAGCAGAACCAGGACAAGCAGCAACAACAACAACAACAGCAGCAGGGCCTGAGCCAGCAGAGCGCCGACCAGATTCTGAAAGCCATGGATGACAAGGAATCGGCTACCCGCCAGAAGGTAGAGCTTATGAAGCAGGGCCAGGAAAAGCAGGCCGGCCGCCGGCAGACAGGCAAACCCTGGTAATCTTCCGCAACACGGGGACCATGCCCCACGGTTCTTCTCTCCGTTCAACTATTTATAAAGTGTAAAGCTGACTTATTTCAGAACAGATGAAAAAGTATTTGACAATATTATCCCTTCTCTTTCTGACAGCGTTTTCCCTGGCGGCTCAGACCTCTTTCCAGGTAATACCTCCCCGGAACGTTATCGCCGGGAACCGGTTCGCCGTCACTTACCGGCTGTCGAACGGGGAAGGCACAAGCCTCAACGCGCCGGCTATCAGCGGCTGCAAGCTGCTTAATCCCCAGCCCGGGGTCAGCACTTCGCAGAGCTATCAGATAATCAACGGGCAGGCGTCTTCGTCCAGTACGGTGGAATACACTTTCATCTATCGGGCCGAGGAGGAGGGAACCTTCACCATACCGGCCGCATCCATCATAGCGGACGGAAAGAAGCTCACCTCCCAGCCCGCGAAGTTCACTGTGCTTCCCGCCGACAAGGCTACCCAGGGACAGCAGCAGGGGGGATACGGTTATGGCTACGGACGACAGCCCCAGCAGTCGGTCCATGTTGACGATATGGCGTCGCAGGACGACACTTCGCACCCCATTTCCAAAGATGACATTTTCGTAAGGATTATCCTCAACAAGAGCCATGCCTACGAGCAGGAGGCCATCGAGTGTACCATCAAGCTGTACACCAAGTTCCAGCGCATCAATTCTTTCATGATGACGTCTCCGCCGACGTTTGACGGCTTCCTCATCGAGGAGGTCGACACACAGGCAGCCCTGAACGCCGTGGAGAACTACAAGGGGCAGAATTATGTTACCGCCGTTCTCAAGAAGTGCATCATCTTCCCGCAGAAATCCGGAAAGCTCACCATTAATTCCGGAAAATATGACCTGAGTGTGGTGCAGATCGAGAGAGTATCCAACGGATGGTTTATCTCGGGACGCCCCGTGGAGAAAGACGTACATCTCCAGCCGTTCACCTCGACGGTAGACATCACCCCCCTCCCCGAACCCCGTCCCGCCGGATTCGACAATGCCGTGGGTTCCTTCACCTTCGAGAGCCGTCTTTCCCCCGAGAAACTGAAAACCGGGGAAGCCGCCTCGCTGGAGTACATCGTGACAGGTACCGGAAATATCAAGTATCTCCATGAACCCAAACCTGAACTCCCCACGGAATTCGAGCAGTTCACACCCAAGACCGACTACCGTACCCGTGTCAGCGGCGCCACGGTTACCGGCACTATGGTGGTCGACTATACGCTGGTACCTCAGAGCGTCGGCACGTTCAGGATTCCCGACCAGAAGTTCATATATTTTGACCCGGCGAAGCGTAGCTATGTGACGCTTACAGCTCCCGGCTACACGATGGATATCGCCAAAGGCAGCGGTACTTCGGTAAGCGCCGAGCAGATGGAAATCGAGGCCAAGAATACTGATATTCTCCATATCAAGACCGGCGCCAAGAACCTGTCGAAAGTTCATCAGCCGGTGATTTTCAACTGGTGGTACTGGGCCGTCCCGGTGTTGCTGGTGCTGGCGCTTGTTACGGCGGTGCTGGTTTATGGCCGTCAGGTAAGGCTTAACGCCGACGTGGCCGGGCGTCGCAACGCCCGGGCCAACAAGGTAGCGCGCCGCCGACTGCGTGCCGCCGAGAAGTTCATGAAGGCCCGTCAGCCTGAACAGTTCTATGAGGCGATGCTTAAAGCCATGTGGGGCTATCTCGGGGACAAACTCTCCATGCCTGTCTCCCAGCTTACGCGTCAGAACATCCTCGAAACGCTTCTTTCGCGCGGCGTCACCCAGGAGAACGCCGACAAGGTAATCGAGGTACTCGACCAGTGCGAGATGGCCCGCTATACTCCGGATTCCTCCTCGGAGGCATCCGTTGAAGCACTTTACGAGGAAGCCACCCGCACCATCAATTCCCTTGAGAAAAGCAAGTTCAATAAGAAATAATCTCCGGCAATGAAACTCACAGACATCATATTGTTTTTTATAGGAACTTTTGGCCTGGGAACTGCGGGCGCTGTGGCTCAGACTCAGGCGGATACCCTGACAGGGGGGGGCCCCCAAGTCATCACGGAAGATATGTCGCAGAACGTTCCGGACGCCATGCCGGCCGTTTCTGTCGAGGCGCTTTCGGGCGAAATTCTCGCCCAGAGAGGCGATTCGGCGTACAGTGCCGATAATTTCACCGAGGCGGAATCGCTCTATCTCCAGGCGCTGAAAAAGGATGGCAGTTCCAGCCAGCTGTTCTATAACCTCGGGAACGCATATTACCGTCAGGGAAATCTCGGAAAAGCTATTGTCAATTACGAAAGGGCGCTTAAACTCGACCCCACCAATACCGATGCCCGCGCGAACCTGGAGTTTGTCAATTCCCGGATCGCTGACAAGCAGATTGACAGCGGTTCATATCTCGATTCCGTCTGGGAAGGGACGGTCGGCTTCTTCCATCCCGATACATGGGCATGGATCACGCTGATTCTGTTCGCGGTCTTCCTGGGAGCGCTGGCTGTCTATATCTTCTCCTCTGCCATCGCTGTGAAAAAAGCGAGCTTTTTCGGCGGATTCATAATCTTCCTGGTTACTGTGGGTGCCGTCATAGTGGCTTTCGCTGCGGCCAACCGGGTGAATTCCGACAACTATGCCATCATACTCCCTCCGGCTTCGCAGCTTTCCACCTCTCCGCGCGAGGCCCGCAGTCAGTCCGAGCAGGCGTTTCTTCTTCACGAAGGGACCAAAGTGGAGATCATCGACTCGGTTTCTTCCGGTGCGGGAGGAACATGGTATGAAGTGCTGGTCGGACGCGGCGAACGCGCCTGGGTGAAGGCTTCCGAGGTGGAACGGATCTGAGACAGAGGGTGGGGAGCGCCCCACTCAAAAATGTGGCGCTCTAAGTTGTTGACTTTTGACTTATTAAGGGATTTAACCATAAATATATGTTTTATAACACACTATAAAAATTTGGTTATATCAAATTAAGTGTATAAATTTAGGGAAAATTCCTCTCCGACCCTTGATTCTTAGAATTTCAAACCCAAAAATCCATACGCGCATGACAAAGACAATTTCTTTCAACGATCTCCGTCGCATCAAAGACGCACTTCCCGATGGCGCAACTGCCCGCATTGCCGACAAACTCAATACAACTCCCCAGACTGTCCGTAACTATTTCGGAGGTTCCAACTACGAATTCGGCAAGAACTGCGGGTTGCACATCGAACCGGGTCCCGACGGGGGTATCGTAGTCCTCGATGACACCACCATCTATGACATGGCCGTAGAAATTCTTCAGGAAGAGGAGAAGAAGAAGGAAAAATAAGACGGAAGTGCCGCCAACGGCTTCAGTTTTACCTAAACCAAAAGATTATTGCTATGGCGCGTCGGCCTGAAAAGCGAACGCGCCATAGCTCTGTGTAGTATATAAATCCAGACAAGCTCCATGACCCCAAACAGACTGATAACATTAGCTATTCACACTTACGACCTCGCCCTCTCGCTGAAAAGCCTTCTGGAGAGGGAAGGCATCTATGTGGAGCTGAACAACGTTAATCTTGCCGAACCGACGGTGGCCGCCGGTGTCAGAATCCGGATCAAGGAATCCGATCTCCCGAAAGCTCTCCGGATCGTAGAGAACATAGAGATCTTCAACCTCCCCTCGGCCGACACGCACGTAAGCTGGGGAAAGATACTGGTTCCCACCGATTTTTCCTCCCACAGCGACAAGGCCGCGCGGCTGGCTTTTATACTTGCTTCCTCATTGGGACTGCAGATCGAGATGCTTTATTCTTATCTGGCTCCGACGGTGGAGACCGCACCGGACCTGACTGATTCCTACGATTACCAGCTGGCCAATATGGAGGAGATGCAGACCGTCGGAGAGGAATCCCGGAAACTAATGGAGAAATACGCCGAGAAGATACGCGGATGGATTAAGGAAGGGAGCGTCCCGGCGGTAAAATTCTCTACCAGCGTAAAGGAGGGAATTCCCGAGGAAGTAATCCTGGAATACGCCCGGGAGATGAATCCCCGGCTGATAGTGATGGGAACCCGGGGCGCTCATAAGAAGGAGACTGAGCTGATAGGAAGCGTGACGGCTGAAGTACTCGATTCCTGCCGCACTCCGGCGTTCACCGTTCCGGAGAATATCGACATCGATTCGCTGGTCAACCTGCGTCAGGTGGCGTTCGTGTGCAACCTCGACCAGCAGGACCTGATAGCCATTGATTCCCTTTACAGGCTTTTCCCTAAGCTGCCTCTCGAGGTCATGCTGATCCATATTCCGGGGAGGCGCGAATGGAGCTTCCGAAATGACAGCGTCCGGGCGGAAAAGAAAGGTGACACGGCCACGCGCAATCTGCTTCTGTATTGCCGTAATCATTTCCCCGGCTACAAGTTCGAGGCCCGCACGATAGAGGTGAGCCATCTGCTTGACGATTTCAGCAAAATAATGGATGACATACCTTTCCAGCTTATCTGCGTTCCCAACAAGAAGCGGACGGTCTTCGCCCGCCTGTTCAATCCCTCTCTGGCGCACAAGATACTGTTCCGGGCCGATATCCCGATGATGGTCATACCGGTCTGATGCCTGTTCTATTGGAATTCTGAGGAAACGTAACAACAGATGGTTTCGATAATAATCCCGGTCTACAACGTAGAGACATATCTGAGACAGTGTCTCGACTCTGTATTGGCCCAGACACTGAAAGACATCGAAGTGATAGTGGTGGATGACGGCTCGACGGACAATTCTCCGGCGATATGCGACGAGTATGCCGCCAGAGACACCCGCGTCAAAGTCATCCACCAGTCCAACGCCGGGCGTTCGGCGGCCCGCAACGCCGCTCTCAGGATTGCCCGGGGAGAATATATAGGGTTCGTTGACAGCGACGACTGGATTGACCCCCTGATGTACGAATATATGCTGGAGAAAATAACACGCACTCAGAGCGATATCGCCGTCTGCGGTTATTTCTTCGAATATACTTACGGGTCAAGGGCGAAGGAGCCGGTTCCGGCCCCGGCGGTCTACCAGCGTTCGGAAGCGTTGAAAATGCTGATAGAGGACCGACTGGTCCAGAGTTTGTCGTGCGACAAACTTTTCCGTCGCGAGGTTATCGGAGATTTTTATCCCGAGGGTAGGAATTTCTATGAGGATTCGGCAGTGATGCTCCGCTGGTTCTCCCGGGCGGAACGGTTCGCCATAGACGCCACGCCGTTCTATCATTACCGTATGCGCCGTTCGGGAGTAGTCAACAGCACTAATCCTGCCACGTATTTCGACAAACTGACCGCCGACATAGAGCGGTACCGGTTCATCGTTGACAATCTTCCTCCGCTTTTTACCGAGAGCCATCTGTCGGCCATGATTATCGAGAGCGCCGTCATCGCCGCCAAGAAAATCGCCCGCTACTGCCTGTCGGATCCGGACAGCTATGATTATTTCTACCGTATCCGCGAGGCTTCGAGGCCGTTTCTTGAGATGGCCGTACCCTCCCTGAGGCCGAAGACACTCAAACGCTATATAACATTGCTGAATTCCATTCCTTCATTCTGCCGGAAAGTAAGACTGTCATATATCTTTGAGTTCGCGAGTCGCCGGAAGACCCGCGGATGTTTTCCCTGATGTTCCCTCCCGCTATCCCAAGTTTATTCACGGAATGACTACATCCTTGCTAATTACGACCTATAACGCTCCGCGTATGCTGGAACTCTGTCTGCGAAGCGTAATGAACCAGCGTATGCTCCCCGACGAGATTGTAATTGCCGATGACGGCTCGGGAGAGGAGACCCGGCGGCTGATCGAGGAATTCTCCTTTGAATCTTTTGTTCCGGTCCGCCATGCGTGGCAACCCGACGAAGGATTCCGCGCCGGAGCGGCCCGGAACCGGGCCATAGCCGTTGCCACAGGCGACTACATTATCCAGATTGACGGGGACATGATTCTTCATCCCGGGTTTGTGCTGGACCATGTCAGGAATGCCCGCAAGGGTGAATTCGTGTGCGGTTCCCGCGTACTGCTTTCGCCGGAACTCACCGATGAAATTCTCCGGAGCGGACGTATTGAAATCAAACCGGGCGAAAAGGGAGTGAAAGGGAGTCTGAACGGGCGCCGGATACCCTGGCTTACACCGCTGATGCGCCGTTACAAATCTTCGGACGGAAGTTACGTCAGAAGCTGCAACATGGCCGTATGGCGTGAAGACCTTCTGCGGGTCAACGGCTACAATGAGGATATTACCGGTTGGGGCCGGGAGGATTCGGAACTTTCCTGGCGCCTGATTAACGCCGGAGTAAAGAAGCGTTTCCTGAAATTCGGCGCCGTGCAGTATCATCTGTATCATCCGGAACGGTCCCGCGAGAGCGATCCGCGCAACATACGTCTGATGGAGGATACACGGACTTCCGGGCTTTCCCGCATCCCCAACGGTATTGTAAAGGACAACTGATCCGTTTCATCCGTATCCGTGGGAAAAATAAGGCGCTGTGCCAAAAATCCTGACACAGCGCCTTAGCCGTTTTATATAGGTCAGTCGATTATTCGAACTCAATCAGGAGAGCGTCGGTGCCGACAACTTCATCGGGAGCGACGAAGATGCGTTTAACCGTCAGGTCGCGGGGAGCCTCAAGGTCGTTTTCCATCTTCATGGCTTCATATACCATCATGACCTGACCTTTCTTCACCTTGTCGCCGGCGTTGACTTTGATTTCAACGATGCGGCCACCCATCGGAGCGCGGAATACTTCGCCGGTGACGGGCTCTTCAGCGGCGGCAGCGGCTTTCGTCTCTGCCTTGGCAGCTTTGGGAGCTTCGGCGGGCTGTTTGGCTTTGTATTCTTCTTCGCGGCGGTTGCGGAGGAACTTGTTGGCTACGTTGGGGAGCAGTTCGAGCAGGAGATACTCTTCGTTATTGGAAGCCAGAGGCACTCCGCCGAGATCTTCTGCCGTCGGGTTGGCGGGTTTCTTGTAGGAGGAGACGTCATAGGGCTTCTCGGTGGCGTCGCCGGTGATCTGTGCGCGGAAAGCGGGATCGACGGGTACGGGAGTATGGCCGTATTCACCCTTCACCAGGGAGATGAACTGGTTGTTGGTCTGGGTGTAGTCGGGGTTTCCTTTGCGGCGGTCCATAGCCAGGAGAACGGCCTGGGAACCTACGATCTGGCTGGTCGGTGTAACCAGGGGTACCAGACCGGCGTCGCGGCGTACTTTAGGAATCAGTTTCATTGCATCCTCGAGCAGGTCGCTGGCCTGGAGGGCTTTGAGCTGGGCTACCATGTTGGAGTACATTCCGCCGGGAACTTCGGCGTTCTTGACCGTAAGGTTGGGTTTGGGGAAACCGAAGTAATCCTCGATTGCATGGCAGGCATCGAGAAGTTCCTCTTCGTTGCCGGCTTTGGCGGCTGCGATAGCCTTGTCGAACATTGCGTCGAGAGCGGGTTCAAGCGGCTTGAGGGGATCGAAATGCTTGGGGAAACGGTCCTTGTTGAGGTCGAAATCGGCCAGGTTGCGGCGGATACCTTCGAGTTTCTCGCGGATTTCGCCGACCTTCTCCATGTTGACTTCGACTTCGATGCCGAGTTTCTTGCAGAAGATGTAGACAAGCTCGATGGCGGGAGCTGCGGACCCTTCTCCGAACCACCAGATGTTGGTGTCGAGGATGTCGACGCCGTTGAGGATAGCCATCAGCGAGGATGCCAGACCGTAGCCGGGAGTACAGTGGGTATGGAAGTCGACGGGCACCTTGACGGCGGCTTTGAGTTTGCCGATGACGGATGCCGCCCTGGAGGGATTCACCAGGCCGGCCATATCCTTGAGGGTGATGATTTTCGCGCCGAGGCGTTCCATCTCGACAGCGAGGTTGACGAAATATTCGTCGGTGAATATCTTTTTGGGAGCTGCGGGAGCTTCTTCCTTTTTGCCGAAGAGGGAGCCGAAGAAACCTTTCTTTTTGGGTGCTTCAGCGGGAGCTTCCTCCTTGGGATCGACGGTATAGCATACGGCGGCGTCGGCGATTCCGCCGAGTTCGTTGATGAGACGGATTGATTCCTTGACGTTGTCGATGTCGTTGAGGGCATCGAAGATACGCATTACGTTTAGGCCATTCTTGATGGCTTCCTTATAGAACCCTTCGAGGACAGAGTCGGGGTAGGGTACGTAGCCGAAGAGGTTACGGCCGCGGGAGAGGGCCGACAGGAGCGATTTGCCTTCGATGGCTTTTGAAATGGTGCGCAGGCGATTCCAGGGGGATTCATCGAGGTAACGCATCACGGAGTCGGGCACGGCGCCGCCCCATACTTCCATGATGTAGAATCCTGCATCCTTGTAAAGAGGCAGCAGCGGGTCGATGTCCTGTTGTTTAAGACGGGTCGCGAAAAGCGACTGCTGACCGTCGCGCAGGGTTAAATCCCTGATTTTCAACTTCTTCTCCATAGTAGATGGCAATTGTTTAATAAAACTACTTGCAAACTTACTGATTTTTTTTGGATTTTCAACATCTTTTGGCGAAAAAGGTTGGGAAGTAGGATAAAAACCTGCCGAAACTGGATAAATTTAAAAAATTCTTACTATCTTTGCATCAGCTATTCTAAACCAGGAAAAGTCGTGTGTAAGAAAGTGTGAGATTATACTGAAACACTGCCAGACTTTATCATAGACATATAAGAACAAAATGTTTAATTTTTTCCGGAAAAAGCCCGCGGAGCGGCCTGAACTGTTTTTCCATACCGACATTCATTGCCATCTTGTTCCGGGTATCGACGATGGTCAGCGCGACGCTGAAGGAGGCGCCGACCTTGTATCCCATGAAAAAGACTGGGGCATCCGGCGCATTATAACTACTCCTCATGTAACGCAGGATACTTTCGAGAATACCCCCGAAACCATTTCGGCCGCTTTCGCCCGACTGAAAGAGGCGGTTGAAAAGAGAGGCGTGGATATTGAACTGCAACATTCGGCGGAATACCGCATGGACGGATTCTTCAACACCCAGCTGGAGAAGAATCTTGTCAATCCCATGCCCAACAATTACCTGCTTGTCGAGAATTCGTTCATCCAGGAAGCGTGGAATCTCGATAAGATGCTGTTTGAACTTAAGATGCGCGGATATAAGCCGATTCTGGCCCATCCCGAGCGTTATTCCTATTATTTCTCCAGGAAAGAACGCTACCGCCAGCTTCATGAGGCCGGAACGCTTTTCCAGGTCAATCTGCTGAGTCTGGCCGGGTACTACGGCAAGGATGTCAGGCAGGTGGCCGACTACCTGATCGACAACGACATGGTAGATTTCATAGGGTCGGATATGCACCATCTGAAGCATTGCAAGGCGATTGAGGATTACTTCCTGACGAAAGACTACCGCCACCATGCTTCCCGACTCGAAGGGCGTGTCTTCAATGATTCGGCTTTCTGAAGCTACTTGCCGAAGACTCCGGTGAAGCAATAGAACAAATACAGATTGTCCGGTCAATAGCCTCTGAGGCTACGGACCGGACAATCTGTATTTTATGGTTGTGGACTGCTGAGGGGGGAGACGGGGCCGGAACCAAAAAGGTAACCACATGGCCGACAGTCCGTTGCGGCGTCAGCGGTCGAAGAAGGGCGATTTGGATGAAGCCGATATCGGAATCGCAAAATACTGGGTGCAGCCCGGAAGGAGATTCATGCGTTCGGCGGCCATCCCGGCCGAGAACATCACGCGGGTATCCACCCGTAGGTCGGCTGCCGTAGCCACGGCGGACCCGATGGCTATTCCTACGTCAGTAGGACAGTAGGCACAGGGGGCCTGGGCCGGTTTATCTCCGCAGGCCGGATAACCGCAGTGGCCGCAGTTCAGTCCGAGCGGCCGGTTATGGGCGGCAATCACCAGTACGGCGTCAGCCGAGAGAATATTTCCGCCGTCGCGCTTGTAGACGGGGCGCCCCGTCTCTTCATGAAGCTGCAACATTACGTCGGAAAGTTTCCGGATGTCGTCTCCCGTCAGCAGACAACATTCCAGCAGGTCAAGACCTTTTGCCTTGGGAGCGGTGCGGGCGGCGGTCATCATCATCATTCCGGCGCTGATGACTCGCTCGCTGCGGCTGGTTCGTTCGTCGATAATCATAATGATTCAGACTCTTATATTATTCTGGCGGCGTTCGGTCTCAGTCGATAATCAACATCGCGTCGCCGTAGGCTCCGAATCTGTATTTTTCCTTTACGGCGACGTCGTAGGCTTTCATGACGTTCTCGTATCCGCCGAAAGCGCAGACCATCATCAGCATTGTGGAGTAGGGGAGATGGAAGCCCGTGATCAGGGCTGTGCTGACGGTGAAGTCATACGGAGGGAAGATGAATTTGTTGGTCCATCCGGTATAGGTCTTCATGTGGCCCCCCATGCTGACGGCGCTTGCGATGCCGCGGAGGGTGGAGGTGCCGACGGCGCATACCTGCCTGCCGTTGTCCTTTGCCTTGTTGACAAGTTCCACAAGGTCTTCGGTGACCGACATATCCTCCGAATCCATGCGGTGCTTTGTCAGGTCCTCCACGTCGATTTCGCGGAAAGCGCCCAGCCCACAGTGGACAGTCAGGAAGCCTTGCTCGACGCCTTTGATTTCAAGGCGCTTGAGCAGTTCGCGGCTGAAATGGATCCCGGCCGAAGGCGCCACGACGGCTCCCTCGTTGCGGGCGAAAATTGTCTGATATGCCTCGGCGTCTTCTTCGTTGGCCTCGCGCTTGATATATTCGGGAAGCGGTGTCTGCCCCAGGGCATAGAGGGCCTCCTTGAACTCATCGTGTGGCCCGTCGTAGAGGAAACGCAGCGTGCGGCCTCGGGAGGTGGTGTTGTCAATTACTTCAGCCACCATCGACTCGTCTTCGCCGAAATAGAGTTTGTTGCCGATTCTGATTTTACGGGCCGGTTCTACAAGCACGTCCCATAATTTGTGTTCGGGATTAAGTTCCCGCAGGAGGAACACCTCGATTTTGGCTCCGGTTTTTTCCTTATTGCCGTAAAGACGGGCGGGGAACACCTTGGTGTCGTTGAAGACCATCACGTCTCCGTCATCGAAATAGTTGATGACATCCTTGAACTCTCTGTGTTCGATTTCACCGGTCTTTCGGTGAACGACCATCAGCTTACATTCGTCGCGATGGAGCAGGGGAGTCTGGGCAATCAGGTCTTCCGGGAGTTTGAATTTAAACTGTGAAAGTTTCATGAGGTGTCAGAAATATGTTATATGGTGTTGGATTAATCGTTGGTCTTCTTTATGCGCTCCTGATAGGGGAGGATATCCCGCTGGTCGGCGCCATGCTGGCCGGTTGCGGCCGGAGCGGGTATATGGTCTGCGGGGGAAATGACAAGGGGTTCCTCTCCGTCCCTGTCTACGACGATGGAGGAACGGAAAATGTCGGCCACGGCGTCGTCGACCGACAGGGCCGAGGCGATGCCGTAGTCTCCCACACGGGTACGCCGGAGCGCCGAGAGATGAGCGCCCGAGCCGAGGGCCTGCCCGATATCGCGGGCCAGAGCGCGGATATATGTCCCTTTGGAGCATACTATCCGGAGGGTGAGCTTCATCTCCGCGGTATCGAACCCGAGGATTTCGATTTCGTCGATGACGAGTGTCTTGGGTTTGAGTTCCACTTCCTGGCCGGAGCGGGCGGCCTTGTAGGCGCGCCGGCCGTCGACTTTCACGGCGGAATATGCCGGCGGGATCTGCCGGATGGTTCCGGTAAAGCGGGGGATGACTTCTTCGATGAGTTCGCGGGTGATATGCTCCGTGGGATATGTAGCGTCTACCGGAGTCTCCAGGTCAAAAGAGGGGGTGGTGGCCCCCAGTGCCACTTCGGCTACGTATTCCTTGACGCCGGCCTGGAGCAGGTCTATTTTACGGGTGGCTCTCCCCGAACAGATTATCATCACCCCGGACGCCAGGGGATCCAGCGTACCGGCATGACCTACTTTCAGTTTCCGGATGCCGGCATGGCGTACCCGGGAAAGCAATGCGCCACGCAATTTCTTGACCACGTGGAACGATGACCAGCCCAATGGCTTGTCGACAGCCCAGACCATACCTTCCGAGAGGTTGAGACTGGAGCTTGCGGGGAGACTGTTGTTGTTTTGCAATATCTAAAACCTTAGAACGTTTTCGGACTGCGGAAACTTTCCGGCGGCTCACCAGCAGAGGCAGATGATGCCGACGATGACACAATAGACGGAGAACCAGATGAGTTTGCCTTTCTTCACAATCTCAAGCATCCATTTGCAGGCGAGGCATCCCACGACGAAAGAGGCGAGAAATCCTACCAGCAGAGGAAGCCATCCCAGGGAAACCTGGTCGCCGGGGGCTGCTTCCAGCATTTTCCGGAAGTCGAGAATCGCTTCGCCGAGAATCGGGATTACTACCATGAAGAAAGAGAACTGGGCCACCTGCTCCCGCTTGTCGCCTATGATAATACCAGTGGCGATGGTGGTACCCGACCGGCTGAGACCGGGCAGGACGGCTATCGCCTGGCTGCAGCCGATGATGAAAGCGTCAAGCCAGGTAATGTTTCTCCCGGCAGTGGCTCCGGTATTCCCTTTGGGCAGGGGCGCCCTGCCGCGCGACGGCATCATGCGCGAACGCTGCCCCGAAAAATATGCGAAAGCCAGCAGGACGGCTGTAATGCAGAGGCAGACGCCGATAAGCGTCAGATTGTTTCCACCGTCTTCGCTGACGCCGAAAAACTCTTCCACCTGGTCTTTGAACAGCAGTCCGACGATGGCCACCGGAATACAGGAGAGGAGGATTTTCCATACGTATCTGCTCCCAGCGTCATTCCTGAAGGTGAAAAACGATGTGCAGAGAGGTACGAATTCTTTCCACAGAACGACGATGGTGGAAAGGACCGTTGCCACATGGAGGACAACGTTAAGCTGCAGGGCTTCTTCTCCGGGGAGATTAAGCCCGAGAATCTGCCGGAAAATCTCGATATGGCCGCTCGAACTTATGGGGAGATATTCGGCCAGTCCCTGTACGATGCCGAGAATCAGTGCGTCTAACCAATCCATGCGTCTCAGTCTTTAGGTTTGCGGATTATGGCGTATCCCATGAACAGGAACCCCAGGAAAGCGATTGTCGGCCCGGCGACGATCCGACGGAAACTGAAGATGTCGGGGTTGAAGGCTTCTTCCGTGGAGCTTCCCCCGAGCATGAGCAGAAATCCGATTACGATTACGGCGCCGGCGATGGCCATGAGCCTGAAATTATTCTTTCCCAGGGGAAATTGCGATGCCTTCTCCTTATCCAGTACGGAATCGCTGTTTTTCCGCGCTCCGGTCTGCGTGGTGAAGGCCGATTTTGTAGTATTCTGTTGTTGTGTCATTTTCTTGGAGTTTAGTGCGGGGGAACGGAGGGCATCAGTCGAACATCTCATCATAGTCGGCCCTGAGATAGCGGTTCGTGGCGAAAACAGCCGCCAGGGTGCAGATTGCCATACCTGTTATGAGGATTATGCCGAAGATGACGGCTGCTGCGCTCCAGGGAAGGAGGGCTCCCAGGGAGGGGTTCCAGTTTTTCCCCCATGCGAACAGGGCGCCCAGCAATCCCGACGCTATTATTGCGGCGATGATGCCCTGAATAAGATTGCTTATAAGGAAGGGGCGGCGGATAAAACCTCCGGTGGCCCCGACGAGTTTCATCGTGTGGATGGTGAACCTGCGGGAATATACCGTCAGGCGAACGGTGTTGTTAATCAGGACGAAAGTAATCAGCAGCAATACGGCGGCGATGACCAGGAGGATAGTGCTGAACATACGGGCGTTGCTGTCGAGATTTTTCACCACATCGGTATTGACCGAAACTTCAGCCACTTCCGCCCGTTTTTCCCAGGCTCCGACCAGACCGCTTATACTGTCTACGTTGGCCCAGGGGCTTTTCACTCTTATGTCAAGCATGGGAGAGTAGGGGTTGACGCCGAGCATCTCCACCAGTTCCTGTCCGTCGCCGGCGGTCTCCTCCATGAGGGCGTCTTCGGCTGAGAGATATTTGTAGTCGGAAATATAGGGGGCGGCGTCACACTGGCGCAGCAATGCCTCGATGTCCTGGGCGGGAATCGAGTCATGCAACACGACTGTGAAGCCAATTTTTTCTTTCAGCTCCTTGTCAAGGTTGCTGAATGTGATGTTTATAGCGGCCACAAGCCCGAGAATGAAGAGGACCAGGGTGACGCTGATTGTCGAGGTCACACGGTCTCCCATCCCGGCTATGCGGGTATGATTCTTTTGCTCCATAATTATTATTCTGCAAAATTACAACATCTGAGAGGGGTTGTCAAGAGGCACACCCGTATTTAATTATTAAATTTCCTAAATTGGGCTGTGCCGAGGCAAATTTCAGGCAAGGTCGCAGATCAGAGTTGCCGACGAGGCTTCGCGGACTTTTACCATGACCAGGTCGCCGACTTTGAAGTTTCCGCGCGGAAATACGCAGGTTTTGTTCTGACCGGTGCGGCCGACCCACTGTTGGGCGCTGCGTTTCGATACTCCCTCGACCAGCACTTCGAATACCTTTCCGATATCGCGCCTGTTGGATTCGGCGGAAAGTTCGTTCTGAAGGGCTATCATGCGGTTGAGGCGTTCGATTTTAACGTCTTCCGGTACATTGTCCGGCATAGTGCGGGAGGCCAGTGTACCGGGGCGCTCGGAATATTTGAACATGAACGCGGAATCGAAGGCCGCCTCTCGCATCAGGCTGAGAGTCTGCTGGAAATCCTCTTCGGATTCGTCATGAAAACCGGTGAAGAGGTCGGAGGAGATTCCGCAGTCGGGAATCCGGGCCCGGATGGCCCTGACGCGGTCAAGATACCATTCCCGGGTATATTTGCGGTTCATGGCTTTCAGTACGGAGTTGGAGCCTGACTGCACGGGCAGATGAATCCAGTTGCAGATGTTGGGATAGCGGGCGATAATGTCGATGGTGGCGTCGCTCATGTCTTTGGGATGGGAGGTGGTGAACCTGACGCGCATATCGGGCACAGCCAGGGCCACGAGTTCCAGCAGGCGCGGGAAATCCACGGCCGCGCTCCCTGCGGCGGTATATCGGGCCGCTTCCGGACCTTCATATTTATAGGAGTTGACGTTCTGGCCCAGCAGAGTGACTTCCCGGAATCCCCGTGAACGCAGGTCCTCGACTTCTCTCAGGATGCTTCCCACTTCGCGGCTCCGCTCGTGTCCGCGTGTGTAGGGCACGATGCAGTAGGAACAGAAATTATTGCATCCGCGCATGATGCTGACAAAACCGCTGACGCGGTTGCCGGTTATGCGGGAGGGTACTATGTCGCGGTAGGTCTCGGTGGTGCTGAGTTCCACATTGATGGCTTTCTCTCCGGCTTCGGCGGAGGCGAACAGATTCGGCAGGTCGAGATAGGAATCGGGACCGGCCACAAGATCTACCCCGTGGTTGTTGATGAGAGAATCCTTTACTCTTTCGGCCATGCATCCGATGACACCGATTATAAGGCGCCCGTGGCGGCGGCGGCGCAGAGAGGCCAGGTATTGCAGCCGGCTGACAATCTTCTGTTCGGCATTGTCGCGGATGGAGCAGGTGTTGAGCAGAATCGCGTCGGCGTCCTCGGGGGTGTCGGCCAGTACATAGCCGTTCATGCCCAGAATCGAGGCCACCACCTCGCTGTCGGCCACGTTCATCTGGCAGCCGTATGTCTCTATAAATAGTTTTTTATCCTTTTCCATATCTTTTTTAAGGTGAATTTCTGAATTTTAGCTTAAAACCTGCCGAAAAACACCTAAATAAATTTGTCAATGATGCACAAAAACTCTATTTTTGCGCAAAATTACGAAAAAAAACCGAAACCAATCTATTATGGCATACGAATTTATCTCGGCCCGCGAGGCTGCCGAAATGATTAATAACGGTGATACTCTGGGACTTTCGGGGTTCACAGCCCCGGGTAATCCGAAGAGTATCACCGAAGCAGTTGCTGAAAAAGCTGCCCGGGAGCATGAGCAGGGGCGCGAATTCAAGGTGAATATCTTCACCGGCGCTTCCACCAACGACCATGTCGACGGTATTCTGGCCCGCAACAATGCCATCAATATGCGCGCCCCCTATCAGAACACTCCGGATCTCCGCAAGCGTATCAATGCCCACGATGCCCATTATTTCGACCGCCATCTGTCCGAAATGGCACAGGAAACCCGCTACGGTTTCTACGGCGACATAGATTACGCCATTATCGAGGCCGCTGCCATTGACGAGAACGGCGAGATTCTTCTCGGCTGCGGCGTAGGCAATATCCCGACTTACGCTCCCCGCGCCAAGAAAATCTTCATCGAACTCAACGAGGCTCTTCCGCAGGCCCTGATGGGTATGCACGACATATATAAGCCTCTGGATCCCCCTTATCGCCGCGAAATCCCCATCTATACTCCCCGCGACCGCGCCGGACGCCCCACGCTGAAGGTCGATCCCTCGAAGATTGTGGGCATCGTGCGCACTAACTCGCTTGACGGTGTGAAAGCCTTTACCAAGCCTGATGCCGTATCCGAGAAAATCGGCGCCAATGTTGTGAATTTCCTGGTCGGCGAATATCGCAAAGGACGGATTCCCAAAGAATTCCTCCCTCTGCAGAGTGGCGTGGGAAATGTAGCCAACGCCGTCCTCCATTACCTCGGCGAAGACAAGGAGCTGCCTAACTTCATGATGTACACCGAAGTAGTGCAGGATTCCGTGCTGGAACTGCTCCGCCTGGGCAAATGTACTTTCGCCAGCACCTGCTCGATGACTTTCTCTGACGAGGTTGAACGGCAGCTGTTCTCTGATATGGACTTCTTCCATGACAAGATTCTGCTTCGTCCCGCCGAGATTTCCAATAATCCCGAGGTTATCCGCCGCCTGGGTGTGATTGCGATGAACACCGCCCTCGAGGCTGATATATTCGGTTGCGTCAACTCGACCCACGTCCTGGGTACCCGCATGATGAACGGCATCGGCGGTTCCGGCGACTTTACCCGCAACGGTTATCTCTCGATATTCTCCTGTCCGTCAGTTACTAAAGAGGGCTTGATAAGCAATATCGTCCCCCTGGTATCACACTCGGATCACTCGGAACACTCGGTCGACATCCTCATAACCGACCAGGGTATCGCAGACCTGCGGGCAAAAGACCCGCTCCAGCGTGCGGAGACCATTATCGAAAACTGTGCCCATCCGATGTACCGCCAGTTGCTCTGGGATTATCTCAAACTGGCCAAAGGGGGGCAGACTCCCGCTACTCTCCATGCCGCGTATGCGTTCCACACGGCGTTCTCCGAAACCGGCGATATGCGCAATGTGGATTTCGCGAAATACGTCTGACAGAAACCGGGCCCAGCTCTCCGGGCGACGGTTACGTGCCTGAATTGCCTTCGGGCAGGCCCCGGACCTGGCCATCTTCTTCCGAGAACTACTTGTCTTTAATGTTATATATTGATAATCAGGGATGCACAATGGCGTGTGTCCCTGATTGTATGTAAAAACAGAGATGAAAATAGCAGCTTTACGCCAGAAAATCAAACCGTGGATGCTCCCGATAGCCATGCTTGCCGGCATAGTTTTCCATGAGTATATCCATTATATCGCTTTCCTCTCCAAGTATCTGATATTCGTTATGTTGCTCATTACCTACTGTCGGGTAAAGATGAGCGATTTCCATACCGGACCTTATATTTGGTGGCTTCTTGCCGTGCAGCTCGGAGGAGCTGTGGCGGTCTATCTAGCTCTCGAACCGTTCAGTCCGGAACTGGCCCAGGGAGCCTTTATCTGTATTTTTTGCCCTACCGCCACGGCGGCTCCCGTCATTACCGGAATGTTGGGCGGGTCGGTTTCGAGGGTCGCCACTTATTCTCTCTTCAGTCATGTTTCGGTAGCCCTCCTGGCTCCGATGCTCCTCTCTTTCATGTCACCCGAAACCCATATTTCCTTTGGTGAATCTGTCGTGGTGATAGCGCGAAGTGTCCTTCCTCTGATTCTCGGTCCTCTCGCGCTGGCTTTCCTTTTCCAGCGTTACGTGCCCCGCGTCCATGCCGGCATTGCCGGTCATCAGGGTTTGTCATTCTATATATGGGCTGTGGCCCTGATTATCGTGGTAGGCAATTCCGTCAGCTTCCTGATGAAGCAGCCTGCCGACAAATTGCCTGAAATTCTGATGCTTGCGTCAGTATCGCTTCTTGTCTGTCTGGGACTGTTCGGTGTCGGGCGCAGAATCGGAGCCCGTTTCGGCGACAGAATCTCCGCCGCCCAAAGTCTCGGACAGAAAAATACTGTGCTGGCAATATGGCTGGCCTTGACTTACCTGAATCCTATTGTGTCGGCCGCCCCCGCCGCCTATGTGGCGTGGCACAACACGATAAATTCCTGGCAGATTTATCTGCATGAGAGGAAGGCAGGACAGATAAAGAAAGACTGAGTATCCATAAAATATTATCAAGAAAGGGGAAGTATTTCACCTAAGTTAACTTTTTTGAAATCCAGATTGTTATACCTTTAAGGTAATCGACCGGAATAACAGGATTGTCCTGGCCGATAATATCATTACGCAGTTGAATTATGGACAGTATGTTTGAAATATTGATGGGTGTGCCTCTGTTCCACGGGGTGACTTATCAGAAAATGTCGGAGATTATAGGCAAACACCGTTTCCACTTCCTGAAATATGATGACGGACAGCAGATTATCGGGGCAGGGGAACAATGTACCCATATGAAGACCATCGTGTCGGGTAAAGTCCGGGTCTCTGTATCTAACAGTGACAACCGCGTAAGGGTATCGCAGACTCTCGAGGCGCCGGATATCATTGCTCCCGATTTCTTTTTCGGCAAAACAACCCGTTACCCCGCATCGGTGTGTGCGCTCGGACCTTGCGGCATCATGCAGATCGATAAGAATGACTATCTCGACATAATCAACTCCGATTCTGTCTTCTTGTTTAATTTTCTGAATCTGCTTTCGGTCAACGCGCAGCTTTCCCTGGAGGGAGTTCTGGCTCTGACGTCGGGTGACCTTCGCAAGCGAATCGCCTACTGGATAGTCGCCCTGACGCAGCGCAACGGCCGGGACATAGTGATGGAGTGTCGACAGAAGGATCTTTACGGTGTTTTCGGAGTACCCCGTCAGTCTCTCGTGGCTGCTTTGTCGGAAATGAAAGCCGAAGGACTTCTGGATTATTCGACTTCCCGAATTTCCGTAACCGAGCGCCGACGCCTCGCCGATTTGCTGACAGAGTGAAAAAACAGAGAAAATTTAGCAGAATATAGTGCTTGTTTTGTCTATATCAGCGTCTATATTTATCTATATTTTGAAAATCTCAAATCATTGATAATCAGGCGATATATATTTATAATCCTCTATATTTGTCTATATTGAGGTCATATCGGGGTTAAAAGGACTTGACAAAGCCAAAAAACTGTTATAATTTTGCAATGTCAAAACGACAAAGGGTCATCCAGAAAAAAAAGACCCGGATTAGGATTAAAGACAAAAGGATTTGTTTGATTTATTTTAAGGAATTAGTTTTTAGGGTTAGTATTAGGAATTAAGAATTTGACTTAATTCATACTTAGATAATAATCGTGTTTTATGTTAGGTTTGTTATCCATTGGCTGAAAAAGCCGAGGAAAAACTAAAGGGCTGGTCCGCGATGGGTCGGCCCTTAGTTTTTCCCGCGTCCCGCGGGGAAGGAGAACGTTCCGGAGAAGTCCGTGACACGCATAGGCTTCCAGTGAAAAGTCCACAGCAGGAAAGAATGTAGGGAAATGTGGGGCCGGGGTGGGATATTCGGTTATTTTGTGTAATTTTGCGATATGAACATCTGCCGGTCATCCGTTTCATACAAGAAGGTTAGTTCTGGGAAACACTCCCCGATGAGATTGCTGTATATAGGGGGTGTTGTCATGATGCTTTTATTATATGGTGCCTGCGATAACCGGGCGGAAAGAGTCGAACCTTTCGGGTGGACGTCCGCCACTCCGGCGGTAGATTCGTTGACCCGGTTGCTTGAGTATTCGTTTGCCTGTACGGCTGACGTGGATTCACTCGAGAGACTTGTAGGGGAATATGAGGAAATTTGTAGCCGGGAGGTGGGTGACAGTGCGCTGGCCGCTCGGATTCATTTCTGGCGCGGGAGGCTGCTTTATCGTAGAGGACGGTTCGATGATGCCTGGAAGGAAATTGACAGGGCGGTGGCAATGACCGATTCTTCACGGTTGCCTTATGATGTGAAACGTTTCAGGTGGCTCTTTTCCGATCAGCAGAATTATACCTCCGAGGAGTGGTACACTTTTCTTATAGAAGAGCTGGACTTCTATCGGGAACAGAATTGTCTGCTGATGCAGGCCGACAGAGCCGTCGCCATCGGATGGATGATGATAGAGGCCGGCCATCTCGGGAGTGCTTTCGAGTATTTCTCCCTGGCTGATTCATTATTCGGTGTTATCGGAATGCCTCAGCCGATTGCCGGGAACAGAGTCAATATGGCTGACCTTCTGTATAAGAGCGGAGATACGGCGGGAGCCGTGGCGATGTTCAGGGATTTGCGCGTACTCGAAGCTGTTGTCGAGGATCCGGAACTGTCTACGCTGATAGACTACAATCTCTATGTCATCGGCCGGGACAGCGCCGCTCTCCGGCAGGCATGGGCCTCCCTCAGGAATGACACTGCGCGTCCCGGCCTGAGAGGGCTTGTGGCCGCCCATCTGGGAGGAGAAGCTATGGAGCGCGGGGATATGGTCCGGGCAGGGACATTTATCAGAGATGCTGAAACATATCTGCCCAGCGTTCTCAAGGGGGACCACCGGGCGTTCATACAGAGTCAGATAATGCGTTTTTACCTTGCCTCGAAGGATGTTGCGCGGTCTTCATCTGCCTTTGCCGGCTATTCGCGGACGATGGATTCCCTACTTGAGGAAAAAAACAGGGGCGCGTTGATAGCGGCCGAGACGTCCCGACAGATTGCCCGGGCAGAGCAGAAAGCGGAACGGCGCCGGCAGGAAACCGTAATAAAGCTGAGTCTGCTGATCCTCGGAATAGTGGTGGCCGTCGTGGCCGGAGCCGTGGTTATCCGCCGGAGAGTCATAAGGCTGAGGGAAAACGCCCGCCGGGACCAAATGGCCCGGGAGGAATCCCAGCGTGCGGAACTTGCCATGAGTCTTCGGATGAAGGAAAAGGAAGGTCTGCTGGAGCAGATGGAGGGAAAACTTGACAGCCTGGTACGTGCCGGCGTGCTGACCGACAGAGATATTTCGGAAATCCGCTCTGCTTTGAAATCAGAGTCGATTGTCGGGGAGGAAAGCCATCAGTTTGCCAGGATTTTTGCCAAACTGAGTCCTGAATTTATCGAAAATCTGCGGCATCGTTATCCAGGAGTGGGGAAAAATTCAGAGAAACTTGCCTGTTATATAGTGATAGGAATGGATAATCGCCATATCGCACGCATTATGAATATACGTCAGGAGTCGGTGCGCCAGGCCCGTTGGCGGCTGCGCACCCAGATGGCGCTCCCGTCGGAGCAGAATCTTGAGGAGACGCTACGCTCTCTTCTCTGAGCCGTAGCCTGTGAAAATCCTACACACAGACTTGCTGGGGCACTCCGTGAGTAGACGCCGCGGGTCTACAATATGGCGGTAGATGCCTTGTAGATGCGGGTTATACCGGGAAATAGACAGATGGATGTTAATTTTGCCGACTGATTTTCCAGTCGGACAAGAATTTTAGCTTTTTATGTCTATGAACAGAATTTTCCTGAGAGTATGCAGTATGCTTGCGATGGTGTTGCTGACGGCGGCGGATGCCAGGGGGCTTTCCATCGGTCAGTTTGAGTACGAGTTTGTCTCCCCGACAGAGCCGGAGGCAAGAATCTGCGGGCCGGCTCGCGGAACTACACTGAGCGGCGATGTGGTGATTCCGGCGACAGTGGTCAATCCGATCGACGGGCTGACCTATACGGTCAACGAAATCGGTCATGCGGGCGGAAACCTGCGCGATGAAGATACCGGCAGATCTGCCTTTCATGACCAGACCGAGATAACGTCGCTGACAATCCCCGCGACGATAACATATATATGGGATGACTCCTTTTACGGATGCTCGGCCATAAAGGAATTCCGGGTGGATACCGCCAATAAAGCGTATATATCGGTTGACGGCGTCCTGTTCTCGAAAAGCAGTCACGGGGCAATGGATGAATTGCTTCGGTTCCCTCCGGCAAAAAAGGTGTCGACCTACACTATTCCCGATGCTACGGACAAAATGGATTTCGGTTCGCGTTTTGTACGCACCGGTGCTTTCCGGGATAATTCCTCGATAAAAACGCTTGTCATAGGAAAGGAGGTTATCTTCCAGGAAGGGGTGCTGAGCGGGAATCTCGGCATTTCGAAAATCGTCGGTTCCGATCTGTGGTCTATCAATAAGAACGGAATGCTTGTTTCGGAAGACGGCAAGACGTTGCGCCATATGCCTCCGGCATATGTTACAGGCGCTACCCTGAAGATTCCAGCGGGCATAACGGCGATAGGGCCGTTCGGATGCGCGTCTGCCCGATGCAGCGGCATCGACTTCAATAATGTGACGGTCCTGGGCCATCATGCCCTGGCGGAGAGCGCCCTGGAATCGGTGGTGGTGCCCGAGACTGTGACTGAAATGGGCTCTGCGGTTTTCTCGGGATGCGGGAAGCTCGTGACAGCCAGATTTGAAAACCGTATCAAGGTCATAGAGGCCAGCACGTTCAGCGATTGCGTGAAACTTCAGACAATCGAATATCCTTCGAGCTGTAGGGGAGTATATCCCAAAGCGTTCTATAACTGTCAGTCACTGACGGCTTTTTCCCTGGCGAATATGACAACCCTGGGTATGGAGGGGTATTATCTCAGTTCGCATTTCGCCAAAAGCGGAATCACTAAAGTCAACTGGCCCTCTAAAATCGCAGAGATCCCCGATATGATGTATTTAAAATGCAAAGATCTGGTATCCCTTTCGCTGAAACCGACCACTGAAAGAATCTGTGATATGGCATTTTACGGTACCTCCCTTGAGACACTCAACACCGCGTCGCTGAAAGTCATCGAAGACTATGTTTTCGAAGATTGCGACAATCTCCGGAAAATCGTTTTTCCCGATTCGGGCCACGAACTTACGCTGGGGAAAAACAGCTTCCAGATAAATAAAGATGCCGAAATCTATATCGACCACACCCAGTTGCACTACGGAGGATGGGACGGAGGTGACGACTGGACCGATGCTTTTTACGGGTATCTCGGCGAGGCGCGTTTTTTCTCCTCGCTGCTCGACCCGGGGGCGTCCTGGTTCACATACTGGAAAGAGCTGTATTGCCCTGGAGGCAGCTCCGCGAATTATGAACCGTTCCGCCGGATGGGAGACATACACGAGATGTTTTCCTATCGGCCGGATTTTGCCGGGGGCGCCGTACACATAGAACCGGCCTATCCCTGGGTAAAGATTACGGGGGTCACCATCGACGGCGCCGAGGCCGCTGTTACGGACGGTACTGTCTGGAAAGGGAAACTCAAATCCAATTCGGCCGTCATGGTGGACTATACTGCAAACGGTGTTCATCTGTCGACACTTTATCCTTCCTCCTATCAGTCGGGGACTGACAATACGCCGTCGGTTTTCTCGGGCGGCGTACCCCGCATCAGATTAGAAAGTACCTCACTTATTATAGAGGGCGAATCGCCGGTGACCTATACCGTAGTGTCTCCGGCAGGAAAACTCCTGCTGACCGGCGCCCTCCCGGCAGCCGGAGGCCCGCAGATCGTCTCGCTTGCAGGACTGGCGCCTGGCTGCTATATAGCTACGGCCACCGGTAAGGATGGTTCGGCCTCTATCAAGATAAACCTCTGACGCAAAGTCCCGGTCAGCTCCGGCGTGTCACCTGCTTAAAACGCCGGAGCGCCGGGATTGCGCCCGGATCCATCATTCGTGGAGACAGGGGAAACAGTGCCGGTGAAGCGAGAAAAAATGAGGATTTATATTTCCCGGACTGAACCAATCTTTCCCGGGGGATGTTTATCAGTTAAAATTTGCTTAATACCGAAATTAAGTATAAAGGACAAAAACTTCATCCGCACGGTCTACCCGCAAGGGAGTACCTGTTTTGTCAACTAAAACTATTAAATGAATTGTAGAACTAAAACTCCACGAGTGATGAAAAAGCAACTATTTTTAGCCACGGCAGCTCTGTGTTTTGGCCTGATGGCTACTGAATCGGCCAGCGCGCAGAATGATGCTATCGTTGTCGAGGAAGAGAGCGTCAGTGTTGTAGACGTTACCAACTGCAAGACCAACTATGCCGTCAACGGGCATGACAACTGGTTTATCCAGCTCGGCGCAGGTATTTCCGTGCCGATGTTCGAGAACGAACTGACGGCCGGCGATCCCAAACGTCATATCACGGCAACCTATAACTTAGGTGTCGGCCGCTGGTTCTCCCCCTATCTGGGTTTCCGCTTCAGCGGTTACTACGGTGCATGGCACTGGGATAACGTATCTTACTCCAAAGCCCGGTTCGCCAACCTTAACTTCGATTTCATGTGGGATATGTGCAACTCCCTCGGAGGTGTCAATCCCGGACGTCCTGTCAGCGTAATTCCCTTCGTAGGTGTCGGAGGTACATACGTATGGGACATCCAGTCCGCAGGCAGCAACGTCTACCGTCCCGGACAGTCAGCACGCCGTACATGGGCGCTCCCCGTATCGGCCGGTATCCAGTTCCGCTTCCGTCTCTGCCAGTATGTTGACTTCTTCCTTGAAGGGCGCGCTTCATTCTACGGCGATAATGTCAACCAGGCCGCTATCGACGATCCTATCGACATCAATATCCAGGCTATCGGAGGTCTCTCCTTCAATCTCGGCGGAGTGAACTATCAGGCTTACAACGCTTGCAAGGACCAGGCTTATATCGCCTCGCTCAACAATCAGGTCAACGCCCTCCGCGGTGAACTCGCGACGACAGCCGCCGCTCTCGCCGCCGCTGAATCCCAGCTCCCGTGTCCCGAGGTACAGCAGCCTGACTGCCCTGAAGCAGTAGCCGCTTCCCCGATGATGTCGACTGTACGCTTTACCATCAACTCCGCGAAGATTTCCAACGAGGAAATGGTCAATGTCTACAATACAGCCGAATACCTCAAGGCCAATCCCGACGTGAAAGTCCTGATCAAGGGCTACGCCGACAAGGATACCGGTACAGCTGCCTATAACCAGAAGCTCTCCGAGCGCCGCGCACAGGCCGTTTACGACGCTCTCACCAAGACCTACGGCATCAGCGCCGACCGTCTGAGCATCGATGCCGAAGGCAGCTCCCAGCAGCCTTACGACGTAAACAACTGGAACCGTATCGTAATCTTCGTCCCCGGCAACTGATTCCCGGCGACAGTTCAGCAATAAGCAACTGACAACATCATAAGACACGAATTGCAGCGCCCGCTTTATCTCCCGTCCGGAGGAAGCGGGCGCTTTGTTTGTATGCCTCGCAAAATTTCGGTAACTTTGCATTGTCATGAAAGAAAATCAGAATGTAGCCTCCGGGCCGTCGAATCTTTTTAAGGAGCTTTTACCGGCAGTAGAAGTCTCCGCGACATCTCCCGTCATCATAGCCGGGCCGTGCAGCGCGGAATCCCGGGAGCAGGTCCTCGATACTGCCTTACAGCTGAAAGAAACCGGAATCTCGGTGTTCAGGGCCGGAGTATGGAAGCCCAGGACTCACCCCGGATGTTTCGAGGGGAGAGGTTCCCGGGCGCTCGGCTGGCTCAGGGAAGTAAAGGCGCTGACCGGTCTTCCGGTGGCTACCGAAATTGCTTCCTCTTCCCATCTGGCAGAGGCTCTCGATGGGGGCATTGATATACTGTGGCTCGGCGCGAGAACCACTACCAATCCTTTTGCCGTACAGGAAATCGCCGATGCGGCGAAAAGCTGGGCGGAGGCAAACGGGCGCGATGTGGCCTCCCTGAGATTCCTGGTTAAAAATCCGGCGAATCAGGACCTTGAACTCTGGATCGGGGCCATCCAGCGGCTATATAATGCCGGGATACGGCATATAACCGCCATCCACCGCGGTTTTTCCGTTTATGGGAATACCTCATATCGGAACCCTCCCCAATGGCAGATCCCGATGGAGCTGCGCCGCAGAATCGGCCCCAAGCTCCAGATTCTCTGCGACCCGAGCCATATCGGCGGTAAGAAGGAGCTGATCGAACCGATAGCGCAACAGGCGATTGACCGCGGTTTCCACGGGCTGATAATCGAGAGTCACTGTAATCCGGCGGAAGCTCTCAGCGATGCTTCCCAGCAGGTGACCCCCGCGCGGCTCAAGGAAATCCTGGACAGGCTTGTATGGCGTCATGAAGATACGGAGACTGTTACCCTCGCGAATCTCCGCGCCCAGATTGACCAGCTCGATGATGAGCTGATGACTTTGATGCAGCGGCGCATGGAGGTAGCCCGCGAAACGGGAGATTTCAAAATGCGCCATTCGATGGCTGTTGTCCAGCCCGAGCGGTATGAGGCGATGATGGAACGTCGGGCGGCGCAGGCCCCCGGGCTGGGGCTTTCGCCAGAATTTGTCCGCGCGTTGCTGGCTACGATTCATGAGGAGTCGGTCAGGCAGCAGCTTGCCTCGAGAAGCGGCGGAAAAGACGGGAGAGACGGCAGATAAATCTGCCTGGCAGGAACAAATCGATTAGGTTATATTCGGGAATATTAGAGATATTCGGAGGGAGTGGATTAACGGCTGGCAGGAGGGGGCGTTGTCGCCAGCGAGAGGATGGAGAGGCGCGCGGTGGGGAAGGCGGAGCGGAGAAGCGCGGCGCATGAAAGGATGGTTGAGCCGGTGGTGATTACGTCATCCACCAGAAGGATATGGGAGGGGAACTGGCGCGGAAAGGAGTGTGGGGAAACCGTAGCTGAAGAGGACCCGGAGGGGATCGGGATGGATGAGGGATGGATGGAGAACGCCGAGGATGCTGAGATGCGCCGCTGGGAGGCGGATTTGCGGGTCTGGGTGGCATGGGCCCGTGAACGCAGAAGATCGTCGGCTACGGGGATGTCGGTCTCGATGCTGATACCGCGGGCGATGTACTCCGTCTGGTTATAGCCTCGCCGCAGACGTTTGAGCCAGTGAATCGGGACAGGGACTATAAGGTCGATACCGTCAAAAAAGCCGGATGGCTTGAGTTCGCGGGCATATCGGCGGCTCAGCTCATGGTTGATCAGAGGCTGATGATTGTATTTCGCGTCGCGTATCAGCTGACTGTACGGGGAGTTGCGGGTATAGAAAAAATAGGCTGCGCAGCGCTCGAACGGAATCCGCAGGTCAGTCAGTTTGGCCGCCAGGGGGGTATTGTCGTACAGATGATAATCGGTACGGGGAATATTCCAGTGACACTCAAGACAAAGCAGCTTCTCCCCCTCGACCAGGCGCCTGTGACAGACCGGGCAGACGGGGGCGTAGAACAGTCCGCGCAGGTCGGCCAGCAGCCCGCGGCACAGGGAGAAAAAACCTTTGTTGCGTGTGCCCATCAGTCATCCTCCTCTTCCCTCGTGCAGTCGTTCTCCTCCCCCCACGTGGCCGGATCCTTTACAATGGATGCGACAAGGGAAGATTCAAATCCCCTGCTCAGCCCCGCACGGTAGAGCTTGGTGCGTCCTTCGTATGTATTACCCTCCCTGACTGTCCGGGCTTTTGCGGTCAGGAAACTGCGGGCTGATTCCCGGTATGCTTCCTCGTCGATGTCCTCCAGGGCCTCCTCTACAAGGGAACGGTCAATCCGCTTGGCCGAAAGCGCGATTCTGATTTTCATCTTTCCCCAGCGGTTGTAAAGCATCTTGTCCCGGACAAAAGCAGCAGCGAAACGCCTGTCGTCAAAAAAACGGCGTTCTTCCAGTGAGTCGAGAATCTTGTCCCGTTCTTCGGTAACAAAGCCCCACCGACGAAGTTTCTCCTCCAGTTCATAGCGGCAGTGTTCTCCCCGGACGCAGAGACTCTCGAGCCGCTGGGTCGCCATCTCTTCCGAAATTCTTTCTTTACGGAAAGCCATGGATCAGTCACGCGTTGGTTTGACAGCGGTCAGGAACCGTTCCTTCCCCTCGGTATCGCGCAGGAGCGTCACCCCGGCGAATCCTGCCTGACGTGTTATCGCCGCAAGTTCCCGGGCAAAAAGGGGATTGATTTCAAAATAGAGTTTGCCCCCTTCGGCAAGCATCCCGGCGGAAGCCGCTCCGATCAGCGCCCGATAAAACTTCAGCGGGTCGGAGTCCGGAACGAACAAAGCGGTGGCCGGTTCATATTCCAGGACATTGGCTTCCATCGAACCTTTCTCTTTCTCGGCGATATAGGGGGGATTGCTGACAATTATATCAAACGGCTCACCGGGAAGATTCGCCGGAAGAGAAAGCATATCGGCCTTGAGGAAACTGACATCGCACCGGAGTGTCCTGGCGTTCTCCCGTGCTACGGCCAGGGCGCCGTCGCTGATGTCTATCGCGGTGATTTCCGGAAACGGCAGATTCCGGGCAAGCGCCACGGCGATACACCCGCTCCCCGTTCCGGCATCCAGCACCCGAAGGTCCTTTCGCTGGTTTTCCCTGACAATCAGATCGACAAGTTCCGCTGTCTCCGGGCGTGGAATCAGAGTGTCGCGGGTGACTTTAAGCGTCATCCCGTAGAAATCCGCCACGCCGAAAATCTGCTGAATCGGTTCATCCTTAAGAAGTCGCTCCACGACTTCATCGACTCGGCCTGCAATGAAATCGCTGACAGGTTCTTCGGCACGGATGACAAGTTCCACTGCGTTCCATCCTTTCAGATTCTCAAAAATAATCCGCGCCATTGCCTGGGCCTCTCTCTCCCCGTATTTCGGGGCGAGACGCCGGCGAATGTCTGCAAGGACAGTTTTAAGCGGGGTACCTTCCTCGGTCTGTGTCATAAGAATGATATGTATTACAGGGAAATAAGCTCGTCGGCTACAAAATCGCGGGTGGCGCGGGTGCCGATAACGGTGTCCCACAGCATTGGCGACAGTCCGTTGCCGGGGCGTTTTACCGTCAGATTCTCTTCCGAAAGGGTTTCACCGGCGCTTATATCGCGGGCAGCGACGATGCTCTTGCGGGCTACCGCGATATTTGGGCGCTCCGAATCGGAAACCCCTTTATCCGGGGAGCCGAGCGCCAGCTCGATATTGCGGATAGCCTTTACCATTGCTGTAAGTTCCTCAGGATCCAGCGAAGCGCGGTGGTCCGGGCCGGGAAGCGACTTGTCTAGAGTGAAATGCTTCTCGATAATCTGCGCGCCGAGCGCCACGGCGGCCACGGGGACTTCAATCCCCACGGTATGGTCGCTGTAACCGACCGCGCCGGGATTCAGTCGCCGGAACGATTGCATGGCCCGCAGATTCACATCGCACATCGGCGTAGGATACTGCGTGTTGCAGTGCAGCAGAGCGATATCTTCGCGTCGTATTCCTCCTCTGACAAGGATTTCCATGGCAGCCTCGATTTCGGCCATTTCGGCCATCCCGGTCGACATGATGACCTTTCCCCCTTTGGAGGCAATCTTCCGAAGATAGGGGAGATTGGTTATTTCTCCGGAGGGAATCTTCCAGTAATCCATGCCGAGTTCAGCCAGGCAGTCAATCGAAACAAGGTCGAACGGGGTAGACATGAATCCGATTCCCACCTCACGGCAAAGCTGAGCCAGCGGGCGGTAGTCCTCCAGTCTGAGATGTATTTTCCGGCACATTTCCAGCTGGCTTTCCTCCCGGCCGGTCGTCTCCTTCTGGTATTCGGCTTTCTCGGCGAAACGGGAGATTACCAGTTCGGGAACCGCAGTCTGGAACTTGACGTAGTCCGCGCCGGCCTTTTTTGCGGCGTATATCATCTCTACGGCGCGGTCATAGTCACCGTTATGGTTCACTCCCGCCTCCGCGATAATCATCACTTTATTCAGCTTCATGGCTCAAATCGAAACAAACTTCAGAGAAATAGCGAGTTATAAGTATATCCGGCTTCCAGTCGGCGCATGGCGACAAAGGAAGGGTCAGGGCATCCCGGAGGATGAATTCGGGCAGCGGGGCACCGGCGTGACAGGCACAGACGGCTCCTCCGCCGAGGCGGGGATTGATTTCCATCAGTACGTATCGCGGCTCCTTTGCCGCATTGTCCGCTGCATTGCCGGGAGCCGGCCGTTCAATCATCTGGATTGTGACGGCTCCGCGCAGACCCGTCGCCTCCAGGGTCCGGCAGGCGAGCGCCTCGACCTCCAGATTACGGAAAGTCCGCGTTACCGACGCCTCCCCTCCCTGGACTTCAATACGATAGCGGGGAACGGTACAGATAATGTCGCCGTTCATGGCCACGTAGCAGTCCACGGTAATCTCTTTGCGTGGTGAGATATATTCCTGGATAAGATAATTTCCTCTGTTGTCCAGCGCTTCCAGTTCAGCGGGGGAAGCGAGAATCCTGATACCTTTGGAGGCAGACCCGAACCGGGGTTTGGCGATCATCGGGAATTCCCTGACAGAAGCAGGCACCGGAAGACCGGCCTCCCGGAAAATCCGGTCGGAACTGATTTTGTCGAACATTCCGGCGGCGCGGGAAGCGTCGCCGACAGGGGTCCACACTCCTCTGACACTGTCGCGGCAGCGGGCCGCCACTTCGACAGCACCGTCTACAAAAGGGATGAGGATATCAATTCCTTTATCCCGCACGACCCGGGCCAGGTCATCAGGTAATCCGGGATCGGACCATCTTTTCCCGATGACGATTTCAGCGATTTCGGCAACAGGTACCCACGGGGAAAGTTCATAGCTGAAAAGCTCGACCTCCAGGCCGAGCCTTTTTCCGGCTTCCAGGAATTTCCGCCCCATAGAGACGCGTTTCGCTCCACCCAGAAAAAGAATCCCGACGCGCTTCATTGATTATATATGTCGGATTTATACTGTCTGAGATTCTTAGGGTCGGAAAGCCACTTGATGGTTCTGGCCAACCCTTCGCGCAAGGTGACCTGCGGGCGCCACGATGTCAGGGAAGTAATCTTGGAATTGTCGCCGCAGAGCCGGAATACCTCGCTTCTGGAGGGGCGAAGACGTTCCGGGTCGACAACGTATTCCATATCGGCCCCCATAAGTTCGGCAATCAGGTTCAGCGTTTCGGCCATCGAGACTTCCGTCCCTGTTGCGATATTGATTTCTTCGCCCTCTATACCATCAGCCCGTCCAAGGGCTATGAATCCCCGGCAGGTATCTTCCACATAGTTGAAGTCACGGGTAGGGGAGAGGTCACCGACCTTTATCTTCCGCTCGCCGTTGGCGATCTGGGAAATGATGGTCGGTATGATGGCGCGGGCGCTCTGGCGCGGCCCGTAGGTGTTGAACGGACGGGCTATCACGACGGGCAGACCGAAAGCATTGAAAAAACTCTTGGCTATGGCGTCCGCTCCGATTTTCGTGGCCGAATAGGGGGACTGGGGCTGACGGGGATGTTTTTCGTCGATGGGGACGTAAAGAGCCGTCCCGTAGACTTCCGAGGTGGAGGTGACGATCAGCCGTTCCGTGCCGAGGTCCTTGGCGGCCTGGCAGATATTCATCGTCCCCTTTACGTTGGTGTCGACATAGCTTTCCGGAGCCACATAGCTGTATGGGATGGCAATCAGGGCCGCCAGATGGAAAATCGTGTCGACATCCCGGGCTATATGGCGGCAGAAAGCGGCGTCGCGCACATCTCCGCAGACAATCTCGAGGTCGGGATGGGAATGTCCCTCGAGCCAGCCCCAGTTGTTGAACGAATTATACTGACAAAGGGCTCTGACCTTTATCCCCTCGGCAAGAAGAAGGTCGACAAGATGGGAACCGATAAAACCGTCGGCTCCGGTCACAAGTGCATATTTTATATCTCGTGGCATAGGATTTGCTTTAATTTAAAGGGTTAACGCTTATGGAGCTTATAGGTGTATCCGGTGCCGTCCGGGGCAACGTAGCGCAGGGTGCATCTGTCGCCGGAAGACTCCGAAACAGAAAGTGTGAAAGGTCCGTCGTCAGGAAAATGCAATCCCGGGAAAGGAGTGTAGATCCTGACCGGTTTGTCCTGATGATGGGAGAAGTCGAACACCAGTGCATCGTCAGACGGCTGACTCCAGGTGCCGTAACACTCGGCGGTGTCCCGGTCGTAGCCGTTCGGGGCGAGTTGGATTCCCCGGATAATATCGTTCTGGAAATCAAGGAAGAACTCCCCGCGATAACCGGATTCCGGCGTGCCGTCAGCGAGTATTTCCGTGATCTGCCACCGACCGAACCAGTTGCCGATGTCGCCATTGTTGCGTGTGCATCCCTGCTGGAGGAATCCGGGCAGGAGACATACGGTCAGGACGATTATTCTTGAAAAAATCTTTGTCAGCTTCATAATTCTCAGGTATCAGTATCCGGCAATCATCCGGAGAGTTTTGTCTTTACCGCCGAACAGCAGCTTCCCGGAATAGGAGAGGGAGAGCAGTCCGCCGGTGTTGTCCCCCAGCAATGAACCGTGGTCGAGTCCGAACTGGGCCTTGACGGCCAGCCCGTCGATTTTTGCCGGACGCCAGGTGGCTTCAAGCATGAAGGAAGTGTCTTCGCGCGGAGAAAGGAACGGCACGCTGGCGCTTCCGTAGGATTTGCGGTACCCTCCTAACATACGGTATGACACCGCGGGGTTAATCTGTCCTTCAATTCCGATATGGAAACCGCGCAGACGATTGGCGGCGAACTGAAGATATCCGTCCGTATTATATATAGGAGAGACCATGAAGGGTGTGCCTATCGCCATACCGTAATTGGCATAGGCGTTGTATTCATGGTTGTAATAGTAATTGTCGCAGCCTTCGGCGCGGTTGACAATCGTGGTTCCCGGATTGTCGTCTGGATCCCAGTGGATCGGTCCGGACTGGTTTGTGAAATCGATATATTCAATGACGGCACCGGATATGTATCCGGGACGCGCGGCCTTGTATTCCAGACCCCAGACACCGTCGAAACCGTTCAGGAAGCCTACCCCCGAGCCGTCTTCCCACGGTTTCTGGAGATAGGCCATCACCCGTGAGCCGTCGTTGAGCCGGTAACGGAATTTTATGTCCCAAGAGCCGAGCGAGCTGCCCGAATAGTAGTCGAGACCGCCGTCTGTCGGAAGAAACATCTTGAAAAACTGTTTGAAGCCTTTCGAGAATTTTTTCTCGCCGTCATGACGGCCGTTGAGATACCAGGTAGTCTCACCTCCGAAGAAGCCTCCGACCTGCATACCGACCACTGCCGAGAATCGTTCGGATGGCTTGGTGCGGAAATAACATCTTTTGTAGGTATAAAGGGCGCCCTGGTTGAGGTGGGAATCGTAGTAATTGTAATGGTCGCGGAGCCATTTGTTGTCGGTCATCTTTCCGTAGGAGATTTCCCCCTGGATCTGTACCCAACCGTTGGTGAACGGGATATTCTGGAAATCATGAAATCCGACACGCACTTCCGGAATAGGCCTGGCATTCCCGCTTTCGACAAGATCGCCGCTCGATAGTCTGCTGTCAAGCAGGGCCGAGGAATGTTGCTTCATCCCGACAGTCAGAAACACTCCGCGGTAACGGATTTCGCCGTAGAGCTGCTGGAGCCATATACGGGAGGGATGCTGCGGGTTTACCACGAAAGAGCCGTCGGGGCGGGGGACTTCGGCCGTGGCGTGGGGGTAATAATGGTAATAGTCGGTGGTGGAGGTATATCCGGTCAGGAAATCCACTCCGAACCCGTAGCTGAAGTGTCCGGAATCCGACATCGCGCGTGATGCGCCGACGCGTAGAAGGGCGTCCTTGCTCTGGGTGAGAATGCCGTGGTTGTTCGAAGCTATATAATAAGGAGCGAAGTCGTTGCTGCCGGCGGCGAATATCGCTTCGGCCGACCAGTCGACCGAAAACGCTCCCTTCGCCTCAGGAGCGGCAAGGTCATCAGCTGTCCCGGCTCCCGTCATTACGAAAGGTGAGGCAGCCGCGAGCAGAAGGCTAACGGCCCCCTTCCTCATCCTTATGATAGGTGTTGATGTGACGTTCTTTTTTTTCATCGTAAACTTCCGAGATGGTGAGAAAAATACCCGTCTCCTCGACATTGCCGAATTCGTCGTTGATTGCCGTGCCGAAGATTTTAAGCGTGGGACTTAGGCCCATATATGCGTTGACCAAGGGGGGAATATTGATTCCGTGGGTGCGGATGGCCGAGTTCAGAATCCGGTAGTCTTCCTTGAAGTCATGGCCGGGAAACATCGTGGCGAATTTCCCGTCGCCGTCTCCCCTGGCTATGGGACTGTAAGGGCGGGCGAGGCCGTCGGGATCGGGGAAATGCTTGTTCAGGAAGTAGAGAAGCATATCGCGACACTCGCGGTTATAGCTGGGATACATAGTGAACTTCCCGAAAAGATATTTGATATCGGGATATTCCACCGTAAGGGCCCCCAGTCCGTCCCAGAGATTGTCAAGGGCGAAGATTGCCTTTGCTCCGGCGCGGGTCGACTGATATTCGAGCCGGACAAACGAGCGCCCGAGTTCGATGGTGCGCGGGAGATAATCCTTGATGAAGCGTTCCGAGAAGCGGAACATATGGGACGTGGCGATCCGGGGCACCCCGTCGGTCAGCCGGATATCCTTGCCGAGAATGAAACGGTAGCCTCCGATAATCTCCCTGTCCTCCGGGGACCATACGATCAGCTGGCGGCAGGGAGGGTCCATGAGGTCATATTGGTCGATGTCGCACGCTTTTCCGGTGCCTCCCCCCGATGAGCGGAAAGCGATTTCCCGGAGGCGTCCGATTTCCCGCATGGTGGCGGGGGCGCAGTGTGCGTCGACCACGTAGATTTCATTTCCCCCCTTGTTGGTTGTCCTCAGCAGACGGTCGGGGGTAAGCTCCGCCTGGACAAGTTCCGGGGATACGGCGTCGATGATTTTCTCAGTCATTGATTTTCGATATCCAGATTATAAACGTATTTTCTGAGAGCCTGGGCGCATTTTTCCGCGTCTTTGCCTGGAGTAAGGGTACGCCAGGAGACAGGCTCGCCGAAAGTTATCGTCAGGGTGTTGCCTCTTTGTCCGAAGATTTCGCCGGGTAGATAGATCTGCTCGAAGTTGAATTTCAGCCCCAGGCGTTTGCGAAGGTTGGCCCTCCGGTAGAAATGCATCGAGTTCCTGCCGCTGAAAAATAGCGGAATTACGTCGCGGTGAGACTGAAAGGCTTTGTTGACGAACATCTTTTTCCAGGGAAGGTCGGCCACTATCCGGCGATTCTGTCCGGTGAAAGGATCTTTCTGGAGGCGCGATACCAGTCCGGCCGGAAACATGATGATGGGGTCATCGCCGGCGAACGCCCCGTCAATGGCCTCGATAGCCTCCCTGTTCTGTCGCCCCGATTTATTTATGGGTAGAAAGACTTTTTCAAGGGGCCTGACGGCCATCAGAAGGTCGTTGACCACGAAGTAGACCCGGCCGCCCTGGCGCCTCTGAACATAATCTATAAGGGCCATGCCGTCGAGGCCTCCCAGGGGATGGTTCGAGACGTAAAGGACGCGCCTGTTCGCGGGGGGAGGCAACAGTTCCTCGCCGCGGGCCTCTACCCGCAGATCAAGCGAACGGAAGACGCCCCGGCAGAACTCCGCTCCTTCCAGCCCGGCATTTTCTTCAAGAAGCCGGTTGAGCTGTTCCTGACATATTGTACGCTTGAGCCAACTGACAAGTGGCCGGGGTATGAACCCCGACAGTCCGGGAAGTCGTTCCCGGAGGACTTTGTCAAGATCTATTTTGATGACTTCAGATTGGGCCATAGCTACAAAAACAAGGCAAATTTACGATTTTCCGATGATACAGCGATGGAAATTCCTCTAAAATTGCTAAGTTTGCACAAATTTTACAGATATGAGCAATTCCATCTCCCGACAGATTTCTGATTTCCTGGGACGCCTGGCGTCTTCGGCGGCGAGTTGCCTGCGTGTGGTGATGTCGCTTCCGGCTCCCCGGATCGCTGCTGCTCCGCGCCAGGGGCACGCGCTGGTGATTCTCGGCAACGGACCGGCGCTGAAAAAGAATCTGGAGGAAGATATGGACTCACTGACGGGGGGCGATACTCTCGCGGTGAATTTTTTCGCCAATTCCCCCGAATTTTTTAAGGTGAGACCGAAGTATTATGTGCTTGCCGATCCTCATTTTTTCGACAAGGCACTTACGGACCCCAATGTGTCGCGCCTGATCGGTAATCTCAATGCAGCGGACTTTCAGATGACATTGTATATCCCGTCGACGGCGAGGTTCCAGAGGACGCTGTTTACGAATCCGAACCTGGCTGTCGGTATGTTCAGTTTCAATGCCGTGGAAGGATTCGGATGGCTGGAGGACGCGGCTTTCGGAAAGGCTCTCGGGATGCCGCGGCCGCGCAACGTGCTGATCCCTTCGATAATGCTCGGCATCTGGCTCGGCTACAAGGAAATTTATCTGCTCGGCGCCGATCATTCCTGGCTGAAAACTTTAAGTGTCAACGATCGCAACGAGGTCGTTTCCATTCAGCCTCATTTCTATAAGGAGGATGAGAAGGAAATAAAGCGGGTCAGGGAAGAGTATGTGCGCCATCCTCTCCATGAAGTGTTGGAAAGCATGATGATAGCGTTCCGCTCCTACCACAGAATCAGACGCTATGCCGACAGCCGGGGAGTAAGGATTCTCAATGCCACTCCCGGTTCGATGATAGACGCTTTCGAGAGGGCGTCCCTCCCTGAAAATCAGCTCTGACAATTTTTTCGCGTATGGACACCTACTATACCCTCGCCGCCCCCTCGGAAGCCGTTTTTACCGAGAAACGGAGCCGCTTTCTGAGTTTTGCTTTTCCGGTCAGTACGCGGGAGCAGGCCCGCGAAGAAGTCCGGCGCATATCTAAAGAGTATTTCGACGCGCGCCACGTCTGCTGGGCATTTATGCTCGGGGCCGAACGCCTGGATTTTCTGTCGACTGATAACGGCGAACCGTCCGGAACGGCCGGCAAGCCGATTTTAGGGCAAATCAATTCCTATAATCTTACTGACATAATCATTATTGTAGTCAGATATTTCGGGGGAATCAAGCTCGGCACGCCCGGACTGATAGCTGCGTACCGCGAGGCGGCCCGTATGGCAATCGAAGCCGGTGAAATTGTGGAATGTCACCGTAAGGAACTGCTGGAGTTCACGTTTCCTTATCTGGCCATGAACGACGTGATGAGGATTGTCAAGTCGGCCGATGTGGAAGTCCTCGGTCAGACTTTCGACAATTCCTGCTCGATGACCCTGTCAATGCGGGCGGATATTTTCCCTGAGATTTCCGGTAGGATCCTGGCAATCGACGGGGTGACTCCCCGCGAATGAATTTTTTTGGAAAAAAGTTTGCCGAAAATTTGCAAACTAAAGTTTTAGTTCATATCTTTGCGGTATGAACTAAAACTTTAGTTATTAATGAAGGCAAAGAAACTCACCGATAAGGAAACGGAAATCATGCAGATGCTCTGGCAGCGGGGCGCCTTGACTGTCAGGGAAATGCTGGAGGGTTATCCGGAACCCAAACCTCACTTCAACACAGTCTCCACCACAGTCAGGATTCTCGAACAGAAAGGTCATGTCGCCCACGAAGAACATCCGGGAGGATATCGCTATTATGCGGTTGCCCGGATAGAAGATTTCCGGCGCAGGACGCTGGCGGAAGTGGTGAAGAATTATTTCAACAACTCCTATCGGTCGGCAATTTCGGCGCTGGTCGAGGAGGAGAAAATTTCGGTCGATGAACTGCGGGATCTTATTGAGATGATCGACCGCAAATCGGAGGACAGGGATAACAATAATTAAAGGAGATACGGCTATGTTTGAATACCTGATAGCTTTTTCGCTGGTGTCGTCGCTTTTCCTGGCGGTGCTGATGGTGATATATAAGGTTCTGCTTGCCGGACAATGCCAGGCTCGCCTTAACCGCACACTGTTGCTTGGAATTATAGCGGTCAGCCTTATGGCCCTTCCGGTGTTGTCTGTGTTCAGTAGGTCGGCGCCGGTTTCGGCCACAGTGGAGATAGAGGATCCCATCCCTGAGATAGGGTATTTCAGTCAGCAGAGAAAACCGCCGTCATGGTCTGCATTGAGACTGTGGATCGCCTTCAGGGAGTATTCCAAGTATGGTCTGGTGCTGGGTGTCATGCTGATGCTCGGCAAGTGGGTCAGGGACAACCGGAGGATTCTCCGGGTAATCCGCCGGGGCGAGAGATTCGACAGAGAGGACTACACGCTTGTCATTGTGGAGGATAACGGGGTAGCTCCTTTCAGCTTCATGCAGAAAGTAGTCATGTCGCGCGGCGATTATGAGAACAACAGCCGGATGATTGTCTCCCACGAACTCGCCCATATCCGCCATCATCATTGGGTGGATCTGCTTATTGCCCGGGCCGTCGTCTGCCTGCAATGGTATAATCCTGCCGCATGGCTGTTGCTGTCGGAACTTCGTGACGTGCATGAATATGAGGCTGATGCCCGGGTGATAGAAGAAGGATTCGATATAAAGGACTATCAATATCTATTAGTGGAAAAGGCTGCCGGCGTTCGTTTCCAGTCGCTCGCCAACAGCCTCAATCACAGCAAACTTAAAAAACGTATAGCCATGATGTACAATCAAAAAAGTTCGTTCAGGCAGCGTCTGCGCGCTCTCGCGCTCGTGCCTGCGTTGGCTGCTGCCCTGGGACTGGCCCAGATTCCGGCGATAGCCTCCATGATCGGTAAGGCCAATTCGGTCCTTGTGTTTTATCCGGTTCAGGCCGAGTCCGCAGCGGCGGCAGGAACCGTGGCGGATTCTGAATCGGTCTCCTCCTCCTCGGTGACAGCCTCGGCTTTCGCTTCCGACGGCAAAGTTACGCAAAAAACTTCATCCGGACAAGCTGATGACGCCCCCGAGAAGTCTGTTGTTGCTCCGGAGGTAAGGCCAGAGTTCCCCGGCGGTATTAGAGCCATGATGCAGTTCCTTGCCAGCAATATCCATTATCCGGAAAATGCCCTCAAGAACAATGTGCAGGGCAGAGTGGTGCTTCGGTTCACGGTGTTTGCCGACGGTTCCATCGGCGATGTAAAGGTAATAAAAAGCGTATCGCCCGAACTGGATCAGGAAGCGGTCCGGGTTGTCAAGTCGATGCCCCGTTGGACCCCCGGTACAGTAGACGGAAAGCCGGTCAACTGTGGCTACGCCCTTCCGGTATCGTTTGCGATTCCGGCCGGCGGTAGTCTGCCGGCGGGGAGCAAAGATGTGCCTCCGGCCGTAGGGGAGCTTTCCGACGGAACAATTGTAGTTGTATCGGCGCCCGCCAACGGAGAATCAAAGCCTATCGAAGCGGTGTATTTCGTCAACGGAGAGCGGTTTTCCGGGAATCTCAAGGATATTGATGCATCGGCAATCGAGTCTATGACCGTGGTCAAGAATGATCCGGACTATCCCCAGGGGCGCATCGATATCGTCCTTAAAAAGTAACTGACAGACCATCATACACTAACACATACTCGTCAGCCAAACCTCCGGATGCCCGAAACAGGGTGTATCCGGAGGTTTTTTCAAAAAATAGGGGAGGGTTACAGGATTTTTTTGTAACTTTGCTGCCTGAAAATGAATTGACACTGTATGCAGAACATTCGCAACATCGCAATCATCGCCCACGTGGACCACGGTAAAACCACGCTGGTCGACAAAATGCTCCTTGCCGGACATCTCTTTCGCGAGAACCAGAATGCCGGAGAACTGATTCTCGACAACAACGATCTGGAACGGGAAAGAGGCATAACAATCCTCTCCAAAAATGTTTCCATCAACTATAAGGATACGAAAATCAACATTATAGACACTCCGGGACACGCCGACTTCGGCGGCGAGGTCGAGCGTGTGCTTAATATGGCCGACGGATGTCTGCTGCTGGTTGACGCCTTTGAAGGCCCGATGCCCCAGACCCGTTTCGTACTCCAGAAAGCTATTCAGATGGGACTCAAACCGGTAGTGGTCATCAACAAGGTCGATAAACCCAACTGCCGCCCGGATGAGGTTCAGGAGATGGTGTTCGATCTGATGTTCAATCTCGATGCGACCGAAGACCAGCTGGACTTCCCGACCATCTACGGCTCGGCCAAGAACGGCTGGATGAGTACTGACTGGCAGAAACCAACCGACAACATCGTCCCGCTGCTTGATGCCATCATCAAGTATATCCCCGCCCCCAAGACTCTGGAGGGAGATCCCCAGATGCTCATCACATCGCTGGATTATTCCAGCTATGTGGGACGTATCGCCGTGGGGCGTGTTCACCGCGGCACTCTCCGCGAAGGGATGGAAATAGGTCTCTGCCGTCGCGACGGAACCGTCAGCAAACAGAAAATCAAGGAACTGCATACTTTCGAGGGGATGGGGCGCAAGCGTGTCAGCGAAGTTTCCTCGGGTGACATCTGTGCGCTTGTCGGTCTGGAAGGCTTTGAAATCGGCGATACCGTGACGCTCCCCGACAAACCGGAGGCTCTTCCCCGCATCGCCATCGACGAGCCGACAATGTCGATGACGTTCACTATCAACGATTCTCCCTTCTTCGGCAAGGACGGTAAATTTGTCACTTCGCGCCATATCCATGAGCGCCTGATGAGGGAGCTTGACAAGAATCTCGCCCTTAGGGTTACCAAAGCCGACCACGAAGACAAGTGGACTGTCTTCGGCCGCGGCGTTCTTCATCTGTCGGTGCTTATCGAGACGATGCGCCGCGAGGGATATGAACTCCAGGTAGGCCAGCCTCAGGTAATCATCAAGGAGATCGACGGCCGGAAATGCGAGCCTGTCGAGATGCTGACAATCAATGTCACGGAGGAATACGCCTCGAAGATGATCGATATGGTTACGCGCCGCAAGGGAGACCTCGTGTCGATGCAGTCCCAGAACGACCGCGTCCATATGGAATTCCAGATACCTTCGCGCGGCATCATCGGTCTGCGCAACAATGTCCTGACCGGTTCGGCCGGGGAGGCCATAATGGCGCACCGCTTTCTGGAATACCAGCCCTGGAAAGGGGAAATCGAACGCCGGACGAACGGCTCGCTCATCGCCATGGAAGCCGGCACGGCTTACGCCTACGCCATCGACAAGCTTCAGGACCGCGGACGCTTCTTCATCTTCCCTCAGGAGGAGGTCTACGCAGGCCAGGTTGTAGGCGAGAGCGCCAAAGACAAGGACATCGTAATCAACGTCACCAAGTCCAAGAAGCTCACTAATATGCGCGCATCCGGCGCCGACGACAAAGCCAAGATTGTGCCCCCCGTGGTCTTCAGCCTTGAAGAGGCCCTGGAATATATCAAGGAGGACGAATATGTGGAGGTAACCCCCAACCATCTGCGTCTGCGTAAGATTATCCTTGATGAACTCGAGCGCAAACGCGCCAACAAGGCCTGATAACAGTACATAATCACTTTTTCTTACAAGAATCCGAATATGAAGCCCTCGATTCCCAAAGGCACCCGCGACTTTTCTCCGGTGGAAATGGCGCGCCGCAATTATATTTTCGATACGATACGCACCGTTTTCCGTCTCTACGGCTATAACCCCGTGGAAACTCCCGCTATGGAGAATCTTTCCACGCTGATGGGCAAATATGGCGAAGAGGGGGACAAACTTCTGTTCAAGATTCTCAACTCCGGCGAATTCCTCAAAGGGGTTGAGCCTGAGCTGCTTGACGGGGAGCATTATCCCCGCTTGACATCCCGGCTTTGCGAGAAAGGGCTGCGTTATGATCTGACGGTTCCTTTCGCCCGCTACGTGGTCCAGCACCGCAATGAGCTTCAGATGCCCTTCAAGCGGTATCAGATCCAGCCGGTATGGCGCGCCGACCGTCCGCAGAAAGGTCGTTACCGGGAGTTCTACCAGTGTGACGCCGACGTGGTGGGCTCGGATTCGCTCATTAATGAGATAGAGCTGCTTCAGATGGTGGACGAGGTGTTCCGCCGCCTGAATATCCGCATTATCCTCAAACTGAACAACCGCAAGGTGCTTGCCGGAATCGCCGAGCTTATCGGATTCCCCGACAAGATCATCGACATAACCACGGCTATCGACAAACTCGACAAAATCGGTCTCGACAATGTCAACGCCGAGCTTATAGAGCGCGGTCTGTCGCAGGAGGCTGTGGATCGTCTGCAGCCGATTCTTGCCATTTCCGGCTCGCTCGACCAGCGGCTTGCAGCGTTGGCTGAACTGCTGGCGCCCTCCGAGACCGGCTCCCTCGGTGTAAGGGAACTTCAGACGGTAATAAATGGCGTCACCTCCCTGGGGCTGACTGCCGAACTCGACCTGGATGTCTCCCTCGCCCGCGGTTTAAATTACTATACAGGCACCATCATCGAGGTTAAGGCAGCCGACGTTCAGATCGGTTCCATCTCCGGCGGCGGCCGCTACGACAACCTTACGGGAGTCTTCGGTATGCCCGGTCTCTCCGGTGTGGGGGTATCGTTCGGCGCCGACCGTATATATGACGTGCTGCTTGCTCTGGACCTTTTCCCCCAGGAGGCCCGCGCGACGTCGACTACTGTACTCTTCGCCAATTTCGGCAATGCGGAAGCCGCCGCTTCCCTCAGACTAGCCAAGGAACTGCGTGCCGCCGGAACCGCCGCCGAGGTTTACCCCGATACAGTGAAGATGAAAAAACAGATGGGATATGCCGACGCTTCGAAAATTCCGTTTGTCGCCATTATCGGGGAGACAGAGCTTGCCGAAAGGAAAGTAAATCTCAAGAACATGACTACCGGCGAGCAGACCCTTGTTGACGCCGATGCGGCTGAAATTCTTAAAGTAATCCTGAAATGAAAACGATTCTGAAATATATTGTTCTGCCGCTGGTTCTGCTGTTATTCGGAACCGCGCAGACGAAAGCCGAATTCCGCTATGCGGTGACGGCCGGAGCCGGTATCTCCACACTGGATTTCAAGCAGGATCTGTTCAAGGTCAGCGGAATCGCCGGACCTCAGCTTGGCGTGCAGGGGGAACTGATGTTCCCGGGTATCGGTCTGGGCATTGACGTTGCCGCCTATTATGCCATGCTCGGGGCCAAATGTGACCTCGGAAGCCGCAAGATATGGGCTGTGGACGGTTACGGCAACGAGAACATATTTCTCCATACGCTCGAAATTCCGCTCAACCTGAAATTCAAATGGACCCGCATGAACGGCTTCGAGGATTATCTTGCTCCGATGGTTTTCGGCGGTCCGGTGTTTAATTTCAATATAGCCCATTCCGGATGCAAGGCAATGGAATATCCTTTCGGTTCCATCGGTCTGCGTGCCGGCGTCGGAGTGGAGATTTTCAAGAAATGGCAGGTGTCGGGTTCCTATACCTGGGGTATGACTTACGCGACAAAAGCTGTTAAGCTCGACAATATGTCGGCCCGCAACCGCTACTGGTCCATCCGCGTGGCATACTATTTCAAGTAAACGACTCCTTGGGGAAGGACAGCCCCACTGACAGAAACTGTCCGTCGGATGCTGATAAACAAACCGTACCCCTCCGTTGACGATAATAGTCAACGGAGGGGTACGGTTTGTTCGCGGATATCAGAATTCGCTTTTATTTGCCGAGAGCGTCCTTCACTTTGTCCGTGGCTGAACCGACAACGTCATTAGCCTTGTCTTTTGCGGCTGAGACAGCATCGCCGGCCTTTGCCTTGACGTCATTTGCGGCATCGGCAGCTTTCTCTTTACCTTCCTCTACTTTGGCTTTGGCGGCGTCGGTGGCTTTGTCTTTCAGAGAGTCCGCTTTTTCCGCAGCCACGTTCAGCGTACTGTCGGCGGTTGCCTCCAGGCGGTCAAGAACCGTGGCGGCGGTAGAGTCCTTAGCCTGAATAACGGGGGCGACATCGTCGAGATAAGCCTTCGCGGCAGAGAATTTACCTTCCTTGACCAGTCTGGCTGCATATTCATTGGCCTGACGGACATAGATTTTAAGACTGTCAGAATCGGAGCAATTCTCGATTTTGGCCTTTAAGGCAACTCCTTCATCCTCAGCTTTTTTCTCTGCGTTTTTCGAACCGCAGGAAGTCAGTGCGAGTGCTGCCACTGCCAGAACTGATAAGTATAACTTTTTCATAAACTGTAAGAATTTCTTTCAGAAGATTAAACAGTCATTTTACGAAAAGGTTCATTTCGGGCTACGGGTGGATTCGGCTGCGAGGCAGCCTGGGGTAATTCTCCGGATTCAGGAAAGGGTAATCTGAGTGGCGCAGACGGGGGTGTGGAGGAAGATAGAGGCCATGCGGGAAAATGAATCGGCGCGTTCGGTCGTAAGATACTCGATTGCCGAAGTACGGGAAAGTGTACGCTCCATTTCGGGATGACGCCGCAGATAATCGGCCAGGGACGCGGCTACGATTTCTCCCTGGGATATCATTGTGACATGAGAGGGGAGGGCTTTGCGGATTTTCGGATAAAGTAGCGGATAGTGGGTACAGCCGAGAATCACCGTATCTATTTCGGAATCAGCTTCCATCAGGGCGTTGGAATCCTTGTCTACGAAGTAGTCGGCTCCCGGTTTGTCGGCCTCATTGTTTTCCACGAGCGGCACCCACATAGGACAGCTGTGACCGGTAATCTTCATCCCCGGAAACAGCTTTGCAACTTCCATTGTATAGGACTGACTGCGGACAGTCCCGGGGGTGCCGAACAGGCCTACGTGCCCTGAGCGGGTCAGATGTCCGAGGGCCTCGACGGTAGGGCGTATCACTCCCAGCACCCGGCGCGACGGGTCGATACGCGGAAGGTCGTTCTGCTGGATCGTCCGCAGGGCTTTCGCTGAGGCCGTATTGCAGGCAAGGATGACCAGGCGACATCCGCGGCTGAAAAGTTCCTCTACGGCCTGGAGGGTGAAACGGTAGACGATATCGAAAGAGCGTGTCCCATACGGGGCGCGGGCGTTGTCGCCCAGATACAGATAATCATACTGCGGAAGGAATTTGCGGATTTCCCGGAGGATGGTAAGTCCGCCGTATCCTGAGTCGAAAACGCCGATGGGGGATTCCATGATTCGTAAACTATTATTATCTGGCTGTGGAGTTGCGGGCCGAGGAAATGATGCTGTCGGCCCTTTCAATTCTGGAGATGAAGAAACGGCGTGCGTCGGCCCAGCGGTAAAACGGCGCCGCTTCCGATTCTATGGGGAGAAGAACGTCATGTTCGTTCATCATGAATTTTACAAGCACGTCATCCGCGGAGAGGGAGTCACCGGGGGAACTGTTCCCGGGCCTGAAAAAGACAGCCTGCATATTTGAGGCCATCGGGGTCACCCGGAAATTGGTCCAGACTTCGCAGACTTTCGCGGGATCGGCTTCCTCCCCGCAAAAGCCGTCGAATGCCATAAGAGCGGCCAGGGGGGTAATGTTGCCGTCATGACCGAAGCGGAGGGTGGCGCCGTTGCTACCTGAGGCGATATACTCGTCGGCCGTGCGGACAATATTCTCCAGCAGGTTGCGGGCGTTGGCTGTTATCAGTCCTCCTGACATCGGGAAGGAAGCGTTGTGGATATAGAAAGAGAGGTTGTTGATTTCCCAGACGGAGAAGAGTTCGTCGGGAGTGAACAGGTCGAAGAAGTTTTCGCGGGTCTCCATATTCTGCATATCCACCGCGATCCAGTATAGTCCCCACATCAGGTCGGCCTCCGCGCGGTATGCCTCCTCACTGTCGGTGGCAGCCGGACACGTGAACAACGACGCATACAGACGTTCCGGACGGATTCCCTTCCGTTCGAAATCATCATAAAGGCTTTTCCACGGACCCCTGTCGGAATTCCATTCAGCAGCTTCCGGTGTCCACCAGCAGAGATACGACATATTCCTCGCCGAGGATTCCTTCGGGATTTCCAGGCGGGGATTTTCCTCTTTCAGGCCTTCGCAGAAAGCCATCATCGAGTGGGCGCAGCGCATCACTTGTGTGGATGCGGCTGTGATCTTCGCCGAATCGGTGAAGACAGCGGGCCACGAGGTGTACATCCTTCTTGCGATACCTCTATGCTGTCGGGCCCCGAGCGGCGTCAGCTCGCCGCCGCGCCCCTCAGCCTCGGTCCATATGTTCCTGAGTTTCCTCAGAACCTCTTTCCCGAGTGCGGTCAGACACCCGGCTGAATCAGCCGATTCAAACCGGCGGATTACCCGCGTGTAGTCTCCGTCGGAAATCAGGTAGCGCGAGCCATGGCGTCCGTAATGGGAGATATAGAACGGCGCATATCCGGCGGGAGCCTGCGCGAGAGTATCGGCCGGACCGGGATAGGCGTAATAGACTCCTCCGGCTTTTTCGGGAGTGGCGCGAATCTCATCGCGGACGGAGGCATTAAGGAACGTCATGGCCACGGCAGCGGCGATGACTGTCAGCAGGGAACGTTTGAAATTCATGGCTAAGAAGATTGCAGAATATGGCGGAAAGCATTACAGGATGCCTTCCGCCATATCCGTTAGTGAGGGGTTATGGATATTACATGATGCCGCGTTCGCGGAGTTTGCACTGCCATGCCCAGGCATTGCGCATGGTATCCTCGATGGGGGTGTCGGCCACCCAGCCGAGTACCTTGTTGGCATACTCGGGATTGGCCCAAACCTTTTCGATATCGCCGGCGCGGCGGGGGGCGATCTTGTGGGGTACCTTGACGCCGGTTGCCTTTTCAAAGGCGTTGATAAGACCGAGGACACTCATTCCGTTGCCGGTGCCGAGGTTGAAAATCTCGATTTTCTCTTCGGACTTGTCCTCGAGCATACGTTCTACGGCGATTACATGAGCCTTGGCCAAATCTACAACGTCGATATAGTCGCGGATGCAGGAACCGTCGGGAGTGTTGTAGTCATCGCCGAATACGCTGAGTTCCTTGCGGATTCCCATGGCAGTCTGGGTCAGGAAGGGGACCAGGTTCTGGGGAACGCCGTTGGGCAGTTCGCCGATTTCCGACGAGGGATGAGCGCCCACGGGGTTGAAGTAACGGAGGAGGACACTCTTGAACGGAGCGCCGGAGTTGATCACGTCTGTGATGATTTCCTCGGAGATCTGCTTGGTGTTGCCGTAGGGGGAAGTGGCTTTCTTGATGGGAGACTGCTCGGTGACGGGATTCACGTCCGGCTCGCCGTAGACGGTGCAGGAAGAGGAGAAGACGATTCCCTTGACGTCATATTTACCCATCATGTCAAGCAGGTTCATCAGGGTGTTGAGGTTGTTGCGATAGTAGAGCAGGGGTTTCTGCATGGACTCGCCGACAGCTTTGGAGGCCGCGAAGTTGATGATTCCCTTGATGCCGGGATAGGTGTCGAAGAGAATCTTCAGGGCGGTCAGGTCGGTGCAGTCAGCCTCGACGAATTCGGGACGGATTCCGGTGATGCGTTCGATGCCGTCGAGAACCTCGCGGTTGGAGTTGGAGAGATTGTCTATGATAACTACCGGATAGCCGGCATTCTGGAGTTCGACAACGGTATGGGAACCGATGTAGCCGGTGCCGCCGGTAACAAGAATTGTAGATTTCATTGTGTTTAGAAAAGTTTTTCGGGATAGGTGCCGTCTTTGTGGAGTTCGGCGAACTTGGCGACAACGCCGGGACGGTCGGCTGCGTATGTGACGCCGAACCAGCGGGAATCCGTGTCAAGAACCTTGACGGTAGCCTCGCCGTTCTTTATCAGCGTGTCGATGCAGAGGGGGATGAAAAACTCGGCTTTGGGTGTATTGAGGTCTTTGTCGAGGAATTTGCGGAATTCGCGCTCCGAGAAGTCGAAGTAGTCGGGAGTGAAGCCCCACAGGTTCATCGACACGGGAGTCATCGGGTCGAGAGTCTGCTCAACGCCGTTCTCGTCGGTGAAGACGATGCGTCCGTCGGGAGCGTAGGAGATGGCGGTACGCTCGACAACGTCTGTCAGGTTGCCGTCCTTGGTGGCGCATACGCCGCGGGCTACGGAGCCGTTCTCGGTCATGGTGTTGCCTACGCGGAAGCCTACCATGCAGTAATCCCCCTTGCGGTCGCGGGGACGGGCGAGTTCACGGGCCATTACCTCGAAAGCGTCGCGTCCGTAGAAGTCGTCGGCGTTGATTACGGCGAAAGGCTCGCTGATGGCGTCCTTGCCCATCAGGACGGCGTGGTTGGTGCCCCAGGGTTTGGTGCGGTCTGCCGGGCAAGTATATCCTTCGGGCAATTTGTCGGTAGCCTGGAAGACAACTTCCACGGGGATGTGGCCTTCATATTTGGAGAGAATTTTCTCGCGGAAATCTTTCTCGAAGTCTTTGCGGATTACGAAGACAACCTTGCCGAATCCGGCCTGAAGAGCGTCGTAGATGGAATAGTCCATGATGGTTTCACCGTTGGGGCCGAGGGGATCGAGCTGTTTGAGACCTCCGTAGCGGCTGCCCATACCGGCAGCGAGAACAAAGAGTGTAGGTTTCATTATATTTTAATCGATTGATGTATATTCCAGGGGCGCATGAAAGCGCCGTAAATGACGGACAGAGAGACGAAGAGAAAGAGAGGGGAGAGAGGAGCTTCCCGGGGAGAGCGTCCCCGGGAAGAGAAAGGGCGGATTATTCGGAGATTTTGCGCGCTCCGTCGGAGATGATGACGGGGATTACGACGGGTTCGTGGCCGTAGCGGGCCTTGAATTCTTTCTTGGCCGTGGCGATGAAGTTGTCGTAGAGGTCATCCTTGACAAGGTTTATGGTGCAGCCGCCGAAGCCGCCACCCATGATACGGGAGCCGGTGACTCCGCACTGGCGGGCTATATCGTTGAGGTAGTCGAGTTCCTCGCAGCTGACTTCGTAGTCTTTTGAAAGACCGTCATGGGTCTCGTACATTTTCTTGCCGACAGTCTCGAGGTCCCCCTTGTTGAGAGCGTCGCAGACAGCCAGTACGCGGTCTTTTTCCTCGATGACGTATTTGGCGCGGAAATAGTCTTCGGCGGTGATGTCACTGCGGACAGCGTTAAGTTTATCCATATCGGCGTCGCGGAGGGTCTCTACGCCCAGCGTCTTTGCTACGCGCTCGCAGCTCTGACGGCGCTTGTTATAGGGGGAGTCGACCAGGGCGTGTTTTACTTTCGAGTCGAGAAGCACCAGCTGGTAACCGTCGGCCTTGAAGGGGAAATATTCGAATTCCATGGAGCGGCAGTCGAGACGCATCAGGTGGTCTTTCTTACCGAAGACGGAGGCGAACTGGTCCATTATGCCGCAGTTTACGCCGCAGTAGTTATGTTCGGTGGACTGACCGATACGGGCAAGCTCGAACTTGTCGATGGTGTTGCCGTTGAACATATCGTTCATGGCGAACGCGAAGCAGCTTTCGAGAGCGGCCGAGGAGGAAAGACCGGCTCCGAGGGGCACATTGCCTGCGAAGACGGCGTCGAAGCCCTCGACTTTACCGCCACGCTTGATGATTTCGCGGCAGATTCCGAAGATATAGCGGGCCCACTGCTGGGTGGGAGCATCCTCTTCGCGGAGACCGAATTCGGCGTATTCGTTGATGTCGATGGAGAAGACGCGGACGGTATCGGTGCCGTTGGGGGCGATTTCGGCCATGATTACTTTATCGATGGCGCCGGGGAACACGAAGCCGCCGTTATAGTCGGTGTGTTCGCCGATAAGGTTGATACGTCCGGCGGAGGCATAGAGAGTGCCTTCCTTGCCGAATTTCTCCTTGAAGATGGAGCTGATTTTTTTTTGCATGATATTTTAATAGGTAAAAAGGGTTAGTGGTCAGAGTTATTTGGCGCTGAAATCCCTGAAGGGAGTCAGCGCGCGGGTGGGGCGTCCCTCCTTGAAGCAGCTTTTGTCGTAGCCTCCGTTATAGCCAGCTGGGGCTTCAGGTTCCCAATAGAAGATACCCTCGAAAGGTTTCGAGCGCTTGTATTCGTCAAGCAGGCGTGTCAGCATTTCCGCGCACTCGTCTGCCATGTCATACTGGAGTCCGATTTCGCATATCATCACCGGTTTCCCGTAACGCTCCCTGACGCGGGCGATGTTCGATATGAGGTCGGAGGTCTGGGATTTCCACTGGTCGTAAGGCCAGGGGTAGAAGGACATCCCGATCATGTCGTATTCCACCCCGTTTTTCTTCATGAGGTCGAAGAACCAGGTGTAGAGGTCGGCATTGTTGCCCCGGTCGATATGGAGGATTACCGGAGCATCGGGGTATATCTTTTTCGAGGCATCGTATCCGGCCTTGAACAGTTCCGGAAAATGATGGGCGTCCTGCGCGACAAGGGCACCTTCGGGGAGCATCATGCCGTTGGTGACTTCGTTGCCTACCTGTACCCAGCGGACATCGATGTTCTCGGCTTTCAGAGCGGAAAGCACGTCGGTCACATGGGTTGCTACAGCCTGCCGGAGGGACTCCAAACTCATGCCTACCCATGCGCGGGGCATCCTTTGCTGGCCGGGATCGGCCCAGGAGTCAGAGAAATGGAAGTCTATCATCAGCGGGAGGCCGAGAGCCTGAGCCCGGCGCGACTTCTGCAGGACGTCCTCCTTGCCGTTCCATCCTCCCTCGGGATCCACCCATACCCGCAGACGGATGGCGTTGACGCCACATTCGTCGCGGAGAAGGCGCATACATTCGGTCTCCTTGCCGTCCGAATCGTAGAATTTCTCACCCTCGGCTTCCAGCTGGGTCAGCCAGCCGACGTCTGCGCCAAGGGGAAGGGGGGTGGCAGCGACCGCTTGTCGCGCGGGTATAAGAAAGGCTGTCACAGCACAGAAGGCTAACGTTAATATCTTACGACTGCGATTGATGCGTTTAAAGGGCGTAAAATTCATTGTCGTTTATCAGATGATAGCAGGATTACAGGCTAAATTTCTGCAAAAATACTAAAAATATGAATAACGTGCCATCTAAATTATCTAAAAAATTGTTAGTTTTGCAGACCGGTTTTTCAAGAGCATCGGCAGGATGCTTATAATTGTTTGTCAATTAGATAATTATTGCAGAATGATAATGAAAGGCAGTTTTAAATATGCGGCGCTGGCCGCTTTGGTAGCGCTCGGGATGACCGGATGCAGCTCCATGAAGAAAAGCGCCACGGGGGCAGGTACGGACAGTAAAGTCGTTACTCTTGCCGACGGGCGCAAGGTGGTTGTGGGTACTTACAGCGGCAGCGACAAGGTGCTGACTCCTCCCGGAAAATCGAAAACCGAGGGAAAAGCGGAGAAACCGAAGAAAAAAGGAAAGAACGACCAGCAGACAGTTGCTGTCGATGACCGCCAGAGCGTAGGATCTACGTTGGTGTGCGGCGATGGGGCCCATGACCACTCCGCCGGAGGGGGTACCGCAGCGGCAGTTACGGCGCAGAAGAATCCTCAGGGCGCTGTGCCGGCTGACTTTTCCATCAACGGCGAGTGGACAATCTATTCTGTCCGCGAGAACCTGGTCAAGGGGGAGGAACGCCCTTACGTCACTTTCGATCTGTCGCAGAAGCGTTTCTACGGAAATAACGGATGTAATTATATCAACGGAAATCTTGTTCTGGAACCGGAAGGCAGGATACGGATGACGGATGTGATTTCGACCCTGAAGATGTGTCAGGATGACCAGTTCCAGTATCTGATCAATCTCGCGCTGAATGATGTCAGGTCGTTCTCCGTGCGTCAGCAGGGGCCGTTGACTTTCCTGGATATGAAGGATAACTCGGGGAGGATAATCCTTGTGTTGCGCCGTCATAATATGGATTTTCTTAACGGTGCCTGGAAGGTCACGGCGCTTAACGGAACTCCCCTTCAGGAAGAGGAGGACGCCACGATGACTTTCGACACCACGGACCTGAAAATTCACGGTACGACGGGATGCAATATCTTCAATGGCGAGATGTTCATCGACCCCGACAAGGTCAATTCCCTCCAGATACTCAAGCTTGCCACCACGCGTATGGCCTGCGCGCCGGATTCGAGGGAGACGGAGTTTCTGCTGGCCCTGGAGGGAGTGGAGACAGCCCGTCGCTCGGAAGGTAATAGTGTAGTTCTATGTGATGCTGACGGCAAGGTGCTTTTCAAACTGGAACCGATGAAACTCCGCGATGCAAATGCCCCCGAATAAGAGGGATTACGAAAGATTTTCGACGGAAAGTTGTTATCCGGATTGATTCCGAATAACAACTTTTTTTGTTGCCGCTCCCCGAGTTGGTTTAATGATATAGTTTCTTGGAGTTTAGCGGGAGTCGGGGAGATGGACGCGCGGTGTTACATCTTTGTTAACAGTCATAAACACAGTTGATTGTGACAATTGGTTGATGTACTTCTTTAAATAAGTGGCTAATATGCTGACAGACAGTTGTGTTGTAATTCAGTTGAATTTTCCAAAATAAAAACAGGTTGTTTTTTTGAAAAATAAATCGCAATTTTGCAATGGAAAAGATAACCGCATAACTACAGAGTCTCACAATGCAAAAGTCCCATGTACAGCTCTGGGAGGACTGTCGCGCTATTCTCCGCGACAATCTCTCGGTAGAGCAGTTCAGCGCCTGGTTTGAGCCGATTGCCTCGCTGGGTTTTGAAGACGGCAAGCTGACGCTGGCTGTCCCGTCTCCGTTTTGCGTCGAGTTCATCGAGAAGAACTACCTCTCGATTCTCGTGCCAACTCTTCGCCGCGTCTATGGCGAAGGGGTGAAACTCTATTATAAGTTCAATCAGATCAGCAACCACCCCGAAACAGCAATCACCGAGGGTGGTATGACGTCTTCTCCGGCTCTGCGTCATCAGGGCGGAGGTCTTTTCCAGCCCCCTGTGGTAGCCACGGTTGATTCCCAGCTGAATCCCCGCTACACTTTCGAGAACTACTGCAGTTCCACATCCAATAAAATAGCCAGGGCTATCGGCGAGGCTATCGCCAATGACCCCAAGCTCAAGACGTTCAACCCGCTGTTTGTCTTCGGACCGACGGGGGTAGGGAAGACGCATCTTATCCAGGCTATCGGAATCAAAATCAAGGAGCATAATCCGCTGGCACGTATATTATATGTTAGCGCGCGCCTTTTCGAGAGCCAGTTTACCGTGGCCGCCCGTAACGGGAAAATCAATGAATTCATCAGCTTCTATCAGAGTATCGATACCCTGATTATCGATGATATCCAGGACCTGGTGGATAAGGACAAGACTCAGAACACCTTCTTCCATATCTTCAACCATCTCCACCAGAATCAGAAACAGATAATTCTGTCGAGCGACTGCTGTCCCACGCAGCTCAAGGGGATGACTGCCCGCCTGATTTCCCGGTTCAAGTGGGGTATGACCGTAGAGCTGGAGAAACCCGACTTCGCTTTGCGGCGGATGGTGTTGCAGCTCAAATCGGAGCAGGACGGCCTGTCGCTGTCGCCCGAGGTGATGGACTTCATCGCCGAGAACGTTACGAATTCGGTGCGCGAGCTGGAAGGGGTAGTCGTCTCCCTGCTGGCCCATGCCACGGTGCTTAACCGGGAGGTCACCGTAGACCTGGCGCGGCACGTGATGAACAATGTGGTCAAACTTCAGAAACAGGCGTCGGTCAACTTCGACATGATAACCCAGGGGGTAGCCTCGCATTTCAAGATTGACCCCGATCTGCTGTTCGCCAAGACGCGCAAACGCGAAGTCTCGGATGCGCGCCAGATGGTGATGTATATGGCCAAGAAGCACGCCAAGATGTCGCTTACGGCTATCGGTGCGCGTCTGTCGCGCAACTATGCGACCGTAATCCACGGGTGTAAAAACATCGAGGAGCGGCTTCCGTACGAGAAGCAGCTCCAGGAGGATGTGGCGGCTATCGAAAAACTGTTCATTGCCTGAGACCGGGAGAGGCATTGCCGGAATGCCGCAGCGTGAGGTCTTGGCCGGCGGTCATCCTTCTTCAGGAAGGAATCCTGATTCACTCAGAAAGTCCATGAACTTCTCTGAGAACAGTTCATTGTTGGCACGTGGGTAGCGGATGTCCGTAAAGACCTGTGCAAGAGTTTCTTTTCCATTTTCCATGACAAAATTCCGGGAATCCTCGCGGGATTCTTTTTCCTCATACAGACGGTTTATGTCCGTGCCGGTGTAATCATTGTAATGGCCCCGGTGGACAATGGCGTCCAGGGGGAGACGCCCGACATCGGTTCCTTCTTCGGCCGGGTAACCCACAGTCAAAGTAATCAGGGGGACCACAAGGCGGGGGAGCCGGAGAATCCCGGCAATCTCACGGGCATTATAAGTAGTGGTGCCGAGCCAGCAGACTCCCAGGCCGTTCATCTCGGCCAGGGTGTTGAACTGCTGTGCGAAAGCTATGGTGTCGAGAGCCGCGGCCATGAAAGACTGCAGGTTGTCATAGCAAGGCTCGGCGTTCCGTTCTTCACACCATATGGAAAAACGGTGGAAATCAGCGCAGAAAGTTATGACAACCGAAGCTCCTTCGACCTGGGGCTGATTGAAATGACAAGGCGCGAGAAGTTGCTTCTCATCTGGAGTTCTGGAAACGACGGCGCTGTACAGCTGCATATTCCCCGTAGTCGGTGCATGGGATGCCAGCAGCAGCAGGCGGTCAATCACTTCCTCCGGCACCTCCTGCTGAGAATATGTCCGGATTGTACGGCGGTTAAGAAAATAATCCTGTAAATTCGCTTTCTGATTCATCTGAGGTCAATTATCGGTAGTCAATGTTTAATGTCGTAGGACGGGTGATTATTGCCGGAATACAACGGTTCGTCCGGAACTGTCGCCCGTTCCATCCGCAAATTTACGCAAAAAAAGTAAACAGACCTACCTATTGCCCTCTGATTAATCTCGTCGAGACTTGATTTTTACATCCCTCATACCTGAGAAACCGGGCATAGATGCGCCTTATCCAGGGGAAAGCCGCCACAAGCATTGCCACAAGCGCGTATGCCGTTTTGGAGTCATGGATATTCGCCGGAGTTGTGGATGCCTCCAGAACATCACCATCCTTGTCAGTTATTATATTGCGTTTCACGCCTTTGACTTTCTTATTGCCGTCTATCCCTTTTTGGGAACGGGGCAACGCGGCACGGGAGCTTTCACTGTCGATAGCCCCGACTGTAGGCTGGGGGAATTCGCCTCTCCTGACCCGTACCTGCTCTACAAGACTGTCCTCAATTTCCGAAAACGCATCCATTGCACCCCAACGACGGAAATAGTAATACACAGTCTGCCACTTGGGATATTCTGCAGGCAGCAACCGCCACTGGCAGCCGCTTACATCTATGTATATTATAGCGTCAAGCATGAGAAAGAAATCATATTTGCTGCGCCAATTCTCATTCAGAATTGTTCCTCTTATATACTCCTTCTTAGCATCGGTCAAATCGGTCAGATACATATTGGGCCGACCGCAGGGATGAGGGAAGCGATGCTCAGAGCGTTGTGGATAAAATCAATGCCATCGGCATGGAGATTCCCGATGTGACGATCTTCGCATTCCTTCCGCCACTGATCGACGGATATGGAGTCAGCAGCGGTTTTGAGATAAATCTCCAGGACCAGGCAGGGGGGCGTGCCGACTCATTGTTCTCTGTGGGACAGCGTCTGATTTCGGCGTTGTAGCAGCGTCCGGAAATATCGTCGGCGTATTCTACTTTCAATGTGGCTTTCCCCCAGTACACCGTGGAGGTTGACCCCGTTAAATGCGAGAGGGCAGGAATAACCGCCGATGCCGTACTGGAGACGTTATCGGGGTATTACAGTGGCGCATACGTGTCGAATTTCAACCGTTTCTCAAAGCTGTACCGAGTGATGATTCAGGCATCTCCCGACTATCGTGTGGATGTGGAATCGCTTGACAGGATAATGACCCGCACCCCCGGAGGGATGGCTCCGCTGAGCAACTTTGTGACCATTACCAAGGACTACGGTCCCGAGTCGGTCAGTCGGTTCAATCTTTACAGCTCGATGGAAATCAACGGTGAGGCCGCTCCTGGTTATAGTTCCGGCGATGCGATAAACGCTGTCCGCGAGACAGCCGCCAATGTTCTCCCCAAGGGGTACAGTTATGAGTTTTCCGGAATCTCCCGTGAGGAAAGCGAGACGTCGGACAACACGGTGCTGATATTCATGTTCTGCCTCGTGTTCGTGTATCTTATCCTCTGTGGCCTGTATGATAGTTTTCTCGTTCCGTTCTCCGTATTGCTGTCGGTTCCGTTCGGACTTATGGGCAGCTTTCTGTTCGCCAAGCTGATGGGACTGGAAAACAATATCTATCTTCAGACCGGTCTGATCATGCTTATCGGTCTGCTTGCCAAGACTGCGATTCTCGTCACCGGTTATGCGGTTGACAGACGTAAGGCCGGAATGTCACTTATACAATCGGCTGTCGGAGCGGCGAAAGCGCGTTTCCGTCCTATTCTGATGACTGTACTCGCGATGATATTCGGTCTGTTGCCTCTGATGTTTTCATCGGGTGCCGGTGCCAACGGCAACAGTTCGCTTGGCTCCGGTGTCGTCGGTGGTCTGCTTGTCGGAGCCTTGGCGCTGCTGTTTTTTGTCCCGGCGATGTTTATTGTGTTTCAGTCGCTGCAGGAGAGAATCAGGCCCGTACAGTTCGGAGCGGAAAAGATGCCCGATCTGCAGATAGAGGCCGAGAAGGAGGATATAAGAATCCAGAAAAAGAGAAAAGGAGAATGAAACAGGTTATAATCGCTATCGCAGTGCTGTTGCTGACAGGCTGCTCCACATACAGGAAATACAGTCGGCCGGATAGTGTCAGCGCCGACAGTCTGTTCGGTACCGATGTGGCGGTTTCCGACACCGTTTCCGCAGCTTCGATACTGTGGCATGAATTTTTCACAGATTCCCGACTGAGGGCGCTGATTGACACGGCGTTGGTCAACAATTCCGCTTTAAGGATTGCCGCCCTGCGTGTCAAACAGGCTGAGGCTACTCTTTCGGCTGCCCGTCTGGCGTATCTTCCCGGAGTGTCGCTGAATCCTCAGGGGGGTATAAGCAGCTATGCCGGCGAAAAGGCGGTGAAGACTTATTCGCTCGGTCTGTCGGCTGACTGGGAAATAGATCTTGCCGGTAAGATTACAAATGAGAAGCGCGGAGCATATTCGGCTCTGCAACAGCAGAGATATTATCGTCAGGCGGTCTCGACACAGCTTGTCGCCACTGTCGCCAACAGTTATTACAACCTGCTGGCTCTTGATGCGCAGTTGGCTATCTCGCGGGAGTCTCTTGAAGCGTGGGATGAGATTATCCGCACTCTGGAGGTGCGGAAGACTGTCGGCGAGGGGCACGAGGCTTCTGTCGCACAGGCGAAGGCCAGTCGCTTCGAGGTAGAAAACACAATTCTTTCCCTGGAACGGCAGATAAAGACTCAGGAGAACTCTTTGTGTGTTCTCCTGGGCTGGACCCCGCGGACAATCAGTCGCAGTGACTTGAAATCACAGATATTTCCGGAGGACATGGCGGTTGGAGTTCCCCTCCGGTTGCTTGAAAACCGGCCCGACATAGGCCAGGCGGAATATGCCTTGCAGGAGACTTTCTACTCGACAAATGCGGCCCGTTCGACATTTTACCTTTCCCTGACTTTAAGCGGGACAGTCGGCTGGACAAACAACAGCGGTGCGGCAATCGTAAATCCGGGAAACTGGCTCCTGAACGCCATCGGGTCGCTGGTACAACCATTATTCAACCGAGGCCGCAATATAGCCAACCTGAAAATAGCGGAGGCCCGGCAGGAAGAAGCTCTCATTGCATTCCGGCAAAAACTCCTGGAAGCGGGATCAGAGGTGAACGACGTCCTGTCCCAATGGCAGAACGCGGTCCGGCGGCTGGAGGTCAGCACGCGGCAGATAGAAGCGCTGGAAGAGGCAGTCAGAAGTACCCGGTTGTTGATGACATACAGCGAAAGCAGCAGCTATCTCGAGGTGCTGACGGCCCAGCAATCGCTACTGTCGGCGCAGTTGACCGAAACGCAGGAAACGTTCGACAAAATCCAAGGCATAATAAAGCTCTATTACGCCCTGGGCGGAGGTTGATCGGAACTCGTTCTGCGATTGACGCCAGGGCCAATTTCTCATCGAAAGTAAGTCGGTGTGTCAAAATGAACTGCATCCCGCAAGTTTGTTGTCCAACTTTTTGGGGTGCAGTTCATTTTTCTCAGGACCGGAGATTCAACGCAGGACGATTTTGTGGCGGGAACTGCCGATTACGGCCATATAGATTCCGGCCGGCAGCTGTGAAAGGTCGATGTCGGTCGGGGCGGCGGCGCAGACTTCGCTCCGGATGCACAGACGTCCATCGAGCGTAAGCACGCGCACAGGCAATACCGAGGGACTCCCTTCAGATGTTTCCGGGATTATTCGCAGGCGTTTGCCGGAAACGGAGAGTTGGATCCGGGAATTGTCCGGGAGTACAGTGCAGTCATCGGTACCGGAGGTGGTGTTGTCGCGCAGCGACAGCCGGTATGCGCCCAGGCCCGAGCCGGGCATATAGGCGTAGATGTCGGCACCGGAGGGTACCATGCTCCGCAGTCTCTCCTCCGTCCCGTTGCCGGCTACCACGACTTTCGGGCGCAGGAAATCGTAGATTCTGTTTATCCAGGGAAATGTCTTTTCTTCCGGGAAAGTCCATAACTCCTCGAGGCTTGAGAAAGTAGTCTGGTTCCACCGGGCTATCATGAACCGCGCTCCGGAAGTCCGGGAGAACTGATACGGCAGCACAAGCAGTGATTCGGAGTCCAGGGTGACAGGAAAGGCTCCGAAACAGTGGGCGTCCCGCAGCGAAAACGGGGGCGCCTCCAGAGCTTCGATAAATTCCAGGGGCGAATCCTCCGGGGCTCCTTCTGCCGCTCCGTAAAGCATCAGGGGGGTATGGGCGGTATTTTCCGAAGCGGATTTCCCGAATCCCTGGACAAGATGCAGACCGTTGGGAAGAACCTGTGAGAAAAGCATCCCTTCCGCCGCGGAACCTCCGGTCAGAATGTTGTCGCGTGTGTTCAGACCATATGCTTGCTGTGGAGCGTAGCGGGTATAGGTGATTTTCGGTTCCGGCCAATCCGGAGAACATGAGAATAGCAAACGCCCCGGATAAAACGGGGTCCGGTCATCGGGAAATTTTCCATAATGATGCCAGCACCCTACAGTGAGTTGATAGCTGCCGGTAGCCTCCTCTGTCATCTCCAGCCACTCAAAGGCTCCGCGATAATAATGATAGGATGCGTCGTTCTCCCCGGTAGTCCGCTCATAGGCAATCGGCTGCCCGACGACATGGAGTCCATCCGCATCATGGGAATATGTCCCCGCTGAAAGGTGCAGTCTGCCCCGCCCTAAATTCGCATTGGGAAGGATTCCGGCGATAATAAGATTGCCGTTGCCGTCACCCTGTACGGACAGCTGGGTGTTATTACCTGGGGTTACAGGATAAGGTACCGCTATTTCCGGCAGCATTTCACCTGTTTCAGCATTGAATCGCCGGAGGATGATGCTTCTGGATGTCCCTCCTTCGTAATGCTCGAGATAGCAGTAGAGAATGCCTCCGTCCACAAACATATTGTGGTTGTTCTCGTCGGCATCCCCGCTGAATTCCGACAGATCCCGTTCCCAGAGCCTCTCCAGTTTCAGGATTCTGCTTGTCCCCGGAATCCGGTATTCCTCGAATATAGGTGCATCTGTTTCCCCGGAATTCTCCCTGGGAATGCCGTAACTTTGTAATGCGGAGCCTACACATATCAGTGTAAGCACTGTGCGGACCGAGTAATTTCGAGAATGACCGTTTGATTGGTTATGCAGGATATTAAGACCCGGCAATCGTTGATGTTTCTTGTTTGCCATGGAAGTGTCGTAAATATTGCAAATATAGACCTATTTTAATTGGCTGCAATAAATATCTGCAATATTTAATAATTATTAACAATAGCAAGTCTATGGAGGTAACTACTCAGGTATAAAATGATGTGACGAAGCATCGCAGTCCGGAGAGACCAC